>NZ_NKHF01000097.1 GCF_002744175.1 Pseudoalteromonas piscicida
AACACCTCGCGAGATAAACTCGCTCCCCACCACACCCTCAACATGCTAGGAGACGGTTCACCCGTCGATTTGTGTGCATACACACCCAGTCGAAGACGCCAAAGATCAAACAAACACCTCGCGAGGTAAACTCGCTCCTACCACACCCTCAGCATGGTAGGAGGTGGTTCACCCGCCGATTTGTGCATACACATTCGAGTCGAAGACGCTAAAGGCTAAACAAACACCTCGCGAGGTAAACTCGCTCCTACCACAGTCTCAACATGGTGGGAGGCATGATGCCGCGAGTGAAAACTGCGAAAATTAGAATTTTTATATAATTAAACACCCTTTCAGCATATCTGTTTCTAGGCTTGGAGTTTGTAATTAATATAAAAACTTTTGGAAATCTTTGGCAGTTTACATTGGTAAATAAAGCTACAACCTATTAGAAATTTAGCTTCTATAAACTTAAAAGAAATAGTACATAATGGGGACTGGCAAGACTAAATCAGAGTAGAACTTTCTCTACTCAACTCTTCGCTTCCTAGACACCTCATAGTGGCGAACTATTTTTAGCCCTGACTTTAAATCTACCTTTTGATAGGTGCTCTTATCAACAGTAAAAAGACTTTCTGTATTAAAAGTAGAAGCAACTTTGATAGTATGGGTAATTTTTCCTAGATCTTCGCCGACTTCAACCGAAAACTCTGATCTCTAGTCTTCCTTACCAACAACAGTCAAGATATATTGGCTTCGCAATCACATTGATTGAACTACAGATTGTCAAAATTGTGAGAAGGCTAAGAGCCTTAAGGTGTTGAGGATTGCAAAATTGTGTCAAATCTGACGCTGTAGTAGTTGGGGAATAACTTGAACTGCCACATTGACGAGGTGAGTTTGACAGTTCAAGTGGTTTTCACCAAGGTGATATGCTTTCCAATCTAACTTTGATGCTAACTCCATCTCTTGTTAGGGGATATCAATAACAACCGTGAAAGAGGGTACATTAATAGCAATCCAGCAGTAAGTGCATTGGTTAAAACTAACCCGTGGCTGTATATATGCTCAAGGAAGTTGGCTTCCAATACAACTCTGTCCACATATCTAGTTAATTGAAGTCCGATACTCACACCTGAAAAATAACATACGTATCGTGTTATACGAGCAAACTGGCAGTTTTTAATATCATGTAAACGCATGATCGCTACTACCGCCAAGAGGTCATGCAAACTAAAGTACGTGTAGTAAACTTGGCGTTTTGCCATGACCCCCATATCTGCATTGATAATCGCATCTGCAGCCAATCTTCCAAAAAAATGGAAAATAATAGAAATACATACCAGTATTAATAAGGAGCTTTCAACTTGGTCTCGAACGTCTTTACTTGGAGAGTCCTTTAACATTTTCAAAAATGGCTGCTTCGCAAAAAATACTAGCGCAAAGAGCGCCAGTATCTTACTTACGATCAAAGTCCAATCTATGGCAGCTATTACGGCGTTCATAATTCTTCCTAAATTTTTGACGTGTCGCCTTGTTTCTTGTATGGCATTGCTTCTTCTTGTTGCTGAGGTGGTTCAGTGCCGCCGCCGCCACCGCCAGCAGAACCGCCAAAAATTTGTTTTAATTTAGATTCTGGAATAGTGTTTATTGCTTTCATTTTATTTTTCTCCTTTTGTAAAAGAAGCTAAACATAGCGTTCTAGTAAGAGGGTTATACTTCATTTTCAATATCAGGTTAAAAATATTTGAGGCAAACCGAATACTTATCATGTTCTCGATATTAAAGTAGAAAGAGCTACAGTCCTTTGAACAACTAAAGTGTCAGCATAAATATTTAGTTGTATGTAACAATGTCAACGTTATGAATTTATAGCTGCAGTCATTAACGTTACTATAACATTGGTATTCGGAATTAGTACAGAATTATATTGAGATTAAGTGGGAATTTTTAAATTTAGTGCCTATTGGGAAGGTGAGAGTATGGATCATGATGATTCATAATCTCAGTGTGTTAGCCCGTAGCCTGAGGGCTAACACAAAAAAGCAAAAGTTTATGCTTTTGCAACAAAAATAGCACGCAGGGGAGCCGGGTAGCCCTCAATGGTTTTACTAGGATCGTTAGGGTCTAAGAAATCTGCTAAAGACTCTGTTTCCATCCAAGGTGTTTGACGTTGTTCATCCAGCGAAGTAACGTCTTTATTGACTACCTTTATATCTTTAAAGCCCACGCGTTCGAGCCATAAAGTTAATGCGTCACAACTTGGAATAAACCAGACATTACGCATTTTTGCATAGCGATCAGTAGGGACTAACACCGTATTGACGTCACCCTCTACCACTAGGGTTTCTAACACTAATTCACCACCTTTCCTGAGCTGTGATTTTAATTGTGCAAGGAAGTCGATTGGGGAGCGACGGTGGTATAATACGCCCATTGAAAAGACAGTATCAAAGGCTTTCAGCTCAGGGAGTTGCTCTACACCTAGTGGCAGTAAATGAACATTTGGATCTGGGTTAAAGTGCTTGATTGTTTGGAACTGGCACAAAAACAGATCAGATGGATCGATACCTACAACAAGCTCGGCCCCTTCACCGCGCATACGCCAAAGGTGATAACCTGAGCCACATCCAATATCTAAGACATTACGACCATGAAGCTCGCTAATATGTGGTAGGAGCCTGTCCCATTTCCAGTCGCTGCGCCATTCTGTATCTATATGTATGCCATGTAGATGAAATGGACCTTTACGCCATGGCATCATGCGCTTTAGTAAATGGGTTAACTGTTTTTGATGACCTTCACTGATATTCTCTCCCGTGCCAATCTCAACTTTTGTCTTGATATCTACATGAGAGGTGTCGAGCTCGGGTAAGTTCTTTATTACTTTTTCCCACTTTGGCCAGTCGCCATGTTGTGCTTCTTTTTGCCAATGGCTGAGCTGCGCGGGAAGGGTTTCTAGCCAATGGCTAAGTGGCGTTTTTGCTATGGTTGCATAAAAGTCAGTAAACCAATGATTCATAATTGCCTCTATTTTATTGCTACCATTGAGCAGAAGTTAAAACACTGATACCACACTTGGGTTTGGCTAAAACCTATTTCTTCTAACCTAGTTAAGTGGGTGCTTAGTGAGTCTGTACGCATGACGTTTTCAATTGCTGTACGCTTTTGGCTGATCTCTAACTCGGAATAACCATTATGTCGTTTGAAGTCATGGTGAAGGTCGACCAGTAGGTTATCTTTGGTGTCATTTTCGCCTCGAATTTTTTCACTCAATAGCAACACACCTCCTGGTTTTAGACCTTGGAAAATCTTTTCTAATATGGCTGCGCGATTCTCTGGTGGTATAAATTGCAAGGTGAAGTTCATTGCAACAACTGATGCGTTATTTATTTCTATATCGTTAATATCACCCAGAGTGACAGAGACAGGAACATCAGATTTAAATCCTTGCAAATGAAGCTTACAGCGTTCAACCATAGGCGCTGAATTATCTACGGCGATAATATGGCAGTTTTCTTTGTCTATGTTCCTACGCATACTCAGGGTGACAGCACCCAAAGAGCACCCCAAATCATATAGGTTTGAGTTGCTTTGCGCATAAGTGCCAGCCAATTTGCCCATAGTGCTCACTATAGTTGCGTAGCCAGGTACAGAACGCTGGATCATATCAGGGAATACTTCAACGACATTTGCGTCGAAAGTAAAGTCTTTTACTGCTTGCTCAGTGGCATAAATACTGTCTTTGCCCGTCACACTAAATCTCTCTTTGAAAATAATCTCGCTATTTTAGCATTTTATGCTGGATAGTCAGTGATAAATTCAGTAGCTTGGCTACTATTAATAATAAGAAGTAAATATGAGACAAAAAATGGCGAAAAACAAAGTGATTAGCACAGAAGATATTCTTTCAACGCTATGCCACTCAGTAACAGAAGTTCTGTCGTCGGCAAGCGGCAACCAAATAAGTTATTCTGCAATGGTGCAAAAGATAACTCGTACCTGCATGAGGCCGGACATCGGTTGTTTTGTATTATTCGATGGCGGATTTACTGGTTTGGTCGTGACCAACTTCACAGCACAAGCTGCGATGGAGGTGTACACAGACTATATGCGCAATATGGGCATGCCCGAAGACGAGATTGCCCACAGTCACCTGTCGGATGATGTTGCAAACGTATTAGGTGAATTGATGAACCAAATTGTTGGTGATTTTACCAATAAGGTGCGTGAACAGCTCCATACTTCAATAACGCAAAACCAACCTAAGATGATGGCGATTAACAAGCAGGTCCAGATCTCGGTAGATACTACCATGGATAGGCCGCAAGCTAGGCGCGTAACCTTTACCACGCAGGGCCAAAACATTTTTTATCTTGAACTTGCGATGGACAAAACTGAATTTATTAAATTACATGATTTTGATATCGCTGAGTCGGTGGATCCTGACGATATCATTGCCAGCCAGGCTGATAAGAAAAAGCCTGCAAAGCAAACGCAAGAAGAAGACGCTGCTGACGACGATTTTATGGATCAGCTCGGGTTATAAAGCGCGACTTCATAAAAATAAGGCCACATTAAACACAATGTGGCCTTATTACTTATATGTTAGTAACAAGTATAAGTTTGTGTACCGCAGTTTGGCGCGATAGAGTCACAACCTTCGCTTGCGCAGTTAATATCAGTTTTACAATATTGGCGAGCCGTTGGAATAAAACCGCCGGCAACGTTTGGAGTCATTTCGTCAGCGATGACATTTTTGTCTTTTGATAGCGCCTTTAGTTGAGTTTTTTTAAGTTGTAGTTTCATTATTATGTTTCCTTATCATTATTGTGTTGATGCAATATTATTAACAGTTTGTTTTTATTGTGTCAAACATGTGTGTCTTTCTTTTTAACAGCGGTGAAGGTTTTTCTATTGAGCCATTAGCTACTTAGGCAAGACTTTAAAAGGATTTACTGCATGAAAAGGGAAGTATGGACCTCTTTGCTATTGCTTGTTTATGAATGGATGTAATATCAATTGAGTTCAGTTGGTATAAGATTTTTGTATACAGCCTTTTGGTAACATAACTTAGAACAGGTTATTGCTGATTGGTTATTTTGTCGTTGGTCAAGCTGCTTGTTAGTGCATTGCGCCTTTGCTGGCATTTAGTTCGGGAGCTTCTTCCACATGCTTGATAGAAGTGAGCATCATATAGGCTTCATTAAATTCGAATCGCGCGACAGCTGTTTTAAGTTTTTGCAACTCCACTTCGGTTAAATAACTGCTCACTGAAATAGACTCAACTAACTCAGTTGCTTGAGTGTCGTAGTCTCTAAGCGCGCATGCGAGATTAATGAGCTCTTCTAGGGGCGTGTTTTGAGTTACAGCATCATATTGCTCGGTCGTTTCTAACTGCTTTGCTTCATCTCTTTTCCGGCGTTTCTGGCATTGCTCTAGTGCATATTTAACATATTTTATTAATTCATCAATCTCACCAGCGTTAGGTGGTCGAGTATTAAGGGACTCCTCAATACTTTTGAACTCATCCGCAAGTTTGATGATAGATAAATTCGCACTTGCTCCTTTTAATGCGTGCAGCATGCTTTGCGCCAGCTCGTAGTTATCTATGGCTAAGGCTTGTTTTAAATTAATCAGCTCCTCAATTTGCTGTGCAAGGAACTTTTCCAAAATATCAAAATACACTTTGTGATTGCCTGCAGCTCTTGCTACTCCCTCAGCAATATCTATTCCTTCGAATTCGATAATCTCATCATTTGTTTGTGTCTGTATTGTTGGTGATTCGACCGCTTTATGAACTTGTGTGTCTGGTGCCGTAGCGATTTGATCAACATGTTTTAAAATGCACTTAACCAGCTGCTCCACGTCGATAGGTTTAGTAACATGGTCGTTCATGCCTGCATCAATGCAGGTTTGTATATCTTCTTCCATAGCGTTTGCTGTCATGGCTAATATAGGCAGGGTATTTTTGTCAAACGAGGCTCTAAGCTTTTGAGTTGCTGTGATCCCATCCATCACAGGCATTTGCATATCCATTAACACAATATCAATAGCCTTATTATTCACTTGTTCAATTGCCTCCTCTCCGTTATCAGCAACCAACACATCAGCACCAAAACTCGATAAAATTTCTACGGCTATTTCTTGATTTACCGGTTGATCTTCTGCAACGAGAATGGCAATGCCATTAAGTGCTTGACGACTAATGGCTAAATCTTGCTTACATAAAGTTGCTCTAGGTTCTGGGGAGTCGAACCAAGCACTTTGGATTACATCAACTAAATTTGACGGATTGATGGGTTTTAGTAGCACACCATCAATAATGTCGGCTTGAGCTTCGGTTAGGTTTAGCTCGCGACCATAAGCTGTGACCAGAACAAACTTACTTTGTTTGATCTCTAGCTGAGTGCGAAGTTTACTAATTAACTCTAGACCATCAATTTTTGGCATATGCCAATCGACAAACACTAAGTCGGGCAGTTCTTGCGTAAGCACAAATTGGTTTAGTGCTTTATGAGGATCTAAGTAGGAATTAACACGCATGCCAAAATTTGTGAGCATGCCGCTCAGCACATCTAGGGCGTGTTGGTTATCATCAATAATTGTTGCGCTTAGATCTGATAGGTAATGAGATACATCTTTTACTTGGCTGAGCTCATCACTCACTTCCATTTCAAGTGTAAAATAAAACTCTGAACCAACATTTTCCTCGCTTTCAACATAGATTTCTCCGCCCATCAACTTGATTAATTGTTGTGAAATGGTGAGGCCAAGCCCTGTACCACCGTACTTTCTGGTGATGGAATTATCGGCTTGGGAAAAAGATTGGAATAGGTTTTTTTGTTGCCGTTTATTCATGCCAATACCAGAGTCTTTAACACTGAATTTTATTTTGGCAATACCCTCATTGTTATTCACTAATGATAGGCGAACCACGACTTCGCCGTTTTCAGTGAATTTTACAGCGTTACCGGCCAAATTGATCAGCACTTGGCTTATTCTAAATTGATCACCTACGACGCAGTAAGGGACATTGGGATCAATATCGAATACTAGCTCTAACTGCTTTTCTTGCGCTTTGACACTGACGATTGTTGCCACATTATCGAGTAGCTTTTCAGTAGAAAATGCTTGATATTCTAGCTCAATTTTACCGGCTTCAATTTTTGAGAAATCTAGAATATCGTTAATAAGCCTAAGTAGCTGCTTGGCGGCTGAATCTATTTTCGATACGTAATCATGTTGCTTGGCAGTTAATTCTGTTGCGAGCGTTAAATGTGACATACCAATAATGGCATTCATGGGCGTTCTGATCTCATGACTCATATTGGCAAGAAATTCACTTTTGGTTTTAGCAGAGTTTTGCGCGAGGTCTTTTGCTTCAACGAGCTCTCGTTGCAACTGGTTGCGTTCAGTGACGTCTAAGTACATGCCAACAATACCGACGACTGCTCCGTTTTCATTGAAAAAAGGTGCCTCATAGACAATTAATTCTCTAGCCTGTTCTTGCCCATCTAACAGTAGCACTTCGTAAGTTTGTTCTTGAGTTGAAGCAATGATCTCATCAGCCTTAGATTCAAAAAGGCTGGCAATACCCAAATCAAATACTTCATCAAGTTTGGCTCCAATAACATCCACTTCAAACTGGTCGAGGAGTGTTAAAAAGGACTTGTTAACGCCCATAAATACCCCGTCGGTTGAACGGTAATAGGTGGGGTTTGGGATAGCATTGATAATATGATGAGTGAGTTCTAATTGTTCGCTCAGAGCGGATTCAGTTTTTTGTTGCTTTTCAATATTTTCATTGATGCTAGCGCAAGGCTGAGGTCTTTACACAGATATTCAAGCGCCTCAAATTGACTCTCGATTAAACGTTGTGCGCTACCGACGAACAGCACATATACCACATTGTTATTGATAGCGAGTGGAAAGTAATAGCGCGATTGTAGTTTAATCTCAATGTCTTGGTCTTTTAACCAAAGTGGATCTGATTGTATTTGTGGCGTGTTGAGTTTTGCACTTTGTTGGATGTAAGAGCCTAAGATTGACTCACTCAGGCTCACGCCCAAACCACTCACGAACAAAAAGGAGTCGTCTTCTTGATGTGCATGTAAGGAGACGCTAGGCGCATTGAATTCATTTGCGATAAATTCAAGCGCATGCTTTACAATAAGTTCAGAACCTGTAATAGATTTGAGTTCTCGATTATACCTTTCGATGATTGCGGCAGATGCCAATTTCTGGCTTTGTGATGCTGTGGCCTCTTGGATGGCGCTAATCAAACGTTTTACATCGGCATCGCTAGTGGTCGCTGTTAACTCAAGCGTTCCGTTGTGTTGAGCTTGGTTGCGTAATTTATTAATGATGCGGTACATGGGCGAGAAATGTTTTGTTCTCATGAACCAAACATAAAAGATTAAAAATAAGGTTAACAAACCAAAGGCGAATCCGGTAAACAGCAAAATTTGTACTTGTTCGTTACTACTGTGTTCTAGTTCTGAGTTGGCGAATATTGGAAGCTGACTAATGGACAGCTGGTAACTGTTTGGCAAACTTGGATCGGTGGCTATATTTTCAGTAAATTGTGACTTCAAATGCATTTGCGCGTCAAAAATTTGTTTTAATGGTAGCGGTAAATGCTGCTGTGCGGGGTGGAGCGATGCTAGATATCTTGGGTCTTTGTCCTTTACGTACATTTCTAATGAAAGATGGTTTTGATACGCCGTATTGATGTCAGCGGCAAGTGTACTGTGTGTGGTAGCAGAGTAGTAGATTAAAGTTGCGCTACTAAGCGCAGTTAACAAGGCGAGCAGTGCGATCCAACTTAGTAATGCTTTTGAGGACATAAGTTATTATTAACGCGTGAAATTTATATTTAAACATAGTCGCGATACATAATTTCTCAAGCTATGCTGTAAAAAGTATGAAATTAAGGAAAAGAGTAGCGTTGAATGTCCGATATCTTGATTGTTGACGATATGCCTGAAAACCTTCAAGTTCTTCAGCTCATACTTCGAAAAGAAGGTTTTAAAGTGCTGGCGGCCCGTGGCGGGGATATTGCGCTAGGCATCGTAAAGAAACAGCAACCTGAATTGATAATAACCGACATCAAAATGCCTAATATGTCGGGTATAGAGCTTTGTAAGGTACTTAAGTCTGAGAATACCACCGCGAGTATTCCGGTTATTTTTGTCAGTGCCTATGAGGATAGTGAGAGTTTAGTGCAGGCGCTTGAAGTGGGCGGTGTTGACTACATTACAAAACCTTATAAACCCAGTGAAATCATTGCCAGAGTGAATACTCAGTTTAAACTTATTGAAGCGCAAAAAATAGCGGTGAAACAACAGCTATCAAAAGCAATCAATCAAATGGTAATGGGAATTGCACATGAAATAAATACTCCTCTAGGAACCAGTATCACCTCAAACACCTACTTAGAAGAGGTGATGCAAACACTGCAAAAGGACCTCGCTTCAGGGACGTTAACACAAGACGGTTTGGTGACTGGCTTTGCTCAAATAAAAGACAGTAGTGCGCTTTGCAGTCGAAACCTTGAAAAAGTAGCCAAATTTGTGAGTCTGCTTAAGTCGGTATCACAGTCGGAACGTGATAGTTGCCGTTCGTTAATCAAGCTTAAAGAAATAGAATCCAGACTTAAAAAAGACTTCACAAAACAAGATGTACAACTCCAAGTGATTGGCAACACCGAAACTGAACTGTACGTTGATGGCCAAGCGCTTCTGGAAGTCTTATCCAACTTGATTGAAAATTCATTGGTGCATGCATGGATAGATCACCAATACCTAGTGAACATCACATTTATTCAAGCGGGTAACAATTTACATATTAACTATGTAGATAATGGCATAGGGCTTCAAGGCATAACAACGCAAGAGTTACTTAAGCCGTTCCTCACTACAAAAAGGGGGAATGCTGGTCACGTTGGACTGAGTGCAAACTTGACCGCAAACTTGATTTCTGGCGCATTAAACGGAGAGTTTAGTGTGAAAAATACGCAACAAGGATTAGAGTGGGACATACAAATCCCAATCGATGCACATGAGGGCAGTTGATCTGCATCAAAATAGAGGAGCTCGATTAATAAAAGCGGACATAAGTCCTTATGTCATGAGCGCTAATTCAATAAGCTCGCTCGCTGTTAAAACGTAATCTAGAAAAGTAGTTTGCTGAGCTTGTATTTAGCGGTGCTTTTTTAGAATTATCGACAACACGATCGTATAAGGGCTTTTTAGCCTTTGCTGTTGCTGTTTTATAGATAAATAGACGCTGGTTTATATTTATCTTTTAAAAACAAACCCCTAGGTTAACAGACCCGATAACATACGCCTTACCTTCTACTAGGTACGCAGTGTTGAGATGACACGGGAAGTGCGTTATTGACCTCAATGTGCAATACCATTTTGGCCTGATATTTGGCTAATTTGAGGGAATAACCATGAATTACTAATAATTTTGGTGGAACCATTATGCAACAGTTACCTACCGTAGACTATCAATCGCCAAATGCTGCGAAAGAATTTGTAGAGTCGTTAAGAAACACTGGATTCGGTGTGTTAAAAAATCATCCAATCCCACAAGCGTTGGTTGAATCTATCTACAAAAATTGGCAAGAATTTTTTAATTCAGAAGAAAAACACGAGTTTCTTTTCAATAAAGAAACCCAAGATGGCTATTTTCCACCTTCAGTATCTGAAGTTGCAAAAGGCTTTACCGTTAAAGATATCAAAGAATACTTTCACGTTTATCCAAAGGGTCGGGTGCCTGCACAGTTAGATGCAGAAATTCGCGAATATTACCGTCTTGCAAGCGAGTTTGCTCAAGAGTTATTAAGCTGGGTACAGTCAGAAGCGCCTGAAGACGTGAGAGCAAAGTTTTCTATCGATCTTAAAGACATGATCAAAGAATCAGAGCAAACGTTACTGCGTATTCTTCACTACCCACCGATGACCGGTGATGAAGAGCCTGGCGCAATTCGTGCTGCTGCACATGGCGATATCAACTTATTGACAGTATTACCCGCAGCAAATGAGCCAGGCCTGCAAGTACAGAGACAAGATGGTAGCTGGTTAGATGTGCCATGTGATTTTGGTTCGCTCATCATTAACATTGGCGATATGTTGCAAGAGGCATCTGGGGGATACTTTCCTTCAACGATCCATCGTGTAATTAACCCAACGGGTAAGGCATCAACGAAATCTCGTATTTCATTGCCATTATTCTTGCACCCAAGACCAGATGTTGTGCTTTCTGAGCGTTACACTGCAGATAGCTACTTACAAGAACGCTTAAGAGAATTGGGCGTTAAGTAAGCTAGGATTAAGTTCACGAACAATCTTAGTAAAAAGCGTAAATTGATAAAGCGACTTAATGTTACATTAAGTCGCTTTTTTATTTTATTCAATGTGTTAGGTGTTATCTGAGCACTTGTAGTTTGATCATTATTGCAATTTGTCACTGACAATTCTCATAAACTATGCAATATTAGTTTTTTTCAAAATGAAGAAATTTCTTGAAAAAAATAATGACAACGCTGTCATTTGTTGTGTAACATCAATTCAACATGAATGAAGAACCGTGTCCAACGAAAACAATAACGCGGTGTAATCCAGAATAAAGTAGGGGTCTTTATATGATGGCTAAACAGGTTGACCAAGACCAACTATACATCGGCGTCGATGGTGGTGGAACAAAATGCCGTGCAACAATTTATTCTCTTAAACATGGCGTTTTGGGTACAGGTCTAGGCGGCCCTGCAAATCCCTTACATGGATTAGAGCGCACGCTTGAATCAATCATGGTGTCGACGCAAATGGCCCTGCAAGACGCGGGTCTACGTGTTGAACAGGTTCACGATTTAAATGCAGGCCTTGGTCTAGCGGGTGTAAATTTACCGGTTTTATATGACAAAATTATGCAATGGGAGCATCCATTCAAGCAGATGTTTCTCACTACCGATCTGCACACCGCATGTATCGGTGCTCACGAGGGCAGCGATGGTGCGGTAATTATAACGGGTACAGGATCGTGTGGATTTGCATTAGTAGACGGTAAAACGGTGAATTATGGTGGTCATGGTTTTGCACAAGGTGATATGGGAAGTGGTGCATGGATGGGGCTTGAAGCCGTAAAGTCGGCACTGCTAGACCTCGACGGGTTAGGCGAAAATACTACGCTGAGCCAAGTATTATTAGATCATTTTAGCGCCAAAGATGCGATGGGGATCGCTGAGCAAATGGCAGGGCAACCTTCCAGCGGTTATGCCAAGTTAGCACGCTATGTTTTCGAACAAGCAAAACAAGATGACCAAGTTGCGTTGGCTATCGTGCAATCTGGTGCTGATTACATCAGTCGTCTAGCAAAAAGGTTATTGGCGCTCAATCCACCTAGGTTATCAATGATTGGCGGCTTATCTGAGCCGTTACAAGCATGGCTTGACCCTGAAATAGCCAAGCAAGTCCAACTACCCAAGCAGCCACCAGAAATGGGGGCCATTTACTTTGCTATTCAAAGTGCTGGTCAAGAATTAAAGAAGGCGAACTAATGACAACTCAATGTTACTTTGCTCCTAAGTTATTTGATGGTGAAAATTTTAAACAGGATGTTTTTTTCACAGTCGAAGCGGGTCAGATCCAGTACATCACAGAATCACAAGCCATAAATGTGGAAAAACTCTCAGGGCTGGTTGCACCAGGTTTTATTGACGTGCAGGTGAACGGAGGGGGCGGCGCATTTTTTAATGCAGAGCAGTCAACAGCTTGTTTGGCGACTATGGTGAGCGCGCACAGCCAATTTGGCTCAACAGGACTCATGCCGACATTGATCACAGACCGCATTGAAGTGATGCAACAAGCGGCAGAGGCAACGGCTGAGGCAATTGCTTCAAAGCAGCAAGGTGTACTTGGCATTCATTTTGAAGGTCCTCACTTATCCCACCCCAAAAAAGGCACACACAGTGAGAAGTTCATCCGTCCTATTTCAGAAGAAGAATTTGCCATATATGGACGTCAAGATTTAGGTATAAAAATGGTCACTTTGGCACCAGAAACCGTGCCGCTCGGTGATATTGAGCGGCTGCTTTCGCTTGGGGTTAAAGTGTGTATCGGTCACTCCAATGCAGACTACGACACAGCGAATGCAGCATTGAATGCAGGTGTGGATGGATTTACTCACTTGTTTAACGCGATGTCGCCATTTACCTCTCGTGAGCCTGGCGTTGTAGGTGCTGCCCTTTGGCATGACAATAGCTGGTGTGGCTTAATTGTTGATGGCCATCACGTACACCCGCTGTCAGCGCAGTTAGCTATTCGAACAAAGCAGCGTGGCAAGGTGATGTTAGTTACCGACGCTATGCCCCCAGTTGGCACCGACGATACTGAGTTTGATTTTTTTGATGGTAGAAAGGTCATTCGTACAGGCGATAGATTAAATTCGACCACAGGTGAACTGGCGGGAAGTGTGCTGGATATGGCCAGTGCGGTAAGAAATACCGTTAATACATTGAATATTAGCCTTGCAGAGAGCTTACGTATGGCAGCGCTATATCCTGCGCAATATCTCGGTTTGTCGCAAAAAGGGCATTTAAGAGCAGGTGCTGATGCTGATTTTGTGGTGCTGGATAACGAGCTCTATGTTTCCCAAACCTATATTGGCGGACAAAAGCGCTAACGAAAACAGCTGAGCAAATTTGAAAAACTTTCCCTGGTAAGACCCCGCAGCTGTATCGCGGGGCTTTGTTTTTTATAACCCACTCGAGCATAGTACTGGAAAAGGGTTAACAAGTAGTAATTCGAAGCTAATGACTTTTACGCGGGTAAATAACAATGACAACAAATAACAAACCAAAGCGACTCGCCTCTTTAGATGCGTTACGCGGCATGGATATGTTTTGGATTTTAGGTGGCCAGTCTATTTTTGCTGCGCTGTTTGTACTTACAGGTTGGCAAGGCTGGAAGGCGTTTGAAGCACATACTGTGCATAGCCCTTGGCATGGCTTTACCTTTTATGACCTAATTTTTCCATTATTCATTTTCTTATCGGGTGTGGCGATGGGGTTGTCGCCTAAGCGTATCGATCATTTACCCTTTGATGAGCGTAAGCCTTTTTATCTCAAAGCACTGAAGCGACTTTTGTTATTATGTGCGTTCGGTGTGTTATACAACCACGGTTGGGGAACTGGGATCCCAATGGATCCAGAAGGTGTTCGCTATGCTAGTGTGTTAGGTCGTATTGCGTTTGCTTGGTTCTTTTGTGCTTTGCTCGTTTGGCACACCAGCTTGCGAACCTTAGCCTACGTTGGGGTTGGGATCTTGCTTTTCTATTGGTTATTACTGTGCTTTATTCCCGTACCTGGTGGACAGGCTGGGGACTTAAGTGCAAACGGTGTCGGTAGCTGGAATGCATTTATCGACACCTATTTATTGCCGGGGATCAGCTATCAAAATCGTCCTGTGGATCCTGAGGGAGTACTGTCTAGTTTACCCGCAATTGTCAATGCGATAGCGGGGGTATTTGCAGGGCGAACAATTGCAAAGGCACAAGAGCAAGGAGAGTGGAAAACGGTGGGCATACTGGCGGGAGCAGGTTGCTTGTCACTGGCGTTAGGTTGGTTGTGGGACCTTCAGTTTCCGGTTAATAAAGAGCTTTGGACAAGTTCATTTGTGCTAGTAACGGTAGGCTGGAGCGCGATTTTACTTGCGGTATTTTACGCGGTGGTAGATGTGTTAGGCTTCCAGCGTTGGGCATATCCATTTGTTATTATTGGCGCTAATTCAATTATTATCTATTTGGCTTCAAGCTTGGTGAATTGGACATTCATTAGTAAAAGTGTTTTTGGCGGCGTGATTGCCGCTGTACCCGCAGATGGGCAGCCGCTCATGGCCGTTATTGCGTTACTGGTTGTACAACTTTTAGTGCTGCACTGGATGTATAAACGGCGTATTTTTGTAAGCGTGTAATACTTATCCCAAGTTCAGGTTACTTATAAGTCTTTTGTTAAAAAGCCCACAACTGTGGGCTTTTTAACGCCTTTCGATTATATAGCGTAAAAAATATCCATATTTTTTTTCACTTTTGCTTTACAAGCGCATTATTTCTGATAATAATGACAGCGTTGTCATAATGGTAATAACCTAACGTTGTGTATCCCAATTAGGTTAGATCTGGCCTTGCTTTGATTGCACGCGAAGCAAGGTTCAGATCCCATTTTATTCTAATCATCTCAACATTTGGTTAATCGTATGCAAGTAGTCATTTTAAAAGACGCTGCCGAAGTCGCAGCATATGGTGCAGACATTTTTACAACGCAATTAAAGCGCAAAGCTAACTCTGTGTTGGGATTAGCGACGGGCTCAACGCCAGTTGCTTTGTATCAAGAGCTTATTAAACGTAATCAAGCAAACGAAATCAGTTTTGCCGAAGTTACTAGTTTTAACTTAGACGAATATTTAGGGTTAGATGGCTCGCACCCACAAAGTTACCGTTACTTTATGCAGCAGCAGCTATTTGATCATATCGATATTAAAAAGAATAATACGCATGTACCTCCGGGTGATGCAAAAAATCCAATTACGGCGTGTGGAGAATATGAAGCACGTATTAAAGCCGCTGGTGGTATCGATGTACAACTACTCGGTATTGGCAGAAATGGCCATATTGGCTTTAACGAACCGTCTTCTGGGTTAACGTCACGCACTCGGGTAAAGACCCTAACAAAAGCAACGATTGATGATAATGCCCGCTTTTTTAAAGCAGACGAGTATCAACCTCACCTATCTATTACAATGGGGATTGGCACGATTTTAGATGCAAATAAGGTGGTACTGTTGGCCACGGGTGAAAACAAAGCTGAAGCCGTCGCGGCGATGGTGGAAGGCCCGCTAACTGCGGCATGTCCAGCTTCTGCGCTACAACTGCACCGCGATGCGGTTATCGTCATCGACGAAGCAGCGGCATCTAAATTGAAAGATATTGAGTTTTACAAACATATCGAAAACGAAAACCAAAAGCTATTGGACTATCTTGCCTCTCTGTAGTGTGAGATCACACTGTAGTTTCAAAGCCCATTTATGGGCTTTTTTTTTGCCTGTACCTTTACGCTGTGATAGGTTTAAGGTCTCGCCGAGGTGGCTAGGTTGTTCCAAAATATGAGGGAATAGGGGCTTGCTGTATTACACTCAAATGACGTTAGACAGAGCATCTAACGAACGAAAAGATCCAAACTGGTTGTTATCTCAAATGGGCGACAAAAGTCGCTGGTTGCTGATCCAAGACGATGCAAATTTAGTCAGCATTCAAAAGAACGAATTACACTACCTTTCGCGTACAGAAGTTGCCGACCTAGCACTTCAAGATGCCATTTTTCTGGGCCGTGATGATGAGCACAGTTATTTTGCGCTCGATGTTTCTGCGCAGCGTGACAAGCTGTCTTTTATTGCGCCTGATTGTGAATTTATCGATATGAGAAAAGTCGGCCGCAATTTACCTCGACAACAAGGCTCTATCGGTGTACTCGCAAGAGGGCTTTGTTATTGGCATAAAACCCATTGTTTTTGTGGCCGCTGCGGTCAACCGAATAAAATGGCCGAAGCGGGGCATTCAAGACGTTGTACTAACTCTGAGTGTCGCCATATGACGTTTCCACGCACCGATCCCGCCGTGATTATGCTTGTGACTCATGTTTTTCCTGATGGCGTAGAGCGATGCTTGCTTGGACGACAGGCAAGTTGGCCCGAAGGTGTGTTTTCAACACTCGCAGGCTTTGTTGACCCAGGGGAGTCTTTAGAACAGGCGGTGGTACGGGAAGTGATGGAAGAGGCCGGTGTTGAAGCCTACGACGCCACTTATATTGCGTCGCAACCTTGGCCATTTCCGTCGTCGTTAATGCTTGGCTTTACCGCGAAAGCGAAAACCACCGAGATTTTTGTTGAGCAAGACGAGCTTGAGCAAGCAAAGTGGTTTTCGCGGGCAGACCTTAATACATTTGCAGAATGGGGCGATACTGAGCCCGGTTTTAAACTCACCAGAGAAGACTCTATCTCCAGATATTTAGTTGAGCACTGGCGGGCACAATCAGAAGAGTAATTATGAAAAAGCATACTAAAATTGTTTCTGCTGGACGAAAAGCA
Source organism: Pseudoalteromonas piscicida (assembly GCF_002744175.1). Lineage (GTDB taxonomy): Bacteria > Pseudomonadota > Gammaproteobacteria > Enterobacterales > Alteromonadaceae > Pseudoalteromonas > Pseudoalteromonas piscicida_B. The sequence goes on from NZ_NKHF01000097.1 coordinate 17,127, forward strand.
GAGTACACCAAAGGGGTTGTAAACCCAGTAGTTCAACGCGCCTCGACGGTCGTATTTGAGAGCGTGGCAGAGATGCAAGAAGCTATTAAAGGCCGAAGTCATCGTACATTGTTTTATGGCCGCCGCGGCACCAATACGCATTTTGCATTACAAGATGCCATTACCGAACTTGAAAATGGCGCGGGCTGTGCGCTTTATCCTTCAGGGGCGGCCGCTATTGCACAGTCTTTACTGGCTTTCTTAAAAGCAGGTGACCATCTATTGATGGTAGATACCGCATACGAACCAACGAGGGATCTTTGCGATAAGCTATTAAGAGGCTACGGTATAGAGACAACCTATTATGATCCTATGATTGGCGCTGATATTGATGCGTTGATCCAAGACAACACCAAAGTACTGTTCTTGGAATCCCCAGGTTCAATCACCATGGAAGTACAAGACGTGCCTGCTATGGTCGAGGTAGCAAAGCGCCGTGGTCTTATTACTATGCTCGACAACACTTGGGGCAATGGCTGGCAGTTTCGACCATTAGACCATGGTGTGGATATCAGCATTCAAGCGGCAACCAAGTATATTGTTGGTCATTCTGACGTCATGATGGGGGTTGCGGTTGCAAATGAGCGCTATTGGCCTGAACTTAGAGAGCATTCGTATTTGCTTGGTCAATGCACTTCCGCTGACGACGCTTATTTAGCGTTACGTGGATTACGCACTATGCCTGCGAGATTAAAACAGCACGAGCAATCAGCAATTACGGTAGCCAAATGGCTAGAAGCACACCCGCTTGTGGATCACGTTAGACACCCAGCTTTTGAAACTTGTCCAGGTCATGAGTTCTTCAAGCGCGATTTTGACGGTAGCAATGGCCTATTTTCAATCGTAATGAAAGAGGGTAATCAAAAGGCGATTAACCGTTTCTTAGACGCCTTATCTCATTTTAAAATGGGTTTCTCATGGGGTGGGTTTGAGAGTTTAGTCACAGCCAACAAAACCATGGAGCATTTGCGATCAACCACAGGTTGGGCACTTGGCCCCGTGATCCGCCTTCATATTGGTCTTGAAGACGTAGAAGACTTGATAGAAGATTTAGAGCACGCACTTAAGGTCTACGAACAAAACCTCGGTAAATCTTAAAACCAACTACAGACTTGTTTGATCGTTGCGTCGTGTTTTGGTTTGAACACAGCGCAACGTCTCAAAACCACTTGTGCGAGCTCCTTGGTTTGGTGTGTTTTTATTTTTCTAAAGTATCTTGCCTTCAGCCTACAAATATTTCCTTTTACAATTTATTTCTAACTAATTGAAAAGTAAATATTTTAATTTTATTAAGTTGGTTTCGTTTAGTTTTTCCTTTTCAGATCCGAATGCACTTGTAGTCAAAGTCAATATCCTGAACTCGGAGTTGCACAGCTTCCATTACACGTAAGCCGCTACCATACATTAAACCTGAAATTAAATAATATCGTTTACTTAAAAACGACATGAGACGTTTAACCTCCTCGGGGGTCATAACAATTGGCAACTTAGATTGGCGTTTGCTTCTGACAAACGTTAGATTAGGACACAAATCCTGTTTAATTATTTGTTTATACAGAAAAGATAATGCATTTAACGCTGTCGCTTGTGTTTTAGGCGACACATTACATTTAAGAACAAGGTAGTCGAGATATTCGACAACCTCGTTATCACCCATTGAAGCTGGGTGACGCTTATCATGAAAATGAATATAGGAAGAAATCCACTTAAGATATGTATCAACCGTTCTGAGCGAATATTGCTTAGTCAGCATAAACTCACCGATGTGGTTTAGAAATGGTGAACGCGTTCTCATTGAGCTAATCCTTATATCTCTGTGTTTATATACAGTATTGTTGTGTTTCTCCTATAGTCAAGAAAACGACCCATTGGGTCGTTTTTGCCGTGTACAAGTTCAGAGCAATGCAGCGTAACTTCAATGCTGGTAAATACTTCCTAAATTTGCTATTACTGGTCATAGGACAAAAGCGAGACAGATTGTGGCAGACAAACGACCCAATCGCTCT
>NZ_NKHF01000103.1 GCF_002744175.1 Pseudoalteromonas piscicida
CAAAAAAGAACCAACAAGTTCAATATACAAACAAAAACACCCGCTTTTGGCGGGTGTTTTGCTGTTTTAACCTTGGATAGAATCTATAAATTAAAACTTATACTCTATACCTAGGCCTAAATAATCTTTCTCTACTTGGTTATCTGCGTCATATGTAGAGTAGAAACCATAAACCTTAGCATTTTTAGCAAGTTTGTAATCAACACCTACAGAAACACCATCTACTTTATCACCCGCGTCAAAATCAATAACTTGATACTGAGCCTTTAATGTTGCATTACCTAACTTATAAGCAGCACTGAGTAGATAGCCATCAGCCTCTGCACTACCATCTACTTTTTCTTGAGTCTGATACATAGCGCCTAGTTTAAAGTCAGCTACTTTACCCTGAACCGTAAAACGAACGGTGTCATAGCCGTTCACTTCACTATCGGCCGCAATCGCTGCATAAATAGTTGACTCTTTTAAACCAGCATCACCGTATGTTAGCGCTGTAGAAAAGCCGTTCTCACCTTCTTCGCTGTCTTCAGCAATAAAGCTACCTAAAACTTTAAAGCCATTAAAGCTAGGTGACTTATATGAGATTGAATCGCCTAATCGGTTTTCACCTTTAAACAATACCTTAATATCACCTTCAAGATCATTGAATTGGTCAATCTTACCTTGAGACTGTTTTAGGGCTGTGTCGTTACGACCGATAACCACTTCACCAAAGTTGCCTTTTAAGCCTACATATTGGTTACGCGCTGTAATGTTATCTTTGTCACCTTTTGAGTCGGCGTCAGAAACATCAACTTGAAACTCTAGTTTGTAGATAACCTCTAATCCAGAGTCTAGCTTCTCTGCACCTTTGAAACCAAAGCGAGATGCATTACTCTTAATTTCAGTAACCGAACCCGCACCATCATCAGAAGATTGTACCGATACATTCGCCTTACCATAAACATCTACTTCAGCATTAGCTTGAAAAGTGAATGCACTTAGTAATGATAGTGCCAAAGCAGTCTTAGTTAGTTTCATGTGTATTTCCTCAATATCGCAACACGTATTTTCAAAACACGCGCAGTTTGACACTGGTAAATGACAAAAATATTACACATAAAATATTTCTGAAAATAAAATGACACCCAAGCTTAAGAAATACGTCACAAAAGGTTCATTATCAATTTCACTTCACCGCACCGAGTAAGTTTACGATGGTTTCTATTTGCTCCAGCTGATCATTGTCTTTATGGTAGGCAACAAAGATTTCTCGAGAGTTACTCTCAACATCATTTACTTGGAATAATCGGCCAGCTTCTATTGACTCTAAAGCCAAGGCTTCTGGTACGAATGCCGAGCCCCCACATTGTAAAATTAAATCCAGCGCAATTCTTCCTGTACTCGTTCTAAAGTAAGGTGGCGTTGCACCGGTAAACTGCTTAGCATGCCATAAGGAAAAAGCAGTTCCCCAATCTACGTACACATATTGATTATCAAAAAAATCTTCTTTGGAGACCGTATCAAAAGTGCTGACTGGGATAATGGCTAAATCACTTATCGGTTTAACCACCAGCTCATCTACTTTTGGGGGATCAAACAGAACAGCAAGATCTAACGTTCTTTCTAACAACAAACGTGTGCTTTCTTGCTGTGCTTTAACTTCAGCCACAAGCGACACACCTGGCATGGCTGAAACGATATGATTGATTCCAAATTGTAAGAAAGCATCCCAAATATTCGCCGTGCCACTTAATGACAGTTGCTTATGCATGTTATTAGCCAGCGCCACATCGACTTTAGCTCGCTGCATTCCTGTCAAAATCATTTTCGCATGTGGCAGTAGCCTCTCACCGGGTGCCGTCAATTGAATATTGTTGCGCTGACGAATGAATAGATTCACTCCAAGGCTTTGTTCCAACTGGCGGATCCTAAAGCTTACAGCTGACTGGGTGATATATAGATTTTCAGCCGCACGACCAAAATGACGGGTCTTTACGACTTCGACAAAAGTTTTTAATAGATCTATGTCCATTTTTCTTCCTGACGATAAAAATTACTCGTTTAAAAAATGTTGAAACTTGGTCCATACTCCAGCCAGATAACCTTAGAGGACTCAGTTATGGATCATAATTTAGCGACTTTGAAAAATGCCTTTGCAAGCAACAGAGCCTTTTATGATGACGCCAACTTCCCTAGAGGATTTGGACGCAGTGGCCACTTCACGTTACAAGAAGCTGAAATTCTTGAACGCTGCGGTGCCACCTTAAGAAGCTTATACAGCAAAGCCGAAGAACCTCAAAACAGTTTCCAATCGCAATTTGTACAAGTGATGGATGGATTGATCCCACCGACAAACGCTGTAGAAAAAGCTTGGACCAAATATTTGAAGCATACTACGTGTAAAACAAAGTTTCATACGCTATTTGGTCGCTCCAAAGTGCAAAATGATGGTAGCGTCGTTATTCCCGTTGATATAGACGACGAGCTGTAAAAGTTTATACCTCACTACATATTGGACACTGGCGATTTTGTTGTTGGTGTCCACTTCCCCCAAAACTCAGCTTGTCATTGATAGGACTGAGTCTTATCAATGATATCCCTCATCTTTTCTTATGATTGTAGCTACCTTTCTTCACACAAGCATTGCAATTCAAGCCAGTTGGGTTAAGAATTAGTAAAACAGGAAATGATTGGCGAAGGTTGTGTTACGGAAAATCTTGATCATTGAAGATACTCCTACGATTGCAAAGGTACAAAAGCATATTGCGACTTCGGTGGGATACCATGTAGATATAGCAGAGTCATTGGCTGAAGCAAAAAAGCTATTAGCACAGAATACCTATTTTTGCGCTGTGGTAGACTTTGTTCTCCCTGATGCCCCCCTTGGGCAAGCCATTCCGTGCACAGTTAAAGCCGACATTCCGACCATCGTTATGACGGGAAACCTTGAGAGTCAAACACGCTCAATTGTTGAACAGTATCCAATCATTGATTACATCACTAAAGAAAACAAACAAGCCTACCACTATTTAAGACGCCAATTAGAACGCTTACCCAGAAACGAAAATGTACGAGTGCTGGTTGTCGACGATTCTATTTCTTCTCGGCACTATATTTCAGCCTTACTCAACAGACATAAATACCAAGTTTTAGAGGCTTGTGATGGCATAGAAGCATTAGAGGTATTAAAAGAGAATAGTGATATCTCAGTCATTATAACCGATAGTGAAATGCCGAATATGCGAGGAGAAGAGCTGTGTATAGAAATAAGACGACTATATACTGACGATGACAAAGCAATTATCGGTATATCTGGCGTTGAAACTGCCAACCTATCGACACGCTTTTTAAAAAATGGCGCAAACGATTATCTAAGAAAACCCTTTAACGCAGAAGAGTTTTACTGTCGCCTTAGTCAAAACGTCGATATGCTAGAACATATTCAAACCATTCGCAGACAAGCAAACACTGACTATTTAACTGGGCTACCTAATCGTCGCTACTTTTTTGATACCGTAAAGAAAAGCTTGAGAGTCAGGCATAAAAAAGAACTCTGTGGTTTGATTGCTATGGTCGATATCGACATTTTAAACAAGTAAATGATAGGTATGGCCATGAAGGAGGAGACGCGGTACTTGAGTCGATAGGTAAAGCCTTCGCAGACTATTTTCCTGACGACTTGGTTGCTCGCTTAGGTGGAGAAGAGTTTGCAATTTACTTTAAAGACACAGCTATCACAAATTGTAAGGAAAAGCTTGAGCGCTTTAGAGCATACCTAGAGCAAGACAGCAATGAGCTTACAACGCAGAATATTCCATTTACGGTGTCTATCGGGCTAGCCGAGCAAATAACCTCGGATATCGAAAGCTTGATAAAGCAAGCAGATGAGCGTCTTTATCAAGCAAAAGATTTAGGAAGAAACCGCTTAGTTTGCTAAGCGCTTTCTTCTATCACGATATGAATCTAAGCTAAACATCACCAGTGCTCCCCAGATAAACGCAAAGGTAACGGCTCGCTCCGCATCAAATGCTTCGCCATAAAATACCACTGCGAGCAAAAACATCAAACTTGGGCCAATATACTGAAAAAATCCAAGGGTAGTGTAAGGTATCCGCTTAGCCGCAGCAGTAAAACACAATAGCGGCAATGTAGTGATCACACCTGCACTGATCAACAAAGCATTGGTATACCAATCATTATTGAAAAGATTACTGGTTGTGCTGGGCTCTACCCACCACCAGTATGTTAATGCGATAGGTGTAAGAATAAGCGCTTCAATTAGTAAGCCTGGTAATGACTCGACCGCCAAAGTCTTACGCAGTAACCCGTAAATCGCAAAAGATCCAGCCAGTGAAAAAGCAATAACGGGGAAAGAGCCAAAGCTAATCAACTGCAATACAACGCCTATTATCGCCAACAATACGGCAAACTTTTGCGCGGCTCTTAGCCTTTCAGATAAAAACAACATCCCCAGTAAAACATTGAGCAGCGGGTTAATGTAATAGCCAAGACTTGCATCTAACATATAGCCATTATTTACCGACCAAATAAACAATCCCCAGTTAAACCCGAGCAACAATGCAGTTACGGTAAGCATCGCCAATAGTTTCGGATTGCCAACAATCGCCTTAATTTTAGGCCATTGTTGTTTTGCCAAAACAATAAGCGCAATAAAAAACACAGACCACACCACTCGGTGAATTAGAATTTCTATCGCATCTACATGTACCAGCTGTTTGAAATAAATCGGGGCAAGCCCCCACATTAAAAAGGCAAGCACAGCAAACAAATGGCCCTTTTTCTGTTCTTCTATCACGAGTATTTAACCTTGGTAGGAGGAAGTAAGAGGTCAATCATTATACTTTGTATAGACGATAACAGCGATGAAAGTTCGATGAATTAACGATATTTCGAGCAAATAATGTGTAGCAGTGCTCACTGCTTAAAACTTGCTCAAGCCGACTCTATGGAGATAAAAAGCAAAGACAAGGCTCAAAAAAAGCTCTAAAATAGCGAGGATGGAAACCCTCGTAAGCACTCCGGTTAACGACCCTCATACGGTACTGAAAGAGATATTCGGTTACAGTACCTTTCGACATGGTCAACTCGATATTATTCAGTCTAGCTTAGCTGGTCAGGATACCCTTGTTTTACTGCCAACCGGCGGGGGAAAATCGCTATGCTACCAAGTCCCTGCTGTTCTTCTCGATGGTATCACCATTGTTATTTCCCCCCTTATTTCTTTGATGCAAGACCAAGTCGCTCAATTAAAAGCGCAAGGCATTGCTGCGGAATACATTAATAACAGTGTGGCTTGGGAGCAGCAAAGGGAAATCTATGATGCACTATATCAAGGGCAACTTAAGCTGCTTTATGTTGCCCCTGAAAAGGCATTGCAGCGCGACTTTATTGAGCGGATCTCTGGATGTAATATTAGCTTATTTGCCATAGATGAAGCACACTGTGTATCTCACTGGGGCCATGACTTTAGGCCACATTACTTTCGCCTTAAAGAGTTACGACAGTATTTCCCAAATGTCCCAATGATGGCCCTAACCGCAACGGCTGATTTAGCCACGCGAAAAGACATCGTACAGCAATTGGGCATGTGCGATCCGTTTATTTATACCGGCAGCTTCGACAGACCAAATATTCGCTACACCATAGAAGAAAAGTTTAAACCATTATCCCAATTGATCCGCTATCTCAAAGAACAAAAGGGTCAAAGTGGGATCGTCTACTGTGGCAGTAGAAAGCGCGTAGACGATATTGCCGAACGATTGATTGATGCAGGATTCAATGCTGCAGGCTATCACGCGGGACTCGATAACGATCAGCGCCAATTCGTACAAAATCGATTTGCCCGCGATGATATTCAAATCGTTGTCGCAACCGTTGCATTTGGTATGGGGATCAATAAACCTAATGTTCGCTTTGTTGTCCATTACGACATTCCCAAGAGCGTTGAGGCCTATTATCAAGAAACTGGACGCGCTGGACGAGATGGCTTGGCAGCTGAAGCTGTAATGTATTTTGACCCTGCAGACATTCCAAGAGTCCGACGCTTTTTTGAGGATATTCCAGACGAGCAGCGTCGCAGAGTCGAAGAACAACGCTTTCAAGCTATGTCTAGCTTTGCTGAGGCACAAACTTGCCGACGTCAAATACTGCTCAATTATTTTAGCGAGTACCAGCGCGAGGCATGCGGTAACTGCGATATTTGCTTAAATCCTCCCAAGCGGTTTGATGGTACTTTAGTTGCTCAGCAGGCGTTATCCTGCGTATATCGAGCTGAACAGCGTTTTGGTATTGGCTACATTGTGGATATTCTACGCGGTGCAAATACGGCAAGAATCCGAGAACACAATCATCATACCCTTTCCACTTACGGAATAGGTAAAGCGCATAGTAATGAGTTCTGGCTTAGTATCCTACGTCAACTTATCCATCATGGTTTATTAAACCAAGATATAACGCAAGGTGCGACCTTAAGACTTACCGAAGCTGCCCGAGCGGTACTAAAAGGTGAATATGTCTTGCAACTAGCAGAGCCTAGGCTCGTTGCTAAGCATGTATACCAAGATAAGCTCGCACAGTTTAATTATGACAAAAAGTTGTTTGCCAAACTTCGTGCACTCAGAAAGCAACTGGCCGATGAGGACGATGTACCGCCATATGTGGTCTTTAACGACCGAACGCTGGCTGAAATGGCGCAAAAAACACCAACCAACGACAGTGAGTTTTTACAAGTGTCAGGGGTGGGGTTCACTAAGTTGAGTAAGTATGGGGCTCCGTTTATGCAGTTAATTAGAAATTATTTGGAAAGAGACTAAATGACCACACTCACTTTGGATACGCCACATGAGGTTATTATCATACACAGTGAAATTACCCCTCCGGATGATGAGTTTGAGCTTTGGGGCCAAATATTTTTACATCAAGACGCTATCCAGTTACTTGAATTTTCAGCAGGTGCAGATAGACACCAATGGCGTTTTTCATTTGAGCAATGCTACTTCAATTTAAATTTTGAACACTATAGTGACAGTATTTGGATAGCACCAGATGGCGTCGACGCCTTAGATTTACTGCCTTCTCTGCATAAAACCCTTACTTATTAAGTCCACATAAAGCTATTTAAGTCTATAAATATTATTACTTTTGTTGCAGATTCAAAGCAAGTTGCGACAATTTAATCCATACTAAAGGAATATTAGACTTAAAGGCTTAGTGATGAAATTGAAGAGGATCTCTTGCAGTAGCTTAGTGTTAGTGTGCGGCTTTAATACCAGCGTTCAAGCTGAAAATGTACCTGTGGCTGACTTTAATAACAGCTGCGGTAATAACCGAGTTGAAACACCAAGCGACAAGAATCTCTCTCGCCAGCTCGATGTCAAACAAAACTATCCAGAGCCTGCCAAAGGCAAAAAGGTCATTGACATCACACTCAAACAGCTCAATGTCTTTGATACTGATAAACCAGATGAGAATAATGCCCTCTTTCGCTTTGCCAATCGATACCATATTCAGACTAAGCCTGAAGTCTTAAAAAGCGTTTTACTATTTAAAGAAGGGGATGTGTATAATCCCCGAAAACTAAGTGAATCAGAACGACTGCTTCGCAACCAGTCTTACCTTTATGACGCTCGGATCTATGCAACAGAGAATTGCGATGGTGACGTTTTAGTGACCGTTATCACTCGAGATCTCTGGACCTTACTGCCAGATCTCAGTTTTAGTCGCAGCGGTGGCGAGAACACCTCAAGAATAGGATTTCGCGAAAGTAATTTATTTGGCTGGGGAAAGCGCCTTTCATTCACTCACATTAAAGAGGTCGACCGTTCCGGATATCAATTTGTTTACGACGATCCAAATATTTTAAACTCCAGATACCGCGGTCGAATTGAGTATTCAGACAATGACGATGGTGAGCGACATTACATTGACGTCAGTTACCCATTTTTCGCGACGGATACACCCTACAGTTATGGCTTCACAAACTACTCAGATAAACGAGAAGAGCCCATCTACTCAGAGGGTGAAACCATCTCTGAATTTAGCCAGTCAACTGACGTTACTCAAGTTTACTTTGGGCATTCCAAACCCCTATCGGGCAGTTGGACACGTCGCTTAATGACCGGCATTAGACACGAACAACATACATTTAGAGAGATTAGTGATACTACGCTGCCTATCGCACAAGATAGAACACTGACCTACCCATATGTTCAAGCCCAGTGGTTTGAAGATTCCTATGTAAAAGTTCGTAATTTCGACTCTATCTATCGTACGGAAGATCTAAATTTAGGCTGGAATATAAATGCATTATTTGGATACTCAGCTGAGTCCTGGAGCGATGATAGCGAGCGGCTGGTTTATTCTTTTTCGGCAAATACTGCGCACTACACCTCAGATCATAGTTTATGGCGCTTTTACTTCGACCTGAGTGGCAACTGGAATAAAGATACCGATAAAACCGAAAACCTCATTGCAAAAACGACCTTCCAATATTATTTAAATACAAGCTTATATGAATCTTGGTTTCTTAACGCCAGCTATACCTACGGCAATAACCTCACGTTAGATAACCAAATAACACTGGGAGGAGAGACGGGTCTACGCGGCTACCCCATTAAGTATCAGCAAGGTAGTCGAAGTATGCTACTCAATATAGAGAAGCGCTACTACTGGGAATATGATCTATGGCACTTATTTAAAGTGGGCGGCGCTGCCTTTTTTGATGTTGGTCGTGCCTATCACTCTCACTTACCTATCAAAGCGAATGAATCGGTACTCAAAAATGTTGGTATAGGATTGCGCTTAGCCCCTAGCAGAGCAAATTCAGATATTATGGTACACATTGATTTAGCGGCCCCAATAAATGGTCCTGAAAATGTTGATAGCATGCAATGGTTATTGACCGTAAAAAATCGCTTTTAACGGTGTCGCCAAGAGATAAACATGATATAAAGCAAAAAAATTTCTAAGGACACCATTTTGCATTTATTAGATTTCGCTCTCAGTCAATACAAACTGATTGTCACCTTAGTTGCGCTCCTATCCTTTCCGTTTCTGATTAAAGCATGCTGTAAGCTGCTAGAGAAAGTCACTCGCGGGAAAATAGATTCCCACAGAAAGCAGCGCGCTGATTTACTTGTTCGAGTGCTTGTCGCCTTTATTTTTATCTGTTTTATGTTGGTGTTTTGGGGCATAGAACTTAGAGGTTTGCTGGTTATTGGCTCATCACTCTTTGCAATGCTTGGCGTAGCGATGTTTGCAGGTTGGTCTTTACTGTCTAACCTTACGTCATTTTTGCTCATGTTTATACAAAACGACTACCGTGTTGGCAATTGGGTTAGAATTGTCGATGGCGCTAACTTTGTTGAAGGTTGTATTGTCGAAATGGGCCTAATGAGCGTTGTTTTACGCCATGTTGAAGGACACAAAGTCGTATATCCCAATAACCTGTTTGTCACTCGCCCTGTACTGGTATTGAGTCAAGAACCTCAAAAACTAAAGCAACCACCAGCCCCAAGGCGTACGCTAGGCCCTAAGAAATAGGGCCTATATCATCAATAAATGTCTCTAACTGTTGCTCAACAATACTATTGGCATGAGCAAAATAAGCAATATGAAATACCGCGTCTCCCTCATTAACCAGTGGTAGCATCTGTTGGCCAATAACAATACCGCTACGAGGCGCCATAACGGCTTCTTCACTTTGCCCTAATGGACTATCAATGTATGCGAGTATTTGGCCTTTTGAGACGCGTTCACCCAAGTTTACTTGCGCGCGAACTATGCCATCTACATCAGCTCGCACCCAACTAGTTGCAGCCGCAATCACAGCATCATGGCGCTGTTTTCTGCGCCGACCTCGTAGCATATTCAGCCTACGCATCACATTTTCAACGCCTTGTAACCCTGCCGCGATAGCAAGCGAATCGAACCGAAGTGCTTCTCCTGCTTCATAAGTGATCACGGGGATGTCCAAACCCGCAGCCTCGCTCCTCAAAGAGCCGTTTCGTAGACGCGCATCAATTGCCACAGGTGTGCCAAACGCCATCGCCATTTCTTTGGTCATCTCACAAGATAAATCGCCACGGATCTGGGGTAAGTTAGAGCGATGAATCGCACCAGTATGTAAATCGATAATATGTGTCGACTTTTTTACCACCTGATCAAAAAACATATGCGCCATTCTGGCACCTAATGAGCCTTGTTCTGAACCTGGAAAACAACGATTAAGATCTCGTCTATCTGGCAGATAGCGCGACTTATGGATAAAACCAAAAATATTAACAATAGGGACTGCTATCAATGTCCCTCGCAAGGTGGCCGCATCCACCTTGCTCAGTAACTGGCGTACCACTTCTACACCATTTAGCTCGTCACCATGAATTGCTGCACACACCAAAAGCACAGGTCCCGCTTCGGCACCATTAACAACTTCAATCGGAATGGTCATTGGTGTGTGCGTATAAAGCTTGGCAACTTCTAACTGTACAGTTTGCCTTTCAGCTACACCGACTCGTGCATCCAGTAAAGTAAAAGGTTGATTGATCTTAACCTTTGCCACGTGTCGCAGTCCTTTTAGCCGCTGCATTTTTCTCTATAAAAGAAATGATCATGCTAGCAATATCTTTACCCGTCGCTTTCTCTATTCCCTCAAGACCCGGAGAAGAGTTAACTTCCATCACTAAAGGACCACGCTCCGAGCGCAGCAAGTCAACCCCCGCAACGTTGAGACCCATCGCCTTCGCTGCAGCAATTGCAGTGCGACGCTCTTCCGGAGAGATTTTCACCAATGTTGCAGAGCCACCTCTATGCAGGTTAGAGCGGAACTCCCCTTCTTGTGCTTGTCGCTTCATTGCCGCAATGACACGATCACCGATAACAAAGCAGCGAATATCTGCACCACCCGCTTCTTTGATGTATTCCTGCACCATAATATTGGCTTTGAGGCCCATAAAGGCTTCAATCACGCTTTCTGCCGCTTTACGAGTCTCAGCTAATACAACTCCAATACCTTGTGTCCCTTCCAGTAGCTTGATAACTACGGGTGTACCACCAACCATTTCAAGTAGGTCTTTAACATCATCTGGTTTGCTTGCAAAGCCTGTGATCGGCATCCCCACACCTTTTCGTGACAGTAACTGTAAAGAACGTAACTTGTCTCTTGAGCGAGTGATCGCAACCGATTCATTTAACGGATAAACGCCCATCATTTCGAACTGCCTTAGCACAGCGCAGCCGTAAAACGTAACCGAAGCACCGATCCGCGGAACTATCGCGTCAAATCCGCTGAGCTGCTGCCCCTTAAAATGGATCTCTGGTTCACTACTGTTAATGTTCATATAGCAACGTAACGCGTCGATAACCGCAACTTCATGCCCGCGCTGCTGTGCAGCCTCAATAAGGCGGCGTGTTGAGTATAAAGATTGATTCCTTGAAAGAATGCCAATTTTCATAATTTATCCGTTTTATTACTTAAGTATGAGTGCTCTGGGTCAACAAGAATACGACCGCGCATAGCGGTACGGCCCAGTAACATCCTAAATTTCATGGTTTCTCTGTTGCTTAACGTAATTTCAATAGGCCAAGCTTGAGTGCCAATATGTAAATTTGTTTCGATGACGTAGCGAAGCTCTTTATGACCGCCAGAGTCAGTTACAACTCGTTCATCCACTACTTTTGCTTCGCTGCATACTTCGTAGTCAGTGTCATCTTGTTTGGGGTGGATCCAAAACCTTACCCAAAGCGTATCGTCTGCAGCCTTAAAAGATTCTACCTTAAAGGCATGCAGGCAAGAGGTTCTAGCGCCGGTATCTATTTTCGCTTTGATTTTTTCTATACCTAGCTCGGGTAAGGAAAGCCACTCTCTCCAACCAACTGTGATCATATTATGCTCTTGTTTAAAATGAGTTCGGACTTATACGCTGAATCAAGTCACTTGAAAAACAAAATAAATTTATCCTAAAGATAAAAGTGCTCTGTTGAGCAAATTCCCTTAACTTAAAGTAACACCCATTGGGTATTTTTCAAGCTACACTTCTGTATTGAGTTAACTAAAACTCAGATTTCAAACAATTTATTTCATCGCCAAGATGTTTAAATGAATTTGAAAAATAAATTATCTATGTCAGTCTTGAAACGAACTTTTTATTAGGAATAAACAATGACTGGATTACTCCATGCGTTTGTACTTAACGGTCAAGGTGGTGGCAAACTCCTTGGCGATATCACCGAAGTAAAGTCAGTAATTCACAAAGAACTACTCTGGCTCCATTTTGATTATAGCTTTGATGAAACCATTGAGTGGTTAAAACAACAAACGTTTTTGGACGAATGGGAAAGGCAAGCGCTCACTGCAGACGAGACTAGGCCAAGAACCGTATCTGGTGATGAAGGTTTGCTGATCTTCTTGCGGGGCGTCAACCTGAATCCCAAACAAAGTCCAGAAGACATGGTTTCTATTCGCTGTTTTGCAAACGATAAGCTACTTATTACATGTCGTAAACGTCATATTATGTCTGCGCAAGATATGCTGGCATTACTTAAAAAAGGTCAAGGCGCAAAGAGCATAGGTGAGTTAGTCTCAACCTTAGTCATGCGCCTCTCTGTGCGCATGCAGGATATAATCTGGCAGATAGAAGAGCAGCTTGATGGGTTTGAAGATGCCATGGAAAGTAGTGAACAGCTGCCTAACTATCAACAGCTTTCAACACTCAGAAGGCAAACAATTGGGTTGAAACGCTACCTCAAGCCACAAAAACTTGCGATTAACGAACTACTCGCAACCAAAGTGCCATGGTTAGATGAAGATCATCAACACATGATTGAAGAGGCAAATAATGCCCTTAGTCGCTATATAGAAGAACTAGAAGCAGCTATTGAACGTGCTCAAGTTATTCAAAATGCGATCACTAACCATCAAAACGAACAGCTCAACCAACGAATGTATGTAATGTCTGTTGTTGCTGCGTTATTTTTGCCGTTAGGATTCTTAACCGGTTTACTCGGAGTAAATATCGGGGGGATCCCAGGTACTGAGTGGGCCGGAGCATTTACTTTATTCGTGGTGTTGTTGGTGGTAATAACCGTTGGTATTGGTGTTTACTTTAAACATAAAGGGTGGTTATAAGCGGTTTTAATACTTATCGTTCATATCGCTTTTACTCCCACTTTTTAGGGCCTGAGCTTTGGATAATTAAGAAGAACTACCTGAGAACAGATGCATGAATGATGGAGGTACTCAGGCAAAGCCTCAATAACATTGCCACCTAGCCACTATTCAATAAATGAATAAACGAAAAAAGGAAGAGGTGACCTCTTCCTTTACTCAACAAAACAACATTGGTTAGCTATGTTACGTTTATTTTTTACTTCTACGAGCAAATAATAAGCCGACTAAAGCGAATAGCATGTAGCCAAATGAACCACCGCTACTACTTTTCTGAACTTCAGGCTCTGCTGGTGGAGTTGTCGTAGTTACCTTCTCATTAACAGTAACAGTGACGGTCATCGTGTCGCTATGTTCACCGTCAGAAACTTCTAAAGTAAACTCATGAGTTCCAGCAGAAAGGTTCGAAGCATTAGCAACAGCTTCATCTGCATTACTAATTTCTCCCGGACCACTCCAACTGTACGTAAGGCTATCACCATCAGGATCCATAGACGATGTACCGTCTAATGTCACCATGTCGCCCTCAGTCACTGTCATTTCTGTTTCTGATACTTTTGCCACTGGCGCATCAGAACTTGGAGTTACTGTTAACATGAAACTAGTGCTCACTTTATCACCAGCATTTTTGCTATCAGCTACCGTAACAGTCACTTCAGTTGTACCGTGGAAGTTTGGCTCTGGAATGATATCAATTTCGCCACCAAACGCAGTGTTACTAACTTGGGCAGAAATATTATCCCCACTTACGCTAATCACATTAGGCGTACTGTTAGCATCAGAAACCGCAACTAATAAGCTCTCAAGTTTACCATCTTCTTCAACCATCTGGTCAGGAATAGAGCCAATCTTAAGGTTGCTAGGCACGTTCAAGCTATACTCAAGCGTTGTTGTGTCTGAGCCATCGGCATCAATCGTAGTCACAATGTTTTGGTTCGAGCCAGCTGAATCAATTTTTGCCTGTACCTCATAGCTAACGACAAATTGAGTCGACTCTGGACCTACGTAATCCCAACACACTGCAAAGTTATCTTTAACTTTAGAGCCAAGGTCGTTATAAGCGTAAGTTCTTCCTATATAATCAAAGACTGGACCATAGGTATCACGAGGACCAGTAAATGCTTGGATACCAATCGCACCATATTCATCACCATTTAAGTTGATGTTGTCGTAAGCCATAATGATTTCATAATCACCATCATTAAAGCTGTAACCAAGGTCATAAATTAACTCAAAGTCAACTGAATCACCGCGGCTTACTTGCACCATTTGACCTTGTTCTGGATCCCACATTTCGTCTGAACGTGAGCCATTATCCCACTCAATAAGGACTTTATTATCAGCATAAGCGACTGTAACGCCAGAGTTTGTTTCGTCGTAAGGACTTGGGTTAAATGGTACATACTGACGACCCATATCAAATATTTGTCCATCAGCAATACCACCTCTGTTCATCACACCCACTTGTAAATGAGGGAAGTTGAAATATGGATATGGAAGTGCAAACCCCATAAAGTCAGGTAAGTCATCAAGTTGTATGTAACCTATCGGGTTTACTCTGATAATAGGCGTCTTTTCATATGCACCATTATTATACATGGTAATTACAGCATCAGGTCCATACGCTTCTCGAATATCAAAATCTTGAACATCTCTATAGCCGCCACCGAAAGTAGGTTGTAAACCAAAGTCGAGTAGATTGATGTAGTTTCCTTCACCTTGACCGTAGTTTGGAACCTTACACATGGCATCATTATCACTCGTTGTGACCTTGTAATCTGGTGCCCAATCTCGTGAATTCTCTTGCGTACCTGAAAGTGTGAAGCCGTTTTCATTTTCTTCAACAACACCAGCATCAGAGCGCGAGAGTTTTACTGAGCCTGGCACTAATTTCAAGTGTTCAGGAACTACCACGTCCATGGTAAAGTTACGGTCATAACCTAGTGTATTCTCAACAACATGCGTGTTTACAGTGATAATATCACCCGCTCGGGCAGTGGTTCTATCACTCGTCATACTGAACTCGTCGCGACCACGCATAAACTTGGTTGCCACAGTATCAATATTGCTTACGGTATCGGCATCAGTACCGAACAGTATCGCACCGTAATAAATATCACCATCAACCGCATCAGGGAAGTGATAGTCTATAGATAGCTCTACAGGGCTAAGACCATCATGTTGCACAGGCCCTTCAACGTGAATATCTGAACTTGGTGTCTTCATTACGACTGCACTGGTATACTCAAAGTATCCCAATGCTCATCTGGGTCCCAGTTTCTGCCCGCGTTATCTAACACGACCCAATAAGTGCCAGCTTCTGGATTATCAATATTACAGTAATCTAATTGCACTTCACTCGTAGATGCACAAATCGCTTCTTCATCCCATTGTGGAATGCCATCACCATTTAAGTCGATACCTACATAAACATCTAAATTACCAGCTAATAAAGGTAATAAGTCGGTATCTGTACTTGAGTCAGTACGTGCAAGTGTTTCAACTATTAAGCGTGCAGCTCCCTCTGGAACGTCAATGGTAAAGAACTCGTCGTCCTCTTTAAGCTCTTTTAAGTGTTCAAACGTTCCCTCAGTATTTTGTAGCAGGGTAACAACTTGTTTTTCTGCTTTCACTGGGACTGTTGCAATATAGCTTGCGTCATTAACCTGCGGCAAATCAACATTGTTGAGCGTGTACTTACCTGAATCTCTATGCATCTCAACATTGATATTGTCAGGCAGTTGGCCGTTGTCATATTTAAACGCTACTGGCCAATAAGCTGTAGGAATTTCTGGGTTGTCTGATACTAATTCAACATCAGCCCATACTTCCTGCTCGGCATTCATTTCAACAGCTTGAGAATCTACAATTTCAGCTGTGATAGCGATCGTTTGTGTTTCTCCGGCTTTCAGACTGAACGAAGAAGGGTAAGCACTTAACTTAACACTGTATTCTGATGTTGTTGTTTCAATATTCCAGTTGCCATCACGTGTTGCCGTCACTTCACGTACCCAAGTACATGGGCTCTTACAGTTCAGATTAACCAGTTCAGGTAAGTTCAAACGAGTTGGCATCCCCCCATTGTTTGGATCTGCAGCAGAGAAGTTTTCTACCGTTTCATCCATAACAAGGCCAGTGTTGATAGCATTGGCAACATTAATTCGGCCAGAACCAGCACGGTAATTGCCAAAGTCCTCTAAAGGCGACCATAGGTCTTTACGCCCTTCAACAACACGATCTGCTGTCATTTGGAGTGCTGAATTAATTTTCGCTGCGCTCCAATCTGGGTGCGCTTCTTTGATTAGCGCTAATGCACCTGCTACATGCGGTGATGCCATTGAAGTACCACTCAAGAAAGCCCAATCGGTCGACTGAGGTGCGCTTTTGAATGGCTGGTCATCAGCACTGGCCGCATAGATGTCAACACCCGGTGCCGTCACTGATGGTACAAGGTGCTCAGGGTTGTAAGGAGCAGGACCACGGGAAGAGAAGTCAGCTAGATGATCTTGCTGCGTAGGATCTACATTACGAACCGCAAGTCCTTCCGTAATCGTAGCCATATGACCAGTACCACTAGAAAGCCAAGGCAATAAGCTGTAGTTCCAATCCTCTGCGGAAATGTGAATACCAGGAATGACGTACGCATCATTGACGACTTCAGCCTCTGGAGTGCCTTCATAGCTAAAAGCAGTATTGTAGAGGATCATGCCGCCGCCGCTACCAGCTTGAACATTGACCGCTTTTGCTACCCTTGCTACCTCACCGCGCTTACACACAACAATGTCGTCTGCATTAAATGTCCCTACCGGAAAAGGTTCAGCACACAGTTCATCACCAAAGTCTGCGGCCATAACAATATTACCAGTAATTTCACCGGATATACTGCCACCAAGAATCTCAGCAGGCGCAGTAGTATCTCCACCACTAAACGCTGTGAGACTCTTACCTTCAACATCTAGTGTACGACCTGTTGTCGATGCTGCAACAGTCATCAACCAAGGAGAGGTGTTATCAATATAACCGAAGATTTCTTGAGAACCATCGGTGCCTGAGTTACCAGCAGATGCCGCAACTAGAATACCCGCTTTATGCGCATTCAAAAATGCTTGCTGCGTTGGAGATTGCCAAGGGTCGCTACCAGCAGAACTACCAATGGAGAAGTTGATGACATCTACGCCGATTTCAATTGAATCTTCTATCGCGGCAACCAAGGCATCACTTGGACAACCAGACCAACGACCTTCACCGCTATAACATACTTGGAACGCAACGATATTCGCATGAGGTGCGACCCCTGACACTTGACTGAAACGAAACCCAGTTTCAATACCATCACCTTCAACTTCGCCTGTGGATTGCAAGGATGGAACGTCATGCATTACGTTACCAGCAAGTGTTGATGCGGTATGTGAACCATGCCCATCATAGTCTTCACCGAAACGAGGACGAACTTCTTGTAGCTCCATCCATTCTTGCCAGTTAGGACCTTGGTATTCTCGAGCAGAGTACTGATCAGTGATAATGTCGTAACTAAAAACACCGATTAGCTTGTCGTTACAGCGGTCAGCAAATTCAGCTTCTAAGCAGTCGCCTGCATAATTTCCTGCTCCCCATGGGTTGGTAACGGTATAGCCATCATCACCAGTGGGTGAAAAGCTTGCGTGATCGGTATTGATACCAGTATCGATCACAGCTGCTATAATATCCTTCCCCTTGTACGGGGTAGCTGATACTGTCTCACCTTGCCACACCTTATTAGCGCCAATTATACTGGGACCAATATCGGTATTTAGTTGCAGTATTTGTCGACGCGTTATCTTTTTTACTGAGCCAAGCTTTGCAAGCCGCATTGCTTCTTGTTGCGTCATTTCTGTAACAAAGCCATTCAGCGCCTTGTTAAAACGTTGAGTAGTAATTAGTTGTCTGCCGATTAACTGCGTTGCATTTGCTAATACTTGATCCTGCTTACGATTAATTTCGCTGACGATAGACGCAATTTGAGGGGATTTTAATGACTGTCCTTTTAATGAACTGGTGTTAAGCACTCCTAAACGTGAACTTTGTGGATTCTGTAACACTCTTTGTTGATACTCAGTCAACACCGTATTATCCACCAGCTCAACAATGTAAGTTTGTACTCCATTTACGTTAGGTTCTGGTTGGAACTTATTGCTAACCTTTTTGTTGCCTAACTGAACATTCACTCCTGAATTTTGCTTAACTCTATTCGACGTTTTGAACGACTCAACTGTACGTTGTGAACTTTGTTGTGGAACCAGTTGCTTGAGCTTTGGTATCGCCTGATGTTCTATTGATGAGCTGGGTACTGATGCAGCAATACCGCTGGTGTATAGTGCAGCCAGCGTAGCCACTGTAATGGATTTAAGCTTCACGCTTCCTCCCCTCTTATAATTGTTGGTTATAGGTTATAACTTTATGCCTGTCAGCGTCACACTCTACACATGACACTTTTTTACAGTCAATTGACAAAAATCGGGAAACCTAGCAGCTCAACGCCGTCTAAAAATCACACTACTATGAATTTTATAGCCTTTCTGCAATTTTCTTGATGTAACAAACTGATACATAGTTCTCACCTGCAACCATTGCAATAAACAAAACAAACAAAACTATTCAGATGTCACAAAATGATACATATTTATAATGATTTATGTGCGATAAAAGAGGAGTGAAACGAAGGCTAGCTCCTTAGGGTACTTCGGTTCGAAGCCTAATAATTAAAAAGAGAGATTGGCATGTCAGTTTCGGGAGTTTCCATTTCTACTACTCACATACCACTCATGTTAGCTTTGCGGTCTAAAAATCAAACAGGGAGTGTCTTTCTACCCTACACAGCTATACTTTAGTTAGTAGTTAGGTAGAAGCATTTAACAATTTATATTATCTGTAATGAGCGATGAAAATTGATAATACAAGTTGCTAAAACTACATCAATTATATACTAACTACATGGGTCAACCTGCTGTTGTTTCTGGAGGGTCAGATGCACATTTTACATAGAGCAACTCAGATGTTTCTATTGAGTACATGCTCCTTTACTACCTTTGCTGAAGGCGAAAAGCACAAGTTTATTGACTTCACCATTTCCCCCTCTATCTGCATCGTAGAACAATCTAAACAGTGTGAATTTGACTTTGCCTTCGATTGGACACATAGGTCACCAACGCGGTCCTGTTTACTTAACTCTACACAAGGCTCATCGTTAGTATGTATGGACACACCAGCAATGGAATATAGTCATACTCAAAACATGAGCTTGGTGGAAAGTACTTTATTTAGTGTCAAAGATTTACACTCTGAAAGCCAAATAAATAAAGAAGTACTAGTACAAGAGCTAGGGAAAGACGTTAGAGCGTTAAAACGCAAGCTTTGGAGTGTATTTTGAGTCTAGCCACGTTATGCCATTATATTAGATGTGCGCTTTGTGCTTTGCCAATTTGGTTCATACCTACACAAGCCTCAGCAGAGCAATCAAGTGACTATATCGAGACAAACAACTGGGTGCTGGCTACCAGCATTGGATTTGGTAAAGCACAGACAAGCCAGACAGACAGAGAAGACCTGCCACTATACATAGTGCCCGACATCCGTTATTACGGCAAAACAGTTACATTACAGAATACTTCTATCGGCTTTGCTTTCAAACAAACGCCATCGTACCAGCTTGAACTCATTGGTAGACAAAACTACGATGGACTAAGCTTCTATGGCAGCGGTAGAGCACTTCAAGCTGCTTTTAGGTTTAACTCGAAGTTTGACCCTCCAATAGAGATAGAGCCAAGAAGAAGATCAATGTCTTATCTAGCAGGGCTCGGCTTCAGTGCATTCTTTGAAGAGTCTTTAGTTGAGTTAGATGTAGCCAAGGATATTTCTAATGTACATCATGGGTATGAAACTAGGTTAACTTACTCTAGATACTATAGTTGGGATAATTGGCACTTTATGTCGAAGCTACGTGTAGCGCATAAAAGTGATAATTTAATCGATTATTACTACGGCCCAGAAAAAAATAATATCGAGCTACATGGCAGCAATATTAGCTATAAATTTGAAGTACAACTTTCTCGAGAGTTGAATGACAGCCTGTGGATTGTTTCTGCCTATTCTGCTGAACTACTATCTACTGCCGCTAGAAGCAGCACATACTCAAAAGATGCGCCTCTGATAACTTATTTTATTGGATTTAAATGGTTTTACAAACCATAACCCCTGTCTGGAGCTCCTCTATGTTTAAAATATTGCTGATAGAAGATGATGTCAGGCTAGCCGGTGCTATAAAAAACTTACTTAGTCGCTATGAGTTTTATGTTGAACATTTTAGCGATGGTGTTGGTGTTGAACAGCAACTAAGCGTTCAACACTTCGATGTGATTCTATGCGATGTTATGCTTCCTGGTGTTGATGGCTATGAATTGGTCGAATCATTAAAGCACCTACATCAAGGGAAAATCGTTTTTTTATCTGCACTAACCGATACCGAGCATCAGTTAAAAGGTTATGAATTAGGCGCTGTAGACTACTTAACTAAACCAATCGAAGCACCTTTACTGCTGGCAAAAATGCGAGCATTAACCAAACCACCTTTACCTACTCCCAATAAGCTGGAAGAAAACGAGATCTCTATCGGTAAGGTACGCTTGAATCACAACGCTAAATCTATAGAGCTAGCCAGTACAGAAATATTAATTCCAGATAAAGAATTTGAACTACTTTGGATATTTGCGCAGCACAAAAATGAGGTGCTTAATCGCGAGCAGTTATTTAAAGCTCTCGTGGGACGTGAATTTGATGGGTTAGACAGAATTGTTGATGTCAGGATCAGCAGACTAAGGAAGCGTCTAGATAGTTACAAAAAGTGTGGTATCAGTATCCGTACGGTTTGGGGTAAAGGCTATATGCTGATGGCGAGGTCTTGAGTGCTCATACGTTTCACACTTTATTATATTCTAGTGCTTATCCTCATTCTCAGCGGTGTTTTTATTGCTGATCAATGGTATCAACGCTCTTCAAGCCAATCTCAAAACAGGTTATTAATCGAACTCAGCGAAGCACTTTGTAACGACCTTGATTGTAACACCAAACAACAATTAAGTCGTCGAGTGAGCGTTTACCCATATACAGCTCTGGCTATAAATGCGCAAACTGTAAAAACTGCAGACGGTTATGAGCTGATGACGACTTCAGACGATAAGCGACATTGGCTTTACATCATTCCCCCTGATAAGAAAAGAGTCTTTAGAGTTGACACAACACAAGAGAGCGACGGACTAAAAGTGTATACAGGGGTATTTTATTTTATCTTAGCCTTAGCATTATTTCTGTTAACGTTACCGTTTTTTATCGCTTTTTTTCGAATTAAAGCCTCAGCGGAATACTTTGCAGTAACACGAGATCAGTCGGTATGGCTTAATAAAAAGTCATTTTTGTTCCAATCTATATTTGACGCCATGGCATATATGTCATCTCGACTAACTCATGCTATTGCGCTGCAAAGAGAGCTATCTAATACACTAAGCCATGAGGCACGTACAATTATTTCACGTATCAAGTTAACACTTAGCAGCTTAGATATACCACAACATGAAATTATGCTTTTCGAGCAGGATTTAAATGAGCTTGAGATTTTAAGCGATGAATTCCTCCGTCTATCTAAATACGAACATGAAATTTTACCAGATATAGTCAACATCAATATTGCTCAGATGCTACAGGAACTAGTCACTCCCTACAGAAGATTTAGTACGAAACAAGTCAGTATTTATTGTGAGGAGCGTTTTGTAGTCCAGTCCGACGAACGCTTGCTGCGTTGGGCAATCAGAAACCTAATTGATAATGGAATAAAATACGCTGAGTCAGAAGTCATCATTAGAGTATGTGGTAGCAATAATGATTGGCAGTTTACAATTGAAGATAACGGACCTGGCGTTAGCTACACCAAAATTCAGGAATTATTTCTACCATTTTGTCGCCCAGACAATTCTATTAAGAAAGGCTATGGCTACGGGTTAGCAATCGTAATGAAAGCCACAGAATTATTACAGGGCGACATAAGTATAAGACCAGCGAAAGAGCTAAACGGCAGTTGTTTTGTTCTGCGCTTTACAAACGGCCAAGCGGATCACAGTTAAGCACAATCAGATTTCCGCGCTTTTGACTTTTAGCAGCTCTACTTCAAAAACCAGTGTTGAGTATGGTGGAATCGTGCCCGTACCTTTAGCGCCATAGCCTATCTCATGTGGAAGTACTAACTGATATTTCCCACCCTCGTGCATTAGTTGTAATCCCTCTTGCCACCCATCAATCACACTATTGAGTGGAAATACAAGCCCCTCAGGGC
>NZ_NKHF01000022.1 GCF_002744175.1 Pseudoalteromonas piscicida
ATGCCCTTAAAAAGCGCCGACGGACTAACCTAACCAACTGCGAACGCTTGCTGGGTTAAATAGACTCACATTCATAACTTCAGTATTCCTGACTATGTGCTCTCAGGAGTTCTCCTGTGCGTGATAATAACTTTTGATCTTGAAAAGCAATTCATTTCTGTAAATCAACTGGTTTATACAAGTCTTATCCGCTAAAAAGCGCTAGAGATTAGCCCCTGTTCAGCGACTTTTCACATAAATACCTAAAATAACAGTGGGTGTCAGCTATTATAGTTATAGGGCAAGCGTCGAGAATCTACAGCTATACAAACCGTATTTTACTGAGTGGAGGAGCGTCCTTTCACCTCACAGTTCATTGCCGCTGGCCAACTAAGCCCAAGGGCTGGTAACCAGTACCAGCTGGCAAAGGTTAACTAACCGCTTTGACCAACTCCGTTTTTGTTTTGCCAATATCAAACTGCTCTACCATATCGCGCAGCTCATTGGCTTTGCTCAACAGAGAAAGTCCTGAGGCGTTGGTCATTTCAACTAAGGTATTGTTCTGTTGTGTGATCCCATCAATTTGCTTAATCGCGAGGTTTATCTGTTCGATACCACTGGATTGCGTATCACACGCTTCTGCTATGGTCTGTACTTGTGATGCAAGTCCGTAAACACTCTCAACGATGGTTTTTAGGGTTTTTCCAGACTCAGATGCGAGTTTTGATCCTTGATTTACCTTAATATTACTGCTTTGCAATAGCTCAGAGATATCTTTCGATGCACTGGCGCTGCGTAGTGCAAGGTTTCTTACTTCAGATGCAACTACGGCAAACCCTTTACCTTTTTCTCCCGCTCTAGCTGCTTCAACTGATGCGTTTAATGCCAGCAAGTTCGTTTGAAAAGCAATAGAGTCAATAACTTCTATTACAGTTAGAATTTCTCTAGCGCTCTTGCTGATCTCCGCCATAGACTCGATGGTAGCCTCTACCACTTCGCCACCTTGTTGCGCCTGCTGATTAACCTCAATGGCTAGTTGATTAGCTGATTGCGCATTACTGGCATTTGAGTGGACGGTATCGGTAATTTCACCAACCGATACCCGCGTTTCTTCAATGGAAGCGGCTTGCGAAGACGATCGTTCGCTAAGTTCTTCTATTCCCGTGGTGATCTGCTGCACTGAAACGGTAATAGACTCAGCCATTGCGAGTAGCTTTTGCATCATGTTCGCGAGATTGCCAACACTCGTATTAACCGACTGTTTCAACAATGCAAAGTCTCCAGAATAAGACTGCTCGACTTGACGGGTTAAATTACCTTGAGATAGCCCATCCATCACATTCATACATTCCGTTAGCGGTGCTTCAATGGAGTCTATGGTTTCATTCATTGCGGTAATGATACAGCCATAGGCTCTTGATGTTTTTGTGCTTCAGCTCTGTGATGTAAGTCCCCTTCACTGGCGGCCTCTGCAAGTTTTTCAGCATCCGCCAACATCATATTAATCGCACCGACACACGACGTTAGGCTTTGGTAGATATTGCCAAACTCACCTTTGTACTCTACTTCTGTCAGCGTTGGCAACTCCCCCTTAGCGATAGACTCTAGGTAACTACTTGTTAGCTCGACAGGTTTAGATACGGCATCGAGTGTTTCATTTACACCGCGGATGATCTTCTTAAACTCTCCTTGATGTTTTGTTTCATCGGCACGAGTTGACAATGCTCCCTCTCCCGCCGCAGCCACTAAACTATAAGTGTCATCTAACAACAGGGATAAGGAGGCAGTGGCACGCTGTAGCGCCGCATGAATTTGTGCAAATTCACCTTTAAATTCGCCATCAATTTGCTGTGGAATTTCTCCTTTTGAAAGCGCAGTTAAATACTGTTTGGTTTGACGAATGGGTTGTTCCACAGCGTCTAACAACTTATTGAGGCCGCCTGCAATCAACTTCATTGAACCAACATACCCTTCAAGGTTAACCCGCTCAGAGAGGTTGCCATCGGAGGCAGACTTAATTAGCTGCGCAACTTGCTTTTCGGCACGCCTAGCTTGGCTCAAGTCAGTAAATTCGAATACGGTGCCAAGTACTGCACCTTGTTGGTCTGATACCGGGTTAGCGGTTGTTGCAATGATCACAGCACCTGCGCACCACTCCCACTCTAATTGCCTCACCAATGCGCCAGACGCTTTAGCTAACTCAGCTGAGCTTTTCAGTAAAGAATCAGGAAGTGCTTGATTAACAAGCTGCTCGGGGACCTCTAGTGATGACTGGTATCGTTTGAATAAAGACTCACATTGGGCATTGATATAAATCACTTGGTTTTTGTCATTACATAACAGCACCGGTGCCGCCACATTATTTAAGGCATAGCGGATCCTTAGGTTTTCTCTGGCTTGAGTTTCTAGCTTTTGTGTTGCCTCAACTAAGTTAGTTTGCATCTGTCGCAAATTCAGTAATAAGTCGCCAATTTCATCATCACTATTTATATGTACATCATTATCTAGTCGCCCATTGGCAATGGCTTTGGCAACCACGGAGGCTTGATGGATTGGTCGAGTAATGAGTAGTTGCATAAACCAAGTCAACAGCGCCAAAGTTAACAACGCGACGACGACAAGCCCAATCGTACTGTACAAGATCACCTGATTTTTTGCTGCAACTGTGGCTGCTGTACGCACATTTACCAGTTCGTTTATTTGCTCATTGATGTCCAGTAAGTAAGCACTCGCCTTTCTATCAATACCACTCACTGCTTTATCGGCAAGTTTAATATCAAAATTGGATTGCTGAAAAATCGCCAGCGCCTCACGATACTTTTCACCCAACACAAGATGCTCTTGTTGATAGTCTTGGAGTTTGCCCTCCAGTTTACGCGGTAGTGAATAGTTAGCTAGAATTGCGGTGATCTGTGCTTGTACATTTGCCTCTTTAGCTTCAAACCTTGACCAGTATTTGTCAAATTGGCCACGTTCACTGCCTCTGATGAGTACGTTTTTCCATTCTTGAACTTGTGTTTTAAAGTCATCGAGTACCAGATTGATTTGCTCTCTAGCGGCAAGTTCGTTGTCTATTAACGCGTCATATTGCTCCGACACTTGTTTCATGGTGATCACAGTTATCATGGCACCCACTAACATTACTACTAAACCCGCTGTGACAGCTGTAATCAGTTTTGCTTTAACACTTTTCACTGCGCGTATCCCTAATTATGAAAAGATTATTACATAAAGATAGAACAGGAATTAAGGGGTCACAAATATTGCGTTTTTATTTATAAGGTAAAATTTGTGACATTCGTCATCATCACAGCGTCACAATTATCTGGTAGGATAATCTGCTGAGTATTAAAGGAATAACAATACCTGTTGCAAGGTGTTTTGGTGGAGTAAACAGATGTCGGGGTTTTTTCGCTATCCAACTTCTTGGTTAGTGACAACTATTGTTACTTGGCTAGCAGTTGCTATACCAAGCCTTGTGTATGCAAAGCAACAACTACAATGGCTACCTTGGTTTCAACATATTGGCGTGTTGATCTTAGTACTTTTATGTATCAATGAGTCTGAAAAGCACTACGGCTATAAAGTCAGGTACGCCATGCTGCTGGTATTAGCCCTGCTGATCCAGTCAATCAATTTAACCTCTCCCGCTGCTATCCATCTAATTTATAACGTTAAGTTTGTTGGAATTCTGGCCTTTTATGTGCCACTGAGTTTTGCACTTGGGTATATAGGCATGACGGCCTGTGCGTATATTGCTGCGCAATACTTTTTTTGGGAAAATGGATTTGAATATTTAAATGCAATATTGTTTGCCTGCTTTCAGCTATTTGCCTTTGTTGTATGCAAAAGAATGCAAAAGGAACAAGAAGCAAAAGAGGCATTGCAGTTAGCCCACAGTCAACTTTCTGCCACACAGTCCCTACTTAGTCAAAGTATCGCGAAACAAGAAAGATTGCAGCTAGCACGAGAACTCCACGATGATGTTGGCCACCAAATTACTAGCCTAATCGTAAACTTAGATGTCGCTCGTCGAACCGCAGCAGCACCTCTAACAGAATTACTAGATAGTTGCTATTTACAAGCAAAAGACACTTTAAAATGTATTCGTGATTTAGTCAGCGATAAACGCAGTAACGAACATATTGACTTGTATGACGCCTTATTAAAACTCACAGAATCCATTCCACGGCTGAATATCGAGCTGGACTACGAACACCACCCATTACTTGAAAAGCTAAGCTATGCCAATTGCATTTTAAAATGTTGCCAAGAAGCAATCACTAACACCTTAAAACATGCCAAAGCCGATAAAATGCATGTTCGGGTGTCTAGTCAAAATGGCTTGAAAATACAGATCAGTGACAATGGGATCACCTTAAATAGTATACGCTTTGGCAATGGTCTGGCTGGCATGCTTGAACGCATTCAAGAACTTGGTGGCAGTCTAGATGTGGCAACACAACAGGGCGTAACCTTAACAATCCAATTTGGAGCTCATAATGACTAAAATATCAGTATGTTTGGTAGATGACCAAGCGTTGGTGCGTCAAGGCATGCAAGCACTCCTTTCACTAAGCGGCGATATCGTATGTACTGGTAGCTATGGCAGCGGTGACGAGTTCCTGCAATCGCTTAAACTTGGACAAATCGCCACTGATATTGTACTGCTAGATATGCGTATGCCCGAGCTTGATGGTGTCGATGTGCTAAGCGCGCTTTCCACTTTGAATCTAAACTTTAAGGTGATTATTCTCACAACCTTTAACGATACCGCGAAGCTAAAGCAGGCTATCGAACTTGGTGCCAAAGGCTGCTTACTAAAAGATGTCGAGCTAGAGCAATTGATAGATGCCGTTCGACAAGTTCATCAAGGTGAAGTTGTCATTCAAGAGGAACTTGCAGACTCGCTGTTAAAGCCAGATGCCACCATGGAAAAGCTCACCACGCGAGAAAAAGATATATTAAGATTGATTGCTAAAGGTTACTCCAATAAAGAAATAGCAAATACCCTATTTAAGGCAGAAGGTACTATTCGTAACTCGGTCTCTTGTTTATTGTCTAAATTACAAGTTAGAGATAGGACACAAGCCACATTAAAAGCTAAAGCCCTCGGATTTGGAGACTGATATTGCTAAACTGAGACGTCACTTTTATTGGAGTCGTCTTTGAATAACCCAAATTTACCCTTGGTTTACCATCCGAATTATTCGTTTAATTTCGACCCTAAACATCGCTTTGTGATGAGCAAGTTTGCACGCCTCTTCCAAGAGGTAAAAACTATGGGGCTAGTAAATAACAATGTACATAACCCTGAAACTGGCTCGCCATCACCACTTGAGCTAGTACATTGTGAACAATATATTTGGGACTTATGGCGTAACCAGCTCGATATCAAAATGATGCGAAGAATAGGCTTGCCTTGGTCTGAAGCACTCATGGCACGTACTTTTACCGCACCACTTGGTACGCTAAAAACTGCAGAGTTAGCGCTTGAACATGGCATAGCTTGCCATCTAGCTGGCGGTACGCACCATGCACATTTTGATTTTGGTTCAGGCTTTTGCATGGTAAATGACCTCGCCTTTGCGGCCACTCATCTTATCAACACCAAAAAAATCACCAATGCACTCATCTTTGATTTGGATGTCCACCAAGGAGATGGCACCGCTGCGATGTTAAAGCACAATCCATACGTGTTCACCTGCTCAATTCATTGTGAGAAAAACTTTCCCTTTCGTAAGCACGCCAGTGATTTAGATATTGGGCTTGAGATTGGTTTAAGTGACACCCACTATTTAGAAGTTGTGGCAAGCACCCTTGAGTCGCTACTGTTAGACCTCAATCCAGATATTGTTTTTTATGATGCTGGCGTCGATATTTGGCAAGGTGACAGCCTAGGTAAACTTGATATTTCTTGGCTGGGAATTGCCAAGCGAGATGCGCTAGTACTTGGGCTATGCCAAAAGCATGGCATTCCCGTAGCTACTGTGATTGGTGGTGGATACGACAAAGATCACCAGCGTCTTGCAAAGCGACACGCAATAGTGGTGCAACAAGCTGCAAAATTTTAAATGCTTTAAGTGGTTTGAGTGACACCCACTGTTTAGAGGTTTTGCCACCCCCCCTGAGTCGCTGCTGCTAGACCTCACCTCAAATGTTGCCTTTTATGATGCTGGCTCGATATTTGACAAGGTGACAGCCTAGGTAAACTAGAAATTACTTTAAGTGACACCCACTGTTTAGAGGTTGTGGCAAACACTCTTGAGCCGCTGCTGCTAGACCTCAACCCAAATGTTGTCTTTATGATGCTGGCGTCAATATTTGGCAAGGTGACAGCCTAGGTAAACTTGATATTTCTTGGCTGGGAATTGCCAAGCGAGATGCGCTAGTACTTGGGCTATGCCAAAAGCATGGCACTCCCGTAGCTACTGTGATTGGTGATGGATACGACAAAGATCACCAACGTCTTACAAAACGACACGCAATAGTGATGCAAAAAACTGCAAAATTTTAAAAATAGTTGATCCCTTTTAAATCGAGCAACGTTTACTATTTTGAAGGGTTTGAACAGCCTAAAGCTATTGGATAACCCCCCTTCACGATGGCACTGATTATGCGCACCACTGGTGCGCATATCCTCTTCAGACAAAGCTCTCACCCTTACCTAAGCAAAAAACAAACATTTAAAATTCATTTATTTACTAAAAACACAAAAACTGTTAACGTACCGGCTTTCACAACAATAACAAGGAGTTATTATGAAGACAACCCTCACGCTTATCGCATCACTATTTATTGCAAATTCAGCTTATGCTTCTGTTGATTTATATTCTGGTGCAAATCACTGCTCATTGGATGCAACATTAGAATCTAAGGCTTTCACAAAATATGCAGGTATTGTCGGTACTACTGAAGCAATCAAGCAAAAGCTAAGCGAAGAGATGGGAGCTACGGCAAACGGCTACTTTGTTTTTAACCCTACTTACTTAAGAACTGAGCGATTCTTTAACTGTAGCGTACCGTTAAATGCAAATATGGATCGCTTCACATTAACGGTTAGCGGCATCACTGAAGGGCTGAACAACTCAAATGGTGGCTGCCTTATTTCTAGATTGCGTAAGGTTAGCGATGGTGGTCAAGACAAGTGGATAAAATACGGCACAGGAAAAGGCTTCGACTGGATTGATTTATCAGACTCAAGTATTTCAGGTGAACAGTTTGTAACCTATAATACTACGCTAGATAACAACAATGATAGCGACAGCATCTTAACATTAAAATGTAGAACAACTTGGGCGGAAGGCAGCGTTTCGGTCGGTCAAATAAAGCTTAACTACTAATTAATACTATAAGCAAATAATCTATTTTGAGGCGAGAAAATCTTGTCGATAACAACGCTACCGAATCCTGCTCACACTAAGGCACTGACGCCCATGCAGGCAAGGAAAAAAATTTGCTATTTAGTTGTCTAAATAGCAATTTTTAACAGAGTTAGCGTCTGGTTTCCTCCCTCATATTGAGCAAAAATCAAGGCTAGATGGTATTACATCAAGGCCCAACAAACGCTTTGTTGTGCTGAGCTAAAGCCCGCTTCACACTGTCAATAATGACAGGAGCTGTTTCTTTATTAAATGCGATACAGCCTCGTTGTTGATTCGCTTTCGTAACTTCTATCAATAACTCAACATCATCATATTGCATTCCAGCTTCTTCTAGCGCTTCGCTCATCAGGTATTCTGTAGACATCACTAAATCAATGCGCCCTTTAAAAAAAGGCTTATAAAAGCTATCAGGTTGTGCTGAAACAATCAAATGCTGACCAGGAATAAAACCATGCTCGATTAAAAACTCGTGATAGAGGTTGCCCTTTACCACTGCCGAGGTGTAATTCTTCGCCTCTTCAAGGGTCGCAACTTGTATATCATTGCGGGTTTTCAGCTTGAAAAAATACATGGGCACAGGACGAATAAGCGGACAAGCCCATTCAAAGTCGTCTTCTCTACTTGCCGTCCGGTAAATAGTGTATAACATGGTATTGGGCCTAGTTTTAGTGGTTTCCATCGCTCGGATCCATGGATAGCTTTTTATCTCGTAGTCGACTTCTGCTATTGCCAAGACTTCACGTACTTTTTTTGTGGCTCTCCCCACAATAAGGCCTTGCTCATTGGTATAATTATATGGACGCCACTCTTCAGTTAATACCAATAACTCGGTAGCGTTTATTCGCATGCTCAGTGTGAATAAAAACAGTAATTGTAATAAAAAACACCTACCCACCCTGACCTTCCTACCTAAGCTTT
Source organism: Pseudoalteromonas piscicida (assembly GCF_002744175.1). Classification (GTDB taxonomy): domain Bacteria; phylum Pseudomonadota; class Gammaproteobacteria; order Enterobacterales; family Alteromonadaceae; genus Pseudoalteromonas; species Pseudoalteromonas piscicida_B. The sequence continues at coordinate 8,283 of NZ_NKHF01000022.1, forward strand.
TGCAATTCCAAGTTAACTCATGCACCATATCGCAAAATATAGTTTTTAGAACATTAATATGAAAAGCATAGTACTATTTATTTTTCTTGCCGCTTTTAGTTTATCGACTTTTGCAGCAGAGCAAACAGCGCAGAGCAAACCATCCGAGGGTCAACAACAGCAAGCGCTATCACAATTACAAGAGCCTATGTATCGCCCTTTGATTGAGCGTTATATTCTTGATGAATTGAAAGCGGTCAGAGAAGACCAAATGCGCTTAAGAGCAGATATTGAAAAAAAGATCAGCCACTCGCAACTGGATACCGCAGACCGCGCAATCACTTACACAACGGATACTATCAATAATGTGCTTTTCTTGATCACTGCTGCTGCATCTATTTTAGTGGTCGTTGGTTGGACGTCATTCAGAGATATAAAGAGTAAAGTAGAAGATATTGTCAGCCAACGTGTTGGCACTATTACCGACGAGTATGAAGAGCGCCTACAGGTACTCGAAGAAAAGCTTCGCGAGCGCTCAGAAGAAATTCTTAACAACCAAAAGAAAATCTCAATTACCAATGAAGTTCACTCACTGTGGATGCGAGCAAACCTTGAAAGTGATATGAATTCAAAAATTGAAATTTACGACGAAATTTTAAATCGCAAACCAGAAGATGTTGAAGCCATTGCTTATAAAGCCGACGCTTTGCTGGAGCTAGGCCAAACCAACACGGCTATTGCCCTATGTAATCAAGCATTGGAGATTGATAGTGACTATGGCTATGCCTACTGGCAACGAGCTTGTGCTTACGCCATGTTATATAAACATGCAGACGCCATGGCAGATATAAAAATGGCACTTGAATACGCTCCAAACTTAAAGAATGAGCTACAACATGAACCGGCGTTTGCAAGTCTTGCGGACAATCAAAGCTTTAATGACCTGGTAAACAGTTAATATTAAGGATGAGATTGCGGGTGTTGGCTTTACAGCAATTGTATTACTCAACACCCAAAACTTGTAACAGCTCAGTCTGTAACTGAGTGATCATCTCAAGCTGCTTTTTTGAGGCGATTTGTGAGTTATCTAGCCGGTAAATCTGCGCGTCGTTGAGCTCTATACGTTTGAACTCGCGCATCAATTTACTGCGATAAAATAAGTCATGTAAAGTGCCGTCTTGCATCGCCAGTTCAAGACCGCTTTTAATCCGTTTATACAGCCCGTTGTCGTCTTTTCTAATATAAAAGTAAACCATTGAAGGGTAAACAAATAAGTGCTTTTTACTATAGCTTACCTGACCCTGTTTATGGGCCTCCAACTCTGGCAATAACTCAATGAGTCCCCGCGGAAAAACTTTACCTGATGTGTTGGCAAGTACACGATAAATCTCGGCTCCATGCGCATAAGTTTCTACCTTGAAAGTCGAGTTGTTAAAAATAGTGACATCAGGCCAATCCTTTCCCAGCAGAATGTCAAAGCGTTTCATTTCATCAAGCGTAAGAGGAACATTGAACTTTCCGCTATCTGCAACATTGAAGGCAAGTAGCCGAACGCCAAAGCTACCAAACGCAATAGGTATGGGTATTGGGCGAGCTTCAGCATTTCGCTGCGCTGTAGCGACAGTCCAGAATACGTCAATATTGTGCTTGGCAAGTTCCTTAAACTGGCGAGACTGAATAATCGGCAAGTCAATTGGTTCTATCCAATATTCCCCATACTGCGTCCGAGATTTATCAAGCGCTAAGCGCAAGACCGACAAGAAATACTGATTCTGAGGCGTACCATTTTCCTCTGCCGCATCAATTACCCTTACCACAGTAGGTGCTGCACTCACTGAACTACAAAGCACCAACAAGCATATAAACAGTAGACTTTTACTCAACACTAGCATCGCTTTACCAATATTGTTCAACCGTGATTTGCCCAGGCTTCGCCCTACGGTGACGGGCATAGCCACGATTTTGCAACTGACTACTGAGCGCTTTGACCATCTCTGGATTTCCGCACAACATAAAATGGCTGTTCTTTGGGAAATCGTCAAACTCAAGATGTGTAAGCAGTGCTCCGTTATCAATCAGTTCTGTCACACGTCCAGACAACCCAACCTGGGGCTGCTCTCTAGTGATCAAAGGTACATATGTGAACTTGGGTTGGTTATTTTGTAGAGATTCAAGCTCTGCCCGATAACAGAGATCGTTATTTAATCTCACCCCATGGATCAAGATCACTTGCTCTATTTGTTGCCAAACGCTTCCCTCCATCAGCATGGATAAAAAAGGGCCTATCGCTGTTCCCGTGCTAATCATCCAAAGCGTATCGCACTGCGGTAACTCATCAAGGGTAAAAAAACCATTCGCTTGCTTTGCCACTTCAATTTCGTCACCAACTTTTAGCTGGTGCAATGGCGGGGTTAACAGCCCTTCTTTCACTTCAACGAGTAAAATTTCGTGTAAATCTGACTCCGGACTGTTAACAAAGGAGTATGCCCTAGCCACACGTTTGCCGTCTCGCTGTAGACTGATCTTGGTGTACTGGCCGGCCTTAAATGGTGCAATGTCTGCTATGAATTTGATGCTAAATAAGGTATCGGTCCAGTGAATTATCTCGACTATTTCTCCAGTTACCCATTGCGACATAATGCTCCTCAAAATCTCGACTAATAGCGTTAAAACCCTAACCTTTCTTTAACCATGGCAAAGATTGTGAGATTGTCAAAGGCTCCGACACCAAGGTTTCGCCAATTCATCTGGTAGCGGCGCTCGATTGGCACTAAACTTACTGACATGTAATAGAGGTAAGGTAAACTGATCAATATGAGCATTCACAATGCGAGCATAACCTTCTTTGGCAGCGCCTAACGCAAGCGCTTGCATATCTTCTGTGGTCGAAAATACTTTGCCTCTTTGTTCTGCTTCTAAGCGCTGCGCTAACAAAGCTAGCCATTTCATGTAGTGCGCTGTTTGGGCCACAAATCTTTTGTCTTGAGCCAGAGCTTTCAGTTTGTCAAAGTAAGGCATGAGTTCTTGGCGAAGTATATATACACCTAAGGTATTTAGCTCCACCTCCCAAACCCCTCTGCCATTACCCGCTTTAGTATGGTAGGCGCTAGCACGTTGATAGTGTGTCAGTGCTTCTTGGTATTTTCCTAAAGTAAAAAGTGCATTACCTAAGGCTGTGTTTAGCCCAGCTTGCATAAAGCTGGGCAGTAATTCACTATCAATCCCAATGAGTAAGTCATAACCCACTGTGGGCTGACCCAACCTCATATACGCAATGGCAATATTGACCTTAAGCGCAGACTTATGATGGTAGTTTGACGATGCATTCATGGCGCAGCGATAGTGCAGTATTGCTTGTTCGTTTTGGTCCCGCAACCGATAACCAACACCGATATTGCTTACCAGCTTCACTTTATTCTGTTCGACTAGCGTTTGAAACTCATCCGCTTGTAACGCCTTCACTGCGTTGCTAAAAACCTGATTGTCAAACGCCATTGCACTGGCCCTAATAGCAGCGAAATGTAAGTCATATTGTGTTTCAACACTCAGTCCTGGCCGGACAATTTCTCGTTGATATTGCTCTATTGCCTCAGCTGGTTTATTTTTTACCAATTGTTTAAAGGCATCAAAGTCAAAAGTAGTGCTCGCTGTTGTCACTAATAAGAAAAACGCTACAATTTTCAAAGTTCAGCACCAAAAGTGGATAAGGCTTATCACTAGTATAATAGTAATACCAATTGAGTTAACTCTCTAATCAATTTGAATGACCAAATCGCATATTAGCGTCGTTAAAAATTTCTTATTTAGAACCACTAAATAGCAAAACTCTTGCCTAGCGACTAACGCTATTTCTGTGCTTCAAATAGTGCATGTTCTTAATACAAATGGTGCAAAACCCTCCACTTTGCTTAAGCGTCATTATTGATGGGCAAAAAAAAGCCGCAAATAGCGGCTTTTTTGGGTGTGATTCGCGTTGTTTTAGGCGTGTCTCCAAAACTCTGCGATTACGTTACCAAGGAACTTTCAAATTGTATTAAATTGACTCTAGGGCAATTTTTACCATTTCATTGAACGTGCTTTGACGCTCTTCTGGGGGGGTTGCTTCACCTGTTATTACATGGTCACTTACTGTGAATAGTGCCATTGCTTTTGCGCCGTACTCAGCTGCAACGCCATATAAACCGGCGGTTTCCATATCAACAGCCATTACGCCTAGCTTGTCTAATTCTTTGTAGAACTCGCCATCAGCTTGATAGAAAGTATCTGTTGTAAATACGTTGCCAACTTTTGCATCAATACCTAAGCGTCGTGCTGCGTTTACACCGTTTTCTAATAAACCAAAATCAGCGATAGCGGCAAAATCATAGCCACGTACGCGTGCACGGTTTACGTTTGAATCTGTACTTGCACCTTGGGCAAAAATAACATCGCGGATCTTGATGTCTTGGCTAATACCACCGCAGGTCCGATGCGGATCAGATTTTTTACGCCGAAACTAACAATAAGCTCACGCGCGTAAATTGACATAGAAGGGATCCCCATGCCTGAGCCCATGATACTGACTGGTTTACCATTATAAGTACCAGTAAAACCAAACATGTTGCGAACATCAGTTACCTGGCGAGCATCTTCCAAAAAGTTTTCTGCAATATACTTTGCTCTTAATGGATCGCCTGGCATTAATACCGTTTCTGCAAAATCACCTGGCTTTGCGCTAATGTGTGGAGTACTCATATTGTTTCCTTTAGTTAGGCTTTTATCTCGGCCTTAAAGCCTTCACCGTACTGCGTTGCGTCTAAATCAAACCACTGGGCAAGTGTTTGACCTATGTCAGCAAAACTTTGTCTCTCTCCTAACGGAGTATTGTTCATACCCGGTGTATACGCCAATACCGGCACGTACTCGCGAGTATGATCTGTACCTTCAGCGGTTGGGTCACAACCGTGATCAGCCGTTACTAATAGCAGGTCGTCTGCTCTTAGCTTAGCAATAATTTCCGGCAAAAATGCATCAAATTCAGCCAATGCCTCAGCATATCCCACAGCATTTCTGCGATGACCAAACTTTTCGTCGAAATCAACCAAGTTGGTAAAGATAAGGCTGTGATCCGGCGCTGAGTCCATCACTTCGCTAGTCTTTGCAAGCAAATTCAGCAAACCAGGAGCTTTGTGCTTTTGCGTGATCCCTTGATGCGCGTAGATATCTGCAATTTTACCAATACTAATTACTTCACCACCATCATTTGCCAGTTTATCTAGCACTGTTGGTGAAGGCGGTAACACCGAATAATCTCGGCGGTTACCGGTACGAATAAAGTCGCACTTGAAGTGCCTATAAATGGCCGCGCAATCACTCGTCCTATATTCATTTCATCAAGCAGTGCCCGTGCGATTTCACATACTTGATAAAGCTTGTCAAGTCCAAACGATTGCTCATGAGCGGCTATTTGAAAGACGCTATCAACTGAGGTGTAACAAATCGGCTTGCCGGTTTGCATATGTTCTTCACCTAGTTGTTCTAAAATCGTTGTGCCCGATGCATAGCAGTTACCCAAAATACCCGGAATATCTGCACGCTTGCACAATTCATCTATAAATTCTTGTGGGAAACAAGGGTTAGTATTTGGGAAGTACCCCCAATCAAACAATACCGGCACCCCTGCCATTTCCCAGTGGCCAGACGGCGTGTCTTTACCACTTGATAATTCTTTTGCATATCCCCAAGCAGCACTTGGTGCAATATTTTGCGCAACCGCGCAGGTTTCTTTTCCGGCAGCTTCACAGGCTGCGATCAAGCCAAGTTTAGAAAGATTCGGTAAGTCTAACGCTTGCCCTTTTTCTTTTTTATAAGCCTGTAATAAGTGTGCGAGAGTATTAGCGCCAACGTCACCAAACTTTTCTGCGTCCGGTGCTGCGCCAATGCCTAGGCTATCCGCCATTAAAATGATTGCTCTTGCCATAGATACCTCTCTATACTGCTTAGGCTGTTATTTATTCTTAAATACATGGTTACCTTAAGCGTTGGTTACTTTATGTTTGGTTAAAAAAATCGTACAGGACATAAGTCCGCTGAAATAAAATAGTCACAAAATTCACGAAAAGCTGCGATCTTGCTAATTTGACTCAGTTGTCCACAAGCGGACATAAGTCCTGTTTTGAGCACGCTAAACCCGTTAAATTTGCTCATTAAGCGAGGCAAAAGAGATTAATCGTGTCTTTTTTGCTATTGTGATCTTCCATCATAAACAACTGCTGGGTGTGAACTTTAGTGACACGAACTATTATAGCCATAGCTGGCGCATCTGCGTCCGGAAAGTCTCTTTTTAGTCAAACGATCTACAACGAATTAGTAAATGAGCTTGCCTCAGGTACTATCGCGGTAATCGAAGAGGACGCCTATTATAAAGATCAATCGCATTTACCTATAGAGCATCGTACTCAAACGAATTATGATCATCCTGATGCGTTTGAACACGAGTTATTACGCGAGCATTTAACTAAGCTTCGCCAAGGTGAATCCGTAGAGGTTCCTACCTACGATTACGGACAGCATACACGTAGTGATAAAACACGAATAGTAAACCCTGCTAAGATATTAATCGTAGAGGGTATATTACTACTGAGCGATCCTGCATTAAGTGAAGAGTTTGATATCAAGGTGTTTATTGATACACCTTTGGATATCTGTTTGCTGCGTCGCATGCAAAGAGATATAGAGCACAGAGGAAGAAGTTTGTCTTCTGTGGTAGATCAATACCAGGCGACGGTAAGACCGATGTTTTATCAGTTTATCGAGCCATCCAAGCATAATGCCGACTTGGTTGTGACCCGTGGCGGTATGAATCGCGTTGCGATTGATATTATAAAAAGTAAAATAAAATATTTGCTACAAGAATAACGGGAAATTGGCATGACAACAATTATGAGCCTAGTAGGCATGATGATGCTTCTGGGCGTGGCATTTGCGTGTTCAACAAACCGCAGTGCTATCAATAAGCGTACCGTGGGCGTTGCATTTATCTTGCAAGTCCTCATCGGTGGCTTTGTACTCTTTATTGAAGCGGGCAAAAATGTACTCGCTTCAATGTCTAGCGCAGTTGCCAAAGTGATTAGCTATGCTAATGACGGTATTGGCTTTTTGTTTGGCCCGTTAGCCCAGCAAGACTCGCTAGGGTTTATTTTTGCGATTCAGGTATTACCGGTGATCGTGTTCTTCTCAGCACTCGTTGCTGTGTTGTATCACCTTGGTATCATGAATTGGATCATTAAAATTTTAGGTGGTGGTTTACAGAAGCTACTGCAAACATCACGACCTGAGTCGTTATCTGCTACGGCAAACATTTTTGTTGGCCAAACGGAAGCGCCTTTGATCGTCAAACCATTTATTCCAAAAATGACACAGTCAGAATTGTTTGCTGTCATGGTAGGTGGTTTAGCAACCGTTGCAGGTTCGGTGATGGCAGGCTATGTAGCAATTGGTGTTGAACTGAAATACCTTATTGCCGCAAGCTTTATGGCAGCCCCAGGCGGTTTCTTAATGGCAAAAATGATAGTGCCAGAAACTGAGAAACCACATGAAAACCTATCAGAAGTAGATAGCGGCGACGAAAAGCCGGTAAACGTTATTGATGCTGCGGCATCTGGTGCATCTAGTGGAATGCATTTAGCGCTCAATGTAGGTGCAATGTTACTTGCGTTTGTCGCACTTATTGCACTACTGAACGGTTTACTTGGCAGTATTGGGGGAATTTTTGATTACCCAACACTGACGCTACAAGAGATTTTAGGCTACGTCTTTGCCCCTGTTGCTTGGTTGCTTGGGGTGCCTTGGTCGGAAGCTGTAACGGCAGGTAGTTTTATCGGCCAAAAATTGGTAGTTAACGAGTTTGTTGCCTACCTAGATTACATGAATTATCGCGATACGTTGAGCGCTCACACTCAGGCGATTGTCACATTTGCTTTATGTGGATTTGCTAACTTATCGTCGATTGCCATCTTACTAGGCGGACTTGGTGGTATGGCCCCAAGTCGTAGAAAGGATATCGCTCGCCTAGGGCTCAGAGCAGTGTTAGCAGGGTCTATGGCTAACCTCATGAGTGCAGCAATTGCAGGTTTCTTCCTCTCGCTAGCTTAGAAACTTATTGAGATAAGCCGCAGTTGCAAAACAATTGGTTGGTTGCTTTAAGGGGTTAAAGTGACCACACTAACTTGAACGATACTTCACCAAAGGGCCTTTTAGGCCCTTTTATCGTTTCTGAAGCTGCTTATTTCACTACACTATGTTCTTTCGGTGGGAATATCTTCTCTTGTAACCCTGTCACTAAGCTTACTCCAAGCAACACCAAAATGCTGCCAAAGATGGTATTTGCGCCTATCTGTTCTTGTAAAAAAACATGTCCCCATAAAATGCCAAAAACCGGAATTAAAAAGGTTACGGATAACGCCGATGGCGCACCAAGCTCCTCCACTAATTTAAAATATAGGATATAAGCAAACCCGGTACATACAATACCTAGCCCAATCACAGCACTAATTACCGCACTATCTGGTGTTTCTCTTACTGGCATAAACCAAATAAACGGTAAGACTAATAATGCCGCTCCCCATAAATTGCCATGTGCATGATTAAATGCCGTCATCTTTGGAGCCGTTTTGGTATAGTGGGAAGCGACAGCGTAGCTTAACGTTGCGCAAAGCGTCGCAATAATAGGCAGCCAAGCACCTTGGTTTAACACCGTACTATCTAATCCAACCAATGTGATCACACCAGCAAGTCCACAAACACATCCTAACCATACAGACTTTTGCATTGGCACTTTTAACCAAAACGCACTAATCATAACGCCCCAAAACGGAGCTGTTGAATTTAAAATAGAGAGCATAGATGCATCGAGTGTTTGTACTGCGTAAGCAAATAACATGAAAGGAAGCGCTGAATTAAACAACCCGAGGATCAAAAAATGTCTTTTGTGCTGCCAAAAGTTGAGGTTACGTTTCAAAATGAGTGCAACCGCAGCCAAGGTTAATGCGCCAAATAAAACCCTAAACTCAATCAACACAGCGGGGCCTAACACCCCTGCGGCCACTTTCATAAACAAAAATGACCCGCCCCAAATCGCTGCCAATAATACCAGACCAAGAAACCCTTTCACTCCATACTCCAAATTCAGATTAATGCAGCCTTACTTTATGCCGATATAAAAACAAAGCACAAGCCACTTTTGGTACTGACATTAGCATTATCTGGCTTTTGAGATAGTATGGAATAATACCAATTTGTCTTAATACTGGCTCAAGTTGAGGGAGCTAATTGGTCAAAACAAGGTTGAGGCTAATAATGAAACTGGCAATTCAAACAATGATCATCGCCTTGCTTATCCTCTGTGGGTGCAGCAAGAAGCAAACATTAGCCCCAATCGCGCAAATACAATTGACTCAATTGCCAGTGAACCTTGCACGGCTTTCCAGTGATGCTGCACTAACACTGCTATTGATTGACGATCATTTAATACAAGTTTGGGATAATCAGAGCCAACAACTTGTAAAACAAATAAAAGGAAGAGAGCACCAGCTGACCTTCCGTGAAGCCAGTATAGCCCCTAGTAAGCGCAGTATCTTGAGCGTCTCAGATTCACAATTAAACATCTGGCAGCTGTATTCTAATGAAGTGCTAAATTACCCGTTACCCAAGTTTGAGCCCTATATAAAAATTACTAGGGCCGCATGGTCAAGTGACGAGCACCTAATCATACTTGGGTACAATGACGGCAGTGCTGTGCTCTTAAATTTAGAAGAGAAAACATTTAGGAGGATAAAACTCCATGAAAGCAGTATTACCCACTTGATTTTTAACCGAGCCTTATCTGCTGTCTACTCAGCATCGCTAGATGGCCACGTAAAGCAGCTGGATTTACGCAGTGGCAAAATTACCCTAGATCACGAATTGCCTCATCGTATTACTAGTCTCGCATTGTCGCAAAGTGAACATTGGCTGTTTGTCTCGGATGCCCTACAAAAACAGCAACTCATTGATACCAGCACGGGGGAATCTGTGCTTACGCTCTCTTATCCACAGCGGTTTAAATTTTTTCGCGGTGCTCAATTTTTAGTGGATGATCAGTTTTTACTGACAACGTCCTCTAAAGCCTATGTTTCAATTTGGGAATTAACCTTGGGAAAAGAAGTGATTAGCTGGCCCATTGCGCAACAAAGTTTAGGCAGTACAGTGTATGACCTGAATTTATCGAATAGTAATGTATTAACCACGATTAGCTCAGATGGCGTTTTGGAGAAGTGGTCGTTAACATCAATATTGTTTGATTATTAGATACAAGAAACGCTAGCATATAACAAGAATAACAATAACCGCTGAAATATGAACCAACCAAGATTTGAAAATCAAACACATTGTTTAAATTGCCAGACTGAGCTATTGGGCGAATATTGTTCGGCTTGTGGACAGAAAAAGGTATCAACATTCACATTTCGTCACGTGAACATGCTACTGCAAAGCGCCGTACTAGACTTAGAATCCCCCTTTTTTAAGTTGTTTGTTGGATTATTAATTCGGCCATTTAAGACTATTCTTGGTTACTTACATGGTCAAAGAAGCCGCTATGGTAACCCTATTAAGTTTAGCTTTATTTTACTTACCGTGATTGTTTTAGCTTCACATTTTTTTGGGCTTTCTTTTATTTCAAATTACACGCTTGTGGAAGCAAAGCAGCAAACAGGCATAAAGCTCTACGAGGCTACGCATGTTTATCGGGTGTTTGTATTGGCTCTACTTTTGGGCATTGCGTCAAAGGCAATTTACCGCCACTCAACCTATACCATGCTTGAGTACGCAATCGGACACCTGCTGATCCTCACCATTACGATATTTTTGTTTGTGGTCCCATTGATGTTTGGGCTGTTAAACGAGCAACTCTATGCCGCTCTATCTTTTATTTTCTCCAGTACTTACAGCTTGATCTTAAATTATAAGATGGATGAGCATAGGCAAAACATTTGGCGGGCTGGGCTGCGCGCTACAATCGCTTATACCCTTGGAACACTGACGTTTTCGGCGATTACCCTATTTACTATTGGGGTATACACTGGTCTTGTTGGCGGGATGCAATAATACCCCACAGGCATGTGGGGTAAAGTGACTAGAAGTACAAAGTCTCTATTGCAAGACCCACAGAGGCTCACTACGTTAGCTCTGCCTTTTATCAACACCAGTCAACAGGTGCATAAACAAACTTAAAAGGTCGACAGAGCCTAATAACTCGTATTTATTGCTTTAGCTGTGCTTTTGCCGCTTCAACTTTCTCAAAGTCTAACCCGAGTTCATCGACCGCTTCTTTGATCAATGCAGGGTTTTGCATTACCAACCCCATCAGCTGTTGTAGTTTTTCTGGTGGAATACCTAACTGCTGGATAGTAGCCATCGCCATCATCGGGTTTTCGGTCAGCTGGGTAAATACCGCTTCAATTTGTTCATCCGAAATATTGTGTTCTTTAAGTAATGCAATGATTGGGTTCATCTTGTTTCCTAACTATTTTTTACTAATCGTGCGGCATAAAAACCGTCAAATTCCGAATTTACTCCTGGAAGTAAGCGTAGTGAGTCTTCTAACTGCCAATTGGGGTTGTTAGCCAAAAAGCGCTCTACCTGCAGCTCGTTTTCGGCAGGTAAAATAGAGCAAGTCGCGTAAACTAACTTGCCACCCACCTTACACATTTGACTGTAACGCTCGAGAATATCGGTTTGCAAAGCAATAAGTGTGTCTAAATTTTGCGAATTCAAGTGCCATTTTGCATCAGGGTTACGCTTTAATACGCCGAGGCCTGAACAGGGGACATCCAACAACACACGGTCAAACTTCTCTTTTTGACGTTTAATGGTTTTATTGTTTTGGATAGTACGTGTTTCAGCAACATGGACACCGGCTCGTTTCGCCCGCTGCTTAAGCGTTTCAAGTTTGTGCTCATGAATATCCAAAGACAGTAACCGACCTTTGTTTTCCATCAGTGCCGCCAAATGTAAACTCTTTCCACCAGCGCCAGCGCAGGCGTCTACCACTTTATGCCCTGGCTGAACATCCAAGAATGGCGCTATTTGCTGAGAGCCAGCATCTTGCATTTCAAACCATCCAGCCTGAAATGCTTGAGAGCGAAATAGGTGACTATTAGATTCCACTTTTAAAGCGTGATGAGAATCAAGCGCAACTTGTGAAACTTTGATCCCTTCTTTTGCTAAAGACGCCGTGACCGCTGCTATATCACTTTTAAGGGTATTTACGCGCAAATATTGCGATGCACTTTGATTTAATGCCTCTGCAATCGCTGGCCACTGTTCACCTAGTTGCGCAGAAGCCACATCGTTTAACCAATCAGGGAATGATAAACGAACGGCTTGAGGTGCCTGCGCTATTAAACTTTCTAGCTGTTCTAGGTTATAACGCTCGGTATCCACCCACTCTGGCAGTGGCTGTGCTGTAACAACTTGGCAAGTCAACCAATAGCCAAAGCCATCTAACGGCATTTCTTCATGTTCAAGTAGATAAGCCAGTAATCGTTTAAAACGAAAAATATGATAATAATTACTCACCACATACTGCCTTTCATCAAGGCTCCACTGAGGGTTGTTCTGTAGTAATTGAGTTAATGCTTTATCGGCATGAAGAGAGGTATCTAGTACATGTTCAATGCACTCAGACAGAGTTTGAACTAACGCGCGAGTTACAGACACAATATGGTCTCGATTATTGCTAAAACACTATTTTAGCGCGCATACCATGGGGCATCAATTGGAGTTTATGATCTTTGGCAAGAATCTTAAAAGTTGTGGGGCCAAAGTAACCAGCCCCACAGCGACTAGCTGTATTAGTTAACAGCCAACCAAGGACCAGAACCATCGGCAGCTGGTATATTGCCTTTGGTCCACCATTTCGCTTCGTAGATCGCACCATTGTAGCTGGCGCGATCGCCTTTTAGATACACTTTGTCTGCATCCCAAGCGGGTACTCCATCGACAGGCGGTTCTGTTGGGGTCGTTGGTAAGTCATCAACTACACGCACTTCAGGCCAGCTTGCATGTGACTCATAGAAGTTTGTCACACATTTCTCATAGTCTCCTGGAACTAGTGCCGAATAAGCTGTTTGATACCCAACCAGTTTACATTCAAATGAATAGCCTCCGGGGCGATCTGCGTAATAAGCCCAGTCTCCTTCCCAGTTGGTGTAAAGAACATCGGTTGCGCCATCTAAGTTTAAACTGCCATAAGGCGTTTGCTGCCAGCAGGTATTTTCTTCATCGGCTTGAATGTTGATGTTGTAATGATGCGATAATCCTTCCCAGTAGCGGATCCGGTTAACTGGCTGGCCTTTGTCTTTATTCTGCGCGCCGCACTCAATACCGCCATTGATGATATTAATCGTTGTACCAAAGCCGTAACCAATCCCAGCATCACTTTCGCGTTGTGATGGCGTCCAGGTTCTATCTATGACATGAAGCATGGCCGGTTTTGGCGCTTGCGGCGTTAAGAAAAACCAAATTGCTGACGCTAAATTGAGCCAAGAGTCTGCCACTAAACCTGGATTATCTAGTAATACGGTGGCATCGCCATTAAACATCACCTCGCTAAATGCACCATAGTTAAAATGATACGATAGCTGCTTTGCGCCACGGCCAAAGTAACCTTGTCCCGCGCCACAGGGCCAACGGCGATTTTGCCAATCATTTTGACCACATCCAGTTGTGTAGCCCACCTCGCCTTCAGACCAGCCCATTTCACGCACATGAACTAATGCCTGTTGCCACTCTTCTAATCCCAGCGGATTGTCAGAGATGTTGTCCTTAGCAATATGCCCTCCGGTTTCTTGAGCGAAGTGAGCAAAAGCAGTCACTATGGAGCGTTTGCAGATAGCATCAGCGTCCCGACCGTCACTGTAGTCGCCACAAAACGCAGGAAACTTACCGATTGCACGTAAAAAGCGCGTATAGGTGTATTCAGGTGCCGCCATTTGAGTAAGAAACTGCCATTGCGTTTGCCCAAATACGCGTTCTGCTCTTTTTACATTATCGGGGTTACTGGCAAGACCTGGGGCAATCGCCTCGACTATGGTGTTGTCTCTAGTTTCAAGGGCTTTAGACCAAATAGCGTACATTGGATCATCCGTCTTTGCGCGTTCGGCACTCGTTAATTCGACCCGAGAGACAACATAGCCATTGGGGTTTTGCGGGTCAGGTTGCGGGTTCATTGCCATTACTTGGCTTGCAGCAATAGCCAGCGAGACTGAAGTTGCTAATTTTAGAGTATTCATACTTATCCTTTACATATTGTTGTTAATGGCGAAGTCGCCAATTTAACAATTATTAACAAAATGACATCGCTGTCAAATTTTGTTCACTCTTTACGCTCTACTATTCCATTGCATTGAACTCAAATTGAGCGCTGCCGAAGCTTTTTGGTACATTAACCAACGTGATATGCTAGAGCGAACCGCTTCACAGTAAATAACAACAATAGAGCAGCTTATGAAAATCATTCCATTGCAACCAGCACACTTTTTACGTGTCATTGAACTTGGTAATCTCGTTCATGGTGATAACTACTTAGATGAAACTGGCATTGAGCAGATGTACCAGAAGGGCTGTAAAAACGGCATTAACGCTTCCTTTGTCGCGTTAAGCGAAAGCGATGAATTACTCGGCTTCAGAACGTCTTATAGTGCTGGGCAATGGCCAATTGATAAGTGGAGCACGCCAACACTTTGGCCCGTTGATCAAGCGGATATGGCTTACTTTAAGTGCATCGCTATTGCACCTTCAGCACAGGGGCAAGGTATAGGGCCACAACTACTGCGCCACTCAGTGGAAGCGCTTAAGCAACAAGGTGCAAAGGCTGGCGTTTCTCATCTTTGGAAGCAAAGCCCTGGTAATGGGGCCGTAAAATACTTCACCAAAGCCGGTGGCAAACTCATCAAAGTACATGATGATAAGTGGTTAGACGACTGTATCTATCATGGCTATGTCTGCACTATCTGTGGTACTGAGTGCCATTGTCAGGCAGCCGAAATGGTGTTGGAGTTTTAGTATGTCAGGATTTGATCCACTTACTCACTCCCATTGCCAAGGCCAAGCCTTTGCAAACAGTTATTGGGCCGCCACATGCGATATAGGCACGTCACTTCCTGCGCTCGATAAGCCTTTGCAAGTCGATGTTGCGGTCATAGGAGGGGGCTTTACCGGTTTACTTACGGCATACCACCTTGCAACCACCCACCAACAAAGCGTTGCTTTGTTTGAAGCGAATCAAATCGGCTTTGGTGCGAGCGCGAGAAATGCAGGCTTTGTTCTGCCCAGCACTGGACGTTTAGGTTATGCCCAACTTGCCAAAAAATACGGTCTAGAGATCAGCAAAACCATTTACCGTGAATACAATGATGCAGTTTCTTTGGTGCGTAGCCTTATCGATGAGCATAACATTGACTGCAATGTTCAATCAGCTGGATATCTTAAGGTTGCCCACAATCAACATGCGTTCGCACAACTAAAAGCGCAGGCCGAATACCTAAGTGAGACGATGGAGAGTAACCATCACCAACTGCTTTCCCGTCAACAACTTGCTGAGCAGTATATGCACAATCAACAAGGGTTTGGCGCGTTGAGATTTAATAATGCATTTGGTGTTCACCCATTAAAATTGTTGATGGGCTACAAGGCATTAGCGCAGCAAGCTGGCGTGCAAATTTATGAAAATAGCTTAGTGACGCATCAGCAGCATCAAAGTGACAAGCATCAACTCGTGGTTAATGGTCACAGCGTATCTGCAGATAAAGTCGTGATTGCGGCGAACGCATACAGCCAACGACAATTTTCACCATTAACACACGGTCGCTACCTGCCTATTCTAAGTAGCATTATTGTAACTAACCCACTTAGCGATGAAGTGCTCGAAGCAAATGGTTTGTTCACAGAGCAAGTAGTGATGGATACTCGACGACTCAAATATTACTACCGCCGACTGCCTGACAACCGTATTCTATTTGGTGGTCGTGGTGCCGTGTTTGGACGCGATCAAGATAATTTAAAGTATCAACACAATTTACAAGCGGCGCTCAAAGACTGCTTTACACAGTTACCATTTACGGTCGATTACTTTTGGAGTGGCTACATCGCCGCCGCACTTGATGACATACCGCACATTTACAGCGAAAATAATACCGGTTATGTTTTGGGCTACTGTGGCTCTGGCGTGGCGTTCAGTGCTCAGGCTAGTATTCGGTTAGCAGAAAAGTTGATGGGTATTAAAGTGCCGAATATACCAATTTACACTAAGCCACTGCCGAAGTTTCCTCTGCCACAGTTACGACGTCTCGGCCAGCTCGCTTATTACCAATATGCACAAGTTATGGACAAGGTAAGCTGATGACAACTCCGATAATACGCTCAGCAACCTACGAAGATGCACAATCACTTGCCGCGCTATCGATCCAAGTTTGGCTCGATACATATGCAGTCGAAGGGCTCCGGCAAGAATATGCAGAGTATGCGTTATCTACCTTTACACAGGCCTACTTTACTTCTTTGCTACAGCGAGAAGAGATAAGCATTTACATAGCAGTGCATCAAGATGCTATACAAGGTTATGTCCAAGCTAATCACCACTCAAAATACCACCAGCAAGACCTTGGTTTTGAAGTAGAAAAACTCTACGTGCTAAGCCGATTTCAAGGGCTTGGGATAGGTCGGCGTTTACTTTCTCATATGGTAGAAAAATTTGGCGAACGATATTGGCTGTATACTTGGGTCGAGAACAAATCAAATCGATTTTACGAAAAACTGGGACTCAAGCTGATTGGTAAACACCACTTTCAATTTCATCATTGGGAAATTGAGAATAATGTTTACCACGCTCCGGGTATCGTACCCCTTGGTATTAATCAAACTGAGCCTTAATTTTTAGTAGTTCAGTTATGTTTTCTTCTAACAATGTCACCAGCTTCGGGTCAAAGTGTTTGCCACTTTCAGAGTGAATAAATGCCAATGCTTTTTCAATTGTCCAAGCTTCTTTATAAGGACGCTTTGAAGTAAGTGCATCAAAAACATCAGCGAGGGCACAGATCCTGCCCTCTAATGAGATCTCTTCCCCTTTTAAACCTTTGGGGTAACCGCTTCCATCAAACTTTTCGTGATGCTCCATCGCCATTAAATAGGCAAGTTTAACCAACTTTGAGTCGGAGTCTGCAAGAATATTGGCCCCCAGCTCAGCATGCTGCTTCATCACTTCATACTCGTCCGGCTCTAAACGTCCGGGCTTTAACAGAATGCTATCAGCAATGCCGACCTTACCTATATCATGCATAGGCGCAGCCAGCATAATGTCTTCAGCATATTCATCAGGCAGACCACAGGCTTTAGCTAGCACAAAACAGTACCGGCTCATTCTTGCAATGTGCTGGCCTGTATCATTATCTTTATATTCTGCGGCCTGTCCAAGGCGCTGCATTAGCTCAACATAGGCACTCTTAAGCTCTGTTGCACTGACTAAAGACAAGTGTGTTTTTACGCGTGCTCTTGTGATTGCAGGGCTAATTGGCTTGGTAATATAATCCACACCACCGAGTTCAAAGCCCTTGGCTTCATCAAATTCTTCACTTAACGCGGTAACAAAAATAATCGGGATCCGAGCTGTATCTGGATTCTCTTTTAGCTTTTCGCACACTTCAAAGCCTGTCATTTCAGGCATCATCACATCAAGTAGAATCAAACTCGGGCGTTCTTTATCTATTAAATCTAATGCCAGCGACCCCGATTTGGCAAACTTCATACGGTATTGGTTACCCAAGGTTTGCTTTAAAATTTGCAGGTTCGTTGCTTCATCGTCAACGGCTAAAATTAGAGGCTTATGATCATTTATCATTGCACATCGGTACTCATTAAGTGTGCGAGAACTGCTTCTGCACGTTCAAATTCAAAATCATCCAATGCATGTATTAATGCCTCTACCTGGCTACGAGAGGTTAACGGTGCACTTCTCAACAATGCATCTAATACATCATCTTCCACTTGCGACTCATCAATCATCTCTTTCACTTGTAGTAAATTTTGTTTAAATAGAAAAACATCGCCTTCACTTAAAGCGTTAGTGACCACATCTTCATCACTAACCCCCACTACGTCATCAAGTTTTTCAATAATAAGTGCGAGTTTGGATCTGAGACGTTCGTCGATTTCCTTTTTACGTTCAATTTGCTCCAAAAGACCAAACAAGGTTTCTAGGGCAAGATTACCCGCAATCCCTTTTATAGTATGAATGTTGCTTAGTGCATCATTGTGTAGCTGCCCTTCATAGGCAAGCAATGCAATAACCGCTTCTCTTTTTGTTTCCCAAAAGCGCGAGAGCTCTTTCAAAAACTTGGCCTCACTTCCCCATAAGTTTACCGCCCGAGCTCTGTTAATCAGTTGCTTATTGTTCGTTTGGCGAACCCCTACCGAGGTATGGGGAATATTTATATTCAGTGTTTCAGCTATGGTTCTGGTTAAATCCTCAATCACCACAGGTTTTGAAGCAAATGCAGCCATACCCGCAGCTTTTGCCGCAGCTCTATCTTCACCCAATACACTGGCAGTGAGGGCAATAATTGGCGTTTCAGGACGCCCTGCATTTTGCTCAAAAGCGCGAATAGCACGGGTTGCCTCCAAACCATCACAATCTGGCATATGAATGTCCATCAGGATGAGGTCATATTGCTGCGATTTTGCTTTTTCAATGGCCTTTAAGCCATCATTTGCAATGTCTATGGTATGTCCTTGTTTACTGAGTAACAGAGTTAATAACTCAGTATTTTGCGGAATATCATCAGCAACTAATATGACCAGTGGCGGCAGTGTTACATGCATGTCTTGGGCAACCGTAAAAGCCGCTATTTTTTGTAATGGCACCGTAAAATAGAATGTCGAGCCTTTCCCGAGTTCACTGTGCGCCCATATCTTCCCGCCCATCAGTTCAACAAGCTGTCGACTGATGGTAGTGCCAAGCCCTGTTCCACCAAAGCGACGACTCATGCTGCCATCGGCTTGTTCAAACGGCTTAAAAATCGAATCAAGCCTATCACTGGCGATCCCAATTCCTGTATCTGCAACTTTGAACAATAGGTAGTCGTCGTGGGACGACTCAACCGTCAACTCCACACCCCCTTGCGATGTAAACTTAATCGCATTACCAAGTAAGTTGACTAGCACTTGGCGCAATCTATCTGATGCCCCGTGATAAGTCTGGTGCAAGTGTGGACTCATATTAAGGTCGAGCTTCAAGCCTTTCTTTTTCGCTTGATACCAAAAAGTCGAAACAACATTATCCAGCAGCTCAGAGATGCAAAAGTCATTTTCGATTAAGTCCAACTTGCCTTGCTCTAACTTCGCTGAATCCAGAATATCGTTGAGCAAGTGTAGCAGCGCTTTTGCGCTAGTCAGAATGGTGTTTACATGTTTACTCTGCTCAGGTTGCAGTTCAGACTCTTTAAGTACTTCACTAAACCCTAATATTGCGTTCATTGGGGTACGAATTTCGTGGCTCATGTTTGCCAAGAACGCTTGTTTAGACGCAGCGGCACTTTCAGCAATACTTTTTGCTGCACGGAGTTCATCTTCCATGTTTTTGCGCTCGCTAATATCCAACAGTACTCCAGCAATGCCCTCGACACGACCAGCTTGATCGTATTCGAACGACCCTTTGTCGAGTACCCATTTAATATGGCCAGACTTATGTAAAATCCGATACTCTTGAGAGTAACTGCCCTCACCGCATTGCAATGCTTGCTCTACGACATCTCGACTTATACTTTTATCTTCTTCTACAATGAGATCATCAAAGTGCACATGCCCGGCAATAAATTCTTCGGCCCGATAGCCAGTCAGCTGCTCTACGATGGGGCTTACAAACGACATACTCCATTGGTCGTCGATACGACACCTAAATGCGACTCCAGGCATGTTATTGAGTAGAGTTCGATATCTTGCCTCTTGCTCAATGAGTGCTTTTTCCATTTGCTTTTGTGGTGTTAGGTCGGTAATAAAACCGACATAGAAAGAAGCTTGATCTTTCAATTCAACTTCACCTATGCCTAAGCGAACTGGCACTAAGTGGCCAGACTTATGACGCGCTGTTATCTCCTTTCCGACCCCTGTGAACTGCTCGAGATAAGCGCCATCAAATGTAATACTAGACTGGGCCTCTTCTGGTAAAAGTAGTGCCACGTTACGACCGACAGCTTGATGTTCAGGCCAGCCTAAAATCTTCTCAACCAGTGGATTACAGCTTTGTATTATTCCCTTACCATCAATGGTGACGATGCCATCTACCGCAGTCTCTAAAATGGCGGCCAACCTTGATTCATTCGCCGCTTTTAGCTCGGCCACCGTACGGTATTTACTGGCGGTGTGGATCAGGGCAGACAAGGCACTGATGATAATACTGACAGCAGCAATAAACAGCGCAAGAGACTGGGTATGCTGTGCTTGCATTTCTTGACTAATTAGCGGCGTATCAGACACAAACCTTGCGGCCTGCATCCCAGTGTAATGCATACCAGACACAGAAGCCCCTAATGCCAATGCGCCGAGACTTCTAACCAAGCTAGTATTACTTGTACGAGAATAATGCCTTAGTTTTGCTCTAGTTTGAATGGCAATAAAGGCAAGTGTTACCGCAACAATAATGGAAAGCCCAAATAGTGAGGGGTCGTAGGCCAAGACAGGGCCAAGCTGCATTGCCTCCATTCCAGAATAATGCATAGTGCCAATCCCAGCACCTAAAATCAGTGCGGCAACGCCTTTATTTGCAAGGGTAACTTGAGGCTTGGTGATCAGATCAAATGACACTAGACAGGCCAAAAATGCAGGGAAAATAGAAGCGGCAGTCAACCAAGGGTCGTAATCAACCTCAACACATAACGAAAAGGCGAGCATGCCAATAAAATGCATACTCCATATTCCCCCCGACATCGCTACTGCACCGCCAAACTTTGCGAGTCTTCGAATGCTACTTTTTTGATTTTGTTCGGCAAAGTCAATTTGAATTAGGGTAAAAAATGAAGCTATCACAGCTACAAATACCGACAACACCACTAAAGTAGTGTCGTAAACACCACTGAGCAGTAATTCCGGTGCTGGATCAGAGACAAAGAAAGAATTTAGCATAGCAACGCAGATAGTAAGATATGCTTAGAGTCTAGCTGTCCTAAGCCCAGTTTTACAGAAGAAATCGTTGTCAAAACGAGATTTCAAGATAAATGCCTGCTCTTTTAAATTTATTAGTAATATCAGGTACAAAGAGCTTGCTATCGTTACTTTATTCATATCCCACCAACTCCGCATACCCTTCTCCAATAAAACCACCAGACGCGCGAACCCGGCCCTCCCAATATTTAACGGTGAGTTGGTTGCGAGCATCTTTATTAATACTGTCGATGATAATTGGATCTCTGCCTTGCAACTCTAGCTGCCATGTTGTTGGATAACGTACACCATCCAATAAGGTTTCCGTGAGTACCGATAGCTGGATTGCTTGCGGCGGAATTTGCTTAATCGCTTTTCCAGCTTTCGTGATTTCTGTCCCTCGGCACTCTTTATAAGTCTGCTGCTGATCACGAATACAAAAGACCATCAGCGCTTCCCTTTTGTCCTCACCACGAATACTAAACCAGTCCCAGCCTTTGTGATGTTGGTTAATAAATGACGAAGACCATTCTCTGTCGAGCCAAGCATCACCTGTGACTTGATGTGATTGACCTTGAAATACCAGTGTGCCTGTTACCGTTAAAAATGGATAGCTGTAGTACATAGAGGCATGACCGTCCGATGTTTTTACGCTATAGCCTTTATTTCCATGTAACACTAAAGGGCTGGTGTCTAGCACTAAGTTTATGTCGTTACTCGCTGCACCTGCGTTCAGCGCTAGTGGAAAAAACGCACTTTGCTCACTTTTTAGATACCAGTTATCGAGACGCGCAACAAAAGGTTCTGCTTGGATTTGCACTTGTCCCGCTCGGCCGTAGCGCTCAAATGCTTGATGGCTTGTGTCGCTCTGAATGGCAAAATGCGCGAAGTAAATCTGGTTATCCCACCACTGACTATCAAATTGATTATTGGGTATTGATGTTCTGAATAACGTCCACTGTACTCCAAACCCTTGCCCCGTTTCGCTTTTTAAATTAGCCGTTACATACCACCATTCAATTCCTTGGGCTGGATGGCTTCCATGATCCCGAGGGAAGTCTAATTGGTAACTTGAAGAAACAGGTTCCCCCTGTTCAAGACTAAAAAAGTGAGGAGCAGCGCCTGACTTTGAGGGTTCTGGTATGCATGCCGCACTTAGTAAGCAAAGTAGCACAGCGATTAAGGAACTATTCTTCATACAATAAATCCGCAACGGCGTATCGACTCAGCTTTAGTAGTGGTGCTACGCTCACTAGGAGCGCTAATACATAAATCAACACAATAAAAACGAGAATATCCTGAAAAGGCAACAACAATGGAATGGTCCAGCCAAAGCCAATGGGCATGACAAATTTTAGCAACACCCAGCCCAGCAATCCACCTAACAGTATTGCCAGCAATAGCGTTACCAGTAAAATAATTGAGCTTTGCACAAGTTTAATGGTAAATGCTTGCACGGTTGTCACCCCTAAGCTTTTCAGTAAAGCCAACGGTTGGATCTGCTTAACCCCCAGCGTCAATAACGATACCCAAAGGCCAAATAGCGCGATGGCAACAATCATTAAATTCAGTGCTTTTGTCGCATAAAATGTATGCTCAAATAGCCTTGTGGCATAGCGTTTGAACACCTGGTTTTGCACTACGTGTGAGTCATTAAGATTAAAATGCTGAATGAGTTGTTGCTTGAATAATGCCTCGTCAACATTGGCTTTTAACCCCAGCGAAAAACCCAATGCTTGATACTGAAACATTGCTTGTTCAATTGCTTGCGTAACGACAACAAATACAGGTCGCTGCTCACCATAATCGTAATAAAACCCAGTTATTTTGCAACGAATGTATCGTTCTCCCTGATATAACGTAACAAGCTGTCCGAGCTCAACGTTGTGAAGTAACTTACTCGGTTCATTTGCAAGACACCCACTTAAATTATTGGTTTCGTCGAAAAACAAAGTGCTGATGCTAGGAGATTCGCCCGATAACAAAGTAAGGTTTTGATGTAAAGCGGGCTCATTACCAAAACTGATAACTCGAGCAGAGCGGTTGCTATCACCCAGATTACCTGACTGATAATTTGCTTGTGCCTGCCAAAATACGCCTAACGTTTTTACATTCTTATGGTGCGCTAGCCATTGATATTGGGCGTCTGTCACATCATTTGGTCTCACATAGAGCTCGGCACTTAGGCGACCATTTAAATGAATTTGTAACGCCGTACTAAAACTGCTTACCATGATTTGTAACCCCACCGACGTGCCAACTGCAAGTAATACGGCGTAAACGCTAATCGCCAATACTCGTATCTGTTCATCACTGTCTGCCTTGATCCACTTCAGTAACGGGTGTTGAGTGGGAATAACAGAAAAGACTGCACGTAATATCATCGGTGTAATGATAAAAAAAGCCAGCAGCAAGCATGCACATAGCCCAAGCGCATGGATGGGGGTGTCGCTGGTTAAATAAAGATACCCAGCAATGTAACTGAGCCCTATCAGAAGCAATAACTTATGAAACAATCTCACTTTCATTGAAAATAGCTTGAGTTGAGAACAAGCAACACCAGTAAGCACCAGCACATTTAACGTAAAAGCCTGCAATACCACCAACCAACTAAATTGAACAGGTAAGCTTCTGTCTAGTTCAAATAAGCTTTGTAGCGCTACGGTGATCTCATTTACGAGCAGGTTAGCACCAATATACGCAATCCCCGCCCCCACCAAGGCCGCGACCAAACTCAATAACAGTACTTCAATAATTAATGCTGTAATTACATTAGCTTGAATACAACCAAGTAGCGTGAGCTGTTGGTGCAACTTGTGACGGGCATGAAGAGATAATTTAATGGCATTGAAACTCAAAAAAGCTCCAACGATATAACCCAGTAAAGCTAACGCCTGTAAGTTAAAGAAAAATGCTTGAGACAGCGAGTCAAATGATTGAGCCTGTGCACTTTGGAGCTGCGCTTTGTTGCCTAGTAGCTGCTTTACTTTGAGTTCATTTAATTCTGCATTTGAGACCTCAATATAGCTAATTTGGCCGGATAGGTTTAATAGGTGATCAGCTAACGCGATGTCGGTCAGTGCGGTATTTCCCGACAGCTTTGGGAGTACAGCCAACTTAAACATTGTACCGTTAATGGTGAGAGTTTGTTGCTCGCCCACAGCAAGTCTATTTGCGAGCTTTTCTGATATATAAATCGTATTAAAGCCAAACTGCATGCTTCCACTTTGACTTCTAGAAGCCTTTTCTTGCCTTGGTGTTATCCATTGCAAGGTGTTCACACCTTTAAGCCAAACCCGTTTACCACTTGCTAAGGTAAGCAAACCTTCTACCACAGGTTCAGCCGATATAAACCCAGCAGATCGAAGTTGCCTCCAAACATCAAAACTGAGCGTTTCGCTGCCTTGGTTCGGCCGAATAAAATGACTAATGGGGTTGTTAACAAGCGCACTGGTTTGGTCATAACGTTGAGTTGCTTCTTGATTAAGACCTTGGATAGACCCAAGTAAAGCGCTCCCTAGAGATAACCCAAAAACAAACAACAAAAATAGCCAAATATGCCTGCGATAGAAACGTATAAATACCGTGAGTATCAGTTTGACTTCAGCGTTCACAGACAGTGAGGTCGAAGGTTTGGGGCACTCAGCCATAAGCGCATTGATTCTCTATGGTGATTTTTCTATCCAAGCAATCAGCTAGATGCTGGCTATGGGTTACCATGATCAGGTTTACCGCTTTTTCTTCACATAGCTCACGTAACAGTGATACAACCTCTTCACTTTTGGCTGTATCTAAATTTCCGGTGGGTTCATCTGCAAGCAGTAACTGGGGTTTATTTAACATAGCACGGGCAATACCAACCCGTTGCTGCTCACCTCCAGAAAGTTGTTCCGGGAACGCATGTAGCTTGTCTAAGATCCCTAACCGCTCAGCAAGCGCCTCAACTTCTGTGCGCGAAGGCATAAGGTTATTAAGCTGCGCTTGAAAAGTAATATTGTCATAGACATTGAGAGGCGCAAGGAGTTGGTAATGTTGAAAAATCATCCCTATGCTGCGGCGGTATAAAGCCTGAGCGGTATTATCGAGTAGAGTAATATCTTGCCCATCAACCAAAATACGGCCACTATCTGGCCTTAATAACCCGCCAATTAAATGTATAAGGGTGGTTTTGCCAGAGCCGCTATCTCCTACGATGGCAACTTGCTCTTGGCTTGCGATACAAAGACTCAGCTTGCTTAAGATCGCTCGACAAGCACCTCCATCTCGCCGTGTAAACTCTATGTCTTGAACTTCTACCACGGGTTTATAGTCCTTTGATACTTTCCCACAATTCGTTTAGCGCAGTATTGCTACCAAGGAATTGCATCTCCCTTGTAGTCATAAAATCCACCGCTTTGCGCATCGACAAAATGAGATAACAGAGAATAAATGCCATTTGCAGACTCTTCAGGGGTAATAAGCGCGTTTGCTCCCCCCATCTCGGTCTGCACCCAACCGGGGTGAAGGGCAACGGTGCGGATCCCTTCGTTCAGTAAATCGTTAGATAAACTCTTTATCACTGAATTTAGTGCGGCTTTAGAACTGCGATAAATATACCCTCCCCCTTTGGTATTCATCGTATGACTACCTACTTTTGAAGAGAGCGCGGCAAATATTTTCTCTTCACCCTTACTTAGATGAGTGTAAAACAATTCGGCCAAGCGCATGGTAGCAAATACATTAACTTCCATGACTTCGCGCCATGCTTCAATGTCTGTTTCACCAAAAGCATAGCCTTTAGGGCCGTATATCCCAGCATTGTTTATTACTATATCTATAGCGACAGGGGCGAGTTTTTCGCTGAGTTCTTCCATTTGGTCAAAGTTGGTAACATCTAAAGCAAAAACTTGCAGCTCCGGAAAGGTAGGTGCCAGCGCATTCAATTCAGTAGCGGCAAGTGGCTCTCTGCAGGTAGCCAATACGTGCCAGCCAGACTGCAAATAGGTTTTCGTTAACGCAAGTCCAATACCGCGATTTGCACCTGTTATCAGTATTTTTTTCACAGATGGAGCTCCTAAGCGATTGCGACAAAGCCAGTGTTAGTATTACTTCACTATACATGAAGAAACGGAAGATAATCCAATTTTTAACCACTAAGCTTACGCGTAAAGGTAACCACCAACAACTTGAACTTATCTCAACTTATTTTACGTTCTTACATTAAGCCACTGAATAGCACTTTGTTTATCTTCAAAGTATTTCACTTCACCTGTAACAAACCAGTTACCAACAGTCGCAGCAAGCCGATGCCAGTTTTGCCCTCCGTAAATGGCTACTTTGACAAATGCACGGCTGTGTTCAAAGGCGAGTTTGAAGTCGTCCCACATGGCTCGAGGCTCCCAACCATCAAACTCAGTTGCATCGACAAAAGCATAGATTTTGGGTGTGTTGACTGCTTTTAACGCCCCCTCAATGATTGGAGTAATAACAACATAGTCTTCGTGGGTGAGTTTACCTGTGGGCTTAAGTGTGAGATAAATGTCATCACCATGCCGTTCAGTGCCGATTGATATCCCATGAAATGAATTGGCCACTTTTCAACCCTTTTGTTCACTTTAGATGCAAAAAGCATAATTAAGACTTAAATATTTTTCCAATCTCTATACTTTATTAACTTCTTCAGTTTCTGTTCAGATTTCGGATACTACCATGCGCGCCGTTGAGTCAATGTAGCTCAATAATATGGAAATATAAGGGATGAACATGAAAAAACTACTATCTATCGCAGCTGTTTCACTACTTGTTTCAGCAACCGCTCAAGCTAACGCTGGAAATGTACAAAAAGAGTGGTTCAACGCTGCTAGTTATACAGATTACGATGGTTCTGATAACAGCCTACTGATGCTTTCTTCTGACTACTTTTTCGCACCTCAAGAATCAGTTGGCGTATGGGATGACTTTGGCTACCTTGATACGGATAGCAATGTTGGCTTAAGTTATGCGAATGATGATTACTCAAACGCTTTCTCTGCACACGGTGAAGGCTTTATCACTAAAGAGTGGTTCGTTACAGGTAGCATTTCAGATCTAGGTGAAGCCGACGATCATTACTCTTTTGGTTTTGGTTATTTATATAACGACAACCTGAAGCTAAGCATTCGTCAAGAAGAGTTTGAAAATGGTGACACTACTTGGTTCAAAGCTGAGTACAACCACGAACTAAACTCTACTGATTACATTGGTTTTACTATTGAAACTGAAGATGAGTTCGATTATCTAAACCTAAGTGCACGTTACTTCATGCACGTAGAAGGTGAAAGCTACTTCACAATCGACGTAGAACATAACCGTATCGACGTTGAAGGTTTTGACGACAACGTAACCAACGTGTTGGCGAACTACTACTTTACTCGCAACTTTGCTCTTGGCCTAGGTTCATATGATTCTGACCTAGCAGCAGAAGCAAAATACTTCTTCAACGACACTTACTACCTTAAAGGTAGCGTAGTTGACACAGATGGCGGTGAAACAAGCAACCTAACTTTCGTTGCACAATTCTAAGTTGACACTGCTATGGAGTACCGTGGTACTCCATTGATTTTCCCCAACTACTCAACACCTCATCGCGACCACACTCCGCGTTGGGGTGTTTTTCACATTTTGAAACAGGTTATTTGTCTAATATAGGTGCATTTCATTGTTCAATCGTTATTATGTATCAAAATAATAACGGAAATGCCTATATTATGATGAAAATAAAAACACTCGTGCTGGCCATCGCTGCGGCAGCCGCGCCTTTTGTTTCAGCGTATCAAACCGAAGATACTCGCTTACTCCGCTTTCCAGATATTCACAAAGACAAAGTCACTTTTGTGTACGCTGGCGACATTTATATCGCAGATACCAATTCAGGCAAAAGCCAACGCTTGACCGACCACATTGGTTTTGAAACTTTCCCTAAGTTTTCACCAGATGGCAGAAAAATCGCTTTTGCCGCTGAGTATAATGGTAGCCGCCAAATCTATGTGATCAATGCCGACGGTTCAGGATTAAAACAACTAACATATTATAACGACGTAGGCCCAATGCCTCCGCGCGGTGGTTTTGATTACCGTGTGATGGATTGGACGCCTGACGGCAAACATATCGTCTTTAGAGCAAACCGTACGCCATGGGGCAAACGTATGGGCCGTCCATACATGGTGCCTGTAGATGGTGGTCTCGAGCAGCCGCTGGCTATTCCGGAAACCGGCGGTGGCATGCTTTCTCCAGATGGTAGCAAGTATGTTTACACACCAATCGACAGAGAGTTTAGAACGTGGAAACGCTCGCGTGGTGGCCGTGCACAGGATGTTTGGATTTATGACCTTGAAAACGATACATCTAAACAACTCACAACCGACAAAGCAACCGATCAGCAACCAACTTGGGTAAATGACAGTATTTACTTCGTGTCTGATCGTGACTACACACTTAACCTTTACAAATACCGCGATGGGAAGTCACCGATTAAAATGACTGACCACAAAGACTTTGATGTCCTATGGCCTTCTGCAGGCCCCGACGCCATCGTATATGAAAATGGCGGTTACCTATATCGCTTTGATGAAGCAACTAAGTCTGCCAAAAAGTTGAACATTGATGTTGCAGGCGTGCGTCAATATGCCATGCCTTACAGCAAAAATGTCAGTGACTTTATTGATTCAATGGATATTTCACATGATGGCAAACGTGCATTGTTTACTGCCCGTGGTGAACTATTTTCTGTTCCGGTAAAACAGGGCCCTACTCGCAATCTATCTTATACGCCTGAAGGCCGTGAGATTGAAGCAAGCTGGTCACCAAATGGCCGTTATATTGCCTACATGAGCGATAAAACAGGTGAATATGAAATTTATTTAAAAGACCGAGCCAATAACAATAAAACTATCCAGTTAACCGACAACGGGACTATCTGGCGCTTCACACCAATCTGGTCAGCAGACAACAGCAAACTATTGTTTGCAGATAAAAACCATACATTATGGTGGATTGATGCTAAGTCTGGCGATATGCACAAAATCGATACCGCCAAATACGATGAAGACGGCCTAACTGAATATACTTGGTCACCAAACAGCGAAGATATTGTTTTTGTTAAGAATAACGAAAACCGCTATGCCTCTCTGTGGCACTACAATATCGAAGATAAAAAGGTGACTCGACTCACTGACGAAATGACCAGTGAGCGTAACCCAACCTTCTCGCCAGATGGAAACTATATTTACTTTACGTCTGAGCGTGACTACAACCTTACCTTTAGCAGCTATGAATTTGACTATATGTTCAACAACGCGACTCGCATTTATAGCGTCGCTGTGAACCCTCATATTCAGCCACTAAATGCTTTTGAAAGTGATGAGTTAACCATTCAATCAGATGACGAAGCAAAAGAAGAAGGTGCTAAAAAAGAAAATCGCATTGATGCCAACGGCTTTATGTCTCGGGTTGTATCACTCTCAGCACCAGCTGGTAACTACGGCGCCCTAACTGGCGTCGAAGGTGGTGTACTGACATTAACAGGCGGCGCATTAAAGCTACTCGGTAACAAGCCTGATAGCAAACTAGAGACAGTCGCAGAAGGGGTGAGTAGCTATAAAGTTGCAGCAGGTGGTAAGCACCTAATCGCTCGTGCTGGTAACAATTACAGTGTTATTGCGCCTAAGCCAAAACAAGATTTAAAAGCCAGCCAGCTTGATCTGTCTAAGATGACACTCAAAATCGATCCTAAAGTTGAATGGCAACAAATGTATGTGGAAGGCTGGCGTACGTTACGTGATTGGTTCTACGATGAAAATCACCATGGTCAAGATTGGGATGCAATCCTAGAGAAGTATCAACCGCTAGCCAATGCGGTTGCACATCGTAGCGACTTAGACTATGTACTGAGTGAAATTGCAGGTGAAATCAACGCCGGTCACATTTATGTTCAATCTGGTGATGCGCCTACTGCAGAGCGCAAAAAACATGGCTTGCTTGGTGCTGAGATAAGCGCTCACCAATCTGGCTATGTTAAAATTGAACGCATTTTCAAGGGTGAAAACTGGCATGAAGACTACCGTTCACCGCTTGACGAAACTGGGGTAAATGCCAATGAGGGCGATTACATTATCTCGGTGAATGGTCGCTCAGTAAAAGACGTGGTTAATTTTTATGAGCTGCTTGAAAACACCCAAGGTGAGCAAGTTGAGTTGGTATTAAGTAAATCACCTAGTCTTGAAGATAGCTGGAAAGTCACAGTAAAACCGGTTGCCAGTGAGCAAGGGCTACGCTATATGGCATGGGTTCAATCACGTGCTGACTACGTAGACAAACTATCCAATGGTAAGATTGGCTACGTTCACCTACCAAATACGCACTATGATGGTAACCGTTCACTATTTAAGAACTTTATGCCACAAACGACGAAAGATGCGCTGATCATCGACGACCGTTATAACGGCGGTGGCTTTATTCCTGAACACATGATCACTTGGCTTGCCCGTAAGCCACTTAATTATTGGAAACGCCGTGGTGTTGAGCCAACAAAAACACCTCAGTTTGCCCACGAAGGTCCAAAAGCAATGCTGATCAATGGCTATTCAAGCTCAGGTGGCGATGCCCTACCTTACTACTTCCGTCAGGCAGGTCTTGGCAAACTGATTGGTACTCGTACTTGGGGTGGCCTAATTGGTATCTCAGGTAACCCGAGCCTAGTTGACGGTGGTCAGGTGATCGCAGCGACCTTCAGAATTCTAGATAACGACGGCAACTGGATCATCGAAAACGAAGGGGTAAGCCCTGATATTGAAGTGATCGATAGACCTGAACTTGTTCATGCAGGTAAAGATCCTTCTGTTGAGCGTGCTGTAAAAGAGTTGTTAAAAGAGCTTAAAGACAATCCGAAAAAAGCACTCTCAGTACCGCCAGCTCCCACTAAGTTTTAAGTAAATACTTAACCTAAACTTGGGATAACAGCTTGTTTTCTAGCAGCTGTTATCCCTTATCACTGCGTTAATTTATACCAAATGTATTAAAAAATAACTCCTGGCTAGCGTGATATTACGCTTTTCAGTTTCTGAATCTCATCTCTTTTGCCTCCCACGTTAGGGTGTTATAAAAAAGTAACTGTTACGTAATGGTGTGTAATCGATTTTCTTTCGATTTACGTCTACTTTTTATAACGAGAGTCTATCCCTCAACTATGCCAATTTGCTTAAGTTTTTGAGTTACCTTGAATGCATAATTCATGTCTTAACTTATTTCTATTTAAGCCAGTGGTATTGCACAACGTTCACCGTCACAAAGGAGCAAACCATGAATGTGCAGAACAAAACGGGTCAGTCGGTAGAAGTGGATAAAGAAATTGATGCCAACATCCTGCTCAGTAGTACACAAAAAAAACAAATCAAAGCACGTGATAGCCAGTATAAAGCGGCCGATTTATCTTGCTTACGGGCAATTGCACAAGCGGCAATAAATGTCGAATTATTCACTATTCCACTTTACATGACCGGTCTTTACTCAATTCAGGGCACCCACCAGATTGCAGACTCGTCTAACCTCTACCCTGGTCGCTACTGGCCAGGACTTGGCCCAACAGCGGGATATATACCAGAGCACCGCCTAAATAAAGGCTACGACGTAGAGCTTAAACCACTTTTCAATATCGATACTTTGGTTGGTGACAATGACGATCCAAACAACCAAAAGGACTCATTTAAACTCTCTGTGAACCAGCAAGTGTTTAACGGCGTGTATAGTGTTTTTATCGAAGAAATGCTGCACTTACAACTCGCCTCAAACATGGCAAGTAAATTGGGCCTCACACCAAGCTTTACCAGCCAAGCATTAATTGACGAGAAGTTTGGTTGGAAGTGCTATAACAATCAAAGCGGTATTCCACACATTTTGGACTTTGCTGATTGCAGCGATGACTTGTCTAAATTAAGCCCTGAAGTTCAAGCTTACTTTAAGCAAATTTTCCCAAATAAGACGTTACAAGATCTCCGTGTTAATGCCACTGAGCTCAACAAAGAGCAGACACTACTCTTTATGTTGATTGAAGAAACGGAAGAAAACGCAAAGAAAATTATCCAAGAGCAATATTTAGAACCAAACAAAGAGACAAAACGGCCAAAATATTTTGAGCAGGCACCTTATGACTGGTGGAAACCCAATTACACTGAAAAAGATCTGCCGCTATTTGGCTCGATTGGACACATGTACCTCAGCTATTGGGATTATATTCAGATCCGATATGATGATGGCACCAGCTTGCTCGACTACGCTACCATTCAGCGCGACTATTTTAACGAACGTCCTGGTAACAAAGATTATCAGCCACAATTCCCAGGCATTAAAGGCTCACTCAACGTTAAAGAAGATCATACTGCATTAAAAGAAGCGTTAATGAATAATGTAAATGCCATTACCGATCAAGGTGAAGGTGATGGTGTGGCTGATATGATTTGTAAACGCTGGGCTGATGAAAAGTGGGCACAAAACCTCCTAGCAGCAAAAGCGAATAAAGCGGAAGATACCCATCTCAGTACCGTAGAAGAGAAGTTTCAACCTAGCGCGGAAGCATTAAAGGCGGATTATCCCGCAAGCTGCGGCGAGGGTCCAATTTCGGGTTCAGCGTGTGCGCGGATCACTAATAAATACAAAGATCACTTTCAAATATTCACCGATACCATGAAGCTCATTGTCGACTTTGAGAAACCTTCAAGTCAATCAGACGAACGTTACATGACTTGGTCAACTTGGTTTGCTGAAGGTAATAGCTGGAATGAGGCGTTATTGGACCCCAACGGTGGTGATGAAGCAGCTAAGAACAACCCAAATCTCCCTTGCGTCAGCAGCGTAGTAAAAGCACTTAACAATCTTAAGCTCTCGTCCAATGTTGGCAATACGCATCAATTATTCAGTCAATCTGCGGTAGGCACTATTAAAGGCCTAACAACAGCGCTTGACCGTTATTGGTCGGGTAAAACCAGTGAATTCCCAGGCCCAGCAATGGGTGGTTCTGGCGATAGAATTTCTATTTGTTGGGCAACCACAGGAATTGCGCCTGATTTAGTTACAGGGATTAAAGCACAAGATCCAAACACCCTTTACCACGCCTGCCAAGGGATGAGTTACACCAACATTGGGGCAGATGTTCTGCCGCCTCCAGAGGTCTATCACAGCTGTAAAGGCAGTAACGATTGTAAAGCACAAGGTGGCTGTGGCTTTGTTCATAGCACAACGCCAGGTGGTAGTTGTGGTGGCAGCGTATCTACAGGGCCAAAAAGTGCACCTGCTGATAATAAGTGTAATAACTTGGGTGGCTGTGCTGTACCTATCTCAGCTTCTCAACTCTTCCCAGCACTTTCTGGTGAAGATCAAGAGTACGACATGCAGCTATTTAAGTTTAACTTAAAAGATAATACTTTCTCCCCGATGGATTACACTTTCCCTAAAGACCAAAAAGCACCGGCAGGAAAGTCTGAAGGTAACGTACTAATGCCTTACAAAAAAGGAGATGCAGTGTACGATATTGCATGGCAGGCATACTGTAATGCCAATGGTTTGTTAAAAGAAGATGGCACACCGGAAGACAAGCCAGCGGCTTCAGATATTCGTCTCGCACTACCACCATCGACTTGATAGGCAGATAGCATGACCAATCCAACTCGGACGCAGCAATTTGCTGCGTCCGCTATAGAACAATTGACCGACTTAGGGTTTGGTGTTGGCCTTAGAAGCCAGCACTACCCCTTTATTATGCCCCAATTGGAACGCGGAGCATCGCTTGATGTTGACTGGTTTGAAATCATTAGTGAGAACTATATTGATAATCACGGTTATGGCCGGTATGTCCTCGCTCAACTAAAGGAGCAATATCCGCTAGTGATGCATGGCGTATCAATGAATATTGGCAGTAGCGATCCGCTAAACTTTGAATACTTAGGCAAACTCAAAGCGCTAAGCGAGTTCGTTCAGCCACAGCTTATTTCTGATCATTTGTGTTGGACAGGCATTGCAGGCTTAAATAGTCACGATCTCCTACCTATGCCGTTAACTGACGAGAGCCTGCAACACGTGATAAACCGTATTGACCAAGTACAGGATTTTTTAGCGCGACCTTTGGTGCTTGAGAACCCATCAACATACCTTGAATTTCAACATTCAACTCTCACTGAAAGCGAGTTCTTTAGTGAATTAGTCACCGCAACAGGCTGCGGTATGCTGTTGGATGTAAACAATGTCTTTGTCAGTAGCTTTAATCATGGTTTTGACGCCGAAGCGTTCATTCGTCAACTTCCCCATAAGCACATAGTTCAGATCCACCTAGCCGGTCCTAGCGACTGCGGTGATTGTTTGATAGACACCCATGACCAACCTGTGCCTGCCCAAGTTTGGCAACTTTACCAACTAGCGCAGCAGTTAACGGGTGGCGTGTCTACCTTACTGGAATGGGATGCCAATATCCCCAGTTTTCCTGAACTCGTTGCGGAGTTAAACAAAGCGAAACAAGTGCTTGCTGGAGACATTCCAGAGCAAAGGGCGCTCTCCACCAGCAATGCGATTTCGACCCCAATCGTCAATGAGCGAGCAGAATTAACGTAATGAAAACGCCAGACTTAACGCAAACTCAACAATGGCTTAGCACCGTTTTGATGGTACGAGGCGACCTATCACAAAAGCTCAATACCGCTGCTGCCCCTCATGGGGTGACACTGCATGACTGTGTAAAAAGTAGTAAAAAATTGGGTGCCATGAGAAGAGTAGACATCTATGCCGCAGGCTATGTGATGCGGTTGGTAGAGTGCCTAAAAGGCGAGTTCGCATTGTTGTGCCAATTTATGGGAGAGGAAGTATTCGAGACTTTCGCTAAAGCCTTTATCGTCACCTTACCCTCAGAGTCTTGGACACTGCACCAACTTGGCTCACGCTTCGCTGATTTTTTAGCACAGACAAAGCCATCAGGAGATTTTGATCCCCATCAACAAGCTATGTTTAGTTTGCCCTGCGAGCTGGCAAAGTTAGAAAGAGCCAAAGCGCTTGCACTATTAAAGCCTGGGCCTGAAACACAGCAATCAACCACGGCAATAAGCGAGATTGAGCTCCTTTGCGGCATAGCCGAAGACTTTGTCATGTCGGTGCCAGGATCCGTGCAGCTTATTCAAACCGATTACCCCTTGCTGCCGCTTATAACCCAGCTTGAGCAAGCAGAGCCATATACCATACCGGCACCAGCGCAAACACACATTGCGGTTTCTAGGCAGCAATATCGGATAAAAATGTGTGTATTGAATGACTGGCAAGCAGACTTATTGCTTCATTTGAGAGAAAAACCGCTACGCTACCAAGAAGCAGTAAGCTATAGCGCTAGCCGCCTAAACTTAAATCTACAAGCGCTGCAATCGCAGTTAGCAGTTTGGCTACCAAGCGCAATTAATATGGGACTGTTTACGTTACAAAATGAACCAGTGCCCCACTGATCCAATCAGCTAATAATGGCTCGGTTGATAAAGTGAAATAGCCCTTAATGGGTTATTTTTATATCCAATACAAGATAGACTAGCCTTATCGACTGCTGTTCCCAAATAATAATGATAACAATCAATAACCGTAAGTTAGACTTGGTCACGGGTGAACTTGTCTACCTTGATGAAACCATCACATTAGAGGCAAAGGTGCTAGCAGTATTTGAAATACTTTATCAGCATCGTGGGAAGCTTGTTACGCAAGAGCACCTACTCAATTCAGTATGGCAAAATACCGTCGTCGCCCCAAATGCCCTACAACGGTGTATTGCTCAGCTTAGGAAACTACTTGGCGATAATGATAAGCGTATTATCCAAACTTTTCATAAAAAGGGCTATCGTTTACAACTTGAGGATCACCACACGAACTTACGCCAAAAGCTGAAAATATGTGCACTCTATTTCACAGGTTTCATCACCCTCTTTGGCATATTGTTTATCTACTCAACTATGCCAAAAGCTAAGTTCCAACTTTCAGAGGTGACACCTGTAAGTTACGGATTGGAGTTGGAAAGTACTGCGACACTCACCTCAGACAGGAGGTTGTTATATGTGGCCAGAACATCGCAAACAGCAGAACTAAAAGTAAAGGAGTTAGACTTCCAAACGACTAAACTCATCTCCCGCGCATTGGATTATACTGGTCAGCCGAAAATCAGCAATGATGGTAAAAGAGCCGTACTCATTGAAACGCGCAAAACAAAAGAACAAACTAAGTGTCAGCAGGTTATCGTCGCGTTACCAAAATTTGCTGGCAGGAAAGTGATCTCTCCTTGCTTAGACAATGAAGTACAGCAAGCCTACTGGGTTGATCATCAAGTGTTACTTATCGCCAATAACGAGTATGCCCTTTTTACTCCGCCCGCAGACTCAGTAACATTTAGTGCTTTGCCTATAGAAGCAACAATTTTAGCGTCTTCATTTAACGAGGATCACCTTACTTTGCTTAGCCAAAACTCAGATGATGAGACCTATCTTTCAAACTATATATTAAGCAAAAAAGGGGAACTTCGACTGCTTCAACAAGAGAGCTTACCTCGCTTGGAGTTAAGCCAGCCCATATTAGTATCAGGGCCTGATACAACACACATACTTTCAACCGCATCTGCAGTCTACATTTTCCAAAGCCTTCAGCTTGTACAAACCATTCCTGCAATCGGCTCAGAGTCGCTTTATGTAACCGAATACCATGGCGATAACAACTATTTAGCGACACAAGTGCAAGAACAAAAGCAGATTAATATACAAGACAGCCACTCTACAAACCAACTCACATCCAGCCACTACGACGAGCTCTCAGGACAATTCCAACCTAATGGAAATGCCATTGCATTTCTCTCTACTCGCACTGGCACCAGCGAAGTCTGGATAAAGGATTCACACCAAGAAATGCCCCTCACCCATAACAAACATATCTCATCTTTTGTTTGGGCAGACGATGGTAAACAATTGTGGGCGGCATCAAAACACGGTTTACTGAAAATCAATTTAGTCACTGGCGTTGAAGTGTTTCCTGCTTTATTTGATAATAAAATCATACTGCAGTCGATTAAAATAAAAGGAAATAACTTCCTTCTCGTTAATGACCTTATCGATGAGCAACTGGTACTTTTCGACCCTATAACAAACCATAAGCAGCCACTTTATCAAGGGCAGATTCACTGGGCACAAATTCAGCAAAACGGTACAGTCTATATAGCCACACCTGATGAGCCAAACTTAAAAGTACTCGTCAATGGTGCACTTAAATCTCTGCCAATAACAAGCAAAGTGATCTTACATTGGCGTTTTTACCTAAGAGGAAATGAGCTGGTTATTCCAGACAAGAGGGCGACTATCTGGCGCTATAACATCAATACGCAAGCAGTGGATATATTAGGACAATCTGATGAGCAGACTCGCTTGATCACGGATGTTCAAATTCATCCTTTTAGGGTTTTAGCTGACTCGCCAAAAACACTTAGAGCAAACCAAGTGAAAGTAAAAATAGCGAGACCAGAAAGCCACTAATGTAAAAGCGGATCACACCGGTTCGCTACCTCTATGTCACTCTTGATAATGCTAAAGCCGAGACAAAACTAGATTAATATACTGCTGGGCTTCTTTATTTTTTTGCTCTGTTGCTAGCAGCAAGGCTCGCTTTAACTGAAGTGTTGCTTTTGTCGCATCGCCTGTATTCAAAAGAGTCTGGCCATATCGTAAGTGGTAAATAATAGAGTTAGGCGTAGTCGCAAGTAGCTCATCAAACACTATTTTCCCAAGCCTTGTATTGCCTTGCTCGAATAAATATTGCCCTAAAGCAAGCTGGTTGGCTTTAATATCAATCGGATAGCCATAGCGCTGTTCTAGTTGTTGGTGATATTCTTGCAATCCCTTTAGGCCTGACTTGTTAAATTGAGCATAATCTTGAAGCTTTATTGCGGAAAAAATATGTTGTAGTCCATGTCTTAGCCCTAATTGTGCGCCTACATGATAATGATGTTGACTTAAGTCTTCTAACATCAGGTGTTGGTGTCGTTTTGAAACGGCGAGCGCAGCAAAAAACGGCCTATTTTCATCAAAGCTGCCAAGACTGATATATAGGTTATTGGAGAGTTTGCCCTTGGCGATATTGTCACTTACGTTTTCTTTTAGTTGCTTGGGAAGTTGACTCCAAACTGGCGCAGACAATATCGCGCCTTGGAAGTATCCAGACATTTCCCCTAATAAATTCAAGGCAATAGCGGCTCTGCTTGAGTACCCTTCAATAACTCTAAACGGCGACAAATTAAATTGCCGTATCAGTGTTGGTTCAACTTCATTCGCTAATACGCGAGCTAGCAAGGCAAAATACGCTTGATCAGATAACTTGTCAGCCCCAGCAAAATTCAATTTGGGCACTCGCACAATCACAAGTTGCGGGATAGGTGAAAAACTGGTGTGACTCAACCAGTCCACTTCAGCTTTCAGTACATCAAAACGGCTCTCTCCCGCAGTTGTATAAAGCGTTGAGTATGGCTCCTTTCGGTTAACATCAAAATCAAAAGGCAGATACACTTGTACATCAACAGGCTCTCCCACTAACTTTGAACTCACTGTAATATGCTGTAATTTTGAGGCTATCTGTGCGTGAGCAACTAACGCAAACAATGCGCAATTTAACCACATCAGAGTTTTTAAAAGTATTTTCATGCTTTTCTCCATTTTTAGCTAAGCTTATGAAATAAAAACTTTTAAAACTTGATGCATTACTTATTTTTTATTGATTAATTGCTGATGTGGATCAATCCGAGTTTGTTAGAGGCTAAACATCAGGTGTTAACACGGCTACCTAAATCGCGACGTTTAGTATAGTGCTACTCATTGTAAAATGTGATGTGAAAGCTTATTAATTGCGCGTATACACGTTAAGCAACGGAAACTTGTTCTCACCGAAAGCCAATGTTATTGAGAGCGTTTCTCCGCCATCAAAGCTTTCAGAAAGTTTCATTGGCGCGATCCTTTGCCCGTTTGCTGTTAGTGCCAGCAGGTGTTTTTGTGTTAATGTTCGACGTCCGCTCGATTGATTTTTAACCGTGATCATTGCCCAGCGCTCACCGCTTTCGTTACTCATCAATACCGCGTTAAGTACCTTGAAATCACTGATATCTGGGTAAATATTGGCATCATTCGGAAAAGCCAATTCCATATTGTTAGGCACTACGCTATCAATCGTTAACGCTTCTTCAGCTGCCTGAGTATTGACAGCGAACGCAAGTAACCACAGTCCAGTTATTATCCTTCTAATCATTTAATTTCCCTCCTATTTTCCTTTAACTAATTCAATTTTTGGGCACAAAAAATACTTGCGCAGCACCAAGGTAACACTGCAAAACAAAAATGCCAGACTACACACTGTGCGATCTGGCATGTTCTTAACTAGTCGTGACATCAATTATAAAGTTTCTTCTAACCACTTGAAGAATTCACGCTGCCAGACTATTCCGTTTTGCGGTGTCAGTACCCAGTGGTTTTCTTCAGGGAAATAAAGAAAACGGCTTTTCAAGCCACGCAATTTAGCGGCTTGGAAGGCTTGCATACCTTGGCTCAGCGGTACACGGTAGTCTTTACCACCATGGATCACGAACATCGGCGCATCCCACTTATCAACATAGCTGATTGGGTTAAACTGATTGTATGCTTTGCTGATGGCCGCATTGTTTTGCTCCCAGTACGCGCCACCCAATTCGTTGTTCACAAAGAACATTTCTTCGGTTGTGCCGTACATACTGCGCAAATCAAAAATGCCACAGTGCGCGATAAAGGTTTTGAAACGACCATCGTGATTGCCAGCTAAGTAAAACGCAGAGTAGCCACCAAAGCTTGCGCCAACTGCCGCGATACGTTTGTTGTCAACGTATGACTCTTTCGCAACATCGTCGATTGCATCAAGGTAATCTTGCATTACCTTACCACCCCAATCTTGGCTGATGTCTTTGTTCCATTTCACACCGTGCCCTGGCATACCACGACGGTTTGGCGCAACCACAATATACCCTTGTGATGCCATCACTTGGAAGTTCCAGCGGAAGGAATAGAACTGTGATAACGGTGACTGCGGGCCACCTTGAAGGTATAGCAGCGTTGGATATTGCTTACGCTTATCAAAATTAGGTGGGTAGATAACCCAGGTTAGCATTTCTTCGCCGTCTTTTGTCTTCACCATTCGCTTTTCAACGTGAGGTAAATCCAAATCAGCATAAAGCGCCTCGTTCACATTTGTCAGTGCAACGAGCTTTTTGCTATTCAGATCAAAGCGGAAGATCTCTTTTGCTTGATTCATGCTATTGCGAGTAACAACTAACTTATCGTCTAGAGCTGCTACAATGCTATTAACATCAAACATGCCCTTGGTTAGCTGCTTAATTTTTGGTTTGGCTTTGGCTTTGGTGTTCACCGCTACTTGAAATAGCTGGATTGTCCCGTCAATTGGTGCAATAAAATAAATATGCTTACCGTCATGACTCCACTCAAAACTACTTACTGTGCCGTCCCAATGCGCAGTTAGGTTGATTTCTCTGTCACCCTGCTTAACGATGATGTCATTTTT
Organism: Pseudoalteromonas piscicida; assembly: GCF_002744175.1. Lineage (GTDB taxonomy): Bacteria > Pseudomonadota > Gammaproteobacteria > Enterobacterales > Alteromonadaceae > Pseudoalteromonas > Pseudoalteromonas piscicida_B. The sequence goes on from NZ_NKHF01000022.1 coordinate 49,071, forward strand.
ATCCGCCTCGTTACCGGGCTCATCCATACGTAAGAAAGCCAGTTGCCCTGTCGACGAGAACTCAGGGCTTTTATCATACCCCAAGTTTTGCTCGGTTAGATTGGTGGTTTTCTTACTGCCTAAGTTATAACGGTAAATATCTGTGTTGGTACTGCTCGCATACTCTGCGCCAGTCAGCTTTTTACTGACATAGTAGATATTTTCACCTTTTGGACCCCAAACATAATCGCTTGAACCACCAAATGGTGACGTCGGACTATCAAAAGGCATCCCTTTCATGATGTCGACTTTTTCTTCTGTGATTAGATCCTGATAGAACACATGTTTAACACTGCCGTCTTTCCAAGTATCCCAATGGCGGTAGTTTAAATCATCAAATACATACGCATCTGCTTGCGTAAGCGCTTTATGTCTATCCGTAGCGAGCACAGCTTCAACATTAACGGTGTCATGAAATAGTTTTTTGCTGCCATCTGGTGAAATGTTGTCGTCTGACAATATTCCTTGATACGCGCTTAAAAGCTGAGACGCCCCACCCTTTAACGGCACTTGATAAACTTTGCTATCAAAATCATTGTTTTCAACGCTTGGCGTTGTAACTCGATAAATTACATGGGTGTTGTCTTTAGATAACCCAAGCGCACTTACGCGCTTTACTTGCCAAAGCTTGTCTGGGGTCATTACCTCTTTGGCAACTAACCCAAAACTTGGTGCTAATCCTAAGCTAGCACATAAAAGAATTCGCAACATCGCGAAATGCCTCCAATAATCAAAACCAGAATAGACTACATAAACCCAGCAGAACTTAAAAGCATTCGCGATAAGATATTTGCGCCTATAGCGCGAGTCACATGCTAGTAGCATAAGTTGTTCAAAATGAATTTACATTGTGCTGAAGGTTGGCAATACGGTACTTTCTCGGTGTTTGGTTAAACAATTTCTTAAACGCTTGTACAAATGCAGAGTCAGAAGCGTATCCCAACTCGATAGCAATTTCCTGTATGCTCTTTTGCGACTCTAACAATTGCAAAGATAAAACTAACCTTACATTTTGCCTCCACCGTGAAAATGATTGGGAAAACTCTCTTGAGCACAATCGCGACAAAGTGCGCTCAGAAGCCCCAACTTTTGTTGCCCATTCCTTTAACGTAAATGGTAGATCCGGTTGCTCTTTAAGCTGTAAGAAAATGGATAAAAGACGTTTATCGGTAGGTATGAGTAGGGGTATTTCATAACGTTTTGCGATCTCGATTTGATCCCGCAATACCGTTAGCAAATGTGTGATATTGGACTGTGCTTGAGTGAGCGTCTTGTTTTCGAATAGAAGCAGTATTAATGCTTTAATAAATGGCGTTACCAGACAGGTTTTTGGTTCGTCTCCATACTGAACATATTTGTCGGGATTAAGGTAAATCGCCAAAAACTGTGTATCTGTAATCGCTATGGATTTATGCACTGTATTTGCAGGTATGTAGAGCATACCATTGTGAGGTACGATCCCGCTTTTATCGCCGATACTTGATTGCAGCAGCCCCTGCAAAGGAAACACAATTTGATGCCACGAATGTGAGTGGAAGTCATCAATATAGCCAGAAGCCATATTAATCGCTTTAGTTACGATTTGTTTATCAGAAGAACCTTTGATGAGGTCATTAGCTTGCATCTTGGCGACTTATCAACATTAAACGTCTGTTAGTATAAGTTACGCCATCCAAATTTAATATACCATCTACAGCCTATCGTTAATTAAAAGGCACAAAGATGCATATTCACTTTATCGTTCATGAACATTTTGAAGCGCCCGGGGCCTATGAATCGTGGGCAAATAAACGCGGTCATACCATTACCTATTCGCGAGTTTATCAAGGCGAATCTCTCCCAAAAAATATCGAAGACTTAGATTTTTTGATTGTAATGGGAGGACCTCAAGATCCGGCAACAACTATTGAGCAATGCCCACACTTCGATACAAAAGGTGAACAAGAAGTCATCTTGAACTCGATTACCGCCGGAAAAGTTGTGCTTGGCATATGCCTAGGGTCGCAACTCATTGGTGAAGCGCTAGGTGCAGCATTTGAATCTAGCCCTGAACGTGAAATAGGAAAATACCCGATAACCTTAACGGAAGCTGGGATGACACACCCACTATTCAGCCATTTTGGAAAAGTGTTGGATGTTGGCCATTGGCATAATGATATGCCAGGACTCACCAATGGCGCACAAGTGATTGCATATAGCGCAGGGTGCCCAAGGCAAATTGTCGCCTATCGCAACCTAGTATATGGATTTCAGTGCCATATGGAATTTACCAAAGATATCGTCGCATTACTGATTGAAAATGACGACTTAAGTGACGCTTTACAGTATCGATTTGTAGATGAGCCAGAGGTTTTACTGAATCATAACTATGACGAAATGAACCAAAAACTGTATGGTTTTTTAGATAAGTTAGAAAGCTTTTATAAATCAGAAAAATGAGTGTTAATCATACTATTATACTTATAAAATATAATTGCTTATCCAGCCAAATTTAGGTGTAATGAATACATAATAAGCGTTGAGCAATGTAGGGAAAGCTTACATAACAAATAGCTAAGCTGATTAAACTAACTAAGAGCGCTGAAGCCTCTAAAAAGCCTATTTTTCTAGGTAAGCCATAGCATAAACGACACCAACTCTGTCACACCGAGCAGGTAGCGGCTCAACCCAACAAGCGATTATGCGACACAAACTGTGTGTCGCATAAATACTTAAATGTTATACGACTACGGATAGCCCAAAGTATGCCCAATCCTTTTATTCCTGAATCGTTCAAGCCTCCGACGTTATTTGATAGTGAAAATTTTCACTTCAGAGTGCTTGAAGAAGAAGTTGCTGAGTTAGACTTTGAAGCTGTAATGTCCAGTCAAAAAAGGCTACAAGGAATATTTGGCCCTAAAACTGAGTGGCCTAAAGTTAATATGACCCTCGAAGAAAATATAGAAAGCTTAAGGGCTCATAAACAAGAATTTGAATCAAGGGATGCTTTTGCATATTCCGTATTTAACAATTCAAAAGAAAAATGCCTAGGCTCTGTTTATATAGATCCAAGCCGTTCACTAAATTATGACTGCGAAGTCTACTTGTGGATTCGAGATGATAGTATTGCGTTAGAAAAAATACTTTATCAGACTGTCTTAAATTGGCTTCAATCAGTGTGGCCTTTCTCAAAAATAGCATTACCGGGCAAGTCGATTTCATGGAAAGATTGGACTCATGAGTTAAAAGTTGTATAACAAGGCAATAATGATAATTAGACGCAAAACGCTTGGCTTTCGCTCCTTTTTCACTTAAATTACCCGGCTATTTTTCGCCGTTTATAAAGGCGTTAGTGTTAAAGAAAGAGTGGAGATAAATTTGAGATTTTCAGAAGAAGAAATGGTAAACGCGCTAGTTGCATTAAGGGCAAATGAAAAACCTGTCTATGGCTTTTTCGCTGCTTTTTTTGCTTTAATCCCTGCTGTTTCAATGTACTTTCTATTCGCAGATATGGGAGGTGCGCTTTATATAATGTTTGCTATTCCTCCTGCGATGGTTGGTTTTGCTGCTAGATTTGTTGGTCGTAGTTACAAGTTTAAGCACCGTCTACCGGTCGGCTGTCTTGGTGTTTTAGTTCATTTGATAGGTTGTTACCTGCTAAGTTTAAATCCATTTCTCTATCTAATGGCTCCTGTAGCCTTTGTGATTTCTGCTAGTGTCGCAAAGGTTAAACTAGAAAGAGTTCATATTTGGGCATTAGATCAAGAAGAAATGGGAAAAATTAATACTAACAAGGCACTAGACTAGGCTAGCACTGACACCCACTATAATTTTCACCTATGTTATGGTGGGTGTCCGCGATTTAATTTATGCGGTTAATTGGCATATTCAATTTGGATGCAGCGGTGACTAAAGCAGAGCAAATGAGCTTGCAGCCAAGACAGCAGCTTAAAATCTGTTAGTTAACCTGCTTAATTGCTCAGGGTAGTAGCTCTGTTCAACAATCGATCATGCTACACAAGCTAGGTGTCGCATAAATACTAAAGTGTTAGGTATCAAATGGAAATCACAATACGGAAAGCTGAAATTGCTGATAGTGCTGCATTAAGTATGTTGTGGCAGTTTTACCAATACCATCAGAGCTCATTTAATCTAGAAGATGTTGGTTCTGACGGTCGCTTTGATATCGATGAAGAATATCTTGGCTCTGTTGTGCGTGGTGAAGAAGAGTGTGCCGCTTACCTTATTGTCGTTGCCGACCGGGTTGCGGGCTTTGCTGCCGTTGAGCCAACCAAGATCATGGGCAAGGAAATGCCGGAGTTAGCCGATATTTTTATTCTTCCTAAATACCGAAAGCAAGGCATCGCAAAATTTACCATTCAACACTTGATGCAATCTGGAACTAATCAATGGCATGTAGCGGTCTACTTAAACGACAGCTTAGCGTTGAAATTTTGGAGTAATTTGTTTACTCAATTAAATGTGGCACTTATTGATAAATTAGAGCCTTCTGAAACAGAAGACTTTCACGAATTTGTCATCACAAATGCCTAACACATATGAACCTTCTCCGATCAAGTAGGCATAACAGAAAAGAGTAGACGCGCGAAGCCGCGACCTTATCCGAGTGTTGAACGAGCCCTGCGCCGTTATGTGATAAGCGAATACAACGTCGCGCGATGGCACTTTACTTTTTTGGAGATTTCAGAAGTTGAAATACCCAGTTCAAAAAAGGCTAAGATCTGGTATCTTTTCCCCTCGGCCAACAGCTTATGACTCATAGTAGTAGTGCTTGTTTATTTGACAAAAAGAGCGTACCACTTTCGGCAGTTAGCCTTCTCTTTCACACCTCTCTATAAGTGTCGCACTTATTATCTGAAACCATGGGGTTACGACATGACGAAATTCACGTATTATAAAAATTTATTTTTATCAGCTATTGGCATAACGTTAGGTCTCTCCATAGGATTTGTAAATTTAAATCAGGTTAATAGTGGTTTTCCTTTCAAAAGTAGCCTCGTGGAAAAAAGTGGTTTTGTAGATTGGGTTCAAGCATACGACTATGGAATACGCTTCGGGTTTGTTAATGACCCAATGAATTTTAATTATCCATCAAAATCAAATGGGCAAGGCGCTGTTGAACAGGCTCTTTTGAAATCAAAAGGTCAACTTGTTACTATTTTATTTGAGGCTTCTGATACACATTCGCCGATCTATTCTTCGAAGAAGTATTATAATTTTTTTGAGTTAAAAGTGAATGGACAGCTTGTTCGGTCGTATGAAGAGTCTGAACAAGCTTGGAAGCTAGACAACAAGTTAACACCTTTTATTGTTGCTCTATTCTTGATTGGCGGAATATATATATGGCGCAAAACAAAAAAAGAGTACAAATATACTCAATATTGAAAAAGAGTTGACCGTGACACCCATCGTTATTTGTCTACATTGAACCAGCCTTTAAGTAAGGTGCAAGTGAGATGCAACAGCATGCTAGAATAACACTGAAGGTAGAATAACACTGACACCCACTATAATTTTCACCTATGTTATGGTGGGTGTCCGCGATTTAATTTATGCGGTTAATTGGCATATTCAATTTAGATGCAGCGGTGACTATAGCAGAGCAAACGAGTTTGCAGCCAAGACAGCAGCTTAAAACCTGTTAGTTAACCTGCTTAATTC
>NZ_NKHF01000082.1 GCF_002744175.1 Pseudoalteromonas piscicida
AGTTCAAGTCAAAGCAAATCAGAAAACACTTTATAAAGCAGTCACTTCATGTTTTGAAACAGCCTTTGAAGAAGAGAGGAATTTGCCTGAAGATGTACAAGTCAGCGGTGGTCATGGACGTCAGGAAACCCGTATCACTTATGCTCTAAACGCAGACAATCTGCCTGAAGAGATAAGAGAAAAATGGCCTGGGCTTACTTCGCTGGTCGCGGTTGAAAGACACAAAAAATCCAAGTCGATAACAAAAATAGACACGCACTTTTATGTCACTTCAGTTGAGCCTGATGCTCAGATGTTACAAAAAGCTATCCGCCACCATTGGCACATCGAGAACCAGCAGCATTGGGTGTTGGATGTCGTGTTTAAAGAAGATGCCTGTCAGATAAGCGAGCCGATTTCGGCGGAAAACATGGCGCTGTTCAGACGGGTTGTTCGCAACTTGGTAAAACAGCACACAGGCCGTAAAGATTCGATACGTGGCAAGTGCGTGCGGGCCAGCTTTGACGATGAATTCAGGGCAGAGCTTATCTTCGGTTAATGGTCGTTAACGAAGTATGCTCTCACCCT
>NZ_NKHF01000039.1 GCF_002744175.1 Pseudoalteromonas piscicida
ATATAGACAAGGCAAAAGTTATCCCCTTTAGCATTACTTTTAACGAAGTAAGCGCCTCGTTTACTCACTGAAACTTAACAAGTATTAAGACGAAATGGTATTAGATGAGAGTATCAAGAAGAATAGCCCATTCATCGAGTTTCACCTTGAATGGGCTTAATAATAACTATGCGTTCAGCACGCTAAGTAACCGACTTTTTGAAAAAACAAGCTCAGCTTCATCAGCTTCAGCCAAATAGCTAATTAAATATGTCTCTAAGTTGCTTTCTTCGCCTTGCAGCTTGGCATCTAACATGGCTACTTGCTCAGACATTCTTTCACCTTGTAATGTTTCTGGAGATGTTTGATTTGTCAAAATCTCAAGCCTTAGCAGTAGTTGCTGTGCCTGTAATCCGGATTTATTTGTACCTTGCCAAGTACTAGGGATTTCTCCTCCCGTCTCCACAGCGCTGACCAACTCATCAAACTTTTCACGACGTTGAGAAGAAAACAAGTCCTCTAACTTAGCCTTAACTTGTGACAATAAACGGTTCTTTTCTTGCTTAAGTCCTACTGCCACTGACAGTTCACTGAGCTCGTCACGAATGCTAGCAAGCTCATTCTGTGTTACAGCCTCAATAACTTTGTTGTCAATTTCAGCGAGTAACTGACGCTGCTCAGCCTCGATTGTTTTTTCCTGTGCTTTTTGCTCAGCATATTGAGCACTGCGTTTCTCAAACACAGCATCGTTGTGAGCACGGAAAGATTTCCAAAGCGTATGCTCTTGCTTTGCCCCAGCAAAACCAATTTGTTGCCACTGCTTTTGTAAAGATTTGAGTAATTCACAGGCCGCTGCTAAATCTTCAGCTTCAAGCTGCTGCTTTGCTACTTCAACTAACTTGGCTTTTTCAACCGCATTAGCCTGATGGAAGGCTTTAAGCTGTTCGTAAATTGCCTGATGATGTTGGCGGTAAACTGCATTTAGTTTTTGATATACTTTCGCATCAACATTCCCAGCACTTTTCCAAGCTTTGGCAAGCCGGTTGAACTGCGCTTCGACTTCTCTCCAGTCGATATCATCGTTTTGTAACGCGCTTTGCAGTGCAATTACATCCGCAATAATCGCTTCGCGTTTCACTTTAGCTTGTTCACGCAGTGACTCTTGCTCTGCGAAATATGCTCTACATGGTGCAAATAGTAATTCAATTTTCTCGTCAAATTGTGCAGCTTGTGATTTTTCTTGTTCTGTTTCAACATGGCCTAGTTCATTCCAACGAACACGAAGTAGTTTTACTTCTTCGGCACGCTTAACAGGATCGACAACTTCCTCTTTAAGCTTGCTATCAAGCTCCTCCAGCAATGCTTCACGTTTCGGCGTTGCCGCATATTTTTGCCAATCTTTGAGATCTTGTAGCGCCTTCGATAGACTCTCGTGTTGGCTCTCAAGCTGCTTTTTATAGCTTGGTGTCAACAACTCGAACTGTTCAATAAAGCCATTGAACACACCGAACGCAACGTTAAAGCGACCTTGATCAATTAATCGTTGTACGTCACGGCCCTTCTTTTTAGCCGTTTTTAAGGCGTTTTCTTGCTCCGACTTAAGCGGCTGTATGGCATCCATAAATGCTCTACTCACTGCAGTAAGTTCGCTCTTCGATGCTTTCTGAAGCACCTTTGGCAACGTATCTAATGCATTACGCGCAGATACATATGCGTCTTTTTGTGCTTGCAACTGCTCATCAAACTGTTCGATAGAAGTTGGTACAGCCACCTCTTTGAGTTTAGCCAAAGCGTTTTTAAACGCTTCACTTGCCTCAATTAGTTTAGGTAGATTAGCAAGGTCGCGTTCAATACTGTTTAATTTGTTGGCTATGTCTTTTAATGTATCAAGAGTTACATGCTGCGGCGCTTGTACTCTACCTTTTAATACTCGCGCACGCTCGACGAGCGCTTCGTGAGGTGCTAAGTCAAGCGACTGACATGCAACCTCCACAGACTTTTCAATTGCTTCTAGCTCTGAGGTCAGTTCGGCAATTTCTAGCGCTTGATTTTGTTTTACCACTAAAGCAGCTTGCTCGGCTTGGTGTTTAGCTTGCAGTGCATTAAGATGGCGATGTAACTTATCAGCAACCTGCTGATACTTTGCATCTAATGAGGCAACCGTTTCGCCATCAAGCCACTTAAGCTCAATGCTTTGCCATTCAGCAAATAACTGCTCAGCTTGACCATTAACCAGTTCGTAATTCTGTTTGTCTCTCAAGGCATTTAATTTCGCAAGCACAACACGGGTTTGCTCAGCAACCTGTGCTGGCATTTCTTTCGCTAGACGTTGTTGCTCTAACACGTCATTAAGGGCACGATGCGCTTCGCCTTTAGCAGCTTTCAATACCGTTTTTTCGAGTGCATGCTGCGTAATGAGATCTAACATTGCTACTTGAAGTGACTCATCACCTTCTTTAAACGACTTTTCGATTAGAGTAGCGTTTGCTAGACGCTTTAATAGCTTAACTTTGTTGGCCTGATCGGTTTCACGTGCCGCAACTTTTTCTAGTGTTTTTGCGGGAGCGTAGCGTTCAATATACTCCTCGCGAATGTCACTTTGCAGTGCATTATCTTGATTGATCACGGCACTGGAAATTTTTTGCTCGGCTAGCTCCTTAAGTTCACTGTCTTGTCTGTAGACTTTCCACCACAGACCGAGATCGTTCACTTTGGTTAGTACCTTTTTCCTGATCTGCGCAGACTCATCCTCGAGGGCTAGCGTATGCAACAAATTAGCATCTTTATCGAGATCTAATTTGTCGACTGCTTGCGAACGCACGTCTACTTTAGGGTGTTTCCATTTCGGTGTAAAAAGGTGTTTAAAGATCATTTTCACTGAACCTAGCTATTTCATTATCTGCTTTGAATTCTTGTTGTAATTCGCGTTTGGATTTTTGTACCATTTCACCCTTTTCATTGATGGTGAACTGTTCATTGGACTTTGCTACTTTTGCTTGATATAGCATTACTAACTGTACTGTCTGTTCTTTTTGAGCATCACTAAGTGGCGTGCCATCTGGCCACTTTCCCGTTGATGCACCGTATTGCAAACGCTCAAATACCTCAGGGGTAATATTCTGAACTAAGTTTTCTACATTCATTACTACTTTTTCTTTTTCAAAATAACGAGGATAACTCGGTTAATTAGGTACCAAACCGCACCAATGCCAATGGCACTTTTACTTGCGATCATTTCAAAAGAGTTAGGTTCAGGCTGCTGCCAGTAAATATATAGGAATCCACTAAGAAATAAGATCAATGCAATAAATGAGTAATTCATAATGGACTGCTGACGCTTGACCCGTTTTCTGGAGGCTGCTCTTTCTCTGTCTTCTTGAGTAAAGTCCGCTAAATTGGTTTCACAATGTGGGCAAGACTTATGTTTGGAGGAAATAGATTTACTGCAGCTTGGACACTGTGCTATTGCCATCGTGTTACTTCTCCATAATACAAAAAAGGGCACCTGTGAGGCGCCCTATTCTACTACCTTTGCGAAGCCTTGTCCTTAAATGACAAGATAATTTTAATTAAATTTCGCTCATTGTTTATGTTCTTTGTTGAAATCTTCCCAGTATTGTTTAACTGAAGATTTCATTTCTTTTCTTAGCAGTAAAATGCCAAATAAGTTTGGTAATGTCATAACCACTATGGCTACGGCTGCTAGTTTCCAAACTAATGTCGTATCAGCAAAAGATGCCCAGAAGAAACCGGCAACATAAAATACGCGATATGGCATCACTGAACGACTACCTAATAGGTATATCATGGCGCGGTCACCATAGTATGACCAAGCAATTGCTGTCGAAAAAGCAAATAAGAGTAGCCCGATTGATACAATATACTTGCCATTTTCACCGAGGAAACCACGAGTAAAGGCTTTTGTCGTTAGCTCAGCAGAATGTACCAATGAATAGCCGATGAGGCTAATGCTGTCATCTGTCGGCAAACCGTCTTTCACCTCAACCGTACCGGTATATTTGTGACGCTCCGTAATGCCAAAGCGTACTTGCTCACCGATAGAACGTGAGTGAATTACAGTAAAGTTGTCAGTAACAGCCTTACCCTGTACTACTTCAATTTCACCATTGAACGGCTTTACGTCATGCTCTTTTTTACCATTCAAGTAAGCAAACAGCGCTTCACGGTCCTGTTGATTAGACTCTTCATATTTACCATCAATGATCATCATCGAAGAGCGTTCGAAATGGGTTTCGAATTTTTCTGTCCAAACACCGGATGAGAGAATAACGAGGCCTGTTAACGTACAAATGATAATCGTATCAATAAATGGCTCAAGTATTGACACCATGCCCTCAGATACCGGTTCGTCTGCTTTTGCTGAAGCGTGAGCAATAGGTGCTGAACCTTGTCCGGCTTCGTTAGAAAATAGTCCTCGGTTAACACCACGATTAAACGCATAAGCAAAAGAAGCACCTAAGAAGCCACCAGCCGCGGCGGAGCCTGTAAATGCATTTGTAAATACCGAAAGGAAAGAAGGGACAATATTCTCGATGTTATAAAAAATAACCGCAAACGAACCAAGAATATAAACCGCAGCCATAATTGGCACAACACGAGATGTAATAGCAGCAATTCGTTTAATGCCGCCAAGAATAACTAACGCCAGTAGTATAGAAAGTACAGCGCCGGTAGCCATTGGCGCAAAGCCAAATGTCGCCTCCATACCTTGAGCAATATTATTGATTTGCGGCAAGCTACCTGTTCCGAATGAACTAATCACAGTCGCGATGGCAAACAGTATCGCTAACCACTTCATGTTTAAACGACGGTCCATGTAATACATGGGGCCACCTGCCATAGTGCCGTCATCAGTTTGCACACGATATTTATGTGATAAGGTCACTTCCACGAATTTGGTTGTCATACCAAAAAAGGCCGTCATCCACATCCAAAAGAGTGCGGCAGGTCCACCAATTGAAATAGCCAGTGCTACACCACCAATGTTACCTGTACCAACTGTTCCCGAAAGGGCTGTAGCCAATGCTTGGAAGTGCGTAGTATCCCCTTCAAGCCCTTTCTTATCGAACTTACCTGTAACCACTTTACAAGCATGTTTGAAATATCTGATCTGTGGAAATTTTAGGTAGATAGTAAAAAACAAACCTACCCCTAACAGTACATATGGGAACCAAGGTGAACCACCTAACATCCCATCTAAGCTATCTAATAAGCTGCCTAACGCATCCACGAGTTATCCCCTTTATTGTTGTTATTACACCCTGTTGAGGTGTTTTCAAAATACTTAATTTTAATTTTTGTTTTTTGAACTACACAAAAATAAAGCGGGTAATCAAAATAATAATTACCCGCTTTATTTGGTTACCTTAAGTCGTCAACTACATTTAAAATTGCTGCTAAGGTATCTTGACCAAACTGGTATGAACGTCTGTCTGACCAACCAAAGTAAGGGTCAGGTAAGTTTGCATTATCCTTAAACGGCATTTCGACCGTGTAAGCCAACGCCTTAAACGCTTCACCCACCGCACAAGAAGCAACGGTAAGATTGGCTTCGCCTGGGGCATCTTTGTCATAGCCGAATTCATCTTGGAATTCAGGTGTGATCGTTAATAACGCTGCTTTGAAAGACTCTTCCAGTCGCTGTAAACGCTCATCGTAACTTGGAATCCCCTCGCTGCCCGCCACAAAGTTGTAAGGCAGTGCTTCATCACCATGAATATCAAGGTACATATCCAGTCCAGTTTCATGCATCTTATTAAGCACATAGTAAACTTCTGGCGACTGTTCTAGGGTTGGTGTTTGCCATTCACGATTTAGGTTTACGCCTTTGGCATTGGTACGAAGATGACCACGAACACTGCCGTCCGGGTTCATATTCGGCACAACGTAAAATACCGCTTTTGATAACAATGCCGCGGCATGTGGATCTTCATCATCTAATAGCTTATGCAGTAGACCCTCTACAAACCATTCTGCCATTGTTTCACCTGGATGCTGGCGTGCAGTGATCCAGATCTTTTTCTTCTCCTCAGAAGGCTCGCCAATAGTCAGTAGACTCATATCTCTACCGTCTAATGTTTGACCTAATGTCTCAACTACACAAGCATCGTGTGATTGTGCCCAATAAATCAGATCTAGGTGACGCTCATAACTGTAAGGCGCAAAGTATGCAAAATAAGTGTGAGCACATTCTGGTTCGAAGTCGATAGTCAACGTGCCATTTTCATAGCGTGTTGGTACACGGAACCAAGTTTGGCGATCATAAGATGCAACAGCTTGGTAATCATCCCAACCTTCAGGGTAAGCTGAATCTAGTAGTTGGTTAATATGAATTTTATGCTCTAAGAAAGGCGTAGACTCGAGTCTAAAATGAAACCATTGAAAGAAGTCAGACTCATTGTCTTTATTGATTTCTAGTTGGATATCTGTTGGTGAATCCGCATTGATCACCTTGATATTACCACTATCGAAATTACTCGTAATGCGCATAGGTTTCCCTAAGTAAGTTAAAATTGCGGTGTAAATACCCTGTTACTAAGCTCAATTAAATGCGGTTACATCAGAAAATAAAAATGCCGATTAGCATGGAATACTGCGTCTGCAACAACAACCAAATTGTCCCGTAACTTTTTGTTAGCTAATTGTAGCCGAACTATCTTTTCAAGCCTACCATAACCAACTTATTTCAAAAACTAAAAAAGCCAGCTAGTGCTGGCTTTTTATCTTATATGCTGGTGTTAGCGAGGTAGGCTTGGGAATTTTACTTCAGCCATATCTTGCATTACACGAACAACCTGACAGCTGTAGCCAAACTCGTTATCGTACCATACATAAAGTACTACACGGTCGCCATCAACGATAGTCGCTTGTGAGTCAACCACGCCTGCATAACGGCTACCAACTAGATCCGTCGACACGATTTCAGTCGATGCAGTGTAGTCGATTTGGTCACGTAGCTCTGAGTAAAGTGAAGATTCACGAAGGAATTCATTCAGCTCTTCAGCCGTTGTTTCTTTACCTAGATTTAGGTTAAGAATAGCCATTGACACATTTGGAGTTGGAACACGGATTGCGTTACCCGTTAGTTTACCAGCCAACTCTGGCAGTGCTTTAGCAACCGCTTTAGCTGCACCAGTTGAAGTGATAACCATGTTCAATGCCGCACTACGACCACGACGCTCAGCTTTGTGGTAGTTATCGATCAAGTTTTGGTCATTCGTGTAAGAGTGAACGGTCTCAACGTGACCATTATTAATACCAAACTTGTCGTTAAGTGCTTTTAATACAGGTGTGATTGCGTTAGTGGTACAGCTTGCTGCAGAAACAATCTTGTCTTCAGACTGAATGTCCGAGTTGTTAACACCATAAACGATGTTTTTGATGTCGCCTTTTGCTGGCGCTGTAAGCAACACTTTAGACGCACCGATTGACTTAAGGTGTTTACCTAAACCATCTTCGTCTTTCCAAACACCGGTGTTGTCTACGATAAGCGCATTTTCAATACCGTATTTTGTGTAATCCACTTCTTCAGGAGAATTTGCGTAAATCACCTGAATGTAGTTGCCGTTTGCTTTAATTGCACCTTTTTCATGGTCAACCGTGATTGAACCATTGAAAGGACCATGAATTGAGTCGCGGCGCAATAAGCTTGCACGTTTCTCAAGGTCACCATCGCGGCCACCGCGAACAACGATTGCACGTAGGCGTAAATCAGCATGAGAGCCGCCACGTTCGATAAGTAGGCGTGCTAATAAACGGCCAATGCGACCAAAACCATAAAGCACAACGTCACGAGGTTCTGGACGTGCACCTTGATTGAGTAATTCTGCAAGTTCTGCATTTAGGAACTCTTCGATTGAGCGGCCTTCACCTGCATTTTTATAAATGTAGGCATAAGCTAGCTTACCAAGGTCAACGCGACCCGGCGCCAATTCCATTTTGCTGATCACTTCTAAGAATGGAAAGCTTTCACGAAGACGTAGTTTACGCTCTTCAAAGCGCGCTACTGTTTTGTGTGCTTTAATCACATCAATGGTGCTTGCACTCACAAGAGGACGACCGTATACAGAGATTTCAACACCTTTATTACGGTATAGACGACCGATTAGGGGTTGCATGCTTTCTGCATAATCTTGACGCTCTTGCCAGCTGTTTTGATATTCTTGCTCGTGAGATAAGGTCATTTTTTCTGCCTAATAAACAATTTTCTTTGAACGGATAGCCCTTCTGGGCATCGCTATTCTAATTTAAACTGTCGTGATTCTCCACTGTTACCGAACAATTCATTGCGTTAAACTAGTAAACTATTAGCTCTACCCTGTTTATTCAGGCATCACAGCCTATAATTATAAAAAATCATTGAGGTCAAACTATGGCGTTTAAAAAGTCGCTTGTTTTTACAGCATTATTACTTGCTGGTTGCGACGATACTTTAACATTGAACCAAGTGTGTACAGAAACGCCTGGTTTTTGCGAGGATTTAAATACTGACAGTCATTGTAAAGATGAACGGGCTGAAGTTATTTATGCTCGTTACCACGAATACAAATCTCCTACAGATGATAACAAGTATAATTTGTTGCAGAATTTAGAAAGCTACAATCAATGTGTTGCGTTAGCCGCAAAAATTGAGCATATCAAATTAAAAGAGAAGACCACCTCTCGTGTTGAGGGGCATCTTACCGCGTTAAAAGAAATGACGCGCATCTATAACGAGACCAAAAATAGCAACCACCCAGGCTTACTTTACTATCAATGGTCTAGAAATAACGATCGCTCAGCAATGAACAAATTGCTCAATATGCAAGATGATCCGAGAGTTCAGAACGACCCAGAGATCCAACTGTTTTTAGCTGAGTTTTACGCCAAAATTGATGATGATAAAACGGTCGACATTCTATATCGTGTTTTAGAGCTAAACAAACGAGGCCAAACGCCAAACCCAGAAGTTTATTCGTCTTTAGTCAGTATTTTTTATAAACAGGAAAAGTATAAACATGCCTATACTTTTGCCCGTGTAGCACAACTGTCTGGCGTAGAAGAGGTGGATATTATTCCGGTGACTAATCAGTTAGCGGCATTAGGTAAGGACCTATCTAATCTTGACTCTCTAGCTCAACGAACCTATGAAAACATTCAAGCTGGGGAGTTTGTTTCTCCACGCGACTTCTAAGTAACCTAAAAAAGCGGGAAGCGCGTGCTTCCCGTTTTTTAGCTTATTTCAAACTGGGTGAAGAGTTATACTTGGTATAATACCCGCTACTGTGCTATTGCCACGTTGATAAACACCGCAGTCATCAAAATTGGACAAACAAACCTAACATATTGGGCAAACCAATAATGTGGACCTCTCGACTCTAAATGAAGCTGGTTACCACGCTTCCATATCCAGCCCACTGTGACAAAATAAAACAAGCCCATTAACGGTAACTGGTACTGTGTAAAGAGGCTGATCACCAACTCAAATAGCCAGTCAAAATTAAGGATAATAGTACTCGACGCCAAGAAAATAACGAGCGTAACCAGCCACGTTGCCTGCTTGCGTTCAAAGCCATGATTTTCTACCAAAAATGAGACCGGAATCTCAGTTGAAGAAATAGTAGAAGTGACCGAAGCAATCGACATCAATACAAAGAAGGTTAAACTGACCAACAGTCCCACTTGGCCCATATTGGCAAAAAGCTCGGGTAAAATAGCGAAAATCAGGCGACCTTCACCAATTAGCTTACCGTCTTGAAACACTTGCACACCATTTTGCTGCGCTACAAATATGGCGGGAATAATTAATAACCCAGCAAGAAATGCAACGCTTGTATCTAACATTGCAACACTAAAAGTAAGCTTAGGTAGGTTTTCATTTGGCTTAAGGTAAGAGCCATAAATCATCATACAGCCCACACCAAGTGATAATGAAAAAAATGCCTGCCCCATTGCGGCTATGATTAAGTCAGGATCACTGATTTTGGAAAAGTCCGGTATAAGATACGTGCGAAAGCCTTCAGATGCACCATCGAGTGTCGCCATATACGCGATTAAACCAATAAGCAGTACAAGTAATAACGGCATAAGTCTGCGTGACCATGCTTCAATGCCCGACTTAACCCCTTTGAGGATAATGCTCGCTGTCAACAGCAACATCAAAGGCGTAAAAATGAAATTTCTTAATGTGGAGTCGCCACTTAGAAATTGATGAGCGTCGTTCATTCCAGCCAATTGCGTCAATGGATCGAGTGAGTGCGACAGCATCCATCCAGCTACGATGGAATAAAAACTCAGCATCACAATCGCGCCACCAAGCCCGATGTAACCCGCTGCTGCTCCCACCTTTGGATTAGCTTCGCGCCATGCGGTTTTTAATGCTTTCACCGGATTAGCTTGTGCCTGATGACCTAAATACAACTCAGTATAAAGTGCAGGTAAAGCCAGTAAGAAAATTACTGCGAAATAAACCAGTAAAAAAGCACCACCACCGTGGTTTGCAGCCTGTGTAGGGAAGCCCCAAATATTACCAAGTCCAACAGCCGCACCTGCTGCTGCTAACACAAAGCCAAGTCGGCTTTGAAATCCATCGCGCGTATGAGCCATGTCTGTCATCAATCGTTATTTTTGTAGACGGCAGATTATACGTACTTCCACTAAAAATGCGAGCGTAACAGGCTTGACTTAAAAGCTCGAATTTGGGGTCTTTAAAAAATCCAATTCCTCTTTTGTCGACGTCCGGTTTAAAATCGCGTTGCGATGCGGATAACGGCCAAATCTATCGATGATACGTTTATGCGCTAATTCGAAGTCATAGTTAGGTAAAGGTTTAAAATAGTGCTGCGCCTGCTGATGAATAACACGACTTTCACTATGCATCATCGGCATATATAAAAACATCTGCTCGGTGTCGTTTAGCTGGTTATGGAATCCCTTTTCAATAGCATGTTGAGTAAGACATAAAGCCAACGGGTCGCTGGCAAACGCACTTGGCGTGTCTCTGTAAATATTACGAGAAAATTGGTCCAAAACGATGACTTCGCACAACGCCCCGATGGCGGTGGCTCGCCATTGTTGCAGCTCTCCTTGATGAGCCATGGAGTGTAACTGGCCAAAACGAGATTTGATGAGTTGATCAAACTCGTTGGATTTCTTCCACCAGTCAAATTCAGTACACTCAACAAACCAAAACTCGTAAATCAACTGATAATTCATGATGGCACTCCTGCATACTTTGCAACCAAAGTGCCACCTCTGTGCTTATAATGCAACTGTTATCAAATAGGCTTAAGCGACTTCCAGAAGCCTCGCATGAATCGATTGTACCACTTGATCAGACTCGTGCTGCTCGACTAAGAAGCATAGGTTATGCTTGCTTGCGCCGTGACAAATAAGACGAATATTAAAATCAGATAGTACATCCATTAAGTTAAGTTGGCATTTTCTTAGCTGGATCTCAGAACCAATCATCGCCACTAGCGTTAGATTGTTCTCAACGCTAACATGGCAAAACTCGCTTAACTCATCTAAACAAGACTGTTCTAATTCTGGGCGAGAAGCATTTGGGGCATTATCAAGGGTCAGTGCGACACTGATTTCCGAAGTCGTCACCAAGTCCACTGAAATATTGTAATTACTCAAGATTGTGAATATGCGCGCAAGGAAGCCGCTGGCAAGCAACATTTCAGGGCTCTTCAGTGTCAATAGAATTTGGTTTTTACGTTGAGTTACTGCGCGTATACCCGCTTGTGCCGTTTTTTCTTTTTCGATCCACGTTCCACCGGCTTGCGGATCGCGCTCGAGCCAACAAACACAGAAATGCCTTTGCGACTAGCAGGGAGTATGGTCGCAGGATGAAGTACTTTAGCACCAAACGTTGCCATTTCAGCAGCCTCATCAAAACTTAAACGCGGAATTGGCTTAGCGTTAACGCAAAGACGAGGGTCAGTACTGAATATACCGACAACATCGGTCCAAATATGTACACTAGAGGCGTCGATTGCTTCAGCTAACAGTGCTGCACTATAGTCTGAGCCACCACGGCCAAGAGTGGTCGTCTGACCATATTGGTCACTGCCAATAAAACCTTGGGTAACCTGTACACTGTCATCTAGGAGCGATACCAAATTCGCCTGAGCCGCTTCTCGTGTGGCGGTGATATTCGGATTCGCTTTGCCAAATTGATTATCCGTTTTAAGCACTTTACGTACATCAAATCGCGACGCTTGAACACGATTATTACGTAGTATTTGCGTGAATAAGTAAGAAGAAAAACGCTCGCCAAAGCTCAGCATTTCATCACACTGCTGCCGGCTTAGCGCTGGTAAGCTGGCCAGGCTTTCAAACTCTGCAAAAGTTTGTTTGTACCCCTCGGCAAGATCTGCATCCAACGACACTTGATCAATAATTGCCTGCTGTATGTTATCTACCGCTGCCACAACTGCTTTACGCCCTGCTTCATCTTCTTTTTGTTGAGTGAGCGTGACAAGGTGATTGGTTACGCCAGCACATGCACTAACAACCACTACGCGAACATTTGGGTTATCACGAACAATGTGAGCACAACGAGACATAGCTTCAAAGTCAGCGACACTAGTACCACCAAACTTAGCTACAACATACTGCGAATTCATTTTATCTCCTCTCGACTGTTGGGACAGTCAAATTTTATAAGGAGAACTCGGCATGGGATTTCTAGATAGACGAATGCTTGAAATGACCTTTGCCAGAAGCTCTCCACCAATACGGTGACAGTTCCGAGGATTCAGCCTCGTAAACCGAAGAATCGTTGCGACGAGCAACTTTTCTCCTCGGCGAATACTTCCCTCACTAGTGGTCATTGGTCTCGTCACCTAACACTAACTACCTAAGCATCGCGCCTCTTCTGTTTATTTTGCCTTGACGAATCTGAATAAAAGCAAAATAAAAGCCCGCATTCAATGCGGGCGATGTGAGAAAACTATCGTTTAGCCGTCTAGGTGTCAAGTAATTTATAAAAAACTTCCCCTAAATGGCAAAAATAACCTTAATTCAAGTTAGATAAGCTGACCTGCGTAGTACGCACCACCATAACCAACGGTATAGGCAATTAACAGATAGAAGCTCATTTTAAGATAACTTGAGAAGGTTAAAGCCTTCACTTTACTCATTGCAATAATACCTGCGGCAGAACCAATGATCAGCATTGAGCCACCAACACCTGTTGCATAGGTAAAGGTTAACCATTGTGCCGGTGTCATGGTGATATCCGCTTTTAATAGCGCAGCAGTCAATGGGACGTTGTCTACCGCTGCACTCATTAAGCCAACCAAATAGTTCGCGTATTCAGGGGCAAGGTGTAGGTACAGGTCGGTAAACTTAGACAACACACCTACCTCTTTCAATGCACCAACTAATAACAACACACCAACAAAGAACAATAAGGTGTCGTATTCGATTTCACGGATATAGTCGATAATCTTTTTGTTGACGTCTTTTTTACGCATTAAGAACTGCGCAGTTAGAAACATCAAAGATAGGCCAAATAAGAAAGTCAGCATTGGGGGGACATGGTATTCAACACTTAAGAATAATGTTGCGAAAATAGTAGATAAGAAAATCAACGCGATGGTGATGTCGGTCTTTTCTATTCTCCGTCGCTCCGCCTTCTCAAAGGTAATGTTTTCATTCATACCAATAGAAAGCATAGCGGCTAACACAAAAACACTCAGCATAGATGGCATGATCAGTAACAGTAAGTCAGGGATGGTCACTTTGTCTGCTAAAAATATCATCAAAGTCGTAACATCACCGGTGATCAAAGAAACACCACCCGAGTTAACACTGAATATAATCAAGGTCGCATATTTTATTAGCTTTTTCGGGTCTAGTTTCAAAGACATGACTACAGCTAATGAAATAAGCGTCGCGGTAATATTATCCGATATTGAGGAAAATACGAATGCAAAAGCACCAACCAAAAACATTAGCTTGCGTTCACTGATGTGGGTTGGCATGATCCGGTGAACAATATTTTGGATGAATCCTTTAGAGTTTAAATACGCCACAAACGTCATCGCTGCCATTAAGAACAGCCAAAGCGTTGCGATTTCTAAAATGTTATGGTCTAGCTCAATTTGTACAATTTCTGGGCTTTGACCATGAATTGGCGAGATAAAGGCGATAATCCAACATAAAGTACCAAAAAAAAGCGTTGTTTTGGCCTTGTTTACGTGAATAATATCTTCTATAACGATGAGTATAAAAGCGATGGCGATCAGGGTTAGAATAATGGGCGTGACCATAATGCGCAAACAACCTGTAATTAATTGTAACAAGGGGTGGGTTTGATTTCGGGGCGGATTCTAGCACCATCGTAGACCCCATGCCACGTACAATAAACATTTTGTGACAAATTGATGAAGTAGTGATGAAACTTCTCTACTACACACTGGAAAGTTATGATCCCAGCAAAAAAATTATTAAATACGATAAATGAGCACTGGAATGTACTTGAGCTACTTTTTAAACGATTTAAGCTCGCTGATTTTAGTTTAAAAGATGTACAAAACATCCTAAAACAGAAAAACCCTAGCTGGTCTAGTGAAAGAATTTATAAAGAAACGAACCGATTGCTCCAGCAAGAAATAATTATTCCACTTGCTAAATCTTCGCAGTTAGAAATCAACCGAGCGATCGCCGACTTTGCCAGTTTTCTTTTGCAAGAAGAAAGCCTCGGGTTAGCAGAAGAGATCACAGTGCTGATCAAAGACTTAGAAAGACTAGGCAATCGCATCGCGCAAGCCGGCGAAGAAGCGGATTACTCCGAGTTGCGCCGCTTCAGTCGAATTATGGATGAACGA
This sequence comes from Pseudoalteromonas piscicida, assembly GCF_002744175.1. Taxonomy (GTDB): domain Bacteria; phylum Pseudomonadota; class Gammaproteobacteria; order Enterobacterales; family Alteromonadaceae; genus Pseudoalteromonas; species Pseudoalteromonas piscicida_B. The sequence continues at coordinate 14,820 of NZ_NKHF01000039.1, forward strand.
GTTCGCAAAATAGTTAAGCTGTTCGAACACAACGAAAGTGCCATCATGAACCTAGTCGAACAAGCCAAATCCGATACCTCCACACTTTCTTTGGGCATGCGCTACAAAGCGGTCTTGGAAGCGTTTGATGAATATATCGAACCGATGTTGGAAATGGTTGATATTCATGGCCCTTTTCAACGCTGCTTCGATCAAATTGAGCTTCAGATCAGTGAGCAAATTGATCAGATAGAACAATTAGGCCGTGGTGCCGCTGACAAACGCATGTTGGAACAACTCAGAACACGTATTCTAGATATGCACCTCATTGGCAGAGAAAGTTTAAGTCGCAGTGCTGACTTACTAATGCCGCTAAGGGAAGAGTTACGTCGCAACACGCTTATCACACGACAAGCCTCAAAAGTCCTTGGCCAAATAAGAAAACGCGGAGTCGACCGCTTACTCTCACCGGTTCAACCTGAGTTTGTTTCAGATATTCAACGTTTTAACCTTGGGCAAAAACGCCATATGGTCGCATATATGGCCAGTCTCGTTGAGTTTGAGCATGAAGAGTATCAGCTTCCAGACCATGATGATGTGCCAGCTTACCAAAGCCCAAACATTCCAGACTACCATTCAGTAAAAACGAGATTTCAACAAACCGGTAAAAAGCGCCAGGCACTATTGGGCTTTTTGAGCGATAGCTACCCAGATCTTGAAGCAGACGAAATGCTGTTTCTTTATCAAAAGCTGATCAACGAATCTGACTTGGCACTGAGCCAAGAGCAACAAAAGAGTAAGATCACGATCGCTTCGCATACCTTCTCTTTATATCCATTTAGTGCCAAAGCAAAACAAGATTAGTATTATGACGACAATTAATTTAGATATGCTCAACGAGCTCCAAGCCATTAATAAAAAACTGGTGAGCGGGTATCATATCAGTGAACAAGACACCACTCTTTGGCAAGAATTAGATCAGCAAATTGATAGCTATCAAGCGTTATTTGCAGCCTTAGGCCATGATCTACAGCACGATGCTCGTGGCTTTTACTATTTGGCAAGCGATGAAAGTACGCCAAATATGGGGAAAATCTCTCGCGCGATTGCCCTAACCATTTATATTTTGATTGAACACTATGCCAACCAAGGTAAAGATCCCCTTCGCGTACTATTTGATGAAAGCTGCGATTTAGAGTTAATGCAAACCATAGTGCAACTCAACAAACACCTTTTTGACCAGCTGGAGATATTTTCAGGCTCAGATCTCAGAAAAGACGTGTTTTTACGTATGGTGAGACTCGGTCTTGCCCGTGAGGTGGAGCAAGGCTTTATGTTACTTGCACCGATTTATCGCTACATTGACGCGCTAATGGAAGTAAACGAAGAACAATATGATATTGAGGACGAGCTATGAGCGAGCAGTTGTACGGCTTAAGTAAACTAGCATTATTAAATACCGCCGGATACGCCAAGTGTGTTATTCCTCTGGATAAAAGCGCGTCTATCTGCGCCCCAAATAACACCGGTAAAAGCTCAGTGATCAATGCCCTGCAGTTTCCACTTATCAACGATTTAAGGTTGACTGAGTGGGACGGTCACGATTTAGAAGAAACGCGTAAGTTCTACTTCTCTTCTGATCAATCCTATATTTTGCTGGAAGCCAACCTCCCCCACGGCGATGTGGTCATTGGCGTTGCGGGACTGGGTAAAATTGCTGGTTATGCACACCAGTTTTTTTGCTATCAAGGCAAACTCAATCTTGATGATTACACCGAAGGAAAAAGTATCATCAAGTACACTAAGCTATTTAACCACTTACAGGAAAAACAACTTAAGCCTGTAGAGCTAAAAGCACAAGAACTTAATGCCCTACTCACCGGTGGCGCCACACCATTTGATGGTGATATCAACCTGAAGATGATCCCATTGAATAATGTTCAAGACGCGCCTGTATACAAAGAAATATTCAGACGTATTCTGAACCTGCATAAACTCGGTGCGCAAGACGTAAAACGCTTTATGCTTAAGGTGTTCGAACGCCATATGTCGAACTCTAAAGTCGACTTTTATGAAGTGTGGCGTCGCGCTTTTGATAAGGTTAACCGTGCTCGTCGTGAGCTAAATGCGCTGGAGTCGATGCAAGAGCCAATTTCAGCCCTTGAGAAAATGCTTGAAAATGAGGCGGTGTTAAAAGGTAAACTGGCAGCTTACGCCCCTAAGCTTGATTTAGCTCTGGTTGAATATGATAACTATCACAATGAACAAATTGCAGAGCTGGCTACGCAGTTAGAAGATATAGAAGCCGAAAAGCGCGAATTTGAGTCTAAGCAGCAACTATATGTTCAGCAGTCTCGTGATATCGAGCGTAAACAAACTCAAATTGAGCAATGGTTTACCGACTTCCATGCGTTAAAGCGTGAATTTGAACTGACTAATCAGGCAACGCTTAAAACCAATTTAACTCTATTGAAGAAGGAATATGAGCAGCTTTCCTTCTCGATTAATAGTGCACAAGGACAAAGTCTTCATACTCTTGATTTCCGCATTAACGAGACGCAAAAACAAATTAAGAGTTTAAAACTACAACTCAAAAACCTTGAATTCAACCTATTTACTCGCATGCGCGAAGATCTTTCCTTAAAAGAAGTGGAAGAGATCTCGCGAATTTTAAATCCAGATTTATTATCGTTTTCAACCACCTCTCAGGGCGAAATTAATATCACTGACGAAGATGCCTTTGGCGCATTTTTGGAGTCCCTATCTAAGTCAGTTCAGGGCGGTGAGCTTAAGGTGCCCGGTGCTACCGTTAAGCTGAAAAAACTGAGTCCAGTGCAGATGCAAAGCGGCGAGAACAAAGCCCAATTGCAAGCACAGCTGGAGTCACTACAACAGTCGCTTAATGACTTAAAGCAGCAGCGTGAAGTAGCCGCAAACGTAGCGGAAAAGCAAAAAGAACGTGATGCGCTTTATGATGAACTTATGGCAACAGAAGCGGCAATGAAACGCTTTGAGCAGTATCAAACCATGTTGCAATCGGTCGATGCCCAACAAGCATTAAAAGAGCAACTAGAGATGGAACGAGAGCAAGTTGACGAATATTTACATGATATTCAACGTAATGCAGGTTCGATTTCAGACCGCCGCTCTATCATTAAAAGTAAGCAAGACTTGTTGGTGCGCCAAGCCGACCGCTTAAAACAAGTGAAGTCAGAACGTATCGACCACACGCTAGATCTGTACTCGGGTAAGCTAGCACCATATGAAATCGACATTAATCTTGATTTTGATAACCTTTCAGAGGTGATCCACCAATTTAATAAAGAATGTAACGAGCTTAGAAACTTAGACGTGAACGTGCGTAATACTTACCTGCACATCTACAATGCTGGGATCACTAAGTTTGAAAACGAATCTGACGTTACCATTAAGTATCAAAAACTCATCAGTGCCTATCACAATCTCGATAATGAGCGTGAAGCGGTAGATAAACAAGCGCGAGTAGCGCTCACTGAAGTAGCAGCCACCATTAAAGGACTGCGCCAAGACTTAGACCGCTTGCGTCGTGAAATGAACAGCTTTAATAAAGGTATAAGCCAGCACCGTATCTCTAACTTGCAGGCATTCAAAATCAATGTCATCCCTCGAAAGATGCTAGTTGATAGCATAGATACCATTATTAGCACTTCAGATTTATATGAAAAAGGCGAAAGCTTAGACCTACTCAGCGAGCAGCCAAGTTCAGAAAAGTCTGTTAATGAGGCGAAGGATCACATTATCAAACTTGCAAGTGATAAAGCGGGATTGACGTTAACCGATCTCTTCGACATTCGCTTTGAAGTGGTCAACCGCGCGGTGACACCGAACACTTTGATAAAATTGACTCGGCAGGCTCCAACGGTACGCGGATCACCATCAAGCTTTTATGTGGCATGCTATTTATTCGCTATTTGTTATCTGATCAAGAGCAAGCGATGTATCGTATCCCAATTTACATCGATGAAGCTGCGGATATTGACCCGCAAAACCAAAAGGCCATTATAGAAACCGCACTAAGCTTTGGGTTTGTGCCAATTTTTGCATCGGTGAAACCACAGATCAGCTGTGACTACTTGGTGCCGATCCGCAGTGTTGCACAAGGTAGTCAAAACTGGGTGGATGAAAAAGACTGGATAGAGGTGGAACATTAATTCCAAGTTAAGGTCTTAGAAACAATGATTAAGGGATGCTTTGTCTCTACCATTTAACGCCTTAACACGTTAAGGTAGAGCAGACATCCGACTAAGGAGTAAAGACACATGTTTAAGAATATTGTTATCGCCACTTTGGTGCTGATGTTAGCGGCTTGCGCCAAAACCCCTGATTGGGATTATGATAAATCTGTACAATTCGCTAACTACAAAACCTATGCTTGGTCACCTGAAGCGGACCTAAAAAATAACGGTCGTGAGTACCAAGTCAATGACTTGATGGAAAAGCGGATCCGCCACGCAATTCAAAACGAAATGAGCAAACAAGGTTTCACCCTCACCGATCCGCAATCAGCCGACCTATTGGTTAATTATCACGCATCAGTTGATACAAAAATTGAGTCTGACTCGCTTCACACCACTTATGGTGCCCGTTGGAATTACTGGGGTATTGGCTGGCAAACACAAACCACAACACGTGAATATGAAGTAGGCACGCTAGTGCTCGATATGATAGACAAAGCGTCTAACCAGCTAGTTTGGCGCGGTGCAAAAGAAGGTCGCTTACGTAGCAACCAAACACCAGATCAAAGAACAGCGTCAATTAATAAAACTATTTCGGAGCTATTGGCTAACTTCCCGCCACAGCCAAAACACTAAGAAAACCGGATCAAGCCTTGGCTTGATCCGAATTCCTCATCACTATTTTGAAGGTGAACAATCTTAAGGTGCATAAACCTTAACTTTATCTGCTAGGTTTGATTATTAGGGCTTAATCAAATATAAGTGCCAAACTCAGCCGTTCAACGCAACGTCATATCTTAAATCCAATTGTGATAACGGGCGCTCATCCAACTCGTATTTGGACATTTCCGAGCTAAGATTTTTGCTCTGCTACATGAGATTAAGAACGATATTTATATAGCTAATGCCCTGTTAAGAGGCTGATAACTTTTGGCTAAAATGTGTTCCGAAGCGAAACTGAGCCAAACTTTACCAGTCCTGCACTCAAACAGCTTTTTAGTTTTTCTTTACTTCTTTGAGTTCATTAATTGCATCTGACTCTTTGATTAATGCAAAACCATAACTACCAGAAATTGATATTACACTGCCATATACACCAGCGCCTTGTAGCTCAGCAGATAAGCGAACAAAGTAATTTTTGTTTGCTTCAAAATTATATTCGATATTCATTTCGTCAGCACGCCAATTAGACAGAAACGCACCTTTTTTTACCGTGAGTTTATGAGAACCTGGAGATAAAGTAATAATCTCGTAGCCACCATTGCTAAGATCGAAACGATCTACTCCATCAACTTGAACTGTTGGTGCGGCAGCGCCATCTAACATTGCCCAAGGCCTATAAATATAAACTTTCGCTTGATTAGTATCTAACCTTTCTAGTTGTGTGAACTTAGGGCCTGTGGCATTACAGGCCAAAAGAAGTAACGACATAGATATTATAATTATTACTTTATTGAACATTTACACCAATCCTATGTGAAAAACTATCGCCTTACTAATAGACGCAAAATGTTTGGCTAAAATTAGCGACGAAGGAGCACAAGCCAAGCATTTTGCGTCCTTTTGAGAAACTTGTTAACTGTTTTAGCCACCGTACCGAATTTTTACAGGATTAAGCCAACCGTAACTAGTTTCGAGAAAGTACTCTTTACCTGATATGTGCTTATCAATTATTAAAACAGAATTTGACTCCCAAACGACATTAGGTGCAACTTTATCTGGATGACCTGCAATACGAAATACGTTACCCATTTCATTTTCTAGTTTATCGTCAGCATCCAGTATTGATATCTGCGTACTAAATCCAGTAGTTGCGCCGCAGTCTCTTTGAAATATGACTGCTTTTAATTCACCGTTAGGAGAGAAGCTTTCTGAATGAAAATAGTTTCCACACATATCAGGAAGCCAAAGATTAAAAGCAATTACAACAATGGCACTAATAAAAAATGCTATTTTTCCTAGCCAGATGAAAGGCTTAAATACTCGATTCATAAGAACAGCTAACGCAGCAAATAAACGGCAAAAATTAGTTGGCTATAATTTGTAAGGAAAGAGCAAAGCCAACTGTTTTTTGTCCGTACCTTTAATTTGCTTTGTTAGGTGTATATTACACTCTGTTTTTTAATACTAAGGGTGTAAACAGCATAGCTATTAAAACAATAAAAGCAGCTACAAATCCAATGCTTTGAAGATAAGTAACACCAGAAAAGCATAAAATTATTGCTATAGCGAAATTGGCTATTTGAGAGAAACCTATAACGCGCCTTTTTCTAGCATTACCTTGACCACGAAAGACCCAAATCAAGGTGATTGGTAAAGATACTAATAACAGAATAAGTAGTGGAAAAATTGCCCCTGCCCCTCCGTGTGTCACCTCAACCTCCTATACACCTAGACATAATGACTCCCACACGGTGCTAGCCTCCGCTTTCGTGGGTTAGCTAAATTCAAAGCCAGAGCCATAATTAGTTTGTCAAATAACTAAACAGCAGAGGCTAGCATGAACAAACATAGCATACTTTTTATCGGACTTGATACGCATAAGGAGTTCAATGAAGTCGCCTATATTGAAGACCATCGAGGCGCACAACCTGTGCACTTTGGTAGAGTACCATCATCTAAAATAGCCGTTAAAAAACTAGTTCGCCATTTTGAATCTAAATCCCCTGATGCAACGCTTCACTTTGTTTATGAAGCAGGCCCCTGCGGTTACTGGATTTATCGGTTAATCACTAGCCTTGGTCATTGCTGCTATGTGGTCGCACCTTCTCTCATTCCTAAAAAACCAGGTGAACGTGTTAAAACCGATAAACGTGATGCCATTAAGCTCGCAAAGCTACTTAAAACAGAAGACCTTACACCTATTTAACCTGAGGTTGGATAAGAAATGAGCTAACCCATTGTTTGTAATATCACATTAACTGATTTTCTAGCCAGAGAGTTTTGGGGATAACTTGGCGAATTTACGCACCAATAGCTGGCTATTGGAAGTGAATTCAACGCAGTTAGCGCTAAAACTGGCTGCTAGAAAGGCATTAATTATCCGAAGTTCAGGTTATTTATGTGCCAGAGCCGGAAGATGAAGCTATTCGCGATTTATCTCGCGCCCGTGAAGTTGCCATGAAAGATTTAAAAGACGCCAAATATCAACTTAAAGCGCTATTACTGCGTAATAATATAAATTATGCTGGCACTACTAACTGGTCGCTCAAGCACATTCGCTGGCTTACAGAGCTTGTATTACCTCACCCAGCACAGCAACCTGTTTTACAAGAGGTTATACAAACAATATTTGAAAGAATGGCACGTTTAGAGCGTCTTGATAATGAATTAACACACCATGTTCATCAGTAAGGGAAAGCATTATAACCTTGTAGTCACAGCAATTGCGCGAGAAATGATCGCGTATATCTGGGCTATAGCAAAAGAAGTGGTACTGACACCTATTGCTCCAAAACTAAGATTAGCAAGAGTACCAGCATGATGAACGAATTAGAGTTAATGCATTGGATCGAGCATCGGGTGTGGCACAACCACCGACGGCGTTAGGATGGCAATGCAGCTAACGCAGCATTGAACCACGAATATAGACTGAAGACAGGTGCCACGACGAATTAAGTAAGGTCTGCTCTGTTACTAGAAATAGTAATAACCAACGAATATCAGCATGAAAACCAGCGACATTACTTGCTTCATCCTATGTATTAACTCACTCTAAATTCGACTTTAAAATTATGGCTTAAAAAGTTAGGCAAGGATCAGTGTGTTTAACTTGACAGTGGGAGTCATACCAACGCCCATTCATTAATTCGTTTGTTATACGGCTACTCTTCGAAAACGTGACTGACCAAGGTTTTTAATTCCACCAAGTGGTCTAAGCCTCGTTGTTTATTGTTATAAGTTGGAGACCAGTAGCAGTATTGACCATAATTTAGGCCGCTCTTAGGTTTAAAACACCATTTTGAACCATGAAAACCAACTACCGTGTCATTGTTGAGTTTAAGAACAGCCAGTTCATATTGGGTTTTAATTTTATTTGCTAAGCTAGTGGGTAATTTTGCAGATTTACTATATTTCATAAAAGTCTCTGATATAGAATCTATAGCCACAGGTTCATATAGCTCGTAATACAAGTAACTTTGTTTGGAGTAACAAAACTTATATACCGCTCTATAAACACCATAGCTTCCCCAACTTACTTCAAGCTCAAATAGTTTCCCATCAAATAACTTATCGGTAGCGCAATCCTCTTGAGTTGCTCCAACGTTGAGGCTTAATAAAGTTAACAGTAATAGCAGAAGTCTCAATATGTTCGCCTTGCCGTATGCCGTATAACGCCCACATAAGGGGCACAAACATGGCGGCTATAATCCGAACGAAGTGACACAGCCGCCGTGTTTGTGTCCCAGCGAGTGAAACGAGTGACTTAATTTG
>NZ_NKHF01000013.1 GCF_002744175.1 Pseudoalteromonas piscicida
TTACTTCCATCTCGATACTGTAGCTGATAATAACTTGCTCCAGGTACCTTCTGCCAAGAAAGAGAAACTTTTGTCGGATTTATGGACACTGACACATAAGACGGAGAGGCTGGCACTGGTAAAGGCTTACTTATCCAGTTTGAGGCACTAGACCAAGATGAACAGCCGTGTTCACTGTTACACGCACGCATTCTGTAGTTACGATTGGAAAGTGTTTCTGTTACGTTATTCCACGTATGAGAACCATTGTAATAACTTCCTCCAGATGTCCCCCAACTCCCATAGCCATCTCGATATTGCAGCTCATAGTAACTAGCACCAGAAACAGTGCCCCATGAAAGATAAGCACTGCTGCCATCGTTATTCATGGAAACTGAGACATAAGAAGGCGTACCTGGAATAGGTAAAGGCGTACTTATCCAGTTTGACGCACTAGACCAAGACGAGCATACATTGTTACTATCACATGCTCGCATTCGATAATTTCGATTTTGTAAAGTACCGGTAAATCCGGTCCAATTATGAGTTCCGCCATAATAAGAACTTCCAGAAGTTCCCCAGCTACCATAACCATCTCGATACTGTAACTGGTAGTAACTGGCTCCAGAAACCGTCCCCCAGTCAAGTGTTACTGTTGTACCACTCATTGATACCGACACATAAGAGGGGGTATTGACCGCCAATGCACTCATACTAAACAACATCGAGGTTAAAAATACAAACTTCTTTAACATAAGTAATCTCTTGCTCCTATCGAATGCCTAAATTGTTAACATTCAATCATGGTTTGGTTTTTGGCAGACCCCATAAACAACCCCACTCTGCAACCAAAGTAATCCAACTGTTGCTTTATTAAAAAGTCGAGAATATATACATTTTAGGTACAAAATTCAACTAAGATAGTATTGCTTCTTGAAATCAGGCGATGCCTATGGATTGAAATCCCTCAGAAAATTAATGGGTTCCGTGTGAGTTCAACTAAAACTTCCTGCTTCAATTCAAATGGGGGATTACAGATTGATACGATTTTCGTTCCTTATTATGATACAATTTTGAGATTGATTATAATTTTAAATAAAACAGAAAGCTCTTTATTCAAATCTTTTAGTCTGGAATCTTTACCATCATGAAAATAGCCTTTTTTCTAAGCGCCCTTTTTGTCAGTCTTAAAGTCTTTGCTTTAAGCTCACCCTATTTAAGAATAAACCAATCTATTATCGAAAAAGGGGGTGGGGTCGATTTATCTTGAGCGCTCCAAGTGGAGTTAAGTCTTATAACCTCTGGGTTATAAAACCAGATGGAGTCAGCACGAATTTCAGAAGAGGCTATACGAGTACTTCATTTCCTCGACGTAATATAAACTTCGTTGGCACACATACTTTCTATGTCGAAGCATGTTCAGTATCTGTTTGTTCTCGATCAAATTCAGTTTCGCTTACAGTCACCAATCCACCACCTCCAGTGCCGAGTCCCAGTCACTTAGCAGGGTTAAATGTCAGTAGGTCGAATATAGGTTATGGGGGTTCAGTGAGAATTAACTGGTCTGCTCCATACAATATGAGCGGGTTTCCCGTATATTACGATGTGTATGTCACTAAGCCAGGTGTAGCTGGTAACCCGCCTGAGAGCTTTTTATGGTTGAATAATACACCTGCGACAAGTGCTACCAGAGAAAACATTTATCGCAGAGGAACAACCCAAATACAGGTGAGAGCATGTAATCAATACAATCAATGTGGCCCAATGAGCACAACTTCATTCACTGTAAGCGGAGACTTACCACAACCAAGTTTCAGTGTGAGTAATCAACAAGTAAAAAGAGGAGAAAGTGTTTACTTATCTTGGTCAAATCACATCTACTACAATGAGCCCGTCATCTATACCGTGTATGATGGCGATGTTCAAATAGCAAGTGGCAGCGATATCCGCTCTCTAAATTATACAATAAACAAACTAGGCTACAGCTATCTATCCATTGCTATGTGCAATAGTTATGGGGAATGTAGTGATCGAGCCAAAACCAGAACTCAAATCGAGGTTATACCCACAATAGAAACATCTGTAGTAAAAGCCTTAAAACTTGATAAATATGAGATTGGTTACGGTGATAGTATAACCGCTTCATGGCAACGCCCCGAAGGCTACACATCTGATGATAAGCTAGTTTACGACATCTATATAACGAAACCCAGCACAATCGCGACAGAACCAGATGAACGTTTTCTTTGGAAAGATAACCTCACTACAAATTATGTTACAAGAGGCCCTATTTTTAGGCGAAATAAAACAAAAATAGAAGTTGTTCCCTGCCTTGTTACTGGCGAGTGCGGTTTACCAATGTCCGTCACATATGACCTATCTGGAAACTCACTGCCACAGCCAATTAAGTTTAAAGCAATAGCTGACAAAGGTTATGTCGGATTTCCAGTCACTTTTGATATTCAAATGCCGAGTAATTTCAGTGAGTCTGTAACAAATCAAATTTGGGTTAAATACCCAAACACAAACCAATATAGTCGCTTTGACCCGAGCACAACGCTTAGCACCAAGGGGATGCACTTTTTCCAACTAGAAGTTTGTACTGTTAACCCCCCAAAAATATGTAATAAAAAGCAAGACACTGAGTTTAAACTGGATGTCACTCCATTGGTTGTTGAAAACCTGCGAGTTGATAAGCCTACGATTGAACTTAATCAATACGTTAATATTTCTTGGCAAAAGCCGGTAGGAATAAGTCCCGAATTTGTTTACGATGTTTATATCACTAAGCCATCAGCAACAGGAAGTAGTGAAACCGAAACACTGCTTTGGCATGACAATACGACTGATATCTCTCTCGATAGAGGGCCTAATTATCGTTTAGGTAAAACTATCGTCGAGGTTGTTCCATGTACTGTTGATCAGAAGTGTGGTGAGAAAACACGAGTAGAATATACAGTGAGCGGTGGCAAATTACCGGATCCAGATACTTTTTCCACAGATAAAAATATCTTCTACCGAGGGCAATGGCCAACATTCTCTTGGCAACTCCCCGAGTTTTATAAAGAGACAACTCGATCCACTTTTTGGGTCAAAAAGCCGTCCTCATCAATGCTGGTGAAATACAATAAAGGAACACCATTGAACGAGGTTGGATCTTATACTTTTTATCTTGAGCTCTGCGATACACTTCCGACACCCACATGCAGTGATAAGTCTAATACTTGGGTTACTGTATCCGTTACAGATAGTGTGGCAGCTATAACAGTAGCAGACTTGCAAGTTGACAAGCCTACGATCAAGTTTGGTGAATCAGTAAATATTTCTTGGCAAAAACCTCAAAAAATTAATGAGTCTTTAACTTACAATGTTTACATTACCAAGCCAAGTGCCATAAGTGGTAAACCCGATGAAACATTCTTGTGGCAACGCAACTTTACTGGTACTCAGTTACAGCGCGGACCCAACTACAGAGTTGGCGGAGCAATTATCGTGGAAGTAGAGCCTTGTTTGCAAAACGGAGGCTGTGGTTCAAAAGTGTCAACAAGCTATCGAATATCCGATTCACAGTTGCCAAAAGTATCATTTATAAACGTTCCAGAGCATTTTATACTAGAACAAAGCATTTTCCTAAACTGGCAGATACACGAACTCTTCAAGGAACATGCCACATATTTATTATATGTGCGTGAACCTGGCAGCAATAACTTAAACTTACTAGGAGAATTTGATTCAACTTTTCAAGTTTTAAGTTCTAAATATGATTTAACTAAGTCGGGAGTATACAAGTTTTATGTAAAAGCCTGTCTTACTGGTAAAAATAAGAATATTTGTAGCGATCTAGCCTCCTCAGAGCTAGTATTATCGGTAAAAAATGAACGCTTTGCCATTACCTTGAAAGATAAGATCATCAGCTGGAAAGCTATTTCAGGCGCACAAAAAATTGAGTTACAACGCGCTAAATGCAGTTCCAAAGCAAACTGCAATCGATTTAGTCAGCAAAAGTGGTCAGAAATCCAAGGAGTTATTGCGAAAGCAACTAGTTATACCATTGACGATGACCTTCATGGTAACTATATATATCGTGGAAGAACGTGCTTTCAGAGAAATAGTTGTACACAATGGAGCTATGCAACTGATATGAAAGAGAAAAAAGTCATATTCATTCATACGGACTTACTTGGTAGCCCTATCACTGAAACCCAATAAGTCAAAACAGCCCAGCCTTCTATATAAGCAGGCTAGGTTTGGTCTGCTTTGATCAGGCCGAACAGTGTAAGAAGGGAATATAATGTGTTGCCGCCTTCCCATAAAATGAGGCTGGCATAGTTGGTCTGTTAATCATAAAGGATGATTTTCGGCGGCAAGGATGCTCACAACCTTCTCAAGCAACGCTTTCTTTCAAATAGGAAGTTGGCTAACGTGCAAGTTGTATTTTTATGCTAACTCAGCTACCTTTTCGTTGCTTTATACAGCACAAAGTGCCACTTTGGTTTTACACTCAGGAGGGCTTCTATGTTTCCTAGTCATAATCTGCACCAGTATTTTTGGTTACTATAAAAACAGATCAATCCAAAATCGTGTCCGAATTTGGGGCCTGCTTTTTGGCAATACCCGTATAGAAGCATTCCTCTCCAATTGGGTAGAAGCCTATTATCTTCTAGCTCCAATATAATACAATTTATTTCGTCGGCGAGAAGAGCACGCCTCCTTCAGCGGTTGGCTTGCTCTTCTACGCGCCCCAATGAATAACGCAATTATTATCTGAAATCAGGGTGCAGTCTTAATTAGCTCATTTTCAATTATAGCTTTTGACATAACATGAATTCCCAGAGCACTCAGATGTCCACCATCCCAAATATAGGGTTCGACTCCATCGTTTAGCCGACACTTATTTTCATCAGAACAGAAGATAGAATATTTATCAAAAACTTCGGCTTTCGGCCTAAGCTTTGCTATCTTGTTGTTGATTCCAAGCACCTCAACATTACGCCCCGACAATAAAGAATAGGAATCTCTCACCTCTCCACTCTTTATAGCCAAATCAACAATATCCTTATCAATCCGAGGCCCAGCGTTAACAACATAAACTGGGATATCACCATAAACGTTCTTGTTGATATCCTCTATCATTGAGCTTAACCCCTTTCCATCACCATATAATGAAGCTAATATAATCCCTTTAATTTTTTCGTTACCTAAGATAAAGGTGTCTCGAAGCTCATTTAAAAGCTTAAAACAGTGCACTCCTCCCTGTTTCTTTGCTTTGTACTCTGTTGGCACACATGAACTTTGATGCAGCATTGAGAAGTTCAAATTAGGATAAGCGATAAACAAAGAGTGAAGAAAGTCTCTACCGTGGCTATCACCAATGACCAAATACCCACCATCCCCAAGTTTATAATTAAGACAATCAGAAATTGATTTGATATTTTGCATATCACCATCTAGAGTACATAAATCAACCTCATTATAAACTTCATTATTGTTACTAAAGGCTCTCATTAAGTTATTTCTGTAATAACTCTCTGCATCAACTCTGTTAACGTATAGACTTTTCAAATCTTTTATATCGAATCTACTCAAAAAGCCATTCTCATTGAAAACCCCAACCCCGAGGATACCAATGAAAATAGTTAACAAAACCGGTTTTAGCTTTAAAAATCCAAAAAACCCTTTAGCATTCCTTACCAGCCTTAAACTTTCTATATACCTACTACTAAGAAAACCAAGTAAGATAGAAATCAATAAACCTAGATATGTAAAATAAGCACTCAAAGAAAAGTAATATATAGCAACAACAATAGGCCAATGCCAAAGATAGATTGAGTATGACCACTTACCAATTGACTGAAACACAGCATTTCCAGTTATGATGCTGTCATTTCTGTTAGCTTGAATAAGCAAAAACGTTCCAAAAACAGGAAGGATAGCCAAATAACCTGGCCATAAATTATCTTGAGAAATAAAGATGTACGACAAAACTATTAATATAAGACCAGTCCATTCGACCACTTTTTTCCTACTCTCAGAAAAGTTCAGTGGATACAGGTAGGCTACGCCGCCAAGCATCATTTCCCAAGCTCTTGTCGGTAAAAGGTAGTAGGCAGGGTTTGGAAACTTATACGTTGCCAATACACATAAAATAAAGCCTAAAGTAGCTCCAATTAGAATCACCATTTTCATCGTTTTTAGAGATATAAACTTTCTCATAGCAACCAATACTAAGGGATAGATTATATAAAACTGCCATTCAACAGATAACGACCAAGTGTGTAAAAGCCATTTTTCGTGTGAGGCTGCATCAAAATACCCAGACTCACGCCAATATGTAATATTAGATACAAATCCGATACTGCTTGCAGCATGTTTCCCTAGCGCTGCGTAATCAATAGGAGGAAGAAAAAACCACCCGAAAACGAGTAAAGCAAAACACAGAGCCCCCAAAGCAGGTATGATTCTATTCGCTCTTGCTATGTAGAATTGTGTAATGGAAAAGTTTCCTTGATCGAGGCCCTTAAAAATGATCCCTGTCATTAGAAAACCAGAAATTACAAAAAAAACATCAACACCAGCGAAACCACCAGGGGCCCAATTAGAGTTAAAGTGAAACAAAACTACGGCGATTACCGCAATCGCTCTTAACCCATTTATATCTTTTCTAAACTGCACTACTCAAAGCCAATATATAAAATAAAAGTGCATATTTTATAATAAATATGACCCGTGGAAAACTAGGAGTATCAAAAAATTGCAACTGTCTTGCGAGCTCAAAAGGTGTAAAAAGCACTTTGAGCCATTAAAAATAAGCTCCACTCACATAATCAACAAGGCAGGATCAATTCCCCCTAAAGTGCAACGTCGAGTCTGCAACTGACTACTAATAGAAATCTCTGGACTCGAGGACCTAACCCGATATTGGCGAAAAGCCAACTTTGCTTCGGTTCAAAAGAGACTAATCGAAATTTTGCTAGCAATACCACACTCAAGCGTCTACATTTTTACTCTATAAAACAGTTAAATAAATGACACCCATGATAATGAACTGGTTTTACCGGATTTACCACTTTGCACTCAAGTGCATCGTTATTTTTATTGGCATTCCAAACCCAAAACTGCATCAAGGCAAACAAGGGTTGTCGGATGCAATTGCAGCACTAGGACTACAAAAAGGGGATCCTGTGCTGGTCGTCACCGACCAAGCACTGTTAAAGCTTAACTTGCATCAAGTAGTGGAAGATGCACTTAAACAAGCAGGCCTAGTAAGCCACTATTACGCAGACATCTTGCCAAATCCAACGGTTGAAAACGTCGAAAATGGTTTAGCCGCGTATCAACAACATCAATGCAAAGGGATTATTTCTCTCGGAGGAGGCTCGGTATTAGACAGTGGTAAGTTAATTGGCGCTCGCGCCGTAAAGCCAAATAAGCGCGTCACTCAGTTAAAGGGATTATTTAAAGTACTAAAGCGCTTGCCTCCTAACATTGCTATTCCCACTACAGCAGGAACCGGGTCTGAGACCACAGTTGCGGCTGTTGTAAATGATCCGGCTCGCAACAGCAAATACGCTGCCACCGACTTCTGCTTGGTGCCACATCATGCCGTCTTGCTGCCCGAACTTACCACGAGTATGCCAGCAAATATCACGGCCACTACCGCCATTGATGCGCTCACTCATGCTATCGAAGCGTTACTGAGCATTAACTGCCTTAAATTCAGCCGAGAACGTGCTTTAAATGCCTGCCGTGCCATTTTTGAGTATTTACCAAAAGCACAACAAGACCCTTTTGATGTCACCGCCAGAGGCCAACTATTACTGGCCTCACACTATGCAGGACAAGCTTTTACTAGAACCTCGGTAGGTTATGTACACGCAATCTCTCACCAATTGAGCGCGCGCTATGGTACACCTCACGGTTTGGCCAATGCGGTGTTATTAATGCCGGTATTAACCTGGTATGGCGACCGAATTAATCAACAACTCGCTCTTATTGCTAGGCATTGCGGGTTAACCTCGCTCGATTATCCTGTAGAGCGACAAGCTGATGATCTTTTAAATCATATACAAGCTTTATTGCACGACTTGCAAATCCAAACTAGGTTAAACGAAGTGTTACCCCATGATGCAGCACACCTTGCTGAGCTGGCCCTTAAAGAAGCGCATCCAGATTATCCCGTTCCGCATTTTATGGATCCCTATGCCTGCCAGCGTATTATCAAGGAGATAGCAACAGCCTCCTAATCAACTCAACTTTAATGACTCCATATACAAGTTAAGTTAAAAAGTGGGCCGAGTCTGGCTCACTCTTTAGGTTTTTTAGGTAAGTATTTTATGCCCGAGATCATCCCCGACACTAAAGCACTTTTCTCTCGCCTCTCAGCAACAATAACACCAGCAACATGTAAAGGAATAAGTATCAATAAACCATAAAAAGCATAAACATGAGCCGTTATGAATGGCTTCCTAAAGGCTCGCATTGCTTTATATTTTTGCACGTTTACGTTTTCTTTGGAATAAGGCCGGATCTGTTGAACTTGTGCTTGGTCAACCGCAATACTCTTAGCAAAATAATTGCCAAATGGCGGGTAATAAATGTCTGTTCCCGCCAAAATTAAGCCACTCGCCGCTTGCACTGACATTAGCAACAGCATAGCTGCTATCATCAGCTTTCCTGCGGGGTTATGGCCTTTATGCACAGTATCTTTATTGCGAAAAAAGTGCATCAATTCCCGGCTAAACCCCTGATAAAATGGCAACATCTTACCAAAGCGTTCATACCCCGAGCCAATCAGCCCAAAGATCAGCCGCACAAACAGATTCAGTGCAAAAACATAACCTACCGTTACATGCAGCGTTTTCAACAAAACTTTGCCATCGCTGGTAATACCCAACGTTTTGCCATTGAGGATAATTAGGCCAATAACTATTAGTAGCAATATCGCAATAACATTAACCCAGTGAAATACCCTAATAGGCGCACTCCACACTTTGATTGCTTCTCTGTTCATACAGACCTCTATTAGTTTAAATGTCCCGCTTCATCAAGCCTAGTGCGCCAATAACGAATACGTGACGGTGCTAATAACTGAGCCAGACTGATCCGTAGAGGATCTAACAGTCCGTCTTCGATGAGAACTTCAAATCTTTCCATACTTTTGTATCCTCTAACCTGCTCTGCGAGATCAAACTCACTGTGCTCCTTGCTATAGCCTTGAATCGACACAATACTAAACCCCGAGATCCCTTCGTAAGCCATAAGGTGATCGGTAACCCTATCTTTTAGTTGCTTAGGCACAATAAAGGTAAACAATGACAATTGTTCAGCCATGTCGCTTCTCCACAAACTGATAAAAAATCGGTAACAAATAAAGCGTTGTTACGGTTGAGGTAAGTAGTCCTCCTATCACCACAATGGCCAATGGTTTTTGTATTTCAGCGCCAGGTCCGGTTGCAAATACTAAGGGTAATAAACCAAACATAGCGGTGGTGGCTGTCATCAATACAGGACGTAGCCGGCGGCTCGCGCCCTCAATTACTCGAGTGCTCAGCGCACTGATCTGAAGCTTACTTTGTTCAAAATAGCTCACCATGACCACACCATTTAACACGGCAACGCCCAACAGGGCGATAAATCCCACCGAAGCCGGAATGGATAAGTATTGCCCTGAGATATACAACGCAAATATCCCGCCCATCAAGGCAAAAGGAATATTACATAAAATCAAAATCGCCAGAGCCATTGACTTGAACGTGCTAAATAAAATGAGAAAAATAAGCAAAAGTGCCAAAGGTATCACCAACAATAAGCTGTGCATCGCACGTTGTTGGTTCTCAAACTCGCCGCCAAAACTCAAGCTATAACCACTTGGAAGCGTCAATTTTTGGTTGATTTTATTGTTAAGTGTTGCAACAAAACTCACCACATCGGTACCTTCAACATTGGTACTAACAGACACAAAACGGCGGCCATTTTCTCGTTCAATCATTAAAGGCTCTTGCTGTATGCTTACTTCTGCAATATCGCTTAACATAAGCATGTTGCCATCTGGCATTAAAACAGGTCTGCGCTTAAGTTCTGCGATAGAGGTGATCTGCGCCTCGGGTGTTCGAGAGGCTGCGAGCATAATGGGCGTGAATTTATTTGCAGCAACGACCTGAGATAATAGCCGCCCTTCTAGTTGTGGCTTTAAGTAGTTTGATAACCCCTGTACCGACATCTGATAGGTAGATGCCACCTCAGGATTGAGCTTTAGTCGGACAAACTGACCACCATCTATTAATGCCATTTGTACATCTTTACTTGTAGGTAATTCCGATACAATTTGAGACACTTGCTCAGCGAGCTGCGTCAGAGTCGAAACTTCCTCGCCAAATATCTTAATCGACACATCCGAAGTACCACCCGTCAGCATCTCCGACACCCGCATCTGGATCGGCTGAGTGAAGTTAATATTCATGCCTGGATAGTCTGCTAACACATCTCGAATAGCTTCAATTAGCTCCGCCTTGGTGTCAAAGCGCCACTGCGAACGTGGCAATAACTCCATAAAGACGTCGGTTTCATTCAAGCTCATCGGATCAAGCCCCAGCTCATCAGATCCAGTTCGCGCAATCACTTGAACCACCTCAGGCACCGCAGCTAAAATCGCTTCTTCTACTTGGCTATCAATTTCTAAAGATGCCTGTAAATTAATCGACGGTGACTTTTCAAGTTGAACGATGATGTCTCCTTCATCAAGCGTTGGCATAAAGCTTTTTCCTAAGCCTAAAAACGCCCCCCCGCTGAATAGTAAAAGTATAACAGCACTCAACGTTAGGGTTTTAGGAAACGCTATAGCTGTTATTAATGAATGTTGATAATAATAACGTAATACTGTTACCAGCTTTGGTTCGGTTACCATACCTGCTTTTAAAAGCAAAGAAGCAAATAAGGGGATCACCGTAAACGCGAAGATCAACGCTGAGATCATCGCAAATACGATGGTCAGCGCAACGGGGCCAAAGAGTTTTCCTTCTAACCCTGTAAGGGTGAGCAATGGCGAGAAAACAATGATAACAATAGCAGTTCCAGATACCGTTGGTATTGCCACTTCTTTACACGCTCGATAGATAATATGTAGCCGCGGCAAGCCTCGCCCTTGAGCCAGTTGGTTGACTGTATTTTCAACTACGACCACCGAAGCATCAACCAGCATCCCTATTGCAATAACGAGTCCGCCCAAACTCATTAAATTGGCCGATATCGAAAAATAATGCATCAGTAAAAAGGTAGCCAAGGCAGATAACGGCAGTGAAATCGACACCACTAGCGCGGCTCGCACATTGCCTAAAAATACTGCCAAGAGAATAATCACTAACAACACCGCCTGAACCAGTGCATTGGTGATGGTTGTAATGGCCGTGTTAATTAGCGTCGATCTATCGTAGAACACATTGATCTGAGTTCCCAAGGGCAGCGAACTCTGTAACTCGGCCAACTTGGCTTTCACTGCACTGACAACCTTATCGGTATTACTGCCTTTTAAAGCAATCACTAACCCTTGCACTGCCTCTTTTCCGTTGTGCGTTACCGCTCCGTAGCGACTTAAATGCCCTTCACGAATGGTCGCAACTTCAGACAACCGATAGAACTGCTCGTTATCGGCCTTAACAATGAGGTTTTCAAGATCCGTTAAACCTTCAAACTTACCCTGTGTTCTTACCACAATGCTATCGTTGCCTTTGTTGATCCTACCCAAGCCACCATTGAGGTTATTACTCGCAACGGCTTGCTCAATATCCTCCATTTGAATACCGAGCTGATGCATTACCGCAATTGCAGGCGTGATCTCAAATGTACTAACATAACCCCCCAGACTGTTGACGTCTGCAACGCCTGCTACCGTGCGTAACGTTGGTCGAATTTGCCAATCAAGTATGGTTCTAAGCTGGCGTAATGAAAGCGTGGGGTTGTCTATGGTAAACATAAACATTTCACTCAACGGTGTACTCATAGGAGCAATGCCGCCGCTCACTGTGCTAGGTAACTCAGGCCAAATCGCCATTAAACGCTCATTCACTTGCTGTCTAGCCCAATAAATATCGGTCCCCTCAGCAAAGTCTATGGTAATGTCTGTAATGGCATATTTAGTAGTGGAGCGCAGAATTTCCTGTGCTGGGATCCCCAATAACTCCGTTTCGATGATCCGCGTAATCTGCGTTTCAATTTCAGTAGTTGTCATTCCGGGGGCTTTGAGTACGATTTTAACCTGAGTTGGTGCGATATCAGGAAAAGCATCAATAGGTAAATCAAACCACGCTTTAGCACCAAATAACACCACCAACAAGGTGGACAACGCGATGAAAACCCGTTGAATAAGCGAAAAGCGAATAACCGCATCTAACATGCTTATTCCCCTAACCCAGAAAAGATACCTTGCGCAATGCTAACCGATGAGCTTAACACGGCCTGTTCAGGAGTGAGGGTGGGAGCGTTTACGATGTAATCTTGCCCTTCTTTGGCGACAATCGACACTTCTGCCAGTTGTAAAGTGTCACCATGCTTAACTACAACATAGTCTTTGTTATCAAGTTCAAATGTCGCCCGTTTTAAAACCCGAAAACCCTGCAGCGCATAAATTGGTGATAGGGTAATGCGTTGTCCCAACTTGATATTGCAATCGCCACTTGGCCGAAGCCAGATCTGTTGACGATAATGACGCACCTTGGCCTCCACCTCTTCCATCTGCAGCTGACAGGCACTCTCTCGGTAATTAAACCCACTTAATAATTGAGCCCGGTCTATTGGTACTGATACTTTAATTAAAATGCTTTTTTCAGGCTGTATCTCGTACACAACACGACCATCGCCATCATCCAGATTAATGAGCCCTGTTTGTGGGGTGACTAACTCGACGCTGCCATCTTCTGCAATGCGCAGTTGCGACTGCACATGGGTTAAATGCTCATAAGCCAGTTTGGATTCTAGATAGCGCTTATTGATCGCCAACCATTCATCATTTTTAAGGGTCTTGGAGTCTGCATATCGCTGGGTATCCGTTAAGTGCTTTTTAGTGGTGAGATAAATATTTTTTGCCACCTCAACTTCTTTGTTAAAGTGGTGAATATCAAGGCCATCAATGCGGCCAACAACTTGCCCGCGCTCAACTCGTTGACCGTTAAACACAGAAAATGAAAGTTGCTGTATCGCGAAGGGAAAGGTGACTTGGTAGGCCGTTTTGGGTTTGACCGTCACAATGCCTATCACAGGCTCCCCCACTATTTGCTCCACCAGCTCAGGCGCTGAATACTGGGTTTTAAACTTGCCTAATTGGGCGAGACTGATTTGACCAGGTTTTGCCCCTGCATAACAAAAAAAACTAAAGCAAAGAGCAGACAAGAGAAGGAAAAAAGCGCTAAAGTAACTAGTGTTAAATTTCATATGACACCATTGTAGTGTAATTACAGCTCCCGATGAGCTAGATAGCTAAGTTCTCCCTAACCATGGATGATGCGGCTTTAAAATACATTGGACAAGTGTGTGTTTAAGCATGGACATGTGTCCTATAAACCAAAGTAACTTATTGATATAAAATGAAAGATAAATTTATCGCCATTCTCCTAGGCATTATCATGGTGCTTAATTTTTTCGATGTTATTACTGATATTTCTTTGGGGGTGCCAACTTGGCATATCATAGAAGAGAGCATGATCGTCGTTGCATCTGCCATTGGCTTTGTTTTTTTGATCATTGAAATAAACCGCAGAAGCAGCCATATTCGCCACTTAAAAAGCGAATTAGAAAAAACCGATACCAAACTGCAAAATATTTCCAATACCATGAAGCAGGCTCGGGCCGAATACAGCGAACTTATCGTGCAACAATTTACTGAGTGGCAACTCACAAAAAGTGAGCAAGAAGTTGCGATGTTACTGCTTAAAGGATTAAGTTTTAGAGAAATAAGCGGTGTTCGAGAGACCAAAGAAAAAACGGTAAGGCAACAAGCATCCAATATTTATGATAAGGCACAAGTTGAGGGTCGCCACGAGTTTTCCGCTTGGTTTTTAGAAGACTTTCTAGATAAGCGCAATTAACCGTAGCGGCTAGTTAACCTTGTATTATGGGAGTAAAGCGCAGCTAGTGAGCACACAGGGCTTATAAACGCAACTAGCGCTGTAGTTTCGGTTATAATTTAAAGCGCTCAACCAGTTTTGCCAAACGGTGAGAAAAGCTACTGAGCGATTCACTACCTTTCGCTAAACTGTGCATCGCTTGGGCATTGTCACTTGCGGTGCTTTGAGCGTCTAGCATTACCTGTTCAATTTGCTGGCAGTCCGTCGCTTGATGATCCGCAGCCTGACTCACCTCCTCACTTAAGTGAGTCACCTGTGCAATCGCTGTCGCAATCTCATCCATCGCTGCTGCCAGCGCCTCACTTTGTTTAACACAAGACTCGACATCGCGCTGACCCGAATTAATTGCTTCTGCGGCACTGTGGGTATCTTGTCGCAATGCCACTATTTTTTGATTAATTTCATTGGTTGAGTCTTGTGTACGTGATGCAAGAGTTCTTACCTCGTCTGCCACCACCGCAAAGCCCCGTCCCTGCTCCCCAGCACGAGCCGCCTCAATCGCAGCATTTAACGCGAGTAAATTAGTTTGCTCGGCAATAGATACAATGGTATCTAAAATACTGCCGATACTTTCACTATGCGAGGTTAGCTTAGCCATGCTATCCACAGCTTCAGACATTCGCGTACTCAAAGATAAAATATGCTGTTTGTTTTCTTGCGTATACTTACTAACTTCGGTTTTATGCTGATTCGCTGTATGGATACTCGCAAGGCTGTCTGACGAGCGCTCAGAGACAGACAACGCACTTGCTGATATGCTCTGTGCCAGTTGGTTAGCATTATCCATTCGGCGCATTTGCTCTGTTGCATTACCAGCTATCTGCTGACTCTCCTTCAATGAGGTTTCAGACAAGCCTTCAAGCTCATGCACCTGCTTGTTGATTGACTCTAGCAGCTCACGTAAGTTGTCTTTCACTTGATTGATATTATCAATCAATTGCCCAAACTCATCATCATTGCGTTTGCGCATCTGCTTTGAAAAGTCACCCGCAGCCAAATGTTTCAACATTTTGTTCACTGCCGCCAATGGTCCAAGCATGGCTCGACTGGTAGAAACGGAGATAAAAGCACCCAATCCAATAAATACAACGACCAGTAAAATAGCCATGTTTTGCGCTCGCTCAATCAAGGTTTCCGCATTATTTTGCGCGCGGTTAAATGCACCATTGGCACTTTGCTGCATTTTCTCAAGCTCGCTCAAAATGGCTTGTGCGTGTTGCTCTGACTGCTTATACAGCACTGCTGCCTGTTGTTGTTGGTGAAGTTTTTCTTTTACAGCCACATACAGAGCGCCCGGTTCCCCAAGCTTTTCTCTCAGCTTAGCCATTTGCTCGCTAAATTGCGCTAACAAGTCATCGGCATCTAACCCGTATGCCTGGCGCTTCAAAAACGTCAGGTTATTCTCAATATTGTCGAGCAAAAACAGCATATCTTGTTGGTGTGGCTCAATTTGCCCAAGCGCTAAGCCACTGATCCGTTGGCTGTTATTCTCAAGCGTAAAGAGCATATCGTCGATCCTAACACCCGTCCCCACCATTTCTTCTAGTTGCCGAGCTTTGTCTGTTTCAATCAGCTCAAGGTCTAGCATGGCATTACTAGCTGCTTCTTTGTGCTGTTGTAGTGCCTGAAATTGGCGCTGGATACGTTGCTGCGCTTGAACTACATTTGCTTTAGCCTGCAGCATTTGTTCAGCAGCTAAGCTAAGCTGATCGGCCAGCGTCAAAGTACGCTTAAGCGGCTGGGCAAATTCAGACATAGTTTGTGTAAGTGACGTTAATTGCTGCTGACGCTCAACATAAAGCGCATGCCCCGTGGCAAACTGCTGGCGCGCCTGCTGGATCTCATTCGCACTTTCTAAGGTGTAGGCTTGAGAAATTAACTTGCTCAGCTTCAACTGCTCAAGCTGCAATGCATCTGCGCTGCGCTGAATAGGTAACGTCACCTGCCCCATATTTTGATTAGCAGATTTAATTTGCGCTAACGCCAAATAGGTCAAAATACACGCAAGTAGCAGCAGCAAGCCTAATGCACTAAAGCCTAAAGTAATTTTTTGTTTTATTGTTAGTTTACTTAGCATAATGTCATTGCTCTAATTTGAGTAACCAAACTATGTTACAAACGGAATAAAAAACCAAGTAAATACTCTAAAATTTATTAACAATCTTACTAAAAAGGTAGCTATAAATCACAGATTTTGCTTAGTTACTTTTTGATTTTATTTTTAGTTTTAGCGATCATAACGAGAAGTAGTTCAACAATTTGCGAGTATGCCAACATGAGAGAAACCGCATTGTCTGAGGCGAGAGCCTTGTGCCAGCGCCACAAAAGTGCTTTTTTATCAACCTTATCAAATAACCAAAAAGATTTTCCGTTTTCTTCCGTCGCTCAATATGTTTTGCTTGACGATAGCCACTTTTACTTTTTTATGAGTGATATAGCACAGCACACCAAAAATTTAGCTAAGCACCCAGCACTTTCATTTATGATTTTAGGGGATGGTGATATTGAAGATGCTGAAAATGCTCGTGTGACTATTTTAGGGCATGCTCACAAGTTATCGAGAGAGGAAAGCCACGCGCAAATAGAGCAGTTTGTCGCAACCCACGAAAAAGCACAGCAATATGCAATGCTCGGTGACTTTCACCTGTGGCGAGTAGATGTTGCTCGAGTTAGGTATGTTGGCGGCTTTGGTCGCGCCTTTTGGATCGAGAAAAAAGAGTGGTACGCGGATAACCTAAGCCCAGATTGAATATTCACTTATAGTTAAACCGCAAAGGCGTACTCGTCGCTGCCCCCCCTCAAACTAGGCTGTGGTTTAACTATCTTATGCATAGTGGCTTGCCAAAAAGCACAGCTACTTTCTACTTTATCTTGCATACTGACTTTCCAACGTCCTTTATACACTGCCCAAATCTGCGCCAAGAACCCTGTTGCGTAGCCTTTCCTCCGTTCGCTGGGGATAATATAAAGGGCGCAGATTTCAAAGTTTCTGCGATTTGAGATACCAATAATGGTAAAACCCACCAGCTTGCCGTCGGCATAAAATAAGTAAGCCATATTCGATGCACTGCATAATTCAAATGAGCCGAATGGTTGATGATACGAGCTCTTAGCAAACAGTTTTGTAAAGATCTGCTCACTATATTTATCTACTCGAATTAGCTCTAGTTCAGCCATAGTATTTCCCTCCCATTCAGTGCTGAACCGATCATGAGGGAAATTTGTGGGTAAATTGTGAAGTTTTTAGATTAGTTAACCTAAAATTGGGATAAGAAGTTAGTTATACCAATTCATCATTCAAACCGCTGGTGTGTATCTCTCAGCGGTTGAACCTGTAACCAAATCTCCAACACAATAAAATGCTCACTCGGTGGTTTTCCATGTTGCTCTTCAAGAACCTCGGGGTAATGCTCCACCAATGGCATATTAGTAGGCTCATAGCCACTGTGTGGTAACCACTGCGCAAAGATATCTAGCTGAAAGCTCAATAAGTTTTTAATGGTGCCACGATAACCAAAGATAGCATAAGTCCCAGGGCTGAGGCGGGTTAGCTTATAAGGCGCTGTTACAGCACTTTTTTGTTTTTCCGTGATGACAATGGCGCCATCGTAGCGGGCCTTATCCATTGGTGTGAATACAGGGTTGTCATGGCCAAAACCAAATTTCGGTACTTGAAGGTAATTGATTCCTTGCTCATCCGCCCAGCTTGCAAGCCGTTGCCAGCAATCATTAATGCCATCAAGTTGGTAACCCTTTGTGGCACGTAAAGTACATAATAATTGTTCAGGAACCTCTATTACCTTCACAGGTTGTATGGTTTCTTTAGACTTAGCTCGTAGCGAATGAATACGCGTTAGTTGTGTCGTGTTCAAGGCTGGTTCAATGTGGCTTGTTGCCACCAACTTTTTCAGTTGTTCGGTTTTGCGTACGCTTGATGGGGTAACGCCAAAATGCTCTTTAAACGCTCGAGAAAAGTTTGCACTACCTGAAAACCCATACCTCAAAGCGATTTCTGTCACACTGTCATGTTCGGCCAACAAAAGTCTGTTTGCCGCCCCCTCCAGCCTCACGCGATTACTATATTGGCTGAGTGACTCGCCTATCACCGCTGTGAAAATACGCTGAAAATGAAACTTAGAAAAGTGACTTAGACCGGCGGCTTGTTGCAGTGATAGTGGCAGCGCAGGATGAGCATGCACCCACTCAAGTACCGGCGTTAATCGTTGTAAATAGACGGCTTCGGAGTTTGAAGTATGTCTAGCTGATGGCGGCAAATTGCACCTCTTCTTGTTGGTTTTTGTACTGTCTATAGTGTCGCCAGCATAACCACAGTGTTATCATTGCGGCGAGAAAATCAGCGCCTACCAAGGCTACAAAAACTCCTGTTAAATCGAAAATAGACGGCATCATAAACATCAAAGGTGTCATCAAAAATATCACTTTCACCCCACTGTAAAAGCAAGCGCGAGCGGCGTCACCCTTAGCTTGATAAAATCCAGAAGCCAGCAACATCACGCCAAGCAACGGCATGCCCCAAAGCGCCGAACGCAGTACTTGCTCACCAATATCCAGCAATGCTTCGGTTTCTGTAAACCAGTGTAACCATAGTTTTGGTAAGCCCATTAACACCAAGGTCAACAATAGAGAAAATCCGGTGATCGCAAAAAAAGCAATGCGGGTACAGGTTTTGACTCTATTGATTTTTCCTGCCGCTAGGTTATAACCCACGATGGTTTGAAAAGCTATCAGCATAGCGATTGCTGGTAGGATAGCAAAGTTAATGATACGGCTTAGCATGCCATGGGCTATTACCCACTCTTTACTTGCAAAGGTTAGCAGCTGCACGTTGACTAACGCAGTTTGCCACCCTAAACAACACTGGGTGACCAAAATGGGCATGCCGATAGCCACTATCGTCAGCCAATCCTGAGGCCGCCAACAAAAACGTACACTGAGCAGCTCAGGAACTTTACGTTTGATGACTACAGCCACTAACAATGCAAAGCTTTGGGCAACAATAGTCGCATAGGCAGCGCCTGCAACTCCTAGGTTTAACGTCGCAATAAATAGGTAATCAAGTGCTATATTCAATAGTGCAGACACCAATAATATCAGCATCATCAACTGCGGTTTTCCCTGCCCTCTAAACATGTCGGCAACGATAGGTAACAACACGCTGGTTACTGCAAATAAGTATAGTGGTTGAAAATAGCGGATCGCTTCATGTAAAAAGGCAGGTTCAACCTCAAGTAATGACAATAATTCAAGTGGATACAACCATCCAAGTACCAAAAATACGATGCTGATCAAACCACCTAGGATGAAACCATGGCCGATCACCTCCGCTGCCTGTTGATCCTTTTTCGCACCGATACACTTTGTCATCGTCGCTGCCATACCAGATGACACCATTGCCGTTATTGCAACTACTAACATTTGTAATGGAAAAACCATGGCAACCGCGCCAAACGCTTGCTCAGAAATATATCGGCTCACAAACCAACCATCAACTAGTGCGTACAGGCCAACTATCAACAGGCCAATACCAATAGGTATACTGGTTTTTACAAACAGAGGGAGTATGGGCATTTCTGACAATTGTGCAGGCCCAATTGGTTTTTTATCTTTCACGTTTATCCTCAGCTACCAAATCTTTACCAATAAGATTACTGATGACTGCGACAGATAAATATTCAAATCTTGCTGAGTTGAAGCGATAGATGAAACTGGTATAAAACTATATTCGTTAATTGCTTGAACGCGTAACTTGAGAAGAACAAAGTGTGTTCGAGCTAGTGTTTACATTAAAAATAAACTAGCTTACACAACAGTCTAGTTTTGTTGTGTAAGCTAGGAGGTAGATTTAAAATGCTTGTTGACCTGTCGCAGGAACAGCACTGCTATCTGGTAGTTTAAACAACTGACCTTGCTCATTTCCGATGACGAGTTTAACTTCACCCTCAGTTTTGGTTCCTTCAGACCACATTACTTTAAAGTTTCCTTTGCCATTATGCACATTCACAACAAAGTTTGCTGTCAACTGTGAGCTTAGTGGCTGTTGGTACATGTCGGCAACTTTTGTCCAGTTTCCTTTTGCACCCGTGGTATTTTCAAACACCATAACCTGCTCCTGCCCAGCGTGACCATCACGAGTGTAGGATGCAGGAGTGACGATAGTTGTTTTACCATTATTGCGATAAATTGTTCCTGAAGTATAAGCATGATCAATGATATCTTTACCGTCTAAGAGAATACGTTCACCATCCCATTGTTGAGTTGCATTAGAGTAGAAGTACCTCGCCAAGTAAATATCTGAGCTATCGATTTGCGAGCTAGGATATGGCCCATATTCGGTGCCCTGAAGGTTTTCGACACTACGACTTGCACCATAGAGAATATCGACTTTACTCGGTGTACCACTAGAGTCTACCTCCATATCTAGCGCTTTTAGATATATTCTTCGGCAAATATAGTTATTAGGCTGTGCCTTTCCTAGTGCCGCATACCAATCATCGCACCAGTTCGTCTCATTTGTCTGCCCAGTAACTGGGTTATGATATTCCCTCACAGCAACCTGATGAAGCTCCTCTGGTTTGGTAAGACCTCGGTTATGTACGCCACTATCTAGTAAATTACTTACAACTTTAGTACCTTGAATATTAAACCAGTCATTCCCATCCTTCGAATACATAAAATATAAATTTGTACGATTATCGACTGCATATAGAGGATTTCCTTTAAAGGTGCTTTGGTCTTTCATATGCACGTTAAACGCCACCCCAATTGTGCCATTTTTTTCGGTACTGATAGAGTAATGCCCTTTTGTATATGTTCCCTTTATGGCAATCAATTTTTTAGGATCTGAAACAATAACACCATTATCAGAAGGTGTGACTGTCGATGCGTAAATTGCGCGCATATATGACGGACTAGCGTTTTGATCTAAATAGGTTAGAGGTAAATATATAGTATGTATTAGGATGAACTTGTCTCCTACCCACCATGCTTGAGGATAAGTAAAACCGCGGTGGTGGTCTTTACACAGATAAAATCCAAATTCATTACCAACTAAATCAGGGTCGCAATCAGAATCTAATCCATAGAGTGGGTACTTTTTACTATAAACCAAAGAAAAAGAGTCTGTATTATAGGGATTGTCACTTTTATATATCAAACCACCCCTTTTCTCATTCCTTCCTGAAATAAATACGTAGATATATCCTTCGTTATCTAGATTGATCACCGCATTATCATGTTGGTCAGTGGTCCCTTTAACATGAATGGTTGTTGGCGGATAAAGCACATCATTCACATGGTCATATTTACCAACCAAATATGCGATTGGTGGTGTGCTCGTTTGCTTATCTGGCTCTTGGCCAATATAACGCGGATAATACTCGGATTCACCATTAACAATAAAGTATGTGAAGTTACCTTGTGTCACTGCCAAAGGGGCATGTTTATTGGATGCTGTCGCAGATGGCCCAGCATACTTATGAAGCGTGTTGTTTTCATATAAAGGGTTTCCCTGAGCCCTCCATAACCCTTTATAGCGCTGAGTTTGATACCAAGTGCTTGTAGCATCGTGGCCTTTATAATAATTATGCTGATCATCCCTTGCATCATTGCTATTGAATGCTGCATGAGCTGATAAGCTTAGTATATTTGCTAAAGCGAAAGCTCCAGCCGCTATCATTCTTTTAATCATTATATTTCCTTTAGTTTCCCTATGAATTACCTCTAAAAGGCACGCTATAAAATTAAGTTAAAATTGCAAAAAGCTCAATAGACATTTAGTACTAGACAATCTAATTTATTCTACATATATCATCATACCGGCAGCGTGATCTCGGCTCGCGCACCTTGATTATTAGCCAAATTACTTAACCGTAACTCTCCTTGCTGATTACGAATGATCTCTCTACTCATTACCAAGCCAATGCCTGAACCGTTTGGCTTGGTGGAATAAAAAGGTACAAAGAGATTTGCTAGGTTGTCGATCCCGCCGCCATTGTCCTCCAAACAGAGCAACCAATCTTGCGCTCTTTGTATGGTAAGCCTAATGCCTTGACGTTTTGATGATTGATTCGCCTGCTCCGCATTATTAACGAGATTAATCATAGCTTGCGTTAACTGAGGTTCATCGCAGTAAATGACACCCGAGCTGTGTACGTTGATCACAACCTTTGGAAACAGTGTCCGCCATCGAGTGACTAATGACTCTACCTCAACGGCTTGCATCTCTACTGGAGGTAATTGGGCTATTTGGGCATAATTTGCCACAAATTGCTGCAAGTGTGCTGCCCGGCTTTCAATTACCCCAAGCATGGTATGTTGCGTTTCCAAGGGAATAACATCACGGTCTTGCCGCAATGATTGTGCCATCGAATAAACCGGTGTTAAGGAGTTACACACTTCATGATTTAATACCGAGAGCAGCTTCTGCCACACCTGCTTTTCGTTGTCTCTCAAGGTTTGTTCCACGGAGAAAAACACCAACAACTGATAGACTCGTTGGCCTCGGTATAACGGGTGCGAGACGATGCTATATCGTGCGCTCTGTTGTTGCAATTGCCACTGTTTATCGACGTAACTCAGAGACAAAGCAGAAGCATGTAAACCATGCAATGTTCCTTCAGGATAAACTGCAGACATGGCACGGTTGGCAAAGTAAACATGCTGATGTGCATCAAGCACCAAGATAGGTAGCGTCAGTTCACTGATGAAATTAAAAACAAAGGCCTCGTTTTGCCCATATTCTTGCCGCCTTTGTTTTAATCGCTCTACAGCCGACTTGACCTCCGCTTTAAGCGCTGCAACCCGACCTCGGTGATAAGTAGCCAACTGCCATACGCTCAACTCTTCATTGGTTATGCTATCAAGTTGCACGGCCAGATTATCTAGCACTAGCATCACCTTTTTATAGCTGTAGTGAAGTGCCAGTAACGACGGCATTAGCACTCCTATAAACAGGGTCATCGCGCTTAAAAACGTCAATTCAAAATAAAAAATGATCCCCACCACTAGCAACACTAATGTAGTTAAGGGGACGGCAAACCCAAGCCATAGTTTTTGCTCGAGCGAAACCAACTTAGCCATTTTGATTGGCCTTTAGGGGAATGTCGTGCTTTTCAATACGCCGATACATAGCAGATTTACTTAAGCCCAAAAAGTCACCAGCCGCGGTTATATTCCCATCAAAATGGCGAATGGCATTTTCTATCATACGTTTTTCAGCTTCTTCTAAGCTAAGTAACGGCATTTCATACTCTGACGCGTTACCATCAAGGTCAAGATCATCAGCCGTAATAATACTGTTTGGTGCTAAGATCACCGCACGTTCTATTACATGGGAGAGCTCTCTGATATTGCCAGGCCAACTGTATCTTGCCAATTTTTCCAAAGCAGAATGACAAAGCGTTCGCTCCCCTTTGGTTTCATTGCCATGACGTTTGGTATGCAATGCTAAAAAGTGGGCCGCCAAACTGGGTAATTCATCAATTCTCGCGCTCAATGGTGGAACCGTTAACACCACAGTATTTAAGCGGTATAGTAAGTCTTGTCGGAATAGTCCAGCTGCCACGGCTTCAGATAAATCGAGGTTAGTCGCTGATATTATTCTTGCGTTACTTTTATTTGTTTTTGAGTCTCCCAACACTTCATATTCGCCACTTTCCAGTACTCGAAGTAGTTTGGCTTGTAATGTCATCGGCAAACTACCAATTTCATCAAGAAACAAACTACCATTTTCAGCCATTTCAAAGCGCCCGGTTCGATTTAATTTAGCATCGGTAAACGCCCCTTTGCGATGACCAAATAACTCACTCTCAAATAACTCAGTTGGGATTGCCGCCATATTTACACTAACAAAGGAGTGCTCCCGTCGCGGACTATTATCATGGATAAACTTTGCCAACCGGCTTTTGCCGCTGCCACTTTCTCCCAAAATAAGTACATTGGCATCCGTTTTGGCAACACGTTGTGCCTGTTGCAGCATAGTTGTTGTTACTGCACCTTGTGATGCGGTGTGTGGCTGCAACTCAGCCTGTTGATGCATGTGAGTGTAACGCTTAACTGTTTTCAGTAGCCTTTGGTTTTGCCAAGGTTTTTCGATTAGATCGCATGCACCGAGCTGCATCGCTTGCACCGCTAACTCTACTTTCGCCCATGCTGTGATCACAACAACAGGCACAGTTATTTGCGCTTGCCGTAACCAAGTTAGAAATTGCAACCCTTCCTTACCCGATGTAGTGTCTTTGTTGAAATTCATATCGAGTAAAATCAGCTCTACAGACTGCGCTGCTAGTATCTCTTTCGCCTCATCAGGATGGGCGGCTTCAATACTGGTAAAGCCATGGTTTTGCAGCAAAATTGTCGCCGACATTCTTACGTCAGGGTTATCTTCAATGATTAAAACTGATGTCATCACTTCCTACTTTTTGTTTGTTTGGGCTTACGCCCAAACTTTTACTGCCTCAGTACTTTCATGGGAGTCGCATTGATTAGCTGTTTCATCGGATACACAGAAGAAGCCAATGCAAAAACAAGCAAGGTCACCACCACAGCAATCAGCCAACTGGGCTTAATCAACACCCATTCGGTTGATGGCAAGCTCAGATAAACCCCTGTTACGGTAATCACCGCCGCCACCATTGCTGTGATAACGGGGGCTAGAGTATCCGATAATAGCAATCGATATAAACGATGTTTTTTCGCCCCCAGCGCCATGCGCATGCCGTATTCATATCGTTTTTGCTGCAAACTATAGCTAAGGACGCCATAAATACCGACACCAGACAACAACAAGCTAAAAACACACAGTGCAAGACTCAGCTGTAACGTTAGACGCGCTAGATAAGTCAGTTTATGGTATGCCTTAGTTAAATCCGAAAACCGCCATATTCCGGCTTGGCTATTAACCGCCTGAATGGCGTCTTGGACTTTTGCTCTAGTAAGCACTGTACCGCGCTCCATTTCAATGATAAATGGGTAGCCCAAAGGGAGCGCTGGCAACCAAACAGCTTTGCCTTGCAGCTCATTGTAGCGGCTCGGGTGATTAAAGTTTTTTGAGATCCCCACGACTTCCGCTGGGACATCAGGGTTAAAAATAAAATAGGTCTCGCCAATCACATTGCCATCGGGACTTAATACATTTGCCGCAGCCTCAGACACGATGACCTCTTCCTTATTTCCCCGAATTGCCGCTTCACTAAAAGTGCGCCCGGCGATGAGTTCAAGCCCCGTTAACTCGAAGTAGTCTGGCCCAACATTACCTCTCACCATACTTGGCGTCCATCCCCCGGCCATATCTCGCATCGCCACCACAGGCACGTCACTTTGTAATGGACTATCACCGTGAGCAACATCCACTACCCCAGAGCGTGTTTTCAGCGCCTGTTTAAAGCGTTCAATATTGTTGTAACGCTCTGAAAATGGGGTTGGATCGGCAGGAATGTGCAACACCACACTGTACATATTATCCAATTTGGTGCCCAGCGGTCGCAACAGGGTATCGACACTTTTGCTCAGTACTAACGTCGCACCAAGCACAAGCACAGTGGTAAAAAACAGCTGTACCGCAACTAAGCTTTTTGTCATTGTCTGGCTCACCGGTTTCACGCTACCTTTGCCTGATGACTGCATGCTTTGTCGTAGTTGGTTAAAGTTCACCATGCGTGATGTAACAAAAGCAAACAACAGCGCCAATAAAAATACAATGAGTACAGCGCTGAGTAAAACAGTTGTATCTAATGAAAGCGTATCGATCAGCGGCAAGTAACCATGGGTAAATGATTTCACGAAGCGCAGCTCCCATGCTGCAATGAACAGCCCGATGACCACGGCACTTGATACTAACAGTAAGGCCTCTAATAAAATCCCACGGAATAACACTTTGCGCTTAGCACCCAGCATAGCCTGTAGCGCGAGTTGCTGCTGAATCGTGTTTGCCCGTGAAATAAATAAGTTGCTGACATTAAAAATAGCGATAAGGACTAAGCAAACTACACTTAACAGCACAATAATTGCTAGCTTATCATGTTCTGCAACTTCAACATCTCGATATAAACGCACCACAGGTTCAATATCCAGTAATGTTTCATCTGCTGACTTCCATTCGCTCTGGTGTGCTTGTACATTTTGATAGAGCTGCTCAGCGAGTACATCCTGACTACCAGACTCAGCCAATATCGCCAGCAATTTCAAACTGTTTTGTCTGCTGGTCCACGGGTGATACTCGCCACGTTGGTCGCCAAAAAAACGCTCATCCTCAGAAAAACTCAACCACAATGATCCCTCTCCTTGATTCAAAAAATACGGGTCTGAATATGACTGAGCAGCTACCCCAACGATGGTGTAAAACCGCCCTACTATGCGCAGGCTCTCACCAAGCACATTGGCGTCACCATTAAAGTACTGTTGCCACAGTTTATAAGAAATTATAACTTCTGAGTTCTTCTGATTAATATTACTGGTCGGCGTAAGGTAGCGGCCTAACGCTAGCGGCATCTTTATCATAGAGAAGTAATCGTCGCTGACAAAAGTCAGTGCAAGTTTTGGTGCGCCAGCGAGGTTTTCGACCACATCTGAAAAGCTACTTACCACAGCTCGCTTTTGATAAAGCGCAGAGGCCTGTCGCCAATTCAGCATATTTTGGAAGCTTTGAAAGCCGCGAGACTCCCTATCTTGATACTTGTTGTTTTGCTCTATCACGACAAAACGCGACTCGCTCTCAATATCTAACGGTTTTATAAAGAAACCGCTAAACAAACTTAACGCAACAAAAAAGCAGCTTAATGTAAGTGCCAGCGTTAGGACTAAAGTAATACAAAAACTGGGCACTTGTGCCAAACTTTTAATAGCAAGCGTTGTTTGGCGGCGTAATTGCAACAAGTTCATTACCCAGCCTCCGACACTGCGAGTGTTTGATTGGCCGTATTTTTTGACACCAACACTCCATCTAACAACTGAATTTGCTGCTTTGCATAACCTGCATACCGGTTATCGTGTGTTACCATACAAATGGTGGTGCCTTGTTCATTAAGTTTACCAAGCAAGGCCATCACGGCATCACCATTTTTTGAATCTAAATTACCTGTCGGTTCATCCACCAGCAAAATACTGGGCTCCCCAGCAAGTGCTCGGGCAATCGCAATACGCTGCTGTTGACCACCCGACAACTGATTAGGTTTGTGCTGCGCACGATGAGACATTTCTACTTGTTTAAGTGCAGACAATACTCGACACTGGAGTGCTTGCTTCGTTAATACGGGCTCTCTGTAGTGAAGCGGCAAAGCGACATTGTCGAATACCGTTAATCCTTCAAGAAGATTAAAAGACTGAAATACAAACCCGATATGCAAGTTTCTTAGCTCTGCCTGTGTATCGGCATCCAAAGAGGTTGTTTCGACGCCTTGGATCCGATAGCTACCCGATGTGATGTCATCTAGTAGTCCTAAAATACTGAGCAAGGTTGATTTGCCTGAGCCGGATGGCCCCATTATCGCGAGATAATCGCCTTGTTGAATTTCAAGGTCGATGTTACTAATTGCGTGAGTTTCAACGTCTTCACCATAGTATACTTTGCTCACTTGGTGTAATGCCAAAATTGGGTTGTCCATTTGCTTTTCCTTTACCGATTGAGTGATGTGATTGTTATTTTTTCTAAGTGTTGATAGGCAGACATGTCTGACATCACCACCTGCTCACCGGGTAAACCGCCTTCAATAACTTCTATGGCATTGCCAGCTAGTTTACCAAATTTAAAAGTTTTTTTGATAAGTGCTTTATTTTCTCTGTCGACAACAAATAGTTGGCGATGAGTGTGTGGAGGTATTCGGCCAGCTTGATTGAGCGAGAGTGCTTTGGGTTTGCTTGTTGTAAAGATTTGCCCTTCAATCGTAAGAGCTGGGCGGGCATTACTCGGCAGGGCCTCAGACAACTCAAGTTCAATTGCAATACGACCATCTTGAACAATGGGTGCAATCCGACTAACGCTTGCTTCAACGGTATCAACAAACGTATTAATTAACGCGCGTTGCCCAATAACAATCTGACTCGCTTCTCGCTCTGGCACCATTAAGTCTGCAACTAATGCACGTTCACTTCCCACAACCGCCAACGCTTGACCAGCTACAACGGCTTGACCTTGACTCACATGCACAGCTTGCAGCATGCCGCTGATCCCCGCCTTTACCGCCAACTGTTCAACAGCTTGACGGGCAAGCTGATAACTCAACTCATACTCTTTTAATAATTCTTGCTCAATTTCAACTCTTCTTTTGTGCAGTGCTTGGGTTTGAGTGAGCCGTTGCTTGCTGAGTTGTACACGCTCACTGAGCTGCGCAAGTGTTAACATAGAGCGCTTATGATCTAAGCTAGATACAATCCCTTGTTTCACCAATTGCCGCTCAGCCTGCTCACGCAACTTGGCATTTTCAAGCTCGCTTATCAGTAATGTTACTTGCCCTTTTAATGCAAGTAATTCACTTTGCTGGCTTAGCGCGAGCGCCTCTACACTGGCCTTTTGTCTTGCCAAGGCAAGCCTTTCGCGATGTAACCTTTGGGTGAGCTCGGAGTTGGTTAAGCGCAAAATAACGCTGTTAGGTTCTAGTCTGCTACCTGGGAGATGAAGAACTTCCCCAACTTGTGCAGGAAACGTTGTGGTTACTTCTCGGCTCAGTTTAGATCGTAACTTTCCATATCCGGCAACACTAAACTGCATTGGGCCTTGTTCAATCGTCGCCAAAGTTAAAGTGCCTGCATCAAGTTGAGTGTCGCGAGAATGAAGCCATAACCCTATTAGCACTATCAACACCAATGTTGCAGGCAGCCCGCGCCAAAGCGACCAGGGTTTAGTTGGCTTATTTAGGCTCGTTTTAATATCCATCGTACTACCGTATTTATTTTTTAATACGATATTGCGAACTTCATACCAAATTTAATAACTTGATTTTAAATGACTTTTATTGTTTTTTTGAATATCCATTCCCAAAGCTGAGACTGGCTAAAACAAAAGTGGGAAAACGCTGGTGTTCAAGTCGCGTTTTTATGTTAAGGCAAGGGGAAAATAACCGTGCTGCTAGAAAGGCATTAATTATCCGAAGCTCAGGTCAATTACTTTGCTTGACAACCCAGTCGTGCCGCCAGATCCCTTTAAATACCTTGCTTGCCAAATAAAAAAATAACAGTGGCATCAACACCAGCTTTAGTATTAACAGTGAGACTATATTCAGAAAATCAAGAAACAAAGACTCTGCAGCGTTGAGCATATCCGTAATACCACTAGATACCGCTTTGATTGCTCGGCTAAGTGTCCCTTCAGAACTACCTTGAAGCTGTTCATTCAATTTTGTAATGGCCTGTTGATGTTGATCTTTTTCTCTATTAATTAATGCAATCTGGGTATCTAATTTTGACTTTTCACTGGTCAATTGTTGCAACTTTCCTATAAGTGGCTTTGCTTCTTCACTCTTAGTAAACGTCAACCACTCAGACAAACTGCGATTAGCTTGAGCAGCCTCAATATCTTGCTCCAATATTCGGATCTGCGCATTTAACTCAGTTGCCTGCCCATGCAACTGAATTTGCTGTTTAGTTAATTGTTCAATTTGCTCGCTATGTGTTTGCTTCTGCCCGTTGATTTTGGCCTTCAATCTGGCACTTTGACTACTTGTCTGCGTAGCCTGAGATTGAAACACGTCAACACTGCTTGATACTACTTGGTTTTGTTTATCTATTTCTTTATCTAGCAGCAGCTGGCTGGTGATCCCTGTCGATAAAATAACAAAAGGCACCACAAATCGGACCAATAACATGGTCGCTAACACCTTTGTCCGCACATTTTGCCAAAGCCCTAAGTACGAACAGATCATATACCCCACCACCGTTATCGTAAACGCGATACTAAATACTACATGGGTTGAAATAGAATAGAGAATACGTTGGATAAACAGCGAGCCTATCGCCAGCTGCATCACATCAGAAATATACTCAGCGAGATCATTGATAGGGTCTAACAATTGTGCTGGTTGAATGCTCGCAACTCCAATTCCAACCTCGGCAGATTGCAATAAAGAAATGGCACCATTGACGGTTCGCGCAGAAGCATATACTAACGAAGATTGTAACAAGGCTTCATCAATAAATGTCGCCATTGCGCTGTTAAATGTCGGCAGCCAACTGGTCACTGCCAGTGCCACTAGCACCAAATACAGAGCTAACTGTCGACTGGTTATTTTCATATTTTCCCCGACACTTTTAGTCGCAACAGAGAATACCAATTACAGCGAATTAGCCTTCTTCAGCATGAGTTATTACGGTCAGTGTGCGCTCGACAAAGCGTGTTAATGCACGCTGTGGTAAAAATGGTTTTCGCTGCTCTAAATTAAATTGACTCAATAACGCTTGAATCCTCGAGTCTTGTTTTATTTGTTCAACCGTCATGCCTTTTTGAGCGAGCTGCTTAACCCGTTCAACCCATGCTATTGTATCCACCCTATGCTGTTCAAGTTCCCTTTTTGTTGTTGGCTTGCCATGCCCCGGCACAATGAGTGTATCTTTATCACCAAAAGACAGGAGCATATCTATCGCTTTATTAAAGCCAGTTAGTCCTCCTGCGTAAAATGTTGGATGCCAGTTTGATGTATAAACATCGCCAGTAAATAATATATTACTAGCTGGATGGAAAAAAACTCTGTCATGAGCAGTATGTGACACCGCTTCTGAGAATTCTAAGACTCCGAGTTCTTCTAACCTTTCAAAGGTGTCTATCAATACAAAGCCTTGCTGTTGGAAAAATTCGTTACCACCTGTGTGATCAGAATGCTTATGGGTATTAAGCAAATATTTTCGCTTTGCTTGAAAATGACGTGCTAATAAGCCATTTAGGTTTGGTAGGCGTGCTTCTTCGGTTGTTGGGTCGATGAGAATGAGCCCCGCTTTCGAGGCCAACACACCTATATTTGTACCATAATCTTTATCTCTAACCGCCATTGCCTTTTCAGTTTGATACAGTACTTCCATCTCGCTGCTGTAAGCTGAGCTAGCCACTACCAACCAGATCAGAGCTACTGTTAATCTGTGTCGCATACCACGTCTCCTAAACTGTCACTGCTACAAGCTATAGACATTAACCTAGCTTTACAACCCTAAGTCTTATTGCAATTCCCTTTATAAGATTAACGCGCAGCTAATGTCGTAATGTTGAGCGCACATTATTTTACGCTGCTAGCCGATAAGATTTGCAGAGAATTGACACAAAAATATGGCTGAATATTGACACCAAACCCTGTCGTAACGTAAATACTCGCCCACTTTATATGGAAAAAGTTCCCACCGTAAATTTACTATTTAACTGATAATGGTCAAGAGGTTTGGCAGTTCTACAATAGCTTCCTGATTCTGCGTGTTAAATTTACCGAAATAGAATATTGAGCAATCTCTCAAAAAGAACCTGCGCTATTTTTCGCTTATTTATACCTATCGATAAAAATCAACGAAAACAACCTAGTTCAATGAGCTATCTCCCTTATGAGCACTCATCTGCTTTTTCCAATAATCAACTTTCTCAACCTCTCCCTTTGCTTCATAGTATTTAATAAGGATTTGAAATGCTTTATCATTACCGTCTATGATTGCAGCGTCTTCCAACATAGACATGTATCTTTCTTGGTTACCATCTTGAGAATATAGATAAGCCAACATAAATCGTGCCTTTTTACTACCTAAAGCAATGGCTTTTCGTAGCCAATATTTCGCTTTCTTAGGATTTGCACTCTTTGCTACAGTGAACAGACTACTTGTCTTTGAGAAAGAGAGTCCAATAAAATAAGCATTATCTGCTTTGCCCTCTCCATTTGCTTTGCTAAACCAAAATAGTGCTTTTTCCTCATCGTACGGGTCACCACTTTTTAAATAGTGATTGACAAGAGCTAGCTGAGCTGCAGTGCCACCTTCTCCCGCAGCGCTAATATACCAACTTAAGGTATCCAAGGCAGGATCAACAGTATCAGAGCGACGCTCATGAACACTATCAATAAAAACAGCAGCGCTGTAAAGAAGCTGGGCTTGAGATTCAATTACTTGCTCTCTAACTATTCCCTCAATTTTGAGCTTAGTCTGCAAGGCTTTCAATTCATCTCTGTTCACTCCAATCCCTAAGTAGTAGCAGCGATAAAGGTTTAAGTTTGCGTCAACATGCCTTTGCTCAGAAGCTAACCTGATCAATTCAAATCCTTCTACTTGCTCTCCATTCTCGATCTTTAGCAGGCCGAGTTCCAATTGAGCCGAACTACTACCTATATTTGCAGCCCTCTCAAGCCACTTTTTCGCTTCTTTAAGATTTCCATTATCTTTGTAAATCGCTCTTACAAGTTTCAGAGCCATACCATCATCCTTTTCAGCCCATGGCAAAGCCAAATCCAATGACGCTTTGGCATTTTTTTTGTCTTTATAAAGGAGTTCTGCCAGTGTTACTTCTAAGGTTTGGCGTATAGGATCCGTTTTGTCTGATTCTTTAATGGCGTTTCTCAACCTCTCCTCACTATCATTAAGTGTTGGGTTCTGATATATGTAAAGTGGAAGGGCTTCTACGTAGCCAGCATCAATAGCTTTTTTCGTCCAAAAAGCCATATTTTTCAAACTTGGCTTCACAACTTCTCCACTAAAATACAAGATAGCTAGGGTATAATAAGCTTGTGCAACTCCTCGGTTTGCTGATTCATATAATAATGAAAGTCCTTTAACTTCATTAACAGGCTCACCTTTCCTACCATAGATTGAGTCCAAGGCAGATTCAAAAATATCCAGTGCTGCAAGATTGTTTTTTTCTCTCAGATATGCGCGTTCAAGCGTATCCTTATTTTCCAAGTTATACGCTTTATTTAATTGTTCTTTAAGTGACTTTATTTCAATAAATTTCTCATTTACATCACGCTGTGCTCGTATCAACGAATTTAGCAATCCTGTAGATTCGTCTTTTAAGGACTTAATCAAAGAAATATTCCTAATAACTTCTTCTTTATTGACTGAAAAGTTAGCAACTAATGTGAGCTCATTACCATTCCATTTTTTCTCGATAACATCAGTGCGAATAAAGCCTGCTGTATACAATTGCGTTCTTTCCTCGAACTGCTTACTTCCGTTGTTATTTGTTAACATTTCTATCTGAGAAATAACCAGTGTCCCAACCTCCTGCAGAACACTTTGTTTCATTTCATTCAGTGCAACTCTCTCAGAAAAGTATTTATCATTATCAGAAGAAGCCGAGTATTTATAATGCTTTTTTACAGAATAAACATCCGAAGCAAATAGAGGTAAAGAACATAAAAATAGAAAGAAAACTAAAAATCTCATGCTATATTCCTTTAAAATTAGCCTATCATAAGAAGTGTAGATTAAAATAAGGTGCTTACACTACCTTTTAATGAAAACAAGAATCACTCTCACTACTTATAGCTATCAATGTGAGAACTTTCAGTATTACCTATAAAATCATTTAAAGACCGCAACACGACTAAGATCGGCTGTTGCATAAAACATTGCACAGCTCTTTTGAAATTTGAGGTTCAAAAGAAATTGATGACATCACATTTTTACAGTACCGCATAACGGTACTTTGAGTATCTATCACGTACCTCTTTTACAATATAAATATAGGGAATTTGCCAAATTACCTAAATTTAGGTCAAAGGACATAAACTGTATATCCCATAGCATTACAACTCATTATTACCAGAATAATACGGCCACTAGATAAACCAATAACATCTCACCACGGTGCGTTGGAAAAATAGGCGGACAAGTAATCAATCAACGCTCGCACTGTGGGTGACATATACTTTCTAGAAGAATAAAGCACGTAGATATTCATATCGTTTGGCTTCCAATCGGGAAGTACCTGCGCGAGCTCGCCCGATTTAATATAGCGATTAGCCAAATAAGTCGGTTGGATTGCTAAACCAGCTCCATGTAACGCAGCATGCAACAAGGCCGTGGCTTCATTTGCAGTTAAACGGCAACTCACTTCAACAGACCGTTGTAGATTACCTTGGCGCAAATGCCAGATATGCTGCTGGAAGTTTTTATATCCCAAACATAGGTGATCGGCCAGATCGTCTGGCTTTGTTATTTTATTTCTATTCTCAAGGTATTGCGGTGATGCCACAATAACGGAGCCACATACCGCGATTGATTTACCAATCAAAGACGGATCCGGTGCAGAAGCAATACGAATAGCAAGATCAATCTGACTCTCAATGAGGTCAGCTACTGAGTCTTGTAAATCGATATCAACATTCACATCTGGATGTTGTTGCATAAATTGTTGAATGGCAGGCACAAGCTGAGAAAAACCAAAAGACATGCTGGTTGCCAAGCGAACCGTACCAGACAGTTTGCCACTGGTATCGGCTAAGCCAGTGATAGTATCGGCTTGTTTTAACCACTCTTTCACTTCTTCCAAGCAGGACTCCCCTGCCGTAGTTAAAGACACCTTTCTCGTCGTGCGGTGCAACAAACGAATGTTTAGCCAGCTTTCCATTGCTTCAATATACCGAGTTACCATAGGCCGAGACATATCTAGCCTGTCAGCCGTTGCGGTAAAGCTACCGGTTATTGCAACGTCGGAAAATACCTTAGCAGCGGTAAGTCTATCCATTTATTTGTTCGATTTATGAAACAATGATGTTTAGTTTGGCATATTTTTCTGAGCCTATCAATTTCATATTATCTGCTCCGTACTAAATACATTGAGGCAAAAGATATGAAACACCTAACATTGATAGCAGCATCGATTTTATTAGCAGGCAATGCGATGGCAGCAAACACCGCCCCACTTACAGTGGATGTTTATAACGCCGATAAGAACAGCTTCCACGTTAACTCAACACTTGTTATGGGTGAGAGTGAAGTGATGGTCGTAGATACAGGTTTTACCAAAGCGGATGCACTACGCATTGCAGCCAAAGTACTCGATAGCGGCAAAACCCTAAAAACGATTTTTATCAGCCAAGCTGATCCAGACTATTATTTTGGCGCGGAAGTGCTACACACTTTATTCCCTGAAGCTAAGCTCCTAACCACAGCGGCCGTAAAAGCTGTGATCGAAGAAAAACTCGCGGGTAAACTAGCATTCTGGACACCAAAAATGGGCGCGAATGCTCCTGTTAAGCCATACATCCCAACAGTTGTAGAGGGAAATACACTCTTTGTAGATGGGCACAAAATAGAGATCCACGGCACGCAATCTGAACTAGCGCACCGCCCCTATTTATGGATCCCATCAAGCAAAGCGGTTCTGGGTAATGTTGCTGTCTACGGTAATGTCCACTTATGGATGGCCGATGCGCAATCTAAAAGCAATCAACAGGCTTGGAGTCGTCAATTAAAAGAGTTAAAAGCGCTGAAGCCAGAGGTTGTAATACCTGGCCACATGAAAGCAGGCACCAAACTTGATGCACATACCATAAGCTATTCGCAGCAGTATTTAAGCGACTTTAGTAAGGCTAAAAGCAGCAGCAAAAATAGCGTTGAACTGATTGATAGCATGTCTGCACGTTACCCTGATGCAGGATTACCGATGGCGCTGAGTATTGGTGCTAAGGTGCATATGGGAGAGATGAAATGGTAAAAGTACACTACTTCTTCGACCCCATGTGTGGCTGGTGTTACGGTGCAACTTCACTGCTGGATGCCATTGCAGCCAACAGGGAACTGGAGCTTGTGCTGCACCCTGGAGGCATGATTGCCAATCAATCTATAGAGAAAGCGTTCCGCAACC
Organism: Pseudoalteromonas piscicida; assembly: GCF_002744175.1. Taxonomy (GTDB): domain Bacteria; phylum Pseudomonadota; class Gammaproteobacteria; order Enterobacterales; family Alteromonadaceae; genus Pseudoalteromonas; species Pseudoalteromonas piscicida_B. Next base: position 35,872 of record NZ_NKHF01000013.1, read on the forward strand.
ACATTCTCATAAGTGATGCGCATATAGCCAGCATAACAGGCGCTCAGTTTGGCAAAGGTTACGTCCAACGGGTAAAGAGTAACGAGTCGATGATCCTCGACTCTTACATCACCGCTCGTGCCATCATCACCGCGGAACAGTTAGGCATAACGCCACTGAGCATGCTTAAAACTATTCAGCACGCCCACTATGTGGAGGGCAAACAGGTTAACCGAGTAGAGGTGATAGACGAACTCGCGGTAGAGCTTGGGCTAGATAAAAATCTGTGGCAACAGGCTATGCAAGCAAACCGAGGCGCTGAGCAACCAAAAATCGCGCAAAGCCATCTACTAATGCAAAAGTTTAAAGTTAGGGGCTACCCAACCCTTATTCTTGAAAAGGATGAGACACAGGTTAAGCTCCCGCATACTGCCTATTACGGTAAGCCTGACGCGTGGCGCCAACTGATTGATGACTGTATACATCAATCTTAGGCTAGAATTCCACCGTGACGTAAGATCCACTGAATTCAAATAACTCTATCAGCTACCTTGTTGCTATGGAATACCTGTAACCCCTTGTAATGTACTGAGTCATTGAAGTTCACTATGCTTTTGAGGCCTCATAACTTGGTGGCCTCTATAACGTAGAAAGGATAATATGATGACCGATGAAATAACTGTTCTACCAGGCAGTGAATCTGCAATGACTTGTGGCGTAAACCTACCTCTTGGAACACTACTATTAAATAGCGTATTTAAAGAAGAAGTAAGTGACGGAATGCCACTTACCTATTTAGAAAAGTCATACAAAAATATCAAAGGAACAAAAGCTGTATCACTAAACGAGACTTTATATGATTCTACTTCCAGATTGTTCAAAACTGTTAGTGATTTTCAGAATTCAACTAAACGCTCGTATGGAGGCAAGCTTGCCTTTGGAGGGTTAAGCTTGGGCTCAGGTATCAAAATAACCAATACACAACGGTGCGTTCAAGAAGAAAGCAGAAGTTTTGCCATTCAAAATGGCCACCTTATCGCGTATCAATCAGAAAGAATTGATACAAGTATTACAAACGATGAGTTTATAAACGCATATAACAATTTACCAACACAATTAACTAGCGATAATTTTTCTCAATTTGAGACGTTTTTCGAAACATGGGGTACTCATTACGTAGTTAAAGGCAAATTTGGTGGCTTTTTCTCGATGATCACATATATAGATGAAAACGATATTACCCGCGAAAACACCAAAAAGATTGAAAGAGACGTTTCTATTGGCTTTGAAAAAAACACAGACTCTGCAAGCTTTTCATCCGAACAAGCAAAAGAAAACATTGAGCGTAATAGCGAGACTTTAAAAAATGTGTCAGTTCGTTACTTTAGCTTAGGAGGGGGAGAGCTTTCAAATTTAAATACTTTCTTAAGTAGCTGCCGCAAAAGCCCTGTGTTTATGCTCAATGATAGTGAATCGTCCACATGCGAGTTTGCACCGTTAAGCACCTTGATAAGCGACGATAAACGAGAAACAGCATTCAATGAAGCACTCAAAAAATATGCTGGCTTAGTCTATATGCGTAACGGTATGGTAGGTTCATACACACCTATTGATACATCTTTAAGTACACAAAGTGAACACTGCCAATTTGTATTATCAACATTTAGTAACTCCGCCGCAGATTGGATTGATAGTAACGGTACTATCAGTGTTAAAACCCCAGAACAATCCTCTATTGTTCGCTCATACGCGAGCATCAGCAGCTTTACAGACGACAAAAAACAATTTGATGAACTAGGCTTAACTTCTGGGTTTACACCATATCGAGCAAACGAACGCTACTTGGCAACAAGCAATGTTAAATACCGAGGCCGTTCAAACCCAGAGCAGGTTTCAGCATACCGCTTTGGATACCCTGCGCTTTTAGGATTTGGTGACTGGCGCGACGAAACAGGAACTTACCATGACGGCAGCGAAATCAATCTCACGATCGAACAAGATGGGTTTATCTCTTTTGCACTGTCTTTTCACAAAGAGTTTTTAAGCTCGCAACATAGAGGCTCTGTCAGTATTGTCGTATACGTTAATTCTGATGTTGCAACAGCTACAACTATCTTTGGTCCTAAAAAAGAAAGTGGCAATGTACTCGCATCTTCATGTTCAGTGCCAGTGAAAACCAACGATACTGTTATCGCAAAAGTTATATTCAATGAATCTGATCCTACACTGCAAAAAGCGGGAATAAATATTGATTGGTCTTATATTCCAATGATATCCGAAGGTATTGCACACCTGGGCAGCCCTATTGCTCAAAGGAATGGCGTAAAAGTAGAGGCTGTAACTGACGGCTTCTTATCTGTTGTCTTAAATGCCCAAAGCACTGGCAACGTAAGCTGGAAGGCGGATGCTTTTTGCGCTAGAAATCCAGCAGAACTAATGACGCCTGAAGAAATGCGTAGAGATCCTTATAAAGCGTTAGAACTATCGTTGGTACACGCACATGCATCTCAAATTAAAACCCCCTACCCAACAAACACACCTTGGGCTTCTTTTCTGTTACCAATACCAAAAGGAAATTGGTATTTGGTGAGTGCAGATGGATACGATGGACACAAAAAGCTCGACAGCCTTCCAATTATTCAGTTCTACCCGTTACTAGCTATGGACTAGCAAGTTTAGTCTGTAAGCGTTAAAGGTTTTAGGCACAACTTATTAATGGGTCAAATTATTTGGCCCATTAAGCAAAATGAGAGTATAAGTGATCGTTCCTGAAAATACTAACGGCATACTCAACACTTAAAATTTAACATATTATCAGAGTAAATATATCAAAATATTTTTCAAACATACTAAGGTAATAATTCCAATCATACACTAGTTAATTGCTGATTGTGCTTATGACAGGCTTTATAGGTTCTTAAATGCCAAAGGTAAGGTATATGCGCGGTGTTGCTTTAAACATTTAGTGCAAACAGGAATCCCAGACTTACGAAGCAACTGGCGAGGCACCAATAACCCACCACGAGAAACCGCCGTGATAGCACCAAACTGTGTATTACTGCGAAGCCAACATAAGTTAAGCGGCTCAGACGCTTCAACCCCCTGCTAGCTGCGCAACCAACCGCAGCGCTCGAACCCGAAAATTACTCGATTGCGATGCCTTATACACATCAACCGATTGCAACTCATTTGGAAAAGCCCCTTCAAGCTCATGATCT
>NZ_NKHF01000116.1 GCF_002744175.1 Pseudoalteromonas piscicida
AATTTGATCCTGAGCAAGAACTAGTTAAATTGGAACAGTACTTGGATAGCTCTTTATACCGTGCTAAACAATTAGAAAACCTTATTAGGGAAATTCGCAATTGAACTGTCTCATCTGTAACGCTCCACTTAATACACAAAATAGTGTAATAAAGTTGAATCAATCAGTGGCCTCAGACTGTACGCCAGTAAACCTACCTGCTGAAATCTTATGGTGTGATGAATGTGGCCATTATCAGAAACTAGTATCAGCTGAGTATCTAAGAAAAGTTGATGATATATATAAAAATTACCAACCGTATTCTCTTAACCAAGGAAAAGAGCAGCAAAACTTTAGTGCTTCAATACCATTTACTCGATGTGTAAAACTGATAAAAAACTGCTTTAATTATTTGAAAGACAAAGATGTATGTAATTACTTGGATATTGGTACTGGCAGCGGAGCTATGCTTCAAGCAGTCGAAAGTGAACACCAAGACTGGACAAAATACGCACAAGACATATCAGATAACAACGCAGATTTATTAATAGATAAATACTCATTGGTAGATTTTTACAGCTCACTCTCCGATGTGACATTAAACTTTGATGTAATTACTTTAATTCACGTTTTGGAACATATTGAAGATGTTGACGGTTTTCTCACTGAATTAGGTGGTATATTGAGCAATAGTGGGATAGCAATTATCCAAGTACCTGCGATAGAAGAAAATATTTGGGATTTTGCGATTTTCGACCATATCTCACACTTTTCTCGGCAAGGTTTAGAAGCATTGCTATCTCAATACTTTGATATTGTAACCTTCCCTGAAGAACAAATAGCAAAAGAAATAACGGTTATTGTTTCCAATCCCAGAAGAAAACCTCGCACCTACATTAGAAATAACCGAGCCGACAAACATACTGAATTCAATCAGAAGCAGGGTCAAATACGCTCACTTGAAAACGTGTATGTTTTAGGTACAGGCCCTGCAGCTTGCTTTTGTGCAAGCCTACTTGGTTCTAGATTGCTTGGCTTCTTAGATGAAGATCCAGACAAGATAGGTAAATCTCTTTTATGTAAAAAAATCTTCGACGCGAATAGTAATTACCTAAGGCCTATTTATCTTCCTTACCCCTTAGAGCAAATAAGACAAATTAAAGTTCGCTTACCACAACATCAGTTAATTTATTAGATGGAAAAAAAATGAAAGCTGCCGTACTTTTTAAGACAGGTGAACCACTGCAAATAGTGGATGGCTTAGTAGCCCCAACTCTTAAATCAGGACAAGTCAAAGTAGATATAATCTACTCTGGGTTGTGTCACTCTCAATTGATGGAAGTGAGAGGAATGCGAGGAGAAGACAAGTACTTACCTCATCTACTTGGACACGAGGGGGTTGGAAGGGTAAAGGAAATAGGCCCAGATGTTACAAAGGTTAGCGTAGATGACACAGTTGTTCTTGGATGGATAAAAGGAGAAGGGCTCGACGCTTCTGGAGGCATATATCATTTAAATCAAGAGCCGATAAATGCAGGTGGCGTTACGACCTTCTCTCAAGAATCAATAGTCTCAGAAAATAGAGTGGTTAAATTGCCGCTTGGCATTCCCCTCAAATTAGCGGTGCTATTAGGCTGTGCCTTACCAACAGGAGCTGGTTTAGTCCTTAACCAATTAAAACCCAAAGAACATTCAAGTTTTGCAGTTTTTGGTTTAGGTGGGGTTGGGTTGAGTGCGCTTATGACTGCGACGCTTTTTAAACCTAAAATGCTAGTCGCAGTAGATATAGAAAATGACAAACTTAACCTTGCCAAAAAAATGGGGGCGACTCATTGTCTAAACGCCAGCAGTCCCGATTACCTCAAAGAGCTTCACAAACTTTCCAATGGCGGTTTTGACTACACCATAGAAGCAGGTGGTTCTTGCAAAACAATTGAAGAAGCCTTTGAAGTTACGCGAGATAATGGAGGGCAATGTATTTTTGCTTCACACCCTAAAGAGGGAGAGAAGATTTCACTAGAACCTCACGCATTTCATAGAGGTAAAAAGATATCTGGCAGTTGGGGGGGGAATTCTAGACCAGATGTAGATATACCAAAACTGGTTAAGTTGTACCAAATACACAACCTTCCCTGGGAAAGTTTATTGTCTAATTCATACAAGCTAGAACAGATCAACGAAGCACTAAATGATCTTGAAGCAAGGAGAATAACCAGAGCTCTTATTGAAATAAACCCTCATTTAGATCCTACACGGTAGTTATTCATGAGACGAACACTTATCATCGGTGGAGACTCTAACATTGGAAGGTACTTCAGAGAACAACACAAAGAAGTTGCTTTTACTTCAAGGCGAAGTAATGCTGAATTGTTTCTCGACTTGTCGGATCCCAATAGCTTTGAAGGTGTATTTAAAACAATAAAAGAAAAAAAAATATCCAGTGTAATATTTTTAGCTGCAATAACAAAAATAGCCGATTGTGAGAATAAACCTGAACGCTCACACAAACTAAATGTGGAAAACACATGCATACTAATCAAAGAGCTACATAACCTAGGGTGCTTTACAGTTTTTATCTCTACAAATCACATATTTGATTGTAAATCGCCAAAAATGGCTGTGAACAGTCCTAAAAAGCCATTTTCTATTTATGGCCAGCACAAGTTAGAAGTTGAAGAATATATCATACAACATTGCTTAAATGTGGCTATCTTACGTCCTACCAAAATTTTAACACCGTGCTTTTCTCTAGTTAATGCCATGCTGAGGGACTTAAAAAATGGTATTCAGTTTGAAGCATTTGATGACCATTTTTTTTCTCCTGTTAGTATAAATTTTTTCTGTGATTGTTTGACAGAAATACTCCTATCGAAAAAAACTGGTGTTTATCAGATTAGCGGTGAAAACGATTTATCGTACTACACGTTTCTAAGAGAAGTTGCGATCATTAACAACTTAGATCCTAAACTTGTGATACCGATAAAAGCTGAATCGAAGCAAGTAATAGCAGCAAATTACGGTAGTCTAAAGCCAAAATGGTTCAACGACTCAATGAGTGGCACTCAATCAGCCTTAGAGACAGTTAAGCTCTTTTATAACGGATAAATGCAAAATGAAAGTTGACTCCGATAAAAATACCAAGCGTATACTCGTAATTGGTAACTTTGATGTACTACACCCTGGACACATTCGTCTGTTAAAATTTGCAAAAGAGTGCGGAGATGTTCTCACAGTAGCAGTTAATGCTGACAAAGTGATGAATATTAAAAGTCGAGTTAAGCAAGAAGATAGATTGGAAATGGTAAAGTCTTTAGAGTGCGTCGACGAAACGTTCCTGACGACTGAGTCACCTGAAGCACTTGTGGAACGGCTCCAGCCATATGCAATTGTGAAAGGGAGAGAGTTTGAAGAGAAAATAAATCCCGAATTGAAAGCGCTCCACCGCTATGGCGGCAAATTGATCTTCGGCTCAGGTGAGTTCGAAGCAAGTTTAGAACACTATGTAAAGAAGACGACTAAACTAGACACTAACTTTGATTTCAAAGAATTACTCGCATATGCATCGAGACACTGCATATCTGCGAAGTCGATGCGCGAACACTTAGATGCGGTCAAAAGTATCAGAGTAATAGTGATAGGTGAGCTAATTGTAGATGAGTACGTTCAGGGTACAGCTATTGGCCTGTCACAAGAAGATCCAACTATAGTAATGACACCAAGCAAAAAAAACACATTCCTAGGAGGAGCTGCAATTACTGCTGGACATATCAAATCTTTGGGAGCATCACACGTATCTCTTTATTCATTGCTAGGTGAAGACGAAGCCGCAGATTATGCACGAGCCAAAGTAGCAGACTATAAGGTTTCGCCGCACTTTTATATAGACGAAAGCCGCCCTACACCTCTGAAAACAAGATATAGAGCAAGTAACAAAACGCTATTAAGAGTAAATCAAGTACGACAGCATAAAATTTCAAAAGAGCTTCAGCATAAAATTGTCACCGATTTAAAGAAGTCATTAAAAAATGCAGATTTATTAGTATTTTCCGATTTTAACTATGGCTTGCTACCCTCAACTCTAGTAGAAAGTCTTATACAACTATGCTCAGAACACAAAGTTAAAGTAGTAGCTGATAGCCAAACCTCTTCCCAAGTAGGCGATATATCGAGATATAAAAATATAGACCTTATCACTCCAACAGAAAAGGAGGTTAGAGTCGCTTTAAATAATTCGGATGATGGCTTGGTCATTTTAGCCCAAAAGTTGACTGAAAAATCAAAACCCAGCAACTTAGTAATCACGCTTGCCGAAGAAGGTATATTGATACACAAGCCTAACGATAGCTTTACACATTGGGAAAATGATCGATTACCAGCCCTAAACTCCAATGCTGTTGATCCGGCAGGAGCTGGAGATTGTTTTTTAGCAGCAAGCTCCTTAGCATTGGCTGCTGGTGCAGACATATGGCATGCTTGTTACCTTGGAAGCCTTGCGGCAGCATGTCAGGTCGCATCCTTGGGGAATACACCTTTGTCATCAACTACTTTAGAGAAAACGTTAGAGGAATCATTTAGTTAATATGAAAGCAATCATTCTTGCAGCAGGCTTAGGTACTCGCCTGCGCCCAATAACTAACTCAATTCCAAAATGTTTAGTACCGATTAATGGAGTACCGTTATTACAACTTTGGCTAGATAAACTCGTTAAGCTAGGTGTTGAGGAAATTTTAATAAATACACATTATTTTTCTGAAAAAGTTGAGGATTTTGTAGCTTGTTATAAATATCGCGAAATAATCACGTTAGTAAATGAAAGTTCGCTGTTAGGTACAGGTGGTACACTCATCACCAATAGCGAGTATTGGCAAGGGAGTACAACACTCGTTTTACACGCTGATAATTATTGTGAGGATGACTTAACAGGCTTGCTCAAAGCTCACCATGAACGCCCATCAAATTGCGATGCTACCTTGCTCCTTTTTGAAACTAACACTCCTGAGAACTGTGGCGTTGTTCAATTGAGTAATACTGGAGTCGTAGAAGAGTTCTATGAAAAAGTTCCAAACCCTCCTTGTAACCTAGCGAGTGGAGCGTTATTCGTCTTTTCGGAGAATGTTTATGAGAAGTATCTAAGTCAGTTTAACTCTAATCACTTTTATGAAATTAGCGTAGATTTTGTACCTTTATTTATAAATCACCTTTTTACGTATAAGACGCCTCATACCTACGTTGACATTGGTACTCCCTATGCCTACGAGCAAGTACAAGCGCAATCTAAAAGAGCTTCAACTTTGAAACTCATTTAGTCGATCCTGAAGCCAACCGCGGAAACATGACAAAATGTCCCCTTCACCTTTGATAATACACTTCTATACTGATTAATATATTCAAAGGCACT
>NZ_NKHF01000118.1 GCF_002744175.1 Pseudoalteromonas piscicida
GATCAATACGCCAAACTGACAAGTGCTAAAATCGCTGCCAAAAACAAAAATAGGGCGGATTGTCTAATCTTATCAACAACAACTAAAACTAATGTAAACAATGAAAGAGTGGATATCGACGTATTAAAAAACAAGTAATGATTTGAGGATCTATATAAGATCCCCCCAACCTCTGTGCCAAATTTGTAAGAATCTGGCTTTACTAAGTAACTAAACACACTCAACCCACCTAACAAAAGTAAAAGTATAGCTGCAACCAAAAAAAATAATTTAATAAGTTTCATATTAATAATCTACTTTTAACAATATGTTTTGTTGAAATTGATTCTGCTGGAAATATGTATTGAACTGCTGGGTGAAGCTATTCATATTAATAGTTAAGTCAACACAGCCAGCAGAACCAGGTGTACTACCTCCGTGAATTGAAAAACCACTACGTCCGAAAGTATTGCTACCAGCGATAGGGGTAGCCCAAACTCTGCTTTCACCCCATGATGAAGTGCCTCCAGGCCAAGGCCCTCTTCCTATATAAGCTAGTGCTTTATCTAAACCTAGGACATCGCTCCAATTCTGTAAGTTATTTGCATCTAGGACATATTCACCTTCAGGGATAGGTCCATAATCTTCAACAGATTGATCTTCCGTCGTAGATCCAGGTCTTCCAGATACAGCTGCCCACTCTTTTACAACCTTACCATCATCATCGATCCAACTAAGCTTATTACCATTAAAGTGTAACTCATCATTAAATGCCCGAGAAAATGCAGCTGTAAAAGCACCATTTGCAAACTTACCACCAGAAAGTTTAGAAACAGTTCCTCCTAAAGTTGCTGCTGCGATTATTCTTGCAGGACTAAACTTAGATGCTCCATCAATTCCATCGATTTTAAGACCCGCAGCTTGCGTAACGCCAGCAGCCCAGAAACCATGCCCGAATTTACCACCATTGAGGTCAGACATAACACCACCTGCTATTGCATGTGCTGCTATCTTCCCTGCAAATTGCGCTGTTGTTAATCCATTTTCCAAGACTTCTAAGCCTTCTTTAAGCTTATTTGCTTCCATTGCTCCTTGGAAATAGGACCCTACCCCATAAAATGCTGCCGCACTGAACGCACCAGTTAATGCACCTTTAAGCGAGCCAGTCATAACATAGCCAGATGCTGCACCACCTGCCATTGCGATACCTAATCCTGTCCAGCCACCCGCTGCTAGTGCAGCTCCTCCTGTATAGATCGTAATGGCTATAGCGACAACAGGTTTGAGGATCTTGTCTCTAAATTTAGTCCACGTGTAACTCCACCCAATTTAGTACAGCTATTTCGTAGAATTCTATGCAGCCTCAAGATAACCAATCGGTGTCATATCACCTAGTGAATCATGAGGTCGCTCATAATTATAAATATCTAACCACTCGTCTGTGATTTCACA
>NZ_NKHF01000119.1 GCF_002744175.1 Pseudoalteromonas piscicida
TTCGTTAACGACCATTAACCGAAGATAAGCTCGGCCCTGAATTCATCGTCAAAACTGGCCCGAACGCACTTGCCACGTATCGAATCTTTACGACCTGTGTGCTGCTTTACCAGATTACGAACGACTCGTCTGAACAACGCCATGTTTTCCGCCGAAATCGGTTCGCTGATTTGGCAAGCATCTTCCTTAAACACGACGTCCAACACCCAATGCTGTTGGTTCTCGATGTGCCAATGATGGCGGATAGCTTTTTGCAACATCTGTGCATCTGGTCCGACAGAAGTAACATAAAAGTGCGTGTCTATTTTTGTTGTCGGGCCAGGCTTACGGTGTCTTTCAACCGCGACTAATGAAGTGATCCCGGGCCATTTTTCTTTTATCTCTTCGGGCAGTTTGTCTGCCTTCAGAGCATAAGTGATGCGGGTTTCCTGGCGTCCATGACCATTGCTGA
>NZ_NKHF01000120.1 GCF_002744175.1 Pseudoalteromonas piscicida
GGTTGTTCAGATTATTCTGATACTTCATTACCACTCAAAAACTTTGTAGATACTCCTCGTGCAAACAGGGTTGGTGAGCATGGAATTGAATTACTTTGGGATACTTCTCTGAAAGGAAAGTTTGATATTCAAATTAAGTTTAACCATAACGAATGGACTGAACCTGGTAGGTTTATCAGTAACGAAAAACGCATCAACTGGGATGACGTACCATCGGGTGAACGCAGTTATCGGATCCGCTCATGTGACGACAGTCTGACGAATTGTAGTGAATGGTCTGCGGAGTCGAATAAAGTTTCGATACCGCTTTGGATACATGATGTGCAGGTTGATGGGAGCTCAACAAGGTTAGAGTGGGGGCCAATAATAGGCGCTGACTACTACGATATCTCAATTAAGTACAATAATAATGACTGGACATTACCTGGTCGGTTTACGTCGAATACTCACTATATCGCTTGGGATAATGTCGAAGCGGGTGTTCGCTCGTATAAAATTCGCTCTTGTACAGGAGTGATCGGTAATGCTGTTTGTTCTGGTTGGTCCGAACCTACTAAAGACTATACCACGGTTGGTTTGCCAAGTAGCACCCCGGCTCTCAAAATCACTGCAATTGAAAGAACTTTTATTAATAAATCTGAACGCATAACTTGGCAATTTGCCAGCCCACCAAGTACTTCTCTAACTACGACTCTCTTTGTGATAAAACCGGGAAGTTCGGACATGATAGAACTAGCTAGCGTTAGTAACAGTGGCGCAGGAGTTCATGATTTTGCCTTTGAGCAACCAGGTAGATATCGCTTCTTTGCGCAAGCTTGTGGAACATTTAATAGCACACAAGTAATGTGTAGCGAAAGGTGGAGTACTGAAAAGCAAATTGAGGTATTGAACAGTGAATTTACGCCAGAGCAAACTAAAACAGAGCTTACATGGCAACAAATAGCTGGTGCAAAAAGCTATATTATTGAGACTGCAAGCTGCGCTAACCAGTGCGATATGTCAGCATTAGATTGGTCAACTCTGAAAACACTAAATAGCAGTCAATTACAGTTTGCGATCCCGGGTGAAGACGGCAGGCACTATCGTATAAAAGTATGTTTTAGCGACGGGGTCTGTACATCTGGGAGTTACGTAGCAAAAGGAAAACCTAAAAAGCAGATTATCTATATTCATACAGATTTGTTGGGAAGCCCTGTAGCCGAGAGTGTGGGTACTTAATATAGATTAGAGCTACGCTTAATGCGAGATACTCTAAGGTTTATAATAATGATGGATTCTTATTAAAAGTTTTATAAATATAATTTTTATTTTTATCACTGCCTTCATTTGCGTATACAAGTATTCCAAGTGAAGAAGTTACGGCTAGACAAGAGATAAACCTCTATTTATGGCAGCGCTTAAAAAAAGCGCTGCCATAACCGAACTGTCGATAAAGCAAATACTCAGCCTAGACTGATTTAGTGTGGCCAGTCGAAGTATTTAAATATCAATATACAGAATCGACTAAGTGAGTTTTGTTGGGGGTTAAACGAACAGGTGTTTTAAATGTTCTATTAGATGGATTTATCTTTTATATACTTAAGTGTGCCAATCGGGTACAATTACTTTTTCGGATGAATCTTACTTACTGATAATTATGAATCTAATGAGGTGTTTTTGGTGGTTATTTGAACTCTATTGTGACGGAAGGTTCAATTACTAGTGGGTTTTAATTTTATCTTTAAAAGTATAATGCTTCTTCCAGTTAATTTTTTGAAAGGAATGGATCGAGTTGAAAAATACAGTGACGTTATAATTCCCTTGATAAAAGTTGGCTCACAGATACAACTCACTTGGCTTCCTCTGGGAGAAGAAGTTGCAGGAGTGGTATATGTGGTATTTGTAAAAAAAGATTTAACGTAGCTCTGCTGTGAGCGCGCTGGTAGGTGTTTCTAATACCGATAGAAATTTCTATGAGATAGTAGTTTGTAACACTGAGTGCGATACTAGTCGGCAATTTGTTGTGTATGAGGTCGATGTAACATCGATGAAAGGCGCTTTGGATGGTCTAAAACACGTTTTGATTTAGATGAAGCGGGGATACTCTATTGGAGGTATGTATTCATGCTGAGCTATAAAAAAGAGTGCACCAGAAGACAGCTGGCGAGGGCCTAAAGGTGATAATGACAGACATCAGTTTTTTGAGGCTAGAAGTTTCCAACTCAATAGGAGTAATTTGTTGACGAAGCCAAGACCCAACGCTTTCCTACAATTCCTTCAGACTATTTGACCGCCGACTGATTGTATCAATCCAGTTAGAGAATCCTTTAATAATTCAGGGCTAAATATCAATGATAATAAGTCGTCCTATCACTGAAGCCGGATTGAGTGATGCCATTGTTGACAAGCAACTAGTTGCAACGCGGCTTGCATTAAATGGTAGAAGTATATTGTGGTCACCGTTATTGACGTTAATAGCACTAAACCAACACTTTGTGCCAAGGCTGTTTTTAACCAGAATTATACTTCCTTTGCGGAAAAGGTATTTCTTACAAGTTGCAAAAAAACTCATCTTTATACATACAGATTTATTAGGGAGTTCGGTGTGGAGAGTCAAAATCTATAAACTGTTATAGTGATTAACTTGCTGTTTTATATTGTTTTTATTTTAAATATTTGTAGGGGTGTTTGATTATACTGTCCTTGTTTGTATGTTAATTATAATTTCACAATTCATGTGTTATTTTTCCAGTTTGGTTTCATAGTAATGGTTGTGTTTTTAATGTGGTTGGATAATGTGTTTCTGAAGCAGTTTTGTTGAGCTAGGTTCCTAAGTGGTGATGGTTTTCACTGTTAATTAACCTGTAAAATAATTTTTATAAGGTTGGTGCTTTTTGGTTGTAGGCTTGTTTTATTTTTTATTCCTTCTTTATGTGAGTGAGTTTGTCTCATTCATGGACTGAACTTTAAGGAGAAATTGTTGTGAGGTGTTTTTGTTGTTTTCTTATTTTTTTATTTTGTTTTTCTGTAGATGGAAGGGTGAGTGATGAATATAAATTGAGTGATTTTTATAATGTTAAACTTCCTCAGTCTTCTTTCTCTAAGTCAAAAATAAATGAGTTTGTTGAACAAGAGGAGAGGATTGATTTATTTAATCTAAGTGTGAGTGTTTTATCTTATGATGTTGATTTGAAAGGTAATCATGGTTTGCCGGTTAATATTGTTAGGGAAATTAAAGAACCATCATTTTCTAAAATACAACATGGTGGTTTTATAATTCCGATGGTAAATATTGGTTTGTTGCGGATGGATTATTATGATTCTCCAACTAAGTACTTTAGGTGGGAGCACCGTTACTGTAAAAAAAGACTACCAAGTCAAGGTTCTCCTCCATCAAGCTTTGAGTCTGCAGCTTATCAAGCCGCAAACTTTAGGGTGACGTTTAGCAACGAAAAGCATTCTACAGAGTTCTTCCGAAAAAGCCACGCAAATACAAAGTTTCCGGATTCTGCTGACTGGATATCAAAGGATAATTGGTATATTTCGTGCAAAGAATCAGGAATGAAAGTTGTCAGCCCGAAAGGTGTCAGTTATCAATTGAAGTATTACGCAAAAGAATATAAATACTTGGCAACTAGAATAGAAGATTACTATGGTAATTGGGTTAATTATTCATATGGAGGTGATTACGTTTCTTCAATTTCATCTAATGATGGGAGAAGTTTGTCTATAGATTATGTCAATAAACCTGGTAGTGATCCTAAATTTACAAGTAAAAAAATTATTTCCAAAGTTACTTATGGAGATAGGGAGGTTTCTTATCTTTATAATAAAAGTCTTGGAATGTCGAGTGGAGGTTTTTATACTATTCACAGTCAGAAGGTTTTGTACCCGGAGGGGTATTACATAGATTATAAAGTAAAAAATAAGGTTGGGGATATTTTAAATCCAGAAAGTAAAATTCTTACGATTGATTATAATGGAAGGTTGTTGACCAGTTACAAATATAAGATAAATTATGTTATTTGTGGTGTTTCAACGTATAATGGTAATAATCATAATATTTTTGATGGTTCAATCGATGGAGTTGATAACTTTTGTTTCCATTCTCAGGCTGCGAATGAACATGGTGGAGAGATTTATTATTCCTTAGAAGAAAAAGAAGTTCAGCTTAGTGATTCTCAATCTTATATAACGACTTTTGAATTTGTACCTCAAAAAAGCAATAAAGACGCCGATAAAATTAGAACCATACAAATTAACTATGATGATCACTCTGAAAGAGTTTCATTTTCAACAGTGTTGGGGAGTTCTTTTGCTGAAAGGATTAAGGAAGAAACATTAAGTTCGGATGGAAGTGTTATTAAGACGGTAGATATTGATTACTACGAGTATACACTTTCTGACGCAGTCCATCCAGTGTGTGAGTTTTACGATAACTGCGAACAAGTTTTTATTAATTCAGGAGGTTTGAGTTATGCCCATGTGTACGAGTTTTCAGTATTGAAAAGTAACAAAATAACTCAAGATGATAATACCTATCTATCTTTTCATCATGATTACACAGATTACGGGTCACCTAAGACTATATCATATACGGGAAATAGAGAAAAAAGAGTAAAGTTTGAATATTTTTCTGATACAGATAAGTGGTTCCTTGATATGGTTAAATCAAAGTCAATATATTATGATAAAGAGGAGGCAGGTGGTTATGTTGAAGAATATAGGTTTGATTATAAGAGGAAAAGTGAGGGGGGGTTTTACTTTCCATATAAATCTTACCTTTATGGTAGGCTGTTTAAAAAGTCTGAGGTGAATGGTGAGGGTAACTTAACAAAGCTTTCTCTTATTCCTAGTGAAGGAAAAACTCTAGATGTTGAATATAGTGAATATAAGCTTGGTTTCCCAACAAAGATTTTGATTCCAGACAGATATGGTGATAATAAGAAGACAAGTATTTTCGATGTTGATTCGTATGGTAATTTAACTTATTCAAAGGGTTTCAAGGGAGAGGAAGTAAAATATAGTTATGATAATTTGGATAGGTTAACGGGGATCAATATTGTTGAAAGTGGATGGTTAGACACTAAATTTAGTTGGGATGATAACAATCATACGCGCTCGGTGGAGCGGTGTATGTTGAATGCCGAAAATGAGTGTACAGATATAGCCAAGGTTAAGACCGTTGAAACTTATGATAGTCTACTGCGCTTAATAAAAACACAATCCACAGATAATACCACTTATGCTGACGATAGCAGCAATACTAAATATCAGCGTTTTGAGTATGATTATAAAGATCGCCAGATCTTTTCATCATTTGAAAGTTACAGCAGTGGCGAAACCAATGGCACCTCCACCGATTATGATGCCCTGGACCGCATAAAATCGGTGAGTATATCAGGACGTGGTAAGACTGAATATGCGTACCTAGCGGGCAATAAAATTAAAGTGACGGACCCACTCAAGAACGTTACCACAACAACGTATCAAGCATTTGGGGCCCCAGAATATAAGATTGCCACTTTTATTGACTCTCCTGAAG
>NZ_NKHF01000121.1 GCF_002744175.1 Pseudoalteromonas piscicida
ATCGTGGGTAATGTCACCTCTATTTTGGATTGGGTACAGCCTGATTATAATTTAAGCTTAAGTTATGATGGTTTGCATAGGTTGACCTCGGTCGAGGGCGGTACAGCTATTGGCAACAGTACAATCGCGTATGATGCTTTAGGGAATATAGAATCATATACAAGCAAAGATAGAAACCTGACCTACACCTATGACAGACAGACAAACCGTCTATCTAGCGTGACGGGAGCAGGCACCAATGGTAAGTATGCAAACTTAGCGTATGATACGCGGGGCAATATCACCAACAATGGTGCATATCAGTTAAGCTTTAACTTAGCAAACCAGCTTACTTCTGCGAAAAATAACACTTATTTATATGATGGACACAATCGCCGAGTTAAACAAGTGGAGCAAAGTGGCACAAGTTATAGTTTATACTCACAAGATGGAACTTTGCTGTATCGAGAAAAGGGCAATACCATAACGGGTGAAGGCGTTAACTATATTTACCTAGGCAAAAAGCTCATAGCCAAATACGGAGACGTAACACCAACATCAGAAGCAGATAGCCGCCAGCACTATCGTCCGTTTGGTGAAACGTTAGAGGAGGCAAAGGACGATGTAGGCTATACGGGACACAAGTTTGATAAAGAGCTTGGTCTAAGTTATATGCAGGCACGATACTATGATCCAGTGATTGGGCGTTTTTATTCGAATGATCCTGTAGATACATTGGGACATATTGCAAGAGAGAATCCTGTTCACGGGTTTAATCGTTATATCTACGCAAACAATAACCCGTATAAATATACTGATCCGAATGGGGAGTTCCCATTTCTCCAAGTTGGAGCTGGTGTAATTGGATTTGCCATAGGTGCAATTTCAGAAGCAGTAACAAATGAAAACGCTTCTTTTGGTTCAGTAATGAAAGCCGGAGGAGTTGGTGCTGCGGTTGGAGTTGCTACGACATTTGGAGGTGGCCTTGTTGGAACTATGGCAGTCGGTGCTGGAGCGAATGGTGCGGGTGAAATCGCGAATCAAGCTATGAAAGGAGAGTTCAAGCCTGGAAAAGTTGCAGAAGCAGCCGCAGTGGGGGCTGTTGGTGGTGCAGCGGCTAAAGGATTAGCAAAAGTTGCTGTAGCTAGCAGAGGGCTTCCAAATAATAGTACAACTGGGGCATCTCACAATATGACACAATCATCATCGCAAAGAGTCTTAGCTGACTCTAAAACTTTAAGCTCGACCCCTGCTAATAGAGCTGCCGCAGAAGTTAAACTTGGAGGTGCATATGGTGCAGGTTATGCTGCTGAAGCAGCACACCAGCAAAATTCATGTCATGACGAATCATGTAGATAGGAATTATGAAAAAGATTGATATATCAGCAGCAAATACGGAAAAAGCTAAAAAGAAAAGAGCTTTGGTTGCGTATATTAGTTTAATAATAGCTAGCTTGATTATTTATTTTATCGGTAGCCTTGTTATAGATTTATTTGGCTTTGAACTTGAAACTAAGATAAGAGACGTTGCTTTTGGAAAAGCACTTTCTGTTTTTTTAGTTATGCTACCGATAACTGCAATAGTTTTGTACGGTACTTTGAAATTGATTCAATTGATATTTAACAAGCTAAAAATTTGAATAAAAACTGGGGACAGAGTAAATTTAATACTTCGCCAGCCATTATTAACACGCTTTAGAAAACCAGCATTCGCTGGTTTTCTTTTGTCTGTCGATTGGTTTTTTGTGTTCCTTA
>NZ_NKHF01000029.1 GCF_002744175.1 Pseudoalteromonas piscicida
AAAGCAACTGCCCAAACAATCTCACTAAATGCGTTTAAGAGCCAATGTGGTCAAGAAGTCGCGTACAGTACAGATATCGTTTTCCACAACGCTGATGGCGACCCAGTAGGCAGCGTAAAAACGGATAGTAATGGTGCTTTCAATGGTGCTTTACCTGAAGGTACAAAGCATCTTTCAGTGATCGGTGATGTAAGAGATCGTGATTTAGAAACATTTAAACAGATCTATACTGAACTTGATATATCTGAGAGAACAAATTTAGGTGATTTTTACTTTCAAAACTACACTGAAAACTGTGGTTGCTCTGAGTACCTTGTGGATAAATCTGAACTCTCAGGTGACATAGCCAATGCTGCTATGCGATACGGTTCTGGAAACATTCTAAGAAACTCTGTAAAGATTTGCCCTGATCAAACTGAACTATACATTACCGCAACAGATTATCGCTATGATCTGGGTAAAGCGGCTATAGTTAAAGTGCCTACAGACAGTGATACGATTAAACTAAGCAATAGTGACTTTGCTTATGACGGGCTAGCGATTGAGCCTGTTTTTTGGACTGACGCCGAATTTATGTCTACTAGAGGTTATATAAATAGCCTAGGGCGATATGTTTTCGGCCAATCAGTGTCTGGACAGTCAACAGACTCTATGTATATTTTCCCAGCCCATACTGATGTTAACTTTTTAAACCAATATATTACCCAGAGTGTTTCGGTAAATAGAATTGATATAGACTTTTACGTTTACGCACGAAATGCGGTAAGTGAGGAGGGAAAGTACACTCTAACCCAATTACCTGAGATATCGACTGCACTTTCAGATGACCTTATTGCGGCATCCAATAGTGGCGCTGCATCCTATGACTTTTCCTCGACTGATGAGCGTTTTGCTCGGGCGACTTGGGGCTTCAGTTTTCTCGTAGATGACGCTGCCGAAACTCGATTTGATTGGAGCATTAGAGGTGGTATTCGTGGCGAGATCCCTGACTTGTCATTTGGGCAAGTTTTCCCTGAGCCAAAAGGACAAATCGACCTTGAGATTTTATCCATCTATTTGTATGGTTATGAAGGTCAGGCGACAGATAATAAATCTTTTTCCGCGTTATTGGATGAGTACGCGAAGGGAGATTCTAGGGAGAATCGCAAATTCGATAATTTAGTCTCTATAGAAGTTGTTGCTAACTTAGATACAGTATATTAATGTTAGCTTTTTTGCCTACTTAACCTGAGGTTTGGATAAGAAATCAGCTAACTCATTGCTTTTAAAGTTACATTAAATTATTTTCTTATCTAGTCAGCGAGTTTTGGGGATAACTCCGCTCTCGCATCCTGCTACCGCCTTGGTACCTATATCATTGTAGGCAAGGCGAATTTACGCACCAACAGCTGGCTTGGTGCGTAAATTCAACGCGGTTAGCGCTAAAGGCTGCTAGAAAGGCATCAATTATCTGAAGTTCAGGTTACTTAACGATGCATGATTAAGTAGGCCCAATCTATTGGTACTACGGTATTTTTTAAACCGACTAGTTCATGTATTTTGGATTCGTTAGTGCTTCGGTTTGCTAAGCATACTTGCAAGTTTTGTTACTTCATCAATCGCAAGCTGTTTAGCGCTTTGGTGCCTGTGATCAGCAAACTCTTGATACTCAGAGGCTATTTCATAGAATTTCTCGGCGCCTAGGTAGGGAGCGAGCTGCTCAATGTGGCTACTGAGATGATTCAAATGATATTGTGACTCACCTTTTCTAAATCCAAACTCCCCCCAAGAGGCCAGTAGCACGAGTGCTTTACCTGACAATGTTGGTTTAAGAGGTTTATTGCCTCGCGCTAAGTCAAAACTGAAGGTTTTGTTAATACGGATCGCCATATCAAACCAAGCTTTTAATACCGCAGGCATACCATAGTTATACATAGGGCTGGAGATCACGATGATATCGGCATTACAGATTTCTTCGATAATTTCGTCGGATTCTTCGAGTATCAAGTGCTGCTCTTTGGTCAACGTTCCTTTCGCAAATGCAGCGGCGATAAAGGTATCATCAATAAATGCTGGTTGTTTTTCTGATAGGTTGCGGTGGGTGACTTCTACTTCATATCCTGAGCGGTTAAATTCGGCTAGAAATTGCGCGCCTAACATTCTGCTAATGGACTGGTGTTGCGATATGTTCTCGTGGTACTTTCTTGCGCTACAGCTAATGTATAAAATGTTTTCCATGATTTTTCTCCATTTATCTAAGGCCTTTGATTGTGAGGTTTAAGCGCTTTTTTGACAACTGAGGAAAATAGCCATATAGATGAGATAAGCTAACTTATGGAGCCAGTATGTTCTCACATTTACCGTCGTTGAATAATTTAAAAACGTTTGCTGTTGCGGCGCACTACTTAAGCTTTAAAAAAGCAGCACAAGCCCTTAATGTTACGCCCACTGCGGTCTCACATCAGATAAAGTCACTAGAATCTCAGTTGAGAGTGCAACTTTTTGAACGACAAACACGAGCGATTAAACTAACCCCACAGGGGAAGTTATTGGCTGTGAGCTGTATTGATGCACTTAATATGCTTGACAATGCCTGTATGGAGTTTAATGAGCAGAAAAATAATCTGGTAATATCATGCTGTAATTCATTTGCGGCGCTTTGGTTCGCACCAAATATGGCAATGATAAACCGGATCTTTCCAAATCAAATAATTACCATTAGTGCCAGCGATCAGCTTATTGATTTAGACAAAGAGAAGCACATTGACATCGCCTTAAGATACGGACTACCTAATCAAAGTACTGACGAAGTACAGTTAGTTTCTGAGCAAATTGGACTTTACTGTAGTGCTAATTATCAAGTGCCAGAACAGGGTAAGCCGACACTTTTCGTGACCCATTGGCAAGAAAGCGCATTATTAGAAAATATTCTTTGGCAGACGTATGTTGATGAAAACCTATATGCGATTCATCGCTTTGAACAGGAGCACTTTGTATTGCAAGCTGCTTTAGCTGGTCAGGGAATGGCTCTAATGAGTAATGTTTTAGCATATTCTGCGCTTAAGCAAGGTTGGTTGCGTAAAATCAATAAAATAAAGAGTTTTGAGGGCTATAGCTATTGGATGAGGCGGACTCATCATCGTAAATATGATGCAGAAATAAATCGATTTTCACATTGGCTAGAGCAGGAGCTGCAGGAGCGTCATGCATAGTAATTTAGTTAATTACTATGCATGCTGTTAACTTAGCAAATACCAGTTACATTACATGGCTGAGTTGGACCCGGCGAAGATGCAAATGTATCCGTTGGTAAACAATCAACGCGTCTTGAGTCAGGATAACTGCTATCAGGGCCTACTGCACCACCAGCGATATTTGGTGTCATGTTTGGCGCGAGCTGTTTGTTTGCTGTTAATGATTTTAGTGCGGTTTTTTTTATTGATAATTTCATTATATATCTTCCTTATAATTATTAGCCCCTAAATTAGGGAACTTCAATGTTTCATAATTGTTTTTGCTTGTCAATATAGTGTTTCTTTTGTTGTGCTCGGTAAGCTGTTTTCAAAAACTGTTCTATACTTCGTATGTAGCTTAAGTAGTGATTTGCTTAACCTTTAATTATTCTACTAACTATCTACGGGTGTTGAACTTTTGAAACAGCTTATATTCCTCTGGCTATGGCTATTTTCAACTCTATGCTTTGGGGCCGACTATACTTTTGCGTTTGTACCACAACAATCGGCGAACAAGCTGGCCAAAAATTGGCAGCCTATACTGGATTATGTTAATAGCAGAACAGGGGATACCTATACTTTTAAAACTGCGAAAGATATTCCTACTTTTGAACAACAAGTAGCACAACAAGGTTATGACGTAGCCTATATGAACCCTTATCATTTTGTGGTGTTTAATCAGCGCTCGGGTTACCAGGCAATAGCCAAGCAAAAGGATAAAAAAATCCAAGGGATTATCGTAGTAAAGAAGGATTCTGAGATTACCGCGCTTGCTCAGTTACAAGGCGAAACGTTGGCGTTTCCGGCACCTGCGGCCTTTGCTGCAAGTATTTTGCCTCGAGGTGAGCTGGCAAAACAAGGGATTGCATTTACCCCAAGATATGTATCATCTCATGATTCAGTATATTTAAATGTTGCGCGAGGGTTTGTAAAAGCCGGTGGTGGGGTGATGCGAACGTTTAACAATGCTGATCCCGCAGTTAAATCACAATTAGCCATTTTGTGGACAACACAAGGATATACTCCTCACGCCTTTGCGGTAAAACAAACAATGCCAGCGGATGCAAGAGCACGTTTGGTCGATGCGCTAACTTCACTTGACCAAAGTGAAGCAGGGAGAGTATTACTAAAAACGGTAAACTTTACGGCTATTACTCCCGCCTCCAATGAAGAGTGGCAAGATGTGAAAGCATTACAATTAGAAACACTAGTAGGGCAGTAGTACTTACATGGCGCAAGTATCACTCAGGCTCAAAACTATGATAGGTACAGCCGTCATCGAGGCTGTGTTGCTCAGTGTGTTGATACTTGTTGTGATTGATTACATGAAGGTATCTGCTAATGAAGCCATGAATAAACGTGCAACTACTACAGCAAGCTTATTTGCCAGCGCAACCAAGAATGCGGTGTTATCCTACGATTTAGCTACATTAGACTCCTTTACAACTGAGCTGCTCAGTAACCCAGATATTCTGTATGTAAAAGTAGTAGATGCAGAGCAGCAAACGCTGTCCTTTGCAGGAAATGAGATTTACAGAACACGTCAATTCAGCGAGGATGTGTTAGTAGAGCAAGTCGATGATGGAGTGTTTAACATCCATGCCGATATAATCGAAGGTGGAACTCGGTTTGGTACTATTCAGATAGGCATAGACATTGGTGGCATCAATAGAGCCATCTCTGAGGTAAAAAAGTGGACAGTATCTATCGCCTTATTTGAAATGGCACTAGTTGCCATTTTTTCTTACTTTTTAGGAATATATCTAACAACTAACCTCTATATCCTTAAAAATCAAGCCAACAAGATTGCACGGAATGTCGCAAAAGGTGTATTTGATTTTAAATGGCAACCCATAAAAAGTAAGGATGAACTGCAAGAACTCTCATTGGCCTTTGATGAACTATCCCAAACATTGACCGAAGAACATGAGCGGCGAGAACAATACAAGCTGGAGTTAATCGAGCTAAATAAGCAGCTAGAGCAACTCGTCGAACAAAGAACTGAAAAGCTTAAGCAACAAAACTTGCAACTTGAAGCGACCAACCGCGAGCTAGAAAATGCACAGCAGCAACTTATACATTCTGAAAAAATGGCATCTGTGGGTCAGCTAGCTGCCGGTGTTGCCCATGAAATTAATAATCCATTAGGGTTTGTGATGAGCAACCTAGATGTGATGCGTCACTATCATTATGATTATGTAACGCTTGCAAACCAAGCGATGGCATTAAAACTGCAGCCAGAGCAAGACAATGGTTTACATGAATTATTGAATAGTAAAGATTTTGCTTTTATCAATGATGATTGTTCAGATCTTATCGATGAATCAATTTCCGGATTGCAGCGTGTATCTGCCATTGTAAAAGATCTGAAGCAGTTTTCACGGGTGGAGAATGTACAGATGCAGTCCTGTGACCTTAACGCCTGCATTAAAACCACATTAAACCTGTTAGAGAGCAAACTGAAGTACCATGCCAAAGTGATAACGCATTTTGATGAAATCCCGGCGATACAAGGGAATCAAGGAAAGTTAATACAAGTGCTAACAAACTTGCTCATGAATGCCTCTCAAGCTATTGCCGAAGAGGGAGAGATCATTATCTCAACAAGCCACAATAACGAGGCTGTAGAGATACAAGTACAAGACAATGGCCCAGGTATCGCGCCGACAATCATCGATAAGATCTTTGATCCCTTCTTTACAACAAAACCGGTTGGAACGGGCACGGGGTTAGGCCTCTCTATTAGTTATGACATTATCAAAGAGCACGGTGGTGAATTAATGGTTGATAGCACAGAGGGTGTGGGCACCTGTTTTATTATTAAATTACCAGTCTGAAAGTATAGATAAAATGAACATATGCGCTTTGTTCGTGTTGTTTAATAGGTTTACTCGTTATGTTGATTAACAAACACACGAATACGGTGTTTATCAGGGTCTAATACGACAAAACTCATGCCATAGACCTCGCTTTGCGGTGCCTGAGCAAACTCAATATCAATTGAATTCCATGTATCGTATAAAGCCAAAAACGCCTCTTGACTTGGTTGCAGAACAGAGATTTCTGTGCCGCCACCCGTAATGGAACTTGGAGGCGTAAGCGCTGTGTTTTGTTTCAGTGCAATCGAGACGTTGCTTGCACACTTCAAAGAAACAAAAGTTGGAGAAAGCTGTGCAGTCTCACATTGGAATAGCAGTCCATAAAACGCTGCGCTAAGCTTGATATCGCTTACGTATAACACCAAAGAGTCAACGGTAATCATCATTAAATTCCATTATGTTTAAAAAGTTGTGGCTAGGATACTCTCTCAGTTTGTCAGCTATTGTCAGTAGTCTTACACTCAGCTGAAGTATGAGCGTAAATAACCTGAGGTTTGGAAAAGAAATGAGTTAACTCATTGTTTTTTCTAAATTACATTAAATTACTTCTTTGGCTAGTCTGAGCGTTTTGGGAATAATTCCGCTCGCGTCCTGATACCTACATCCCTGTAGGCAAGACGACTAGCTACTGGAAGTGAATTCAACGCAGTTAGCGCTATAACGTTTTACTAGAAAGGCATTAATTATCCAAAGCTCAGGTTAAATCGTCAAAATCACTTTAACTTCATATTATTAAAGCTTAAAGTTAGAGGTACAGGGCGCCATTTAGGGCCTTAACCAAAAAACGTTGGCATATGGAGCTGAACATTACGTGAAACTAGATATTTCTGCCGATCTCAGATTACAAGAACTGGCTTTAGAACACGCAAAGGCCTTGTTTGATTGTGTGCAAAGCAGTCGTGCAAGTTTACAAAGCGTGTTGCCTTGGGTGGCGAATTTATACTCTGAGGCTGATGCTGAGCGATACATCGACACACGCATAAACAACCAAGTCGGCGGGCTTTGGTCTGCTATTGAATTTAATCGCGAATTTTGCGGCGTGTTTGGGATCAAATATATGGATGCTCAAACGCAAACCGCTGAAATCGGCTATTGGCTTGGTGAAAAGGCAAGAGGCCATGGCTTAATTGGCCAAGTGCTTGAACAGGTAATTGCCAAACTTCGAGAGGTAAGTGATATTAAAACGGTGGAGTTTCAATGTTTACAGTCGAATATTGCGAGCCAGCGGATCATTGAAAAAATAGGTGGCCAGTTTGTCGAGTCCTGTGTCAATGATTTGGGCGTAGCAAGTGACGAGTCGTTATATATTTATCGACTCGCACTTTAATTTCGTTTTTTAGAGGAAGGAGCGCGTAGGTGCTATGCGCTCAACTGATTAATTTGCCTCACACTTAGCAGGTACAGTCCGGTTTCGTAGAGTGGTGATGATAATTTGCGGTAATAGTGGCATTACAATCATGCCAATCATCAAGCTATATTGAAGCGGTGTGAACGTTTCGCCCAGTAGTACCAACCCCGTTAGAATCCCCGCAATCGGATTTGCGATCCCACCAAAGGTAAAATCCACCACAGACATACGTTGAAGTAACCATACATACAAGCTGTAACCCAGTGCTGTATTAAGCACCACAACCCAGAGCATGCCAGTGAGATTAATCATCGAAAAATTGTTAAAAGCCGCAATATACTTAGCTGGTGCGATAATACCGTGAACGCTAGATATCAGCGTAAGAATAACGCCACCAATAATTAGCTGCCAAGTTAATACCGTCCACCAATGCATGCGATCACCAAGAGACTTAGTAATTGAGCTGCCAATCACAATACAAGTAATTGCCGCCAGTATTGCTCCTAACCCAAGTGGATTTAAACTCAGAGAGCTCGGATCAAATAGCAACCATGCCAACACAATAAGCGCTGCACCGCATAATGCTTGCACTAATCCTGGACGTTGTTTGTTGACTAACCAATGATAAAGCATGGCGAATACCGGCACAGACACCATGCCTACGCTCGATATGGCAGATGGTAGCGTTAACGACATTACGAATATCATGCTAAAAAAGGTCGCGATATTAATCGCCCCAAGGCCGAATAGTATTTTCCAGTCGGCTTTTTTTGGCAAACTCGGCTTAACTGCCAGCAAAATAAGCCCAGCCGGCAGCGCTCTAATAGCACCAAGTAACAGGGGCGGCCAATCCGCAAGGGTGTATTGTGTTACCGCATACGTAGTGCCCCACAAAAATGCAGGGATCATCGCGAGGAGTATATTCACATTAACTATCTTTACGTTGAGATACTTTCCGGTAAGGTATTACTAAAAACACTTTTTGTAAAGTATCTTTATGTTAAGATATTTCTTTATAAGTTTGTTGTCGGGGCAAATATTGATGGATGCGATTGATAGAGTGCAAGAGCAGTGGACTCGCGAAAAACCACAGTTACAAACAACGCCAATGGCGATAATGGGTCGCTTAGTGCGTATAGCTAAACATATGGAGGCCGAAGTTGAAAAGCTGCACAAGCAATACGGTTTAAACTTAGGGGAATTTGATGTGTTAGCTACCTTGCGTCGTAGCGGTGAGCCATTTCGTTTAACTCCATCAGAACTGTTTAAAACCATGCTACTCACTTCTGGCGCGATGACCAACCGTTTAGACAAGCTAGCGGCAAAAGGCCTTATTAAGCGTGAACATTGTAAAGAAGACCGCCGCAGTGTAACGGTGGAATTGACAGCCGAAGGCCTCGCCTTGATTGAAAAGCTGATAGAACCACATATAGCTATTCAAGCCCAATTGGTTGAAGGAATGAGTAGAGAGCAGCAAACCCTGTTAAATGGTGTGTTAAAAGAGTGGCTAACGCAATTTGAGTGAGGGTGTAAACCTTCTTGTAACATGTCTGGTAGGTTGAAATAAATGAAGCACCACCCAAGGTGCTTAATAGTGTGAACAGCCTTGTAGGAGGCGGTTTGCCTGCCGAGAATTTATGTTTTCTGGTGTGAGGGTGGGATAACAAGCTGTATGTGAGATCTTCTACGGTTATAGCAATTAAGCTGCTTACACGTATTGCAAAAACTATCAGCGTGATGTGTCTCAGAATTCAAAATATAATCATTTTTTGTAGGAGGCGGTTTACCCGCCGAGAAGTTGTGTCTTTCGAACGTTGGTTTGGCATAACTATCACTAACACAAACCCCAAACAAAAAAGCCACCTTGTTAAGATGGCTTAGTACAACCACGCATTCAGTTATTTATGCTTTACAGCCCACAGATGCAATAGTTCGTGTGCAATGGTGGCGGCGGCGATTGCGGTGAGCTCGCTTTGGTCGTAGGAGGGTGAAACTTCTACTACGTCCATGCCTATTATGTTTAGCCCTTGCAGTGCGCGTAAAATCTTCAGCACTTTGTCGCTGGTTAGACCGCCGCACACTGGGGTGCCGGTGCCAGGTGCAAATGCAGGGTCTAAACAGTCGATATCAAAGGTTAAATACACCGGCAAGTCGCCGACGCGTGCTTTGATTTGCGCTGCTATTTCTTCGGCGCTTAAGTCGTTTGCTGCCATGGCGTCAATCACGCCAAACTCGTGACCTTGCTCTGTGTACTCGGTTCTAATGCCAATTTGCATTGAATGCTCTGGGCTTATCAAGCCTTCAATGGGGGCATGATAGAACATAGTACCGTGATCATAGCGTGAGCCTTGGCTGTACGTGTCTGTGTGCGCATCAAAATGTACCAGCGCCATTTTGCCGTGAATTTGCTGGTGAGCACGCAGCAGTGGCAGGGTCACAAAGTGATCGCCGCCTAGGCTTAATAGCGTTTTGCCTTGCTGCAAAATTTGCAGAGCAGCTAGCTCGAGTTGCGCAGTAAAATACTCAGGGTCGCCAACCGGGTAAGTGAAATCGCCGGCGTCCTGTAGTTTAATTTTGTCCCACAATGCAAATGACCAAGGGTATTTTTTGCTTTCCCACGCTAAGTGCACGGATGCGCGACGGATTGCGTCCGGACCTAAGCGAGCGCCTGGGCGTCCAGAGGTTGCCAGGTCAAATGGTAAGCCAAGTACCACAACGTCTGCATCAATATCTGTGATATTGCGTACCATTGGCTGACGTAAAAACGTCATGCCGTTGGAGTACAGAGAATGATCGGTGTGATCGAATAAGTGGCTCATGGGTTAAAAATCTTCCAAATAAGTATAGCCGTAAAGGCCGGTTTCAAGCTCTGCTAGGCAGGTTGCTTGCTCTTCAAGCGGTAGTTTACTTTCAACTAGGTTGGCAAAGTTACGCTTAAATTGTTCAACATCAAGGTGTACATAACGCATCATATCGGCAACGGTGTCGCCTGCATCGACATTACCAAGCGACAATTCACCTTGGTCATCTAATGTGGCTACAACGGTGTGGGTGTCGCCAAATAGGTTGTGCATGTCACCTAAAATCTCTTGGTATGCACCCACCAAGAAAAATCCCAGTAAATAGGGTTTATCTTTGTAAAACTCAGGTACTGGTAGCGTGGCTTCAATACCTTGGCCATCCACATAATGCTCCACCGTCCCGTCAGAATCACAGGTAATATCTAGCAATACCGCGCGGCGCTTGGGTGCCTCTGTTAACCCGCTGAGTGGTAGTACAGGGAACACTTGTTCAATACCCCAAGCGTCTGGCAAAGATTGAAATAGCGAGAAATTCACAAAGAATTTATCCGCAAGCTTGGCACTGAGTTCGTCAATAATTGGGCGATGGAAACGGTTTTTGTTGTCCATACGCTTGTTTAGTTCATAACATACGCGCAGGTTCACTTGCTCCGCCCATGCTCTTTGCTCAAGGCTTAATAGGCCCATCGCAAATTGGCTGTGTACTTCTGCCAAGTCGCCTTGCGTATCATGAAAAATTTCAATCAATGCACGGTCATCACTTTGCTCACTGAGAGCCTGCCAAGACGTCCACATATTGTGCAGTAATCTTGGGGCATCACTTGCCGGTGCAGTTATCTCTTCTACTTGGTAGCTCTCTGTGCCAATCACATCGGTGATTAATACCGCGTGATGCGCAGTTAACGCACGGCCTGATTCCGAGATGATCTTTGGCATTGGCTGATTGTATTGCTTACAGGTATCGCCTACGGTGTAAACGATGTTGTTTGCATATTCAGCTAAGCTGTAGTTCATCGAGTTGGACGATTGGCTGCGTGTACCGTCGTAATCCACCGCAAGTCCGCCACCTACGTCTAAATTCAACAGGTTTGCACCTAAACGGCGTAACTCGCAGTAGAATCTAGCGGCTTCACCCACACCAACACGCACGTCACGAATGTTGGCCATTTGTGAACCTAAGTGAAAGTGCACCAGTTGCAGCGCGTCTAGCATATCGGCTTGCTTTAATTGGTCCACAACCGTTAGTACTTGTGAGGCAGACAGACCAAATTTAGACTTTTCGCCGCCGCTTGCTTGCCACTTTCCTTTACCTTGCGATGCCAAACGTACGCGTAAGCCTAAACGTGGTTTAACGTTTAGTGTCTTGGCTTCTGCCATCACAATGTCGAGCTCAGAACGCTTTTCTAAAACGATATAAACCTGATGACCTAATTTCTCGCCGATCAGCGCAAGACGGACGTATTCTCTGTCTTTGTAGCCGTTACACACGATCACTGCACTGGTTTTTTCACTGAGCGCCAATACGGTAAGTAACTCAGCTTTACTGCCAGCCTCTAAACCAAGCTGTTTTTTATCGCTAGCTGCTTGGCTTGCGATAAGCCCCTCTATGACTTCTTTTTGTTGGTTTACTTTAATTGGGTAAACCAATAAATAATCTTCTGGGTAGCTGTAATCAGTAATTGCCTGATTAAACGCACCAACAATATTATGTACACGCTGTTCTAGAATTTGTGGAAAACGCACTAGTGCAGGTAGGGTATAACCCTCAGATTTAATTCGTTGTGCAATGTTTGTCAGAGTTACGGCGTGCTGTGGCTGCTGTTGGTTCGGCATCGCAGTAACCTCTCCCTGATCATTAATACCAAAGAAGCCTTGGCTCCAGTGGCGCACGTTGTAGCATTCACGTGCTTGCTCAGAAGAGGTAAATTTGGTCATTCAAGTTCCTTAACGTAAATTGGGTTCAGCCTGCAGTGCGCCATCATTGGCGGCTACTCACTGAGTGAAAGGTAGAATTAACCAGAACTCGGCATAACAACTTATTCTCTGGCTGCTGTTATCCCTTACTACAGCGTTAAATTTGTTTGCAATAGGCCAGCTATTGCCGCACAAATTAGCCTTGTATTAAGAAATAACATCTGGTCAGAGCGGTATTACGCTTTTGAGCATGGATATTTTAGTTGATTAGTTAACTTTTTATCCCGAGCTCAGGTTAATTAATTTTCGCGCATTAGACACAATTAGAAAGTTTCAGTCTAATGAGTTATTTTGCTCGTCAAGAGTGACAAATCTTGAAATAAACCAAGCTAGAAGTTTTGCTTTTTATGAATGTTTCAGAAGTTTCTGAAACTTCGTTGTAGTTATTGAAAAAGTATACTAGTATCGCTGATGGGAAAACTTAAAAAGTGAGAAAGGATAATGAAAACAATAATATCAACAGTACTAGGGCTTGTTGCTATCAGTTCAGTGGCCAGCGCCAACCAGTCAGTTCATCAACATGATTACCAATTTGTAGAAATAGGCGGCAATAAACTTGCCTATGCTTGTAAAGGAGAGGGCGAGACTACCGCACTTTTACTCGCAGGCATGGGGTTAGATGCTCATGAAACTTATAAAAACACCATTCATAACGCAGATCCGAAAGGCTATCGGTTGTGTTTTTATGACCGAGCTGGCACCGGGAAAAGCACTATTGCAAAGCCACGAGTGCGGACTATGTTAGAGCTTACACAAGAGCTTGAGGCATTCACTCAAGCCACTAAAATGGATAAGTTGGTACTTGTGCCTCACTCTTTTGGTGGGTTTGTTGCAAGAGCCTACGCCAATCGAAACCCTGAGAAAGTGAAAGGGATGGTACTTATTGATATCACTCATGAGTCTTGGTACCACGAAATGAAAAGTAAGATGTCCAAAGATGCATGGAAGATCATGGATTGGATCATCAACTGGGAGCGAGATACTCATTCACTAGAAGATTTTGAAGAAGCTTCATCCCATACAGCGATGTACGAAATCAATCGGAAAATGCCAATTACTATACTGTCACGTGGGATCCCTCATGTTTCTATTCGCTCTACTGGTATGAGTTATGCCGATGTTGATGTTTATACTCAAACTTCAAAAGACTCCCAAATTAAGCTGCAAGAAATTGGCGATAATGTCACCCCAGTTACTATGAAGTACGCGTCTCATCTGTTTGATCAAACGGACCCATTTATTGCCATCAAATATATTGAAGATATGGTGAAAAAGGTACAATAATATTTTTTTACGCAAAGGGTTAGCGGTTATACTGCTGCTAACCTTAATAAATAATAATAAAAGCGATGTTTTCTCACCATATAAAGAGCTCAAAAATTACCACCTTTTTATTAGCCTTCGCGGGAATAGCAGGGTTTGTATTATTCATATTGGGCGTATTTGGCGCCCCAGAATGGACCTTAATTCTAGACTTTACCGCTAGTTTTTTGTGTTTATTCGTCGCGTTTAAGCTATATCAAAGGCACCTCAATGCATTGAGTTGGGCAGCCTTGCTTGGCGGGCTTATGTCAATTGGGGTTGTCGTCGATGATACGCTAATCCAATTTTCATCAGGACTGCTATTAACGGTTCAATTGAATCTAGAAGCCATAGCAATAAACATCAACTTGCTTGGTTTAATTCTCATCGCGACTGCGCTTACGGCAAAAATAAAGCTAACAAATGCAAAGGAATAATCAATGGAACTACTTAGTTATTTGCAAACACATTTTATTACCAAAGAGAGTTTACTGCGTGAGTCGCAGTTATCCCACCTCGAATTGGCTATGTTAATTGAAAAGCGTTTGATGCCAAAAGCTGCCTATAAACTAACATTAAAGCTCGAATGTGACTCTTTCTTTGGGGAGCACTGTGATGAAAGTAACCTTGAATTTTATCCGCAGGGCGCTTTGGTATGGCTAGGTGCTGTGTCGCAACTAACGGATGAAACACAAGCCTTTGCACTCTTTAGTAAACGCTATAAAGATCAACTGCATAGATTAAAAACCCAAGGTCTTAATCCGCAAGATGCAAAACTGAATAAAGGCATAGATGCACACCTAGAAAATGAATGGCAACACTTCCTTGGCGGTATTTACGGCCTTTGTACTAAAACGGGTTCGCCAGAAGATATTGCCAATAAAGAAGCCGCTATTGTTATTATCAACGAGTACTTGGCACGAGATGAACACTTGAGCCCGGATGAACTAATTAACCTTCACCAAGTGGTTGACCTATTAGACAAGGCAAGTGCCTTATTCGCGCCTCATGAGCGTGAACGTAGCTCACGCAAGCGCTTAATCGACGACGTAAGAGCAAGATTTCCAAAGCCTTTAACATCATAATTAGCTGTTTTTTGCTTTTGAATAATGTGAATTGACTTTACTTCACTTCACTTCACATCCATTTCACACCTGTCCGCATAAAGTGTCTGTAACAAAACAACACGAGGACCGGATGATGAACAAATCAATATTAACCTTATCTTTGGTTGCCGCGTTATCAGCGGCTTCAACCGACACTTTGGCGCAAGAGGAGAGCACGCCTCATGTACTCATGGTGCTCAGTAGTTATGGCGAAATGGGTGCAGATGGCACCTTGACTAAACCAGGCTTTGAATTTGACGAGCTTACTAAAGCCTACGCGGTTTTTAAGCACAGTGGGGTTAAGGTCACGCTGGCTTCTCCAAAAGGGGGCGAGCCGCTGGCGGATAAATTTGATAAAAACAAACCTTACAATAAAGCCTATCAGGATGACGCCACTGCCATGGCGCAACTCAAGAATACTAAAAAACTAAGTACCTTAGAGGCGGCAGAATTTGATGGTGTGTTTGTGGTTGGTGGCAAAGGCCCAATGTTTGATTTGCATAACTCGAAAGCGTTGCAGGCAATAATTCGCGATATATATGTTAATCAGGGTATTATTGGTGCTGTTTGTCATGGCCCAGCGGCGCTGGTTGATGTGACACTTGAAAACGGCGAATACTTGATCTCTGGTAAGCGGGTAAACGGGTTTACCAATGAAGAAGAAGCCGCTTTTGGTAAAAAGTGGACCAAGCAGTTCCCCTTTCTTTTGGAAGACAAGTTGATTGAGCGTGGTGCATCTTTTGTACAAGATGGATTGATGCTTAATCAGGTCACCATTGATGGACAATTGATCACCGGGCAAAACCCATTCTCTACCGCAGATACCGCCAAAGCAATGGTTGCTGCGCTTGGATTACCTACCAGCGATGGACCTCGTTTTAAAGATGATGAAAGTATTCTGCTCGTCGAGCAATTCTTTTCTGATAGTGCTAAAGCAAAGGCGCAGTATTTGGCGGATAAATCAAAATTCGACCCTATGCTGATAGGGATCTCAGGTTTATATCAAGCCAAGCATGCGCAAACAGCCTATCAGTTAACTGTCGCAGTGGAGTTAATGCAACTAACGCTTGCGGATATCGACCATCCAATGCTGTACGAAGCTTTAGTTCAAGCTCAGTTAAAGCTAAACCGTGTCAGCGAAGCTAAATCGACTTTGGCATTAGCACTTGGTAAGCACAGTAAAGCTGAAAATCTAATTGCGTTAAAGGCAAAGGTTTATGGCTAAGCAAAGCTGGAGAAAAACAATGTTAGTAGTTACAGGAATTATCGCAGGTGTTGCCGCTGTTTGGTACGCAGTATTTGGATTAAAGCCATATAGTGTTACCGCAGCTGAATTAACGCAAATTTATAGCTATGAGCAAAAAGCGGTTGAAGTAAATCTATCGCCATTAAAAGCCAATCACTTTGCACTTGAGTACAAGACGTTTGATGGCGATAACGTCAATGGTCATATTATTTATCCAAGTAATTACGATGCGACTAAACCAATTCCTGTTATGGTGGGTGTCCATGGTATGGGTCGAAGTGATGTGCGATGGATACAAGAAAGCTTCAAAGGGCGTGAAACATACGAACAAACTGATGAGTTAACTAAGATGGCACTTGCAAAAGGTTATGCTGTTATCGCCATAGACTCTCGGAATCACGGTAAGCGAAAAGATCTTGATTACAATATTATAGAAGTGATGCATGATCTAGACTGGTGGGGCAAGCGCGAACCCTACGAGAATATGATCATTCACTCGGTGAAGGATCATCGAGTGTTGCTTGATTGGATTGCAACCCAACCGCAGTTTGACCAAAACCAAATTGGTGTAGCTGGTTACAGCATGGGCGGCCAAATCAGTTTGATCCTAGCGGCGCAAGACAAGCGAGTGGATAGTGTATTGGCTATCGTGCCACCTTACCTTAATGACACCGTTGCAAAGGTAGCAATTAAAAATTTTGCAACAGCAATTAATACCCAAAAAGTGTGGTTAGTCTCTGCGGATGACGACGAATATTCAAGTGAAAGTGAAAACGAAGCGCTTTTTGCAGCAATCTCAAGTGATAAAAAGCAGCATGTGGTGATTGCTGGTGAACACGTGTTACCAGAGGGCTACTATAAGAAATTACAAGGTTGGTATTAATGAAAACAAGCTCACAACTTACCATTTTAGTCATTGAGGATAATCCTGCGATTGCAAGCAATATTGCCGATTACTTCGACATGCTCGGGCATAGTTTGGACTTTGCCTACACTGGGGAGCAGGGTTGTGAGCTTGCACTAACACAGTATTTCGACTGCATTATTTTAGATATTATGCTGCCAGATATCGAGGGACTTGAAGTCTGTCAGCGATTAAGGCAACAAGCTGACAGGCATATTCCTATCATAATGTTAACTGCTCGAGATACCTTGGACGATAAATTAGCAGGATTTGCACAAGGTGCGGATGATTATCTCACCAAGCCTTTTTCGCTAGAGGAGCTCGCAGCCCGAGTTAGTGCATTGACTTGTCGGTTGAATCCAAGGCAAGTAACTAGAACATTGTGTTTGGGGGAGGGCGACAGGCAGGTTACGCTTAACTACCAAAATCAAACGGTCACTAGAGATCATACTGCTTTAGTACTTCCACCTATTTTATTTAATATTCTTAAAATATTGATGGAAAGTTACCCTCGAGCGGTATCAAAAAGTGAACTTGTAGAGCGTATTTGGGGCGAGGAGGGCACCGACTCGGATTCGTTACGGTCGCATATTTACCAATTACGCAAAACGGTAGATAAGCCATTTCCAACTGCCATTATTAAAACCATTCATAGCGTTGGTTTAGTGCTGGATTTATAGCTGAAATAGCAACTGAGAAAAATGAAAACAAAACAATTAAGAAACCGCATCATCACTTATTTTGTCTCTATCGTCGTACTGCTCAGTGTATTATTCTCACTGATCACTTTGCTTTTTAGCTACATCATAGAAGACAGTTTTTTTTATCAAATTTTAGAGGATGAAAGAAAGCAGGTAGCGCTTCAAATCGTCAATAACGAAACACCAAAGCCACATTTTGACTTTGTTACTTTTCATCCGACTACAGAGACTTTGCCCACGGTTGTGAAAACACTGCTCGCAGAGGAGCCAAATCGTACAGAATTTAGCGCTGAGGCAGGTAAACATTATCATATCGCCTTTATTAACAAAGCTGAGCGTGGACAAGGCATATTGCTCGCTGAAGTAAGCGGTCATCTGGTGGTTCGCGAACTGAGGGGCTTAATGCTAGGCTTTTCTCTTTCTTTATTGGCGATAGGCTTAGTTGTGGCATTATTATTAGCGCTTGGTACGGTCAAGCTAGCGAAAAGACTACTTAAGCCTTTGGATGAGCTAATGGTAATTGTAGAGGCAAGCCCCGTAGAAAACTTACCCACCAATTTTGCGTCTCAGTTTTCTCAAAATGAAATTGGTAAATTTGCACAAACACTTGAATCAGCCTTGGCTCGCATTCACGCATTTGTCGAGCGTGAACGGCAATTTACCAGAGATATCTCTCATGAATTAAGAACACCAATTACTATATCCCAAGGCGCAGTTAGTTTACTTGCTCATACTGAGTTAACGAGTAAACAGCAGGAGCTGGTGGCAAGAATTGCGGAGTCGGACAAACAAATGCAGTTAACGCTAGAAGCTTTGCTTGCCCTTGCCCGAGAAAAAGCCGACAAGCCGGAACCAACTAATCTACAATCAGTGATAGAGGCATGTGTTATCAATAATCAAACGCTGTTTGAGCATAAGCAACTCAGTATTAACTTACCAGATAACACTTTTGTTCCAATGGCTGCGCAGGAGCTAAGATTGGTGGTACAAAACCTGTTACAGAACGCTGTACATCATAGCCAAGGTGAACAAATTCATATTTGTTACCGAGATAACACACTAACGATTGCGGATAATGGTCAGGGGTTACCACAAACCTTTACAGCTAACGAGCAAGTCTTTGAGTCTGGAATGCGGGGGCCCAATAGTTTGGGTACAGGTATTGGATTATCGCTCGTAAAACGTCTTTGTGAGAAGTTTTCTGTGGCGGTGATGATTGAAAGTAGCGAAACGGGTGTGTCGGTTCACTTAAAGTTTGCTTAGGGCTTACAGTTATTGAGCTAATCTAGCTGAGACTGCAAGGCACGGTGACTTCCGTTATCGTGCCTTAATAGAATTTAATTGAGCTTAAGAAAACTCGGCGATAACCAATACTCTCTTGTGCTTAGCACTATAAAAAACAATCCCTTCACCACCGCCCTCAAAATAAGTGGAGAAGCAGAAGGTACCAAGATAAGTAAAATCTACGTCATGCTCTTCATCAAAAAAGCCAATTTCACGAGTGGAGTAGTGGCTGTAATTCTCGCCACTTTGCTCATCCATAGCGTCAAAATAGCGCGTTTCATCATCACCTTCTTCATCCCACAAATAGGCGTCCCAATTGCAACCGAGTATGGGTTGGCCACCGAATTCAAATAGCGGATCGCTTTCATCGTTTTCGTCAAGAGCGTAGTTAAGTCGTTGATGTTTGGCGTAGAAGCTGGCTGCGTGCTGATAGTATTCGCTATAGTCTCCAAAATCCTCCATTTCTTCACTTAGACTGTCAACATTGTGAGCGTCAACCTGCCACCCTTTATCAGTCAGTGAGTAGGAGATATAAGGAAGGTCGCCATCAAAAATCTCCATCGAAATCGGTAACGCGATCAGTACCTTATCATCGTTATTTGCGTCTAACTTTGAATAGGCAAGTAGCCCTATTGGTAATAGCTGAGTGTCATTAAATGGGACATCTTGGGGGCTCGGAAATGGCTTGTAAAAATCAGTAGCTTGTAACACTTTTGTCGCAGGGCATGCAACTGCCGAATCTTTAACGTAGAGGGCCATAAAATAACTCCTTTTTATGGTATGAAATTTATAGATTAATACAATATGCTTGTGTTTGGCGCACACAATATAGCGATGCGTATGGAAAATCAATCAGTGATGATAATCGGTAGAGCGTTGGTGTGCCTGTCCTTTATCTTTGCTTTATATTTGCTCCAAATTTGTGGCTTACTATGCCTATCACTGGGCCATTGCGGTGCAGCATTGTCCGCTATAATACAAACTACATCAGGTGAGGAAAGTAGATACGCCATGGAAAATAGAACGTTTAAAATCAAAGTAATGGACCTAACTGAATTAGAAATTGCAGCAAATTGGGCTTTGCAAGAAGGATGGAACCCTGGGCTTAGCGACGCTAAGTGCTACTATCAAGCCGATCCAAACGGTTTTCTGATTGGCTATCTAGGCGATGAACCTATCGCTTCTATCTCTGTGGTTAAGTACGATGACGGATTTGGTTTTTTAGGTTTTTATATCGTTAAGCCAGAATATCGAGGTCAGGGTTATGGGATGCAGATTTGGCAGGCTGGACTTCAATATTTAGCTGGTTGTAACGTCGCACTTGATGGAGTGGTCGCGCAGCAAGAGAATTACAAAAAATCGGGTTTTAAGCTCGCCTATCGTAATATCCGCTATGAAGGAATAGGTGGGGGGAAAGCACCTGAATGTGCAAACCTAGTAGACCTTAAACAATTACCCATAAAAGATGTTATTGCGTACGATAGTGCGTTTTTCCCAACAAAAAGAGTAGCCTTTGTTGACGCTTGGATTAACCAGCCAAACAGCCACGCTTTAGGTATTAAGCACGGCGACACACTTGCAGCCCTTGGCGTGATCCGCCCTTGTTATTCTGGATATAAAATAGGTCCTCTTTATGCTGATAGTAAAGCGCTTGCAGAAACACTCTTCTTAGCGCTTAAGTCCAAAGTACCTGCAACTGAGGCCATTTATTTGGATGTGCCAGAGGTAAACACGGCTGCTGTTGCGCTTGCGCAAAAGTATGATATGTCGCTTTCTTTTGAAACCGCCAGAATGTACACCGGTGAACGCCCAGATTTGCCATTAGCGCGAGTGTTTGGGGTGACGTCGTTTGAAATTGGTTAGCGCTTATTCAAAGCGGTATTGCTGATAAGTTGAAGCTAATAGCTCAATAAACTCCCGTACCTTTGCGGGCGTATATTGCTTCGACAAGTAGAGCGCATGGATAGGATAGCTTTCATTATGTAGCTTTGGTAGCAGTTGTATACAGCTGCCTTGTGCAATCTCATCTTTGAATGCCCAAAGTGGTCCGTAATGAACGCCAAGGCCAGCGTTTACCCAATTTTTTAGCACTGCGACACTGTTGGCGACGAGTTTACCACTTACCGTAACGGCTTCACGATGTAGGCCCTTACCTAGAATGAGCTGATTACCAAGCTTTGGTTTGTTGTAAAAGATAAAATCCAGCTTGCTCAAATCGCTAAAGCTTTGTGGTTGCCCTACGCGCTCAATATAGGATTTAGATGCCACTAATACCCGTGGTACATGGCCAAGTTGTCGGCAAATCAAGGAAGAGTCATCTAATTTACCTATCCTAATCGCAATATCGATTTGTTTAGTTTTAAGATCTTCAAAGTGGCTACCAAGCATTAGTTCGATATTAAGATCAGGGTAGGTGGTGATCATGGATTGAACCACAGGCGCTATGAAGCGTTCGGCAAAGTCGTGTGGAGCGGCTATCCTTAGTGTCCCTGAGGGAAGTGCTGAAGTGCCGGATATCGACTCTTCTAGTTCTCTTTTTTCCTCTAATAATTGCTTTACACCTTTGTAGTACTCAAGCCCGACCTCAGTCGCCGCCGTTTGTCTAGTAGAACGTTGTAATAGTTTTACTCCTAATCTACTTTCTAAGTGTGCAAGTTTTCGACTAACCGAGGAGGGATCGGTTCCTATCACTTCAGCCGCTGATTTAAGGCTGCCAGATTCAACGGTGAGTACAAACAGATCTTCTTCAGTAATCGATTTCATAGCGGATGTAAAAAATGCAATTAGTAAATGACTAAAATCACTATACCTGTATCTCTCTCACCTAGCTACACTAAAAGTCGGCTGAATATTTCAAATAGGAAAATACATATGTCTAAGCAATTAACAGGTAAGGTCGCGTTTGTTACAGGTTCATCCAAAAATATGGGTAAAAGCTTTGCTATAGCCATTGCAGAGCAAGGCGCTGACCTTGTTATTCACTACCATAGTGTCCACTCAAAGCCACAAGCGATTGAAACGCAGAGGGAAGTAGAAGCTCTCGGTGTAAAGGCGACCCTAGTTCATGGAGACATTAGCAATAAAGCACAAGTCATGAATATTTTTGAGCATATTATTAGTGAGTTCGGTGGTGTAGATATCGTTATCAATAATGCAGGTGCGATCAGTAAAAAGCCTTTTGTAGAGTATACGGAGAGTGACTTTGATGCGCTATTTGGGATCAACTGTAAGGGGGCCTTTTTTGTGATGCAAGCCGCTGCCAAGCATATCCGTGACAATGGTCGGATCATCAATATGGCAACCTCGCTGTTAGCTGCATTTACATGGGGATATGCGCTATATGCTGGTTCTAAAGCGCCATTAGAACAATTTACAAAAGCGCTGGCTAAAGAAATTGGGCATCGAGGAGTGACGGTTAATACTATTGCACCAGGTGCTATCGATACGGATTTTTTTCACGGCGAAGAAAACCCCCAAACTGTTGATTACTTAAAATCCGCAAGTGTCATGAATCGACTCGGTCAAATAGACGATGTTATCCCTGCAGTGGTTTACCTTGCTTCAGAAGCGTCTCGCTGGACAACAGGGCAAACCTTATTTATTAATGGTGGCTTTGTGACGCGTTAGTAAAAATGGCTAAGCGATCTTTGCTAACGCAGTATTTGTTAATATCAAGGTAAAAGTGGTGCCATTGGTTTTATCCGAGCTCACTTTTAGTTCTCCTTGTAAGTGCTTCTTCACTAAATTATAAGTGACACAGAGCCCAAGCCCAGCATGACCATGTTGTCGTGCTGTGGTATAAAACGGTTCAAAAATATGTGCTAGGGTATCTTCGTTTATCCCGACACCTTGGTCTTGAACCCGAATAAATATTTTATTCTCGGTTACTTCTAACCGCACTAATGCTGTAGGTTGCTCATCTATTTCACTGCTATAGCCATGTACACGTGCATTCTCAAGGAGTTGAAATAAAACTTGTTGCAAAGCCTTAGTATTGATTTTAATAAGCTGGTTTAGCTTTCCTGAAGCTTGAAATTCAACATGCATTTTGAGTTGAAAACGAGCAGTTTGTTCACAGTAATCTCTAAGAAATGTCTCCAGGTCAATACATTCTTCTACATCAGCTTCTTGTTCGGCAGAAATCAATTTAAACTCTTGTACTAGCTTTGCTGTTTTACTCAAGTTTCGCTCTGCAATTGATAACCCAGACCCCAAAGCCGTCATAATCTCCAAAAATTCGGCATGAGAGAGCCGTTGGGTACGCATGCCATTGTCCATTACATCCACTTTTTCTTGGCAAGAAGAGACCGCGGTTATCGAAACGCCTAGCGGCGTATTTATTTCGTGAGCTAGACCTGATACTAGGCTACCTAGGCTTGAAAGCTTTTCTGCTTCAATCAACTGTTGATGGATGACATGAATATGACCAAGAAGTTGGTTAATAGCTTGGCTGACGTCGGTTAATTCATTATGGTTTGCAATCTCAATTCTTTTATCTAGGTTTGAGCTTTCGATAATGTTGTGAATCTGCGAGCGAATATGATTAATTGGATGTTGAATAGACCGAAATAACGCAAAACCTACGGCCAAAATACTCGCAAATACAACCAGAGAAAATCCAATCAGTAAGAGTTTAAGCTTACTAAATTGTTGTTCCGTTTGTTTTACCACGTCGAGCGCGACATCATTTTGCACTTCGGTGAGGGCTTGAAGTGAAGCGGTAAGTGGATCAAATTTATCATATAGCTCCGTGACAAACTGGTTTTGTGAAATAGCTAAAAACCTGTTCGAAGTGATCGCTGTTCGAATAGTATCTAGATAATCGAATACGTTTTGCATTTGAAACGCAATCAATTCAATTTTTACTTGCTCAGCTGTGACTAAATAAGTTGAAAGATAACTGTTCCACTCTTGCTTCATGGTGCTTGTGGCGCTATTTATCTCGTTAAGCACGGTACTTTTATTTACTAACCCCGCCCGAAATTTATGCAGAATATCGACCACTTGTATGGCGCCATGATCAGACACTTTCTTAATTTGAATAAGTGGTACGACCCTGTCTGCATACAAAGACTCAACTTCGGTTTCTAGGTGGGCATATCGGTCAAACGCGTACCCTAGGAGCAAAGCAAGTGCGATAACCGGAAATAAAATGAGCAGCCAAAGTTTATGGCTGATTTTGATTAGTTCAAGCACTACACAACTCTCTTTTACGTATCACCTTCAAGTATAAGCGCAATTACAAATGTCGCCATGGTGAAGGGTAGATATTTAAAAAAATCGCTAGTGCGACTTGTGTCGCATTAGTGGTGCTGCTATCCTGTGACAAATGTCGCATATAAGGAAAGGTCATGAAACCGAATTCTACTGAGCTCATTATTTTAAAAATTCTTTGGCGCGAACAGCCCAGAACTGGTAAAGAGATCCATGCAGAAATGGAATCTAAGCTGAGTTGGAGTTATTCATCAACGCGAAAAACCTTAGAACGAATGTGTGAAAAGGGTTATTTAGCTGAACAAAAGCAAGGCAACAAAAAGATCTATACTGCGGTACTGGCAAAAGTCCCCACGTTAGCACT
This sequence comes from Pseudoalteromonas piscicida, assembly GCF_002744175.1. Taxonomy (GTDB): domain Bacteria; phylum Pseudomonadota; class Gammaproteobacteria; order Enterobacterales; family Alteromonadaceae; genus Pseudoalteromonas; species Pseudoalteromonas piscicida_B. The sequence goes on from NZ_NKHF01000029.1 coordinate 24,336, forward strand.
CTATGCACAAGAATTTGCGAAACAAATTATGGAGCTGGATGAGCCACTTCCTATTGCCATGTTCTCTGATAGTAAACTAATCGCTGCAGATGAACTAGATGAGTTAGAGGCTATGTTAGATACATTGGCTAACAACCAAAGTGATAAAAAGTAAGGCCTAGCATATGGAAATGATATTGTTTGGCGTGGTATTTTGGACCTTGCTCTGTGGCTTAAGTTATCTAATGGCAAGCAAACTTGCTAGCTATTACATTCAAAATACCAGCCTTTGGTGGGCCGCCATACTGATCACTGTTATTCCTTGGATCCCACTTGATTACATAAGTAAAGAACATACCATTCCGAGTGTGCTGCTAAATACTAATCTGCAGCAACTGGCTGAACCACTATTTATGATGACTAAACAAACCCAAGTAACATCAGACTGGTTGGATTTTGCTTTGACAGTATTAATACTGGTTTATGGGGCCGGATTGACAGCTCAGCTAAGTGTATTTATCAAACAATATTGGCGAGTCAGACAACTGTGTAGCACGGCGTCAAAGGTTAGCTTTGGCTATTTAACATGTTATCAGTTACCTGTTAGCTGCTCGCCGTTTGTGTTTGGTGTACTTAAGCCCAAAATATACCTGCCAGCACAATTCAATGGGTTACCAAAGTCTGAACAAGAAGCGCTTATTTTTCATGAATTAACACATATAAATAAAGGCGATCATATCGCTGTGATGGTATGGCGAGTGCTGGCATCGATTGCGTGGTTTAATCCATTCATAGTAAAGATGGAGCAAGGCTTTGTGCGAGCGATGGAATATCGTTGTGACGAAGCGACTATCACTGCGCATCGGCTTGAGCCTCTGGTATACAGCAAAGCCTTGATGAACTCGTTGAAACGCGCTGCGACTCAAACGGACACAGTGAATATGACGGTCAGCTTTGCATCTAACTCACTAACGTTAGAGGACTATAAAAAGCGCTTTACGGTGATTTTGAAATCGCATAAAAAGCCAAGTAACGCCATATTGTTTGGACTCTGTATGCTGTTTACCTCAGGCCTTGGCTACGCCAATCTTCAATGGACAGCAGGGACGACAATAATCAGTAAAGCTTGGGCATACCCTGTAGTTAACCCAGAAATCACCTCAAAATTTGGGCATATCTCCAATTTTCGTCACAACAAAGCCCATCAAGGGCTAGATCTTGGTGGGAATATTGGCGAGCCTGCAATGGCGGTTGCAAGTGGAACTGTGATTATTGCTGATGATAAAACGTTACCTAAAAACTACGGTAAAGTGGTGTTAATCAGTCATGGCAATGGCTACCAAAGCCTATATGCACACCTAGATAGCGTGAATGTTGTAGCGGGTGAGAAAGTCTCACAAGGGGAAGTGATTGGTACCATAGGTGAAACAGGACGAGTAACAGGTCCTCACTTACATTTGGAAGCGCTTCATAACAATACGCGTATTGACCCGTTGAGCCTATTGGACAATTAACATGATAAGAATATTTTCAATTGCTGTTGCGATGATGGCGGCATTCGGCTGCTCAAAACAGCCCGAACATGCCAATTCCGTAAGCACACAAACAGAGGTGACTACGACTGTAACACCAGTGAGTCAGTCCTCTCAGAACATTAATGCAGTTGGCCAAAGTGAAGTAATGACCGAACAGGCTTTACAAAATGAGAAGCCCGAGCAAGATATACGTTTGCTCGCGCTAAAGTCGGGCGAAAGTTTAGCAAGTCTTCTGGAACCATTTGCATTTAGTGCACGAGATAGTTGGTTGGTGGAACAAGCGGTGAACACTTGGACATCTCTCACTACACTCAAAGCTGGGCAGCTGATAGAGGTAGAGCTGGTTGAAAAAGAGGTACAAAAGATAAGATTTGAACATGCGTTTGCTAAGGTAATTGAGATCAAAAGAGAGCAAGAGCAGTGGCAAGCATCATTGGTAGAGCTCGACACAATAAGCCAAACCAAGCGCTTATCCATCACCATAGATTCGAGCTTTTTTGTGGATGCTAACAAAATAGGTGTGCCAAACGACATTATTAATCAAAGCATTGTAGCCCTATCACATCTCATTGATTTTCAGCGGGAGGTTTATGCTGGGGATCAAATTGATTTTGTTTTTCAACAGCAGCGACTTATCCACTCGACAGACTTGCTGAAGCAAGCTTCAAAAGCGCTTGAACTTGAGTATGTTGCACTACTCTCAGGGAAAGAAGAATATCGCTTATACCGATTTACCGACAGTGCAGGAACAACTGCTTTTTATCATCCTGATGGTACGCTTGCACAAAGCTTTTTAATGAAAACCCCTTTGAATGGTGCTCGTTTATCGTCAAACTTTGGCAAGCGTCATCATCCCGTTTTGGGATACACCCGAATGCATAAAGGGATTGATTTTGGCGCCCCGGTTGGCACACCGATAATGGCAGCAGGGTCTGGCAAAGTGCTAAAAGCGGGCTGGGGCGGTGGTTTCGGCAATCGCGTGGTGTTAGAACATGACAAAGGATATCGAACGCTCTACGCACACTTAAGTGGTTTTGCCAAAGGGGTAAAGGCGGGTGTGCGAGTGAAGCAGGGTGATGTAATAGGTTATCTTGGTAACACAGGACTTTCGCAAGCCCGCCACCTACATTATGAAGTGCATAAGAATGGTAAAGCGATTAACCCACTCACCCTGAAACAACCCAAAAATACTAAGCTAAGTGATACTCAGTTTGATACGTTTTCAGCACAAGTAGAAGCAATAACGGCATTGCTAGAAACGAATAATACAAGAGTCGCACACAATGATGACCAACCTAGTGGTATAAATGATGCACCGAATGAATAGTGTTCAGCAAAGCAGGATTAACAGCCTAGATTTTATTCGGGGGATAGCCATCCTATGTATTCTACTTATCAATATCGAGTCCTTTGCTTATCCTAATCCTTGGGGAAGCTACCAGTATGGCTTTATGACAGACGCCGATAGTTATGTACGATACTGGGTTTATGTGTTTGCACAGGGGAAGTTTTACGGACTACTGGCGATGCTATTTGGCGCAGGTTTAACGATTATTATACAAAAGCAGCCTTATGATTTTGCGATTAAATTAAGTGCAGCTAGGTTACTTAGCCTATTTTTAATCGGTATTGTTCATGCTTACCTAGTTTGGAGCGGTGATATTCTGTATCACTATGCGGTGATAGGTATGATTGCTGTTTGGATTATTGTGCTCGGTCCCAATGTCACAAGAGTTGGTATAGCTATATGTGCAACCATTATTTTATTCTTTGGTTATAGTAAAGCTGAGCGTACTAATGTGCAATATCAGGCCTACCAAAAGGCGCTCAGTGTTAAAGAGGCGGCACGGTCACATGAGCAGAAAAAAGTGATAGAGCGATGGCAAAACAGGACCGAGCCAAGAGTACCCACGCACCGTACTGTGGCAGAGCCACCGAGCTTAACAGCGTATTGGCAGGACAACTTTGACAACCCGCAAGTACATAAAGGGAAGCTTTTTTATTCCAGTATTTTTTGGTCGACATTAATGATGATGCTAATAGGGTCGCAGTTGTATCTATGGGGATTATTTTCCAAAACAAAGTTCAGTCCCTTTGCGGTTGTAACCCTGTGTTGCTTAATTGCATTATCATGTTATGCCACTCAAGCCCGATATTTTCACTGGCTACTCAGCCCTCATACTCCCGTGCTTTCTTATTCGAAGCAACTAGTTATCGTGTTTAATCGTGAGCTTCAAGCCATTGTTTATTTGGTTTTATTGTCACTAATTTACAATCGCTGGCTGTATAGGTTTTCTCTACTTGGAGTAATAAACACCATAGGTAGATTTGCGTTAAGTAACTACCTATTACAGTCAGTAGTATTGATGATGATATTTTATGGAGTTGGGTTACATAACTCTCTAAGCCGCAGTGAGTTAGTATTACTATGGGGAGTGATGGTGGTGGTACAGTTGTTGCTCAATGTGCTGTACGGGCATTTCTGCAAAGTTGGGCCTGTTGAGCGCATATGGCGTAAATTGACCATCAAATTACATTCTTAATCAAGCCTAGCTTTATACCAGCTTGAGTTAACTTAAAACTCGAAAGAAAAGCCAAGAATAGGGCGCTGAGCACGTGTTTGATATCAACTCGCAAGCCAAAAAGCGAAACATAAGAATGGGCTTTGTAGTCCCCTAGCAAAAAGGGTTTCTTATCAGCTTTGGTTTAGTGCCTTAATCTCGGTTAATGGTGCAACAACCGTGTTATCGCGACCTTAACCATTTGCTTTTGTTGAAAGGAAGCAAGTAAAATGCTGAACTTTTAGTAAAATCAGATCTCCATATGACTGCCGAAAACTCAGTATCTACATTGCTTCAACACCTGCAAACGCAAAACCTACCCTGCGAGCTTCGTCGACTATTTCATGGTCGAGGTCGCTGTTATGAGGGGTTAGAGCAGATCACCGTAGACTGGTTGCAAGGTCAGTTATTGGTTTCATTATTTAAACAGCATGATCCCGATTTTCTGACGCTATTGAAACAGGCTATGCTTTCGCTTGTGGATGCCAAGCCCTTTGCAGGCAAAGTCTCAGCTATTTTACTTCAGCATCGTTATAAACCCGAATCGGATCTTGAAGTCTTGTATGGTGAGCTAACCGCTATGCCTATCGTTGAAGAAAACGGCCTTAAATATGGTTTAAAGCTTGGCGTCAAACAGAATATGGGGCTGTTTCTAGATATGCGTTTGGGTCGTGAATTTGTCAAAGTACACGCAAGTGGCGCTAGAGTTCTCAACTTATTTTCGTACACCTGTGGCTTTTCCGTTGCGGCCATTGCCGGTGGTGCTGTACATGTAGTAAATCTCGATATGGCCAAAGCCGCACTGAAACAGGGACGAGTCAACCATGAACTTAATCAGCATGATCTCAGTAAAGTGTCTTTTTTAGGCCATGACTTATTCAAGTCTTGGGGGAAGGTGCGTAAGTATGGGCCTTATGACCTTATCGTAATAGACCCGCCCAGCTTTCAAAAAGGGAGCTTTGCACTAACCAAAGACTACCAGCGGATTTTAAGAAAACTTCCTGAATTATTGACATCAGGCGCTCAAGTACTGGCTTGTGTCAACTCCCCAGAGGTTTCCAGTCAATTTTTAATCGATGAAATGGCACGAGAAGCGCCTTCATTGAATTTTATTGAAAGACTACCTAATCCACCTGAGTTTAAGGATATCGACGAACAGAGTAGCCTTAAATGTTTGTTGTTTAAATCTGAGTGATAAATAAGCAAAAAACCAATTAGCGTGGAAAAACGACCGCTCGGCAACAATCTACATGCTTTTTTAGATCAAATGGGTACTATAAAAGTATAAGTAACAACTTGTATTTATTATGGCCCAATACTTTGCTAGAAAGCTTTCCCCACTCGATTTGTCACAATTTTGGTGATGAGTGGGAAACATATTATTTTGACAGAGCGCTCAGTTAATGTGAGGGAGTAAACCTTACGCTAAATGTCGCACCACCCAATTCATTTTTGCAGGTAACGTCAAGTATTGCGTGGTGTAAATCTACGACCTCTTTAACGATGGCAAGACCAAGGCCGCTGCCTGTCATTGAAGATTGCTCTTTACGCCAAAAGCGCTCAAAGATTTTTTCATAGTTTTGAATGTCAATTCCAGGTCCGCTATCCATTACCGCAATACAGCTGCCTGCAGCGCTTACTTTGATAATTGCCCCTTCATAGCTGTGGCGAAGTGCATTTTCGATGAGATTTTTGATCATGATATGAATAGAGGACTGATCGCCTCTAAACATTTCGCCATCTTCGTCTATTTCTAGTTCTAATCGCTTGTTTAAAGTAACGGATAAGGGAGCCAGCATCATACAGGCTTCTTTTGCCAGAGGTGTGATGCTAAGAGGTTGCTTTTCGTATGCATTGAGACTTTGAGCGCGGGACAAATCGAGTAACTGTTGTACGACTCGGGTCATATAGCTGACGTCAGCTAAAATCCCAGCATGAGTATTTTTATCCAGCTTCGCAAGCTCCACTCGAGTGTTCAAAATGGCGAGCGGTGTTTTTAATTCATGGGCGGCATTGGCAACAAACCGCTTTTGCTCGTCAAACCCGGTTTCTACGCGTTCTATTGCTTGGTTTAAGGAATGCACAATAGGCACAATTTCAATTGGTAAGCCTTGCTCACTCAGTCGAAAGTTAAGTTGCTCTGGCCTTACTCGGGTTAATTGTGCTGCTACGCTCTTTACTGGCCGAACAATAGAGCGAATGGATAGGTATCCCACGAGCATAAAAACGAAAAACGCGGCACTGATGATAAAAATAGACACTTGGCTCAGCACTGGCATGACTGCTTCGTTGGCAAGCTCACCAATGAGGTCGTTTCTACCCAAATAGATATTGACAGGTACTCTGTCTATCTCAGTTTGTATACGGTAACGATCTATGCCGTCTAAATGAGAATAGCCAACGGGAATATCTTGGCTGTCGAGTAAAGCTCTGAGAGCCGCTGAACTCGTTGAATTAGATGTCGATTGCAGTAAGGTTTCGTTTGTTTCGGCATGGGTTACTCTAAAAACTAAATTGTTGTACAGAGCGTCATACCCCCATTTTTCTGCAACGTTATCCGATTGATAAATGAGCGTTTGGTTATTATTGAAAGAAAGTTGCTCTTGAATATCCTCACTCATTCCAAACATACTCTGCTCAACGGCTAAGTTGGCGTAATTAGTCGAAAACAGGTATAAACTTACCCCTATTAAGCTAAAAACGCAGGAGCCGATCACAAAGAAATGAAGGTAGATTTTTTTCGCTAGGGAAATTGGTTTCATGTCAAAATATATCCTATTCCACGTAACGTATTGATAGTCGTTTGCGCATTGGAAGACTCTAACTTTTTTCGGATCCGATGAACCGCAACTTGAATTGCATTGTCGGTTACCTCAAAACCCATGGCGTAGATGGCGTCATAGAGCGCATCCTTTCCAACTGTTAAGCCGGCATTGCGGATCATATATTCTAAAATAGCCACTTCGGTTTTGCCCATGGTCAAATTATCACCGGCTACAGTAACCCGTCTGGCTTTAGTATCCACCGACAGGTTATTGTGGGTGAGTAGATTTCCAGTGTAACTACTTGGACGACGCAACAAGGCCCGTAATCTGGCTTTAAGTTCATCAATCGCGAAGGGCTTGTTTAAGTAATCATCAGCTCCTAAGTCAAGACCCTTAATACGATCATCCACACTGCCTCTTGCCGTGAGGATCAATATTGGCAGCGTGTTTTGTTGTTTGCGGATCTCACGAATAACCTCTAACCCGTCTTTGTCGGGCAAGCCAAGGTCTAAGATGAGTGCGTCATACTGCCAACTTTGCATGAATTGCGTACTTTGTGCCGCGGTTGTGGCAATGTCGGCTGCATGACCGTCTTGGGCGATAGCTTGTTGAATAAACTCAGCAAGTTGTTGGTTGTCCTCAGTGATTAGCACTCTCATTAGCTTGCAATTTCCTTTTTCTCTATTTTTATCTGTTGTTGATGGAAACGTTTACCGATCAGCATGAGCTTGAGCAGTACGGGTAAAACAAGCATGCTTAATAGGGTAGACGTTATTAGCCCGCCGATCACAGCCCAAGCCAATGGCGGCCACAATGGGCTGGCACTTGATGTTAACGGGAGCATGCCGACTATTGTGGTTAACGTAGTTACTATAACAGGACGAATGCGATTTTGTACCGATAAACAAATTGCTTGTTCCAGCTCGGAACCTTGCTCTAAGTGAGTTAAGGTACTTTCGATCAATAAAATGGCTGTATTGACCACAATACCCATCAAGGCCAATATGCCTAAAATCGACATAAACCCAAATGGGATCCCCGCGATGGCCAACATGGCCGGTGCACCAACAATACCAAGGGGAATGGTGAGCATCACAAGTGTGGTTAAACGATAAGAATTAAACTGCACCATGAGCGCCGCAAACAACAGTGCAACGCCAAAAGGAAGTGTTTGTAGTAATGCGCCGTTTGCTTCCTCTGATTCTTCTAACTCGCCTCCAAAGTCCAATGTTACTTGATACTGTTGCGCAATTTCTTGTAACTTGGGTTGCAGCGCTGCCAAGACGGTCTCTTCGTCACTGCCTGCAATGACATCTGCTTTTATTGACACCACAAGCTCACCATTTCGTCGCTCGATAAATGGGGGAGCGCTGATGATGTCTGGCGATACAAATCCTGCTAATGCAGTAGTGGTTTGCTGTGGCAACAACACTTGTGTATTTAAAATATCATTACTACTTTGTGTTGAGCTTGGATCAAACAAGACAAGATTTATAGGTTCAGCATTATAATCAAGCGTCGTTACTTTGAGTCCTGAGCTTCTCCATGCGATATAGTCAGAGATCGTTTGGTGGCTTAACCCAAAGGCTGACAGTGTATTTTGATCCATATTTAGGTCGATAGCAGGTGCGCCGTAACTATAATTTCTGTACGGTGATTCGACTTCGGGGTGTTGATGCAGTGTTAAAAACATCGCCTCAGCGGCATTAAGTAATGCGCTTTGATCAATTCCTGTGAGCCTGAGCGCTATCGGACTTTCAATCGGGGGACCTTGTCCCAGCTCTCGTGCTTTGACTATTATTTCTGGGAATTGTTGTGCTAAAGCCACATTGAGTGAGCGTGAAAACTCGACTGGTTCAGCGGCCTCAGTTAGCGTTAATACGACGCGAGCAATGTGTGTTTCTCCCGGTTTTTGCGCGAGGTTATAGTAAAATCTAGGACCTGAAAATCCGCTAAAAACCATAGTATCGGTGACCTCATTGTTGCGACGGGCAAATTCAGCAACTTGGTTTGCCGTTTTAGTCGTCGTATCAATATGGCTGGATAAAGGTAATTGCACATCGATATAAACCTGGTTTCGGTTAGTACTCGGAAAAAACTGGCCATTTGCACTGGGTAAAGAAAGTAACACAGCGACTAACACTGAGGCCGATAGTAATGTTAGGGTTGGTTTTTTTAGTACCTGTGTTGATATGAAATAGCCAAACCTTGAAAGCGTATTTGCGAAGCTGCGCTGCCACATTTCAAGCTTAGTATTAGAAAAGTCCGTACTGCCAAATAATACAGGGATGAGTATCAAAGCAGCAAAATAGCTTAATGAAATACAAATGATCACAAGGACAGGGATGGTTGCGATAAAATCTGCAACACTGCCTTTAGCGAGTACCATAGGAACAAAAGCTGCAATGGTGGTCATTGTGGCGGCTGCAAGTGGTTTTCTTAATTCTATGACCGAACGCCTTGCAGCAGCCATTAAAGTGAGTCCTTGACTAGTATGGTAGCTAAGGCGCTCGGCAACAATAATGCAGTTGTCAACTATCAGGCCAAGTGACAGTACTAAGCCGGCAATGGTCATTTGGTGGATCACGCCATCAAAAGTTGTGAATAACGCAATTGATGACAGGACGATAGCAGGTACAGTCAGGCTGATCACAAGCGCACTTTGTATGGAAAGAAAAAACACCAAAATAACGGCAATACCAATACAGCTTAAGATTAAGGAATTGACCAAACCATCCCGACGTTTTTTTGACCAGTCAGGCTGGAAAATTTCGATTGCAAGTGGTGCCGTTTCGTATCGAGCATTAATATTGTCTACAGCATGTTTGATCGCCTGACCTGCGGCTTCAATATTTACTTGATTGGGAGGCAAAGAGAGGGCGATACCGACAACTTGCTGACCATTATGCCAAAATTGCTCGGTTGCTGTTGGTATCGATCTGTATCCTATGTCTGCAATGCTTGTGAGTGGGATCTTAGCTCCCTCTGGCGTAGTCAATTGCACATTCGCAACCCGTTCATCTTTACTTAAGTGGTTGATAGGAAGTACAGAAAAAGTGCTCTGATTATCGGATAATGCGCCGAGACTGTCTTGATTATTGGCATCTTGTAACTGCTTTGCAATGGATGAAGGAGTCAGGCCTAGCGCTAGCATCCGATGTTGAGAATATGCAATAGCCAATTCAACCCCAGGGTCGCCAATCAGTGTCGCATCTCTGATAACCCTAAGTTGACGTAGCTCATCACGTACTTGTATCGCTAACTCTCGATCAACTGCTAACCCTCTTCCTGTGTTAACCGTGAGTAAGATCCCTTGGGTATCTTGGGCTCGGTCAACAACACGAATTGTGCTATTACGCAGTTTTGCGTGAAATGGAGAAACTTCCTCTTTGATGCGTTGCCATATCAACTCGGTATCATATTCTTGCTCGTTTAGCTCAATATCTATGATAGCGTTACCAGAGCGGATCCTAGATTGAATGGTATGGATCTGCTCAATTTTGGCCAAGCTACGCTCCAGCGGCTTGACGATACTGTCATTTATCTGAGTAGTACTCAGATTGGGATTAATGATTTGAATAAAGCCATTACGATAGGGAAAACTTGGATCCTCTTGGCTTTTCGCGTTGAACCAGCCCAATATGCCCGTGATAACCAAAATAAGGGTTAACCCAAGCACCAAACGTGGTGGAGCATAATAAGCAAGGCTATTTTTTTCCATGACCTTTACTCCCTAACATGGCTAAGTTAAACCCAAGTTTGGCCGCAGAAGTGGTGAGCACATTATTATCTGCCAGCTGTGGTGCGGTAACCAACACTTTATCCCCTTGGTTGCCAAGGACTTTTACGTTAATACGCTTGAATTCAGGCTTGGCAACAAAAACATAAGCTTGATCATTAACATCATAATGCACAGCCGAAGCTGGCACTTTAAATGGCGGAGCCGCTGAAATGGCAAGTTCTAGGCGTGTGAGTAGCCCAACCAATTCTGCATTTTGATTAAATAGATCGACTGTCAATTTAAACAAACGTCCCACAGTCATGGATGGCAGACTTTTTTCAATCACCTTACCAGTAAGCGTTTTATTGATTGATGGCACAAAGATAGTCACAGGTTGATTGATAGATAAACCAATATATTCTTGCTCGGGCAGCAGAAACTCGGCTTTTAATGTCGTAAGCGTTTGTAATTGGAAGATGGCTTGGCCTGAGTTGACAACATCACCTGAACGGGCATATACATCTGTTACTATGCCGTCACTTTGCGCCACAATCTGATTTTCGTTTAGCGCATTCTGGGCCTCTTCAACCAAAGCTTCTGCAGAGCGTACCTGCTGTTCACGTGTAGTAAGTTCCAGCCTAGCGACATCCAACGAGGAGTCTGAAACGAGTTTTTTAGCGAATAGCTTTTCAGTTCGAGCAAAATCAAGTTTGGCTTGTTGTGAGGCACGTTTGGCACTGGTTAATAATGCTTGCTTCTCACGAAGCTGTGCTTTTAAGTAAGGTGAGTATAAAGACGCAAGCACCTCACCTTGCTTTACCACCTTCCCAGAGTAAGCTGTTGATGATTCAATTCTGCCTTCACTAAGAGAAGCGACGTATATCACGTCACTTCCAACAATGCGGCTGTAAAAATGTCTGGCAGGGACTGTTTCAGCCAACTCTACCGCTGTAAACACCGCTGGTGTCACCTGCTTTTCTATCGGCTTTGCCTTTGGCCCCTCACTACAGCCGCTTAGGACTGCAGTGAGTAATAGGAAAACTAATTTAAAAAACATATACATACCCAAGAATAATTTGTGCACTTCCAGAAGCGTCTATGAGTGGAGAGTCTTTGATTTCACTGCCATAGCTGGTGTAACTGATATCGGCTTTAACCATATGATGCTTACCAAAGAACCAATCACTTTGTACACCTACCTCCAATGCGGTGCTGGCGTCACCGAGATAAAATGGCCTATTGTTTAGGACCTCTGATGTTCTTACGCCATAGTAATAATCGACTAGATCTTCACTTTGAAAGTTGGCGGCGATATAAGGAAAAACTCGACCATCTTCAAATCTAAATGGGACGCCATAGCTTAAACTGGCTTCATATCCTTTATGCGTGCTGCTAACATCATGCATAAACTCAAAACCAAACTCACCAAACTGGGTATCGTACTCGGCCTCAAACCCAGCATCAAAGCTCATGTCTCTGTCTTCCATTCCAATAAAGTAGTCACTGTCAGCCGCTTCAAACCCATCTAACCTTAGGTGTGCGCCGAGACTGAGTTCGAATTGCTCGGTTTGGTACAATTTATAGCTTGCTCTTGGTCCGAGTAAGCTAAAGTTGCCGTACTGAATGGCAACTGCAGGAACAAATTCAGTCTCATTACCAATGTCAATATAACCTAGATCTTGCGAAATGATCGCTGCGCCAATTCCCCATTGAAGTGGTTGCGTTTCGGGTTGAGATGCAGCGCTTATTGGGGTACTACAAATAATAGAAATAGCGGCGACGAGGTTTACGAGTTTTCTAGCCATAATGGTATTCCTTGAAGTTAATGTTTGTGTTGTTGCAGCTAGAGTAGGGCAGTAAACTTTCTCGAAACTTACCGTTTATAAAATAATCACCTAATTCTAAATTTACTAAGATTCGATTGCCGAAGCGCCCGCAAAAGCTTAGTATCGGGGTACTCCGTGCGCGTTAGGATGCGTTGCGTTTGAATAAATTTATCGACATGACTGATTGCGAGTAATTGAACTGTCGATTGAATAAGAATAAAAAGGGTAAGTAATGAGTGAAGAACAAAACCAGCCACAACAAGAAACACTAACACCAGAGCAGCAGCAACAAAGGTCTATTCAATGGCAAAGAAGTTGTGTACAGGCTGCGCAAAAACATTTGGCTGATAAAGGCATTCTACCGGAAAGTATTATCGAAAAAGAGTGTCGTTATATTGAGCCGCTGGTTGCACTTTGGAAAATCAAAGGTCAAAACGGTAAAAGATATTGGGTGGTTACCGGCAACCTACCGACTGATCACATCGAAGCTTCTGCGGCTGCAACGCCTCGTGATGCACTGCGTTCATTTTCGTTCCATTGGCAATTGAAGGCCGATGAAATTATGGCAACCAAGCCAGTTGATAAAACGCAGGCTCAATTTGCTAACTTGCTAGTAAACCGAGCCCACGGTTTATATGATTTATTTGCCAAAGATGAACTTTGGGCTAGTGAAGCATAGTAAAGGGTTCTGTGTTAATTGATTGAATTGGGCACTTCAAGCGCTGCCTTGGAATGCCTGCTTCCATGAACACATGTCCATGGGGGGAAAATCCAGATTGTAAAAACTCAGGCACCTCATCAAGAATACATTGGATGTAAATATCCTCAAAGCCCTTGTCTTTAGCAATCTCCACAAGTCCACCAATCAAGGATGCGTAGGCTTCTCGGTTGCGATGTGACTTAAATATAGCGATTCGACTTAATAGTCCATCGTTACACAGTCGACCAGTGCCTACGGGTCCGTCTTGGTCGTCAATAATGATTAAATGTTCTGCGGTAATGTCTTGTTGGTCAAACTCAACGTCTTTTGGGATATGAAGTTCACAAACAAACACGCGCTCTCGTATTGCTTTAAGCTGCAATTTCTTGGATTGCCAATTTACTCTACTGATCCTATAACTCATACTGCCCCCGATCTACAGATCACACCTGCATTCCCTGTTTAGCGACAAGCTAGAGCTTACGAAAGCCTTTAATATACGGGCTTTCGTGATATGTTGTTGTTATTGTGAACGCGACTATCTTGTTCTAACAGGCTCTACTCCCAGCCCTCATCGAAGTCAGCGTCGGCTGGATCACTGTCTTCAACGAAGTAGGTCCCATCATTAATGAGTTTAGTTAACGTTTGTTTAAATTCCAAGCTGCTTAATGCAGGAATTATTGCTTTAAACTCAAACTCGACGTTATCGGTCAATTGTTTAATAGCATTTAAACACGCATGACTTACCGTATAGTTGTCGCCGTTAACACTGAATAAAATATGATCTTCACATACTTGATAAAGTGCCCGAACGCCTCCTGCTCGGTAAATGATGGGGTTTTCTGTTGCGATTTCTTCAAGTGCTTGGGGTTCAATCGGTGGATCGAGTGGTGCTAAATCCATTTCATGTTTTGGCTCACTGAGTGTTTTACCAAGCCACTTACTATAAAGCGAATCATCCTCAAGTAAGCTTTGTAGCATAGCGTGAATTTGTTGTTTATCTGAGTTTGTCACTTCACCTATGGAATCGCGAGGTAATAAGTCTGGATCACTGAATCGTTGCTTTCCAGCTTCCATATCAATAATATGATCGGCAAAACTAGAGATTAAGTCTTTTTGATCCGGCGCCCTAAAACCCACTGAATAATTTAATGCATTTTCTATGGCATAACCCTCATGTGGACATGCTGGTGGTATATATAAAATATCGCCGGGCTCAAGTACTGCGTCTATAACTGCTTCAAACTGTTCAACTTGTAATAGACTCTTATTTTGCGCAAATTGTTTTAAGCTTTCGTCACGTAGACCAACTCGCCAGTGGCGTTTCCCTTGTCCTTGAATAATAAAAACATCATATTGGTCTAAGTGTGGGCCAACACCGCCGCCTGGTGTAGAAAAGCTGATCATTAAATCATCTATTCGCCAATTTGGAATAAATCTAAATGCTTCTACTATCTCGGCTGCTTGTGGGTGCCAGTGATCGACTGCCTGAACGAGTAGCGTGCTGTTGGTCTCTGTTAACAGATCAAACTGTTCGAAAGGACCATGATGTGCTTCCCACTGATCTTTATGATTGGTGACAATGCGTGACTCTATACACTCTTCGGTAGCAAGACCTGCTAGCTCTTCAGGCTCAAGTGGATCGTCGAAATCTCGAAAGCCTTGTTTGATAAGTAGCGGCTTTTTCTGCCAGTATTGTTCAAGAAATTGTTCAAATGTTAGGTCGTTGATTTGCAGTTGATACATGAGGAAATTCCAGTGATAAAAAAAGCGAAAGAGGGGGAGCTCTTTCGCTTATCTTATACCAATTCATTGCAGATTAAACCCCATGATTGGGTCAAAGCAACAATTGAACTGGCATTAAGTAACTAAGTGGCATAACTCGAGGTTTGGATAGCAAGTTAGCTAGCTAAACCTCTTATTACTTAGTTTAGTTCGTCGATGAATGCTTCTGCACGACCAATGTAGTTTGCCGGCGTCATTTCTTTCATTTGCGCTTTGACTTCATCAGGTAATGCTAAGTTATCAATAAACTCGGCCATGATCTCTTGATTAACACGTTTACCGCGAGTCAAGTCTTTAAGCTTTTCATATGGCTTTTCAATACCATATTTACGCATCACAGTTTGGATTGGTTCAGCAAGTAGCTCCCAGTTGTCATCCAGTTCAGCAAGTAAGCGATCTGCATTCACTTCTAATTTGCTAACACCTTTAAGGGTTGCTTGATAGGCGATCAGTGCATAGCCCATACCAACGCCTAAATTACGTAATACCGTTGAGTCCGTTAGGTCTCGTTGCCAACGTGATACTGGTAGCTTTTGCGCAAGGTGGGCAAAAATGGCGTTGGCAATACCAAGGTTACCTTCAGAGTTTTCAAAGTCGATCGGGTTCACTTTGTGAGGCATGGTTGAAGAGCCGATCTCACCAGCAATGGTTTTTTGCTTGAAGTGATTCAGCGCAATGTAACCCCAAACGTCACGGTCAAAATCGATTAGGATGGTGTTAAAACGAGCGATAGCATCGAATAGTTCAGCAATATAATCATGTGGTTCGATTTGAGTTGTGAACGGGTTCCATGTCAAACCTAAGCTTGAGACAAAACGCTCACTATGCGCGTGCCAGTCGTATTCAGGGTATGCACTTAAGTGTGCATTATAGTTACCAACAGCACCGTTTATTTTACCAAGTAACTGAACGTTTGCAATTTGTTGACGCTGGCGTTGCAGGCGAACATAAACGTTTGCAAACTCTTTACCCATCGTTGATGGAGAAGCTGGCTGACCGTGAGTACGAGTCATCATTGGAATTGACTTGTATTCTACTGCTTTTTCTTTAATCGCAGCGAGTAGCTCATCACAATAAGGCAGTAGCACTTTGTCACGAGCTTCTGTAAGCATCAAACCGTGTGACAGGTTATTGATGTCTTCAGAAGTACAGGCGAAATGAATAAATTCATTAACCGCATTTAGCTCGGCATTATCCGCGACTTTTTCTTTAAGAAGGTATTCTACAGCTTTAACGTCGTGGTTGGTGGTGCGTTCAATTTCTTTTACGCGTGCTGCGTCAGCTTCGCTGAAGTTTTCAACAATGCTATCTAGAAGTGCATTTGCTTCATCGCTGAAAGCAGGTACTTCGGTGATGGCGTCGCTGCTCGCTAATGCTTGTAGCCAACGAACTTCTACGATGACGCGGTATTTGATCAAGCCAAATTCACTGAAGATGCTTCTCAGTTCTTTGGTCTTGCTGCCATAGCGACCATCCACAGGAGAGATAGCGGTTAACGCTGAAAGCTCCATAATAACTCCTAACTGTTTGTTTTTGAACGATACTTATAGAGTGGCACCAAGGCCACTACGAATTTTACAAATAACTTTTTGCCGCGCTGATGATTTTCTTTTTAGCAAAGAAAAAATGGCGACGTTTACCACCAAGCTGACGCCACAATACTGCACTGCGGATCCCCGCCAGCAGTAATGCTCGTATTTTTTGTTGTGTAGCTGGTTGTTTTAATAATTCGGGTTTTCCGAAGACTTGGATCTTGGGTCCAAGCGGGCTTATTACTTGTCCATAAATGTCAGCAAGGGATGCGACGATTTGGCTTTCGCAAATATCAAAGTGGAGAAGCTGGCGCTCCACTTGTTGAATTTTTTGTGCCAGTAAATCAAGCGACTTACTATCGCTGGTCAATACTCGTTCAAGCTGCATCATTGCACCGACATATTTCACCATCTCGACATCTTTTTCACCACCAGCAGAAAGCTGTTCAATGAGGGTTTTACATCCAGTTTTTATGGCGAATTTGTCTGGGTAGACGTCCTCAGGTCGTTCGGGCGAGGTATTGATAATACTTTTTAAAAAGCCTTCTACTTCATTTTCATTAAATGTACCGTAACGGGCACATTTTTGTACCAGTTTACTAATTTGGCACATCGCCGCCAAAGGCATAACGTATTGATTGTGCATTACTTGATTACCGACTCAATGATACCACCACCAAGGCAAACATCATCGGCATAGAACACCGCTGATTGTCCTGGTGTAACTGCTTTTTGTGGCTCATCAAACAGCACGCGAGCCATACCATCTTGGCCGACTAAAAGTGTACATGGGATATCGGTTTGGCGATATCGAGTTTTTACTGTGCAACGTGTTGTACCTTGTGGCCCTACGCGGTCAACCCAGTGTAATTGGTTTGCGTTTAAACCATTGCTGAATAGGCGAGGGTGGTTCTTACCTTGACCAACAACTAGCACATTTCTTTCAATGTCTTTATCGACCACATACCAAGGTTCACCATTACCTTCTTTTGAACCGCCAATCAATAAACCTTTACGTTGGCCAAGTGTGTGGTACATCAGTCCTTCGTGTTCGCCAACTGGATTACCTTCACAGTCTTCGATTGTGCCGGGTTGTGCAGGTAAAAACTTAGCTAGAAAGTCTTTAAATTTACGCTCACCGATAAAGCAAATACCTGTAGAGTCTTTTTTATCGTGGGTAATTAGGCCTTGTTCTTCTGCTATTTTGCGTACTTCTGGCTTTTCTATTTCACCAACAGGGAAAAGTGTTTGCGCAATATGCTCGTGGCTTAATGTGTAGAGAAAATAGCTTTGATCTTTGTTTTCGTCTTCACCACGCAGCATAACAAACTTGCCATCGCGTTCGGCTCGGCGCACATAGTGGCCAGTCGCAATATAGTCAGCACCGAGGGCTTCGGCGGCAAACTGCAAAAAGGCTTTAAACTTGATTTCTTTGTTGCACATGATATCTGGATTTGGAGTACGACCAGCCTTGTATTCTTCAAGGAAATGCTCGAACACGTTATCCCAGTATTCTGCTGCAAAGTTAACGGTATGGAGCTCTATACCAAGCTTGTCACACACCGCCTGCGCATCTTTTAGATCTTCAGCTGCGGCACAATACTCATCATTATCGTCTTCTTCCCAGTTTTTCATGAACAGGCCTTCAACCTGATATCCTTGTTGTTTTAAAAGATAGGCAGATACGGAAGAATCAACACCGCCGGACATTCCGACAATGACTTTAATGTGACTATTATCGCTCATAATTTCGCTATTAATCTTAATGCTCAGATAGAAAGCGCTTATTATACTCAAATCTCTTCAAATTGCACGTCCATGAGACGGCCAAGCTCAGTACAACTGCGCTGTATAGAACCCGTTAGAGTACGCGATATTCGCCACTTTTAAGCTCCCCGAGCTGATATTGCCCAATTTGTGCGCGAATTAGCCTGAGTGTTGGATGTCCGACGTGGGCGGTCATTCGGCGAACTTGGCGATTACGACCTTCTTTAATTGAAATGCTCAGCCACGTTGTTGGGATATTTTTACGCTCTCGGATCGGCGGGTTTCTGGGCCAAACATCCGGTTCAGACATTACTTCTACTTTTGCGGGTAAGGTTGCGCCATCCTTAAGTTCAACCCCTTTCCTAAGCGCGTCGAGACTCTGTTCGGAAGGCTCACCCTCTACCTGCACCCAATAGGTTTTATAGGTAGATTTTTTAGGGGAGGTAAGTTTGTTTTGTAGCTTTCCGCAGTTAGTAAGCAGCAATAATCCCTCACTATCTCGGTCTAAGCGACCAGCGGCATAGACTCCCTTAATGTCGATAAAGTCCGCTAAGGTTTGGCGGTTTTGATCATCAGTAAACTGACACAAAACGTCAAAGGGCTTGTTAAATAATACGACTTTGACTTGTTCCGGTGGTAATGCAGGCTTCGATTGTCTTTGATTGAATGGTTGTTTTCGTGCCTTGGAGCGTTGAGAGTGAGGTGGTTTTTTCCGTTGCTGTGTTCTGGGGTTGTTTGTATTGGCTCTATTACTTGTGCTCATCGCCATATTCCTAGTATTCACGAAAAGCGCTATATTAACGTAATTAGGCAGATGTGTCGCCTGAAAGCAAAAAGCGGCCATAGGCCGCTTTTAGTCATCTAACCTAACACTTACAGTGAAGCTAGAATGTCATTAAATACAGCTGATGGACGCATCGCCGCAAACGCTTTATCGTCTTCTGGCTGATAATATCCGCCAACATCCATTGCTTGACCTTGAACTTCGTTTAGGGCCGCAACGATTTCCGCTTCTTTAGCTGTTAACTCTGCAGCTACTTTCTCAAACTTAGCTTTAAGCTCAGTGTCTTTATCTTGCGCGGCTAGTTCTTGTGCCCAGTACATTGCAAGATAGAAGTGGCTACCACGGTTATCAAGTTCTTTCACTTTACGTGAAGGCGACTTGTTTTCATCTAAGAATTTCGCTGTTGCAGCATCTAGAGTATCGGCAAGAACCTGTGCCTTAGCGTTACCTGTTGTTTGACTTAAATGTTCAAAAGAAGCAGCCGTCGCTAGGAATTCACCTAAAGAGTCCCAACGTAAGTGGTTTTCTTTTTCGAACTGCTGAACATGCTTAGGTGCAGAACCACCTGCGCCTGTTTCAAATAAGCCACCGCCATTCATTAGTGGCACGATAGATAGCATTTTCGCACTAGTGCCAAGCTCTAGAATTGGGAAAAGATCTGTTAGGTAGTCACGTAACACGTTACCTGTTACAGAAATAGTATCTTGTCCTTTCTTCATACGCTCAAGAGAGTAAAGCGTAGCATCAACAGGTGCTTTGATTAGGATTTCTAGGCCGCTTGTATCATGCTCAGGTAGGTATGCGTTAACCTTTTTGATCAACTCAGCATCGTGTGCACGGTTTTCGTCTAACCAAAATACTGCTGGAGTGTTGGTTGCGCGAGCACGATTTACCGCCAGTTTCACCCAGTCTTTGATTGGTGCATCTTTTACCTGACACATGCGCCAGATGTCGCCTTCTTCAACTGCATGCTCAAGTAAAGTGTTGCCTGCAGTATCAACTACACGAATTGTGCCAGCTGATGGTGCTTCAAACGTTTTATCGTGAGAGCCGTACTCTTCTGCTTTTTGAGCCATTAGACCGACGTTAGGAATAGTACCCATAGTGCGAGGGTCAAATGCACCGTGTTCTTTACAGAAGTCGATAGTCGCACTGTAAACACCTGAGTAACAACGGTCAGGGATCACAAAAGCAGTGTCCTGTTGCTTGCCCTCAGCATTCCACATTTGGCCGCTTGAACGAATTGCAGCAGGCATAGATGCATCAATGATCACATCACTTGGCACATGTAGGTTTGTGATACCACGGTCGGAGTCAACCATTGCGATATCTGGAGCTGTTTCATAAACTGCTGCTAAGTCTGCTTCAATTTCTTTACGTTTAGCATCATCTAGAGATTCGATTTTAGCGTAAACGTCACCAACACCATTGCTTGCATCAACACCGATTTCAGCAAACGTTGCGGCGTGCTTCTCGAACACCTCTTTGTAGAAAACTTTAACAGCGTGGCCAAAGATGATTGGATCTGACACTTTCATCATGGTTGCTTTCATATGTAATGAGAACAACACGCCTTTTTCTTTTGCCTCTTGCACTTGTGCTGCTAAGAATTCACGTAATGCTTTTGCACTCATACGTGACGCGTCGATGATCTCACCTGCAAGTAGCGGTGTGCTCTGTTTTAGCACTGTGATATCGCCATTGTTCGCCACGTGTTCAATACGAACATCTGTTGCTTCAGCAACCGTTACTGATTGCTCAGAACCGAAAAAGTCACCGTCAGTCATTGATGCTACATAAGACTTTGAGTCTTTTGACCAGGCGCCCATCGAGTGTGGGTTTTTACGTGCGTAACCTTTTACAGACGTCGGTGCACGACGGTCAGAGTTACCTTCACGAAGTACTGGGTTTACTGCACTACCTTTAATTTTGTCGTAGCGTGCCTTAACTTCTTTCTCTTCCTCAGTTTTTGGTTCTGAAGGATACTCTGGCAATGCATAGCCCTTTGCTTGCAATTCTTTGATTGCTGCACGTAGTTGTGGGATAGATGCACTGATATTAGGTAGTTTGATGATGTTTGCTTCAGGCGTTTTTGCGAGGTCGCCCAATTCTGCTAATGCATCACCAATGCGTTGTTCTTCTTTTAAATATTCAGGGAAAATCGCAATGATGCGTCCTGCTAACGAAATATCGCGCGTTTCTACTTCGATATTTGCAGGCTTGGTGAATGCTTGGATGATTGGCAGTAGCGAATAAGTGGCTAATGCTGGTGCTTCATCTGTTTTGGTATAGATAATTTTCGATGTCATCATCATTCCTAGATAGTTGTGGGCTTGCGCCGTTCAACAATTGCTATTAGGACTAAGCAACACAGTGTTAAGTGCTCAATACTCACCGTTAATACGGGAGCGTGAGCGACAAACCTGAGCAAAGTCCAACATACGACCTACAGCTCAGAGCCTATTGAAATAATTACGTGTAGTGTGGATACGCTGCACTGAGTCAACCTTATTGACGATTTTTGTCTAAGATGAATAAAAATCTCTTTATGGCTAACAAATAGTGTGCTTCGCCTCCAACTTGTCTGTTTAATTATATCAACTGGCAATACGTGCGTTGCGTTAGCAAGTTTATTAGGTATTGCTACTCTTTTAGTGCATGTAGTCATTTGCGATGAAGCAAGCGATACATGCTAAAGTAGAAATATCTAACCAACCTATGATAGAGATTGCAAGCGTGCTTTAGTCTAACAGTGATTGCATATGGGGGCTAATTATTAAATTTAAAGTGTAAAAGTGAAAAGTTATAACAATTTCTATAAGAAAACGCTAAGTAAGCGACTGGTGCATATGTTGAAGACTGAATTGATCTAAAGGGGATAGGTTAACGGGGAGAGGAATAAGCGAGCACGAATGTAACCCGCTTTAGCCAAAAACTACTAACACTTAAACAACATCTTCCGTGATCGGTGCGATGTTGGTCGCGTGCAGACCCTTGGGCCCTTTTTGTAGCTCGAATGATACATCCTGACCAGCTTTAAGCGTCTTGTATCCATCCATTACAATCGTTGAGTAATGAGCAAAGATATCTTCGTCACTGCCGTCTTCTACGATGAAACCAAACCCTTTGGCGTTATTGAACCATTTGACTTTTCCGCAAGCCATACTTCTACATCCTTCTATAAGTTGACTAAATTAAAGTTAATCTACTCTTTTAATTTTGCTAAACTGCCCATAGATTAGACAGTCATGTAAGACTGTAGTTTATATGAGCAAGCAGTCAAGTTTTTTGCTCTTTTTTTTAACATTTTATTTATTTCTCAAATCTATTTGCTTGAGTATATAAGACAAGACTATATTTAATTATGAGTGGGACAAAAGATTCTGGTGTATTGGACGCCGTTCGCGAGGAACAGAAGCAAAAACTTCAACCGCCGCGAAAATATAAAGTGATTTTGAATAATGATGATTACACGCCCATGGATTTTGTTGTCGAGGTATTGACGACATTCTTCAATATGGATAGCGAGAGAGCAACTGAGGTGATGCTTGAAGTGCATCACAAGGGAAAAGCGGTATGTGGAGTATACCCTGCGGACATAGCCAGTACCAAGGCTGAGCAGGTAAACCGATATGCTCGTGACAACGAGCACCCGCTGCTCTGTAGTTGTGAGCAGGAATGACCTATTAATATCTTGTTGGGGGTTGCCAATGCTAAACAAAGACTTAGAACTTACTCTTAACGCCGCGTTTCGTGAGGCTCGTTCTCGTCGTCATGAATTTATGACTGTCGAGCACTTATTACTTGCATTGATCGATAACCCCTCTGCTAGTGAAGCGCTAGATGCCTGCGGTGTCGACATGAACACGTTAAAGCGCGAGTTATCAGAGTTTATTGATGAAACGACACCTGTTATTCCTGATTTAGAGGAAGACAGAGAAACACAACCTACACTTGGCTTTCAGCGTGTGTTGCAACGCGCCGTATTCCATGTTCAATCCTCAGGCCGCTCTGAAGTGACTGGGGTGAATGTACTAGTTGCAATTTTCTCCGAACAAGAGAGTCAAGCTGTCTATCTCCTTAAAAAAGCCGACGTGAGTCGCTTAGATATTGTTAATTTCATCAGCCACGGTATTTCTAAAATCGAAGATGAACACGAGCAAGAAGATCATGAGGAGATGCAAGACGACAGTGGTGATATACAACAGGAAGAAAAAACCAAGCTGGAGAACTTTACCTCGAACCTCAACGTTCAGGCCGAGTCAGGTCGCATCGATCCGTTAGTGGGTCGTGATGAAGAGGTAGAGCGTACGGTACAGGTTTTATGTCGCCGTAAGAAAAATAACCCGCTTTTGGTCGGGGAAGCTGGGGTTGGTAAAACGGCTATCGCTGAAGGGCTTGCCTATCGTATTGTTAACAACCAAGTACCAGATGTTATCGCTGATGCCGTTGTTTACTCATTAGACATGGGGGCCCTGCTTGCTGGTACTAAGTATCGCGGTGATTTTGAAAAACGCTTTAAAGCGCTACTTAAAGAATTGCAGTCTAAGCCCCATGCGATTTTATTTATCGACGAAATCCACACAATTATTGGTGCCGGTGCGGCATCGGGTGGAGTGATGGATGCGTCTAACTTGATTAAGCCATTGTTGTCTAGTGGACAGCTTCGTTGTATGGGATCTACCACGTATTCTGAGTTCAAGAATATCTTTGAAAAAGATAGAGCCTTGGTTCGTCGTTTTCAAAAAATTGACGTCGTGGAGCCTAGCGTTGAAGACACCACAAAGATTTTGCATGGTTTAAAAGAGCGGTATGAAGAGCACCACGGCATTCGCTATACACAAAAAGCGCTGAAAGCTGCCGCAGAGCTCAGTGCGAAATACATCAATGAACGTCACTTGCCTGACAAAGCGATAGATGTAATCGACGAGGCTGGTGCTAATCAGAGATTGCAGCCGTCTTCTAGACGTAAAAAGACCATCAATGTCTCTGATATTGAGGCCATTGTTTCTAAGATGGCCCGTATTCCACAGCAAAGTGTATCATCCAGCGATAAAGAAACACTGAAGAACTTAGATCGCAATTTGAAGATGTTGGTGTTTGGCCAAGACGAATCAATTGATGCACTTACATCAGCAATTCGCTTATCACGCTCAGGACTGGCTAATGAAGACAAGCCAGTAGGCTCGTTCTTATTTGCAGGTCCAACTGGGGTGGGTAAAACCGAAGTGACTAAGCAGCTTGCTAAGTGTATGGGAATCGAGTTTATTCGCTTTGATATGTCGGAATATGCAGAACGCCATGCGGTGAGTCGCCTAATTGGTGCGCCTCCAGGGTATGTTGGATTTGAACAGGGCGGATTGCTAACTGAGGCCGCAATTAAGCATCCTCATGCCGTAGTGTTGCTCGATGAAATCGAAAAGGCGCATCCGGACATTTATAACATTTTGCTACAAGTTATGGATCACGGTACGCTAACCGACAACAATGGTCGTAAAGCTGATTTCAGAAATGTTGTGTTAGTAATGACAACAAACGCAGGGGTACAAGAGACGGTTCGTCAGTCGATTGGCTTCCAGCAACAGGACTATACTCATGACGCCATGGTGGAAATCAATAAGGTGTTTACACCGGAGTTTAGAAACCGTCTAGATAATATTATTTGGTTCAACCATCTTGAAAAAGAGGTTATCTTGCAAGTTGTTGATAAGTTCATTGTAGAACTTCAGGCGCAGCTTGATAAGAAATCAGTGAACCTTGAGCTCACCACACAAGCAAGAGACTGGCTAGCAGATCTCGGCTATGATAAAGCCATGGGGGCACGTCCAATGGCGAGAGTGATCCAAGATAATCTGAAAAAGCCACTGGCGAACGAAATTCTATTTGGCCAATTAGCTGATGGTGGTACGGTTAAGGTGACAGTAAAAGACAATAAACTGTCTTTTGACTATCAAACGGAAGCCGTCTCTGCGTAAGCGCACGACTTATTGTGATAGTTTTTGTAAGCCCAGCTAAGCTGGGCTTTTTGTTGTGTGGTAGTTTTACTTTGTCGCTTTGTCAGGTGGTGCATGTCGCGCTTTATGGGAAGGTGACAGCTTGATTTTGGTTCACTGTAAGATTTCGGGTCGAATAGAAAAGTTAGAAAAGCGAAGTGCTCTTAATAACTATGCAGGGAGATACTCGCAGAGATACGCTGTGCTAAAGCTGGCTTTTTCCTGATGGCGTATAGCATATCAGAATCGCAGTTCGATATGGTTGTAGTGTAAACGACAAAAAGCCCAGACAGACTGGGCTCTTTGTTATCACTCAGTTTAATACTAGCCATGTCGGCTTAAACTCAGTGTTAGTCGTTCGTGTATACTAATTGTTTGAATGAACTTGGCTATACCTAAATAACTTCAATTTTGATGAGGTTTCTTGGGTATCAACGAGTTTACAGCATCAACTTAGTACAAATCTACACACGCAGATTAACGAGCACGGAAGACAATACGTCCTTTTGTTAGGTCGTAAGGCGTCATTTCAACGGTAACTTTGTCACCAGTCAAAATACGAATGTAGTTTTTGCGCATTTTTCCAGAAATATGTGCAACAACCACGTGACCATTTTCTAGTTCAACACGGAACATTGTGTTTGGTAGCGTATCAAGGACTGTGCCTTGCATTTCAATTACGTCTTCTTTCGCCATGTGTAGCGTATCACCTCTTGGTTAAATTAAACGATGCAGATTTTGCCCAAAAGCGGGGAATAAGTAAAGTTACAAGCCGATTTTTTGTTAGTTTGCACTTGTTTTCAGCCTCTACACCTTAAATTTTCTGCTTATTTGCCACTATGGTTCAATTGAATGATATGAACAGAATTGGCAAGTACTAGATTTTAGCATAACTAAATCGTCTAGTAACGTTGGAATTTAACCATGAGTGGTAATGCGGTTGGAACTCCTTTTCGATAGTGTACTACAAGGGAGCGTTATCTGGTTATCCGCAGGGCGTAGTCGCTTTAGGGTCGATATCTTGCCAGATATCTTTAACCAATTTCTGAGCTGGAAGAAACTGCGTTTTGTAGCGCATTTTTTTACACTCATCAATTTGATAGCCTAAATATAAGTAAGGTTTATTTTGTTTTGCTGCCTGTTCGATTTGCGCCATGATCATGATAGTGCCAATACTTAAGTCTTCATAATCAGGATCAAAAAAAGTGTAGATAGCTGATAATGAACTTGGCATCGAGTCTGTCACTGCGACAGCGATAAGTTTGTCTTGGTGCCATAATTCAACAAAAATAATGTTCATCCAACGGCAAAACAAAAAGCTTTCATATTGTAAGTGATTAGGCGGGTACATTGAGCCATCACTGTGTCGAACTGTAATGTACTTTTCATACAATGGGTAATATTCTGGACGCTCTTGATGACTCACAACAATTTGGTAGTCTTGCTTAACTTTATTACGCTTACGTTTTTGTGATTTGCTTGGTTTAAATTGCGCAGCTAATACTCGAACTGACTGACAAGCTGAACACGCAGGGCAGTGTGGTCGGTATATTTGATCCCCACTGCGACGAAAACCTAACGCTAGTAACTGTTCAAACCTATCTGGGCTGTAACAATTCGGGTCGAGAATAACCAGTAACTGTTCCTTCTGCTCAGGTAAATAACTACAACTAAATTGTTGGCTCAGTCCAATTTTAGAAGGAAAGTGTTCATTCATAGATAGCTTTCAACTCCTGAGGCTGCCACATTGATGTTGGGATCTCAAATTGATCCGCCAATTTAAGTCTAGTCAAAAACTCAGTCCTTGGTACAACTTTTAATCCTAAACTTGTTAAATAAGGATTTTCTAGTTGGCAATCAATAAAGTGGGCATTGTGTGCCGTCATCCAATTGACTAATGCCCACATCGCCATTTTGGAGGCATTGGGTATTGTGTGGAACATAGATTCCCCGCAAAACACGCCTGACTGCATAATACCGTATAGCCCGCCAACCAAATTTTCCTCATGCCAGACTTCTACACTATGCGCTATACCCTGAATGTGCGCTTGCTGGTAAGCATTCAGCATGGCGTTGGTGATCCAGGTTCCCTCTGCCGCCATTCTTTGATTGCGGCAAGCTTCTATTACTTTATCAAAAGCTGTATTAACAGTGATTGTTGGGTTTAGCTTACGTTGAGCCTTTCTTAGTGTTTTACCGCAATGAAAGTCGTTCAATTCAAGAATGCCACGCTCGCTTGGGCTCCACCACATAATAGGCTCACCTTCATTAAACCAAGGGAAAATACCATTGGCATATGCTTGTTTTAATCGCTCGACCTGCAGGCAACCTCCAACAGCTAAGAGGCCATCAGGTTCCAATAAAGCGTAATGATTAGGTGGAAATCTAAAATCGTCATAAGACAAGTGAAACAATTGTTGGATCATAGAACAAACTATAGGACTGCTATTTAGTTCAATATAGCAAATTGAGGCTAGGAGGAAAGCGGGCCAGTGTTTACTGACCCGATAGGTCGGTTAAATTACTTTTGGCTATCTAGGAAGCGTTCAGCATCTAGTGCTGCCATACATCCAGTACCGGCAGAAGTGATTGCTTGGCGATAGATATGGTCTGACACGTCACCTGCAGCAAAAACACCCTCAACGCTTGTTTGTGTGGCATTACCATGTAAACCAGACTGAACCACTAAGTAGCCATCTTTCATTTCTAACTGGCCTTCAAACATATCTGTATTCGGCTTATGACCAATCGCAATAAACACACCAGCAAGATCTAGTTGCTCAGTTGCATCAGAGTCAGTGTCCTTGATGCGGATACCGGTTACACCCATGTCGTCGCCAAGCACTTCGTCTAGTGTGCGATTTAGGTGCAGTACCACGTTACCATTAGCCGCTTTGTCCATTAGACGGTCAGCAAGTATTTTTTCGCTGCGGAAAGAATCACGACGGTGAATAACATGTACTTCTTCAGCGATATTTGAAAGGTACAGTGCCTCTTCTACCGCAGTATTACCACCACCTACAACAGCAACTTTTTGGCCACGGTAAAAGAAACCGTCACATGTTGCACATGCAGATACACCACGACCTTGGAATGCTGTTTCTGACTCAAGACCAAGATACTTCGCCGAAGCGCCAGTTGCGATAATCAGTGCATCACAAGTATATGTGCCTTGATCACCTGTTAATGTAAACGGGCGTTTGGTCACATCGACTTTGTTGATATGATCAAAAATAATTTCTGTTTCAAAGCGTTCTGCATGCTCTTTCATTCGGTCCATTAGTGCCGGACCCGTTAGACCATGTGCATCACCTGGCCAGTTTTCAACTTCTGTTGTTGTTGTCAGCTGACCACCTTGCTGCATGCCAGTGATAAGTACTGGGTTTAAGTTAGCTCTCGCAGCATATACTGCCGCCGTATAACCTGCAGGGCCTGAACCTAGAATCAACAGTTTGCAGTGTTTTGCATCGCTCATGTAATTTTCCTAACTAATATTCTAAAAAATGCTATTAAGCAAAAGTTTGTTCGATTCTATGTAATTCAATAGGGAAGTAAATAAAAAAACGTAATCCGATTTGTTGTAAATTGGAAAGTTGTCAAAAAATTTGTACTGTTGTGATTTAAACTGTCTATACATTGAGCAATCCGATAAGCTAAAGTCAAAAAACGACAGTAATTCATGACCTCACGAAATTTTTTTGATATGTTTTAGAGAATTTTGTTTTGCTATCACGAGTTGATAGTCTAATTGAAAAGGTACATATGGCATTTTGGCAGAATACCCCAGGCTTTGGGCTAAGTGCGCAAGATTGTGAGGTGTTAACTGATGCTAAACAATATCATCAGACACTCTTAACGTTAATCTCGCAGGCGAAGACACGTATTTATATCACAGCACTTTATCTTCAAGATGATGAGGCCGGTCGTGAAATATTGCATGCGTTGCATGAAGCCGCGAAGCAAAACCCAGACTTAACCGTAAAAGTGTTAGTCGATTTTCATCGTGCTCAACGAGGGCTTATTGGTGCTGAAAAGTCTGAAGGCAATGCCAAACTTTATTGCGATTTAAAAGAACAACTCGGTACGCAAGTTCAAGTGTATGGCGTACCCGTCAAGGCAAAAGAGTTGTTTGGTGTGCTGCACCTCAAAGGGTTTGTAATAGATGATATTTTGCTTTATAGCGGCGCTAGTTTAAATAACGTCTACTTACATCAGGGCGAAAAATACCGTCTCGATCGCTATTTTGTGATCAAGCAAGCTCAATTGGCTGACAGCTTTTGTCACTTTACAGATAATGTACTTATTGCATCTGATGCAGTGCCAAGATTAGATGTGAGACCTTTACCTACCTTGTTGGATATTCGGGCAGATCAAAAGCAGCTGATGAAACAGCTTAAAAAGGCCAGCTATGATATTTCTAATGCCACCAGTAAAAGCGGTCTAACAGTTCGACCATTTTTAGGCTTTGGCCGCAGAACGAATAAATTAAATCGTTTGATTAAAGCCTTGTTTGATACCACTGAACATGAGTTGGTCCTGTATACACCTTACTTTAATTTTCCGGCGCCTTTGCTACGTTCATTACGTCGCTTACTGAAAACAGGTAAAAAAGTGACAATAGTGGTTGGTGATAAGACTGCAAACGACTTTTACATTAGTCCCGATCAACCATTTAGTCGAATTGGTGCCTTGCCTTATCTATACGAAACGATTTTGTACAAGTTTATCAAATCGCAGCGACGTTTTATTAGCGCGGGACTACTAGACGTATACCTTTGGCAAGATGGCAATAACTCATTTCATCTCAAAGGCGTTAGTAAAGATGGGGACACCCATTTAATGAGTGGTCACAACCTCAATCCTAGAGCGTGGGGCCTGGATATTGAAAACGGGATCTTGATTGAAGACCCTGATAAGTCGCTACTCCCTCAAATCGAACTGGAAAAGCAAGCTATTTTAACGCATAGTCGCAGGATCGAAAGCCATGAAGACCTAGAAACACTGGCTGATTATCCTGCACCAGTTAAAAAACTACTTGGTCAAGCCAAGCGCGTTAAGGTCGACTTTATTATTAAACGCTTTATTTAATGCTAGTTAAAAAGGGACGTTAGTCCCTTTTTTATTGATTATTGTTGCTTATACGCTTCATTGTGTGAGCTTGCTGCTCGACCCGATGGGTCGGCATTACGTTGAAATGCCTCATCCCAAGCAAGCGCTTCTGGTGTTGAGCATGCCACTGACTTACCATGTGGTACACACTTAGCTGCGGCTTCACCCGGAAAGTGCGACTCAAAAATGGTGCGATAGTAATAAGCCTCTTTACTATCTGGTGTATTGATTGGATAACGGTAATGTGCATTTTCCAAATCATTATCACTCACTTGCTGCTCAACATAGTCTTTTAACGAATCAATCCAGCTGTAGCCAACACCATCAGAGAACTGCTCCTTTTGGCGCCACAGTACGTCATCTGGCAAGTAACCGTCGAATGCCTCGCGAATAATATGCTTTTCAATACGACCATCTTTACACATTTTGTAGTCTGGATTAGTGCGCATGGCGATATCTACAAACTCTTTATCTAAAAATGGCACCCTTGCTTCCACGCCCCAAGCAGCCATGGATTTATTAGCACGTAAACAGTCAAACATATGGAGTTTCGAGACTTTGCGATTTAGCTCGTTATGAAATTCTTCAGCGTTAGGCGCTTTGTGGAAATATAAATAACCACCAAACAGCTCGTCAGCGCCTTCGCCCGACAGCACCATTTTAATCCCCATCGCTTTAATATAGCGCGCCATGAGATACATTGGCGTAGAAGCTCGAATGGTAGTTACATCATAGGTTTCTAAGTGATAAACCACTTCTTTCAGTGCATCAATACCCTGTTGTACGGTAAAGTGAATAGGGTGGTGCACTGTACCAATCTTATCCGCTACTTTTTGTGCTGCAGCGAGATCAGGCGAGCCTTCTAGGCCGATTGAAAATGAATGCAGCTTTGGCCACCATGCATCAGATGCGTCGTCATCTTCAATACGCTTTGCTGCAAACTGCTGTGTAATGGCTGAAATGACCGACGAATCTAAGCCACCGGATAACAACACACCGTATGGAACATCGCACATAAGTTGGCGTTTAACCGCCGCTTCTAAGCCATTTTTCACCGCCTCTGGACTTGCTTGGTTATCTTTAACTGCCGCAAAATCTTGCCAATCGCGTTGGTAGTAAGGCCTAGGACCTCCTTCTTTTGAATACCAATAGTGACCAGGAGGGAATTCTTCAATTTGTGTACAAATTGGGGTTAATGCCTTCATTTCACTGGCGACATAGAGATTGCCACTCTGATCGCGGCCGGTATAAAGTGGAATGATCCCAATATGGTCTCGACCGATTAAAAAAGCGTCTTCGGTTTCATCATAAAGACAAAACGCAAAAATTCCATTGAGATCATCTAAAAACTCAGGGCCCTTTTGTTTGTAAAGGGCTAAAATCACTTCACAATCGGACTGTGTTTGAAATGTAAAGGGGACCGTCAGTGATTTGGCAAGTTCTTTGTGATTATAAATCTCACCATTGACCGCCAAAATATGCGTCTTTTCTGGGTTAAATAAAGGTTGTGCACCGCTAGATACCCCAACAATGGCCAAACGCTCGTGAACTAGAATAGCCTTTTCACTTGAATACACCCCGGACCAGTCAGGACCTCGGTGTCTTAGTTTTTTTGACATTTCGATCGCTTGCTCGCGAAGGGCAAGGGGATCGGTCTTAATGTCAAGTACGCCGAAAATTGAACACATATTTCCTCATTCCTATCGATGTGTTGGTTTTATACCAACAAATTATTATTGCCAATGCCAACTTATGCGCCATTGGGTTAGTTCAGTTCTACCAAAAATAATTTGATAAGTCACACAATGAAATAGCGAAAATGTGAATTTTTTGTGATGCACAATGGTGCGGGTTTGCACCATTGTGGGGCGAGCGGGTTAGTGGGTTGTACCGGCGATAAGCTTAATATCTTGTTTTTGCGTAATAGCACTTGTTAACAGTATCTTTATGCCTTTCACTAATGTATCAATTTCCATACTGGGTGCACCAGGGTGGTGCGCAGCTTGAGATGGTAAGTAGGGAATATGTACAAACCCACCACGGCAAACGAGATCATGAGTTTTTAGATAATGTAGTAATCCATACATCACATGGTTACATACATAGGTGCCAGCGGTATTTGAGATACTAGCGGGGACTCCGGCTTGCAGTGCGCTACTCAGCATGCTTTTTATTGGCAGTGAAGCAAAGTAGGCATCCGGTCCATGCTCTACTACAGGTGTATCAATTGGTTGCTTTCCTTGATTATCTGGGATCCGAGCATCATTGATGTTGATGGCGATACGTTCGATGGAAATATCACAACGACCACCTGCTTGCCCCAAACATATCACCACACTTGGATGATACTTATCTATGGCTTGTGTTAATGCACTAATGCTTTTGTCGAACTCACAAGGTAATTCTTTGGTGTGTACGACGTGACCTTCGATGGATTCGCCTTCAAGTTGTTGGGCTAATTGCCAAGAAGGGTTGATGGATTCACCGCCAAAAGGCATAAATCCCGTTACTAAGACGCAAGGTTTACTGTAGCTGGACATTAAAAAACGACTCCATACATAAGGAAAATATTAATCACTAATAAAGTTATAGCGGTTGGTATTTGCACTTTAATGACTTGGTACTTATCTTTTAAATCCAGTAGTGCAGCCGGCACAATATTAAAATTGGCGGCCATCGGAGTCATCAACGTGCCGCAATAGCCTGAATACATGCCGATTGCAACGAGCGGAGCGGGATCAGCTCCATGGCCTTGGATTAAAAAGGGCAAGGCAATGCCTGCGGTCATCACTGGAAAAGCGGCAAATGCATTACCCATCACCATAGTAAATAGCGCCATACCGACACAATAGAGTACAACTAACATAAAGCGGTTGTCTGGCGATATGAATAATGTCACCAGTTCCTGAATGGCGTTACCGGTGTTAGCTACAATAAAGACGCCGCCAAGCATGGCCAGCATTTGTGGCAATATTGCCGCCCAGCCAATGGAGTCTACCAGTCGTCTCGATTCCGAAAGTGCTTGTAATGGACTTCCTTTGGTTATCTTCCAGCTAACTAGTAGAGCTGCAGTACAGGCAAGGGTTAATGCCGATAAGGTAACGTGGTTCTGATCGAAGATATATATTGTGCCGAAGTGAAGGTCACTCAACACTATGGTACAAATCACAGTGATGATTGGGATAAGCACCGCAGGTACAAACAGTTTGTTGCCAAAACGATTGGCATCATCAGTTTTAGCTCGTTCGCATGGCATCTCGTAGTTGCCCATCGAAACCATTTTCATACCTGCCAGCAAGGCGATAATGACGACGTTTACCCCAATCCATAAATAAGTCGCTTGCTCGCCAATTAGGGCAATTGAGGCATCGCCAAAGATAAATACGGAGCCAAATAAAAACCAAAAGAGCGCAGTGGTTAGACGCTTAGGGTGTTTTTTATCTTGTAAGGTTTTGACGACTAAAAACATGACAATAAAGCCGATTAACAAATAAATATTGTCAATTGAAAGCAAAACAGAATGCTCGGTGGAGATGTTCACTTGGCTCATAGCGACTCCTCCTTAAGCATCGAATTAGTATCGTGGTTAGGGCTATCTTCCCGACGAGGCTCCTGACAACGCGCAATTTCTGTGCGTATTTTTGCCTCAAATCGCGCTAACCGGAATAAGTGTACAATTAATGCCGCAATGGCTGTGGGTATTGCCCAAAGTCCGATATGGAGCGGCTCTATTCCCGCAATGCCATTTTCTTTTAAAAATGCATCCATTAACAAAACGGCGCCAAAGGCGATAAAAATATCTTCACCAAAAAACACGGCGATGTTATCGCAGGCGGCAGCGTGAGCGCCTATCATGTCTTTCACATCTTGTGGTAACTCGCCGTACTGGTTTGTTGCAGCCCCGACAGCCATAGGTGCAAGTAAAGGCCTCACTGTTTGTGCTTGGCCCGCTAAGTTGATTAACCCCAGTGCTGCTGAGCACTCACGGACAACAAAGTACATACTTAAAATGCGAGCGGTAGTGGCACCTTTGATGCCTGCAACCCAAGCTTTAGCACGTTGCTGTAAGCCGTAGCGCTCAAGAATAGCGATCACAGGTAGGATAAGCAAAAAACTAGCGAGTTGGCGAGAATTCATAAACTTTTCGCCAAATGCGGCAATCAAGGTAACAAAGTCAATGCCAACGGCAAAACCCGTGACCAAACCGGCTGCTGTGACCACCAACAGAGGATTAAACCGCATTGCAAAGCCGATCACTATCACAGCAATGCCAGAAAGAGGAAGTAAATTAAGCTCACTCATGTTGTTTTTCTTTATATGTAAGCGCTAGCCTTAGCTGGTTAAGATGCGACTGTACTCGGTGAGATTCCTTTGCTGCATCTGTTATTGACGTTGATTTTAGGTGGATACAGTCACCAGCACCGAGCTGGCTAAGATGACGCATGTCAGCCTGCGTGATCACGCCAATGATTGGATAGCCTCCGGTTGTCTGACAATCATTAAGCAGAATAATAGGCTCTCCATTCGGTGGAAGCTGGATAACTCCAGGATGCACAGCTTGAGTTGCAATGCTCTGATGATGAGTTAACGCTTCATGGTGACTTAGTCTAATCCCCATACGGTTACTATTTGAATGTACTTTCCAAATAGTGCTATTTAGCACTTCAAGGGTTTGTGGAGAGACTAACTCAACGTGGGGGCCTGGAATAAAATGGATGAGTTTTTCGTAACTTGGTAGGAATGCGCCTTGTGTTACCTTAGCCTTGCTTGGGCGGTACATTAAGGTATCCCCAGGCTGTAGCGGGCGTCCATTTACGCCACCAAATTCTGCCATTAAGTCAGTGGAATAGCTTTCGAGTTGTTTATCAAGATTGATAAAACCACCCTCAACTACCAAATATGCTCTCAATCCCTCACGACTTTGCTTGAAAGTCAGCTTGTCTCCTGCATTGGCTGCATATCGCCAGCCGGGGTAGATAGGTGCGTCATTTACACGGGCATTAAGATCGGCCCCCGTAATGACAAAGTTAACCGGCGCATGGAAGATAAATTCACATAAACCGATGGTTATCTCCACTGCTGCTGTATTTTCATCGTTCGCTAATAAGGTATTTGCAAGTTTCAGCGCTATTGGATCCAAGACACCGGCTTGACTAACGCCTAGATGTCTCAGTCCGTGTCGACCAAGATCTTGCACGCTCGATAATGGTCCGGGTTTAATAACTTCTAGCATGAGCTCTCCACAAAACGTACGATATCACCGGGTTGTAACAAGCTAACTTGCTCAGACTCAGGGTTAAACAGGTTGATGTCTGTTTGTCCCAAGAGGTGCCAGCCCCCTGGAGACTGACATGGGTAGATTGCACTATAGCTGTCGGCTATGGCGATACTGCCTTTGGGAACATGGGTGATAGGCGTGGATTTTCGCGGTAGATGAAGCGCTTCAGGCAGGCCTGCTAGATAGGCAAAACCAGGTAAAAAGCCCATAAAGTGGACTTGATATTCCACGCTGGTATGGAGGTCAATCAGTTGTTGATGTGTCAACCCAAGCTCGCGGGCAACTTTTTCAAAATCCTGTCCAAACTCTTTGCCATATTTAACTGGAATGCGATGCAGTGTAGGTTTAGGGGCGGTGAGTTCGAGGTCGTTCCAGTTTTGCTCGATTGTGCTGAGCCAGTGTTGTGCCTGCAAAGGGTCTTTTAAATAAGCTGTCACTGAATGTTTAGCTGGGACCACATCGACAAATTCGCCGGAGTCATCGAGC
Source organism: Pseudoalteromonas piscicida (assembly GCF_002744175.1). Taxonomy (GTDB): domain Bacteria; phylum Pseudomonadota; class Gammaproteobacteria; order Enterobacterales; family Alteromonadaceae; genus Pseudoalteromonas; species Pseudoalteromonas piscicida_B. The sequence continues at coordinate 60,157 of NZ_NKHF01000029.1, forward strand.
CATTTTTTGAGTGCAAAAAGCGTTAGGTTTTTAGACTTTTGGTTTGCACTTGCACAGGGCAAATCGACCACGATGGCGTGCTCTCCCAATCGATAACAACTCATGTTGGTCATAGAAAACAATAGATTACTTTGGTAAACATACTGTTTTTTATAACACACCTTGAACTTGAAACGAAGTGATTGCTGTTAGTTAACAAGTCAGTAAAAACTAAAAGCCGTGTTTACACACGGCTTTGTTGGGTAATTATACCAATTGAATTAATTCTCTAATCAATTTGAGGGATGAAATAGCATAGTAGCGTCGTTAAAAATTTCTCATTTAGAACGACAAATAGCAAAATTTTTGCTTAGCTACTAACGCTATTTCTGTGCTTCAAATAGCGCATTTACTTAATGCATTTGGTATTATTTCATTATTTGCTGTTAAGTAGCCACTCGCTTAAAAGTCGAACGCCATATCCAGTGCCGCCAGTTGGTACTTCGTCTTTTGCTGAACTTGATAGTGCATTACCAGCAATATCAATGTGAACCCAGCGTGTGTCACCAGCAAACTGCTGTAAGAAAGTGGCAGCCGTTGTTGCACCTGGACCACCTGAACCTACATTTTGAAAATCAGCGATGTCAGATTTTAGTTTGTCTTTATAGCCAAGCGGAAGACGCCAAACGTTTTCATTAACCACTTTACCTGCATTAGTAAGCTCAGTAATCAAGTAGTCATCTTCTGAGAAAATTGCAGAGTACTCGTTGCCAACCGCACGGATCTTAGAGCCTGTTAACGTTGCTACGTCGACCATAATTTCTGGTTGGAAGTATTTGCGTGCGTACCACATCGCATCAGACAATACCAAGCGGCCTTCGGCATCCGTATTGACTACTTCGACACTGATACCTTCTGCGGTACGCAATACATCACCCGGTGCGATTGCAAACTGCGACACCATATTTGCTGCCATACCCATGACTGCAACTACGTTTACGTCTGCTTTGCTTAGTGCCATTGCTTTTACAGTACCAAGCACAGCAGCTGCGCCTGCCATATCCGATTTCATTCTCGCAATAGAAGCGCCAGTTTTAATACTGTAGCCACCTGAATCAAATGTGATACCTTTACCTACAAGCGCGATAGGTGTGTCGTCGTTGCCTTTATAGTGTGCTACAACTAAACGTGAGCCGTGCTCACTGCCGCGGCCAACGCCTTCAAGTGCACCCATGCCAAGCTCTTTAAGTTCTTCTGGTGCTAATACTTTTACTTCAACGCCATATTGTTCCAAGTCCTTTGCTGCTTTTGCAAAGTCAACAGGGGTCATCTCTGTTGCAACCTCAGACGTTAGGTCTCGGGCTAAAAATACGCCAGCTTGAATGTGTTGTAGTGCTTTATATTGAGCCTGCGTTGCTTGCTTATCGGCAACGTCAAAGTGGTAGCTCACGTTGAAAGTGTTTGGTTCTTTTTTATATACTTCAAAAGTATGATCGCGAAGGTTAGCGCCATGAGCAAGTTGTGCAGCAAGTTCTGCATTTGATAGCTCACCTGTCACATCTTCGAATGCAACTGCTACATTTTCTAGTTTTTTACCTTCAAATTTAGCGTGTAAGTTACCGCCAAGTTTGGTCATCTTGCTAGCATTCAGTTTATCTGTTTCACCTAAGCCAACGATAAAAATACGCTTATAGTCCGAGTCTACCGGTGCTAGTACCTCAACCGTTTTGCCGTAAGCGCCGGTAAAATCTTCAGCTGCAATGGCACGTTGTAACTGCTTGCGAGTATCTCTGTCTAAGAACTTTAAATTGCTTTGGTTTTCACCTGCTTGGAAGACCACTAATGCATCTGCGTCAACCAGTTTAGTATTGAACTCAAAGTCTGCGGCATTTGCTGAAGCCATGCTGGCAACAGCCAGCGCTAGAGCAGAAAAACGCGTAGTTAATGACATGATTTTATCCTCAGATAACTAAAATTGCGCCGTTTTTACCTTAAATGAACAGATTTAGACACAATTTGTCGTTGAAGTAACAGCTTTTACCGTTCAGTGACATTCGCCAAGCGGTTAGTCATCACAATTCCCAATAAAGTGGTAATAATGTATAGGCCCAGTAACACGTTAATTGAAAATATTGAGGCGATTATTCCGAGCAAGCTAGTTAGTAACAAAATGACACCGATGATGGTATTGCTCAATGTAACATAGCTGGTTCGTTTGTTTCCTTCAGCCATATCAACAACGTACGTTTTCCTACCGACTCGCACTCCTTGGTGGGCTATGGCAATGCCAAAATAACAAAGTGGAATAAACCATACGGCTTCAAGCAAGGCGGCATAAAATAAAGAGATAATTAATAGTACTGATGTGATAGTCACTGTCATTATTGCACCCAGTATCATGACCTGTTTACTGGACTTATCAGCAAGACGACCCCAAAAAGCGCCACTGGTCAAACTGGCAAATCCTGACACAGCCAACAATATCGCCAACACCCACGCACCGTTGCCGATATGTTGTTGAGCCAAGACGGTAAAATAGGGGGGAATAAGTGCAGAGCTCAATAATAAGCCTCGCGCCATTATAAAACGTCTCAGCGTATCGTCTGTTTTTAACAAAGAGAGCTCTTGTTTAATTTTGCTCAAGCCGCTTTCTCCGCCCTCCGTAGCACCCTCGTACTCATTGATTTGAGCGAATATAAATGCGCCAATCAACCAAAAGAGCGCGGCAAGCGCCAGGGTGATAACAAAGTTAACTTGTTCTAATTGGGTTGCGGCAAGAAACAGTCCAACACCAAATGTGATAGTTACAAAACCACTAACAGAAGCCGCTTGACCACTTAATTGGCCGCGCTTTTGTTTGGGGATCGTTTTACCTATGACATCTTTTGAAGATACTGAACTTAGGCTACGCGCAACGCTAAATATCACCAATAGCGCGAGTACCAACCAAGCGTAAAGTATGTTTTCAGTTTGTTGCCAGGCCAAGGCTGCCATCAACACAACGCAACCTGCCTGTATCATTGCACCTAACGACCATAGTAATTTGCGTTTTGCATGTTGCCTTACCCATTGGCCAATGACTAGCTGCGGGATGAGAGAGCCTGACTCGCGAATAGGCACTAGTGCAGAAATCATGAACGCAGGCGCACCAAGTGATTGCATTAACCATGGTAAAGTAATTTTAGGGTTCAGTAGGGCATCTCCCAGTTTGCTAAACAGCTGGCTTAGTAAAATAAGCAAGTAATTGCCCGGTACTTCCTTGCAAGCTTTATCATCGATAGCTTTACAAGCACGCGCTTCATCTTCATTGGTCAACTTTTGATAGATATTCTCACTGATTTTACTCACACCTTCTCCCTTGTTTTTGAGCGGTAACTCGCCTTATGTCACTATAATGAACGATTTAAGATGAAATGATAATTAACTTTTCTCGGTCTGATCCTATACGTAATAAATCACATTTAGTTCAGACAAGCGGTCATTCGGGGATGATCCAAATGTCGGTGAAACTAAAATGTAATGCAAGAGGTGGAATATGAGAGTGGTGCGTTTAGCAGTCGCTGCTATTTTTTTTATCGTACTGGGTAGCGCTATCACAGCCATTGCTGGCACTGATATGCCAAAACCAAAAGTGGAAGGGGCTAGTAACCATATTAAAACCTTAGTATTGGGTTCTGGTTGTTTTTGGGGACCTGAAAAGCGCTATGAAAAAATGGCCGGTGTGATAGATGCCGAGTCTGGATATGCGGACGGAAGGGGATTCAAACCAAGCTATAAAGAAATCATTAAACCAAGTCGCCGGTTTGATGAGAACAATTATGCAGAGGTCGTGAAAGTTACCTATAATGCTAACCTTATCTCGACAGAAACCCTCTTAAAGTACTATTTTGAAAGTCATGACCCAACCCAAAAAAATCGCCAAGGTAATGATATCGGTACTCAATATCGCTCAATTATTCTCTATTCCGATAAGCAGCAGGGGGAAGTGGCTCAAGCACTCAAAGCACAGTTTCAACAGCGGTTGTCAGACGCAGGGTACGGGGCAATTCAAACTGACATAAAACCACTCAGGCAGTTTTATCCAGCTGAGGAGCACCACCAAAACTACTTGGCGAAAAACCCCAATGGTTATTGCCCTGACCACAGCACGGGTGTGACCTTTGAGAAAATCGACAAAAAGAAAGTTGACAACACGCTGCTGGCTAAGGGCAAGCATATCGTAATTGTGGATTCGAGAAGCTACTGTCCATATTGTGAAAAGTTAAAAAAAGAGGTGCTCAATGATTACCAAGGAGATATTCCATTGCACTTTAGGTATGCAGATCAGTTACAAGGTTTAATGATCAAGACCGCGACTTGGGCGACACCAACCATACTGTTTGTAGAGGATGGCGAAGAGTCATTGGGGTTTCAAGGTTATATGGCAAGAGAGGAGTTTTATAAAGCGCTTGGTGCCTTTAAGCTTGGTGACTCTGAAGCGTTTGATATCGCTTTTCAAAAAGGCACTGAGAGACCATTTTGCAAGCAGTACGATATTTTCAAGAACACACCAGACGGCATTTTTATCGATAAATTAAGTGGTAAAGCCTTGTTTGACACGCGAGATAGGTTCAACTCAGGGACTGGCTGGCTGTCTTTTACCCACCCAGTAAAAGACAGTGTGACTTATCATAAAGACTTAAGTCACGGAATGATAAGAACCGAAATTCGTTCAAAAAGCAGTGGTATTCATTTAGGTCATGTGTTTAAAAACGAAGGACCAGAAGGTCAGGACCGCTATTGCATCAACGCGCAAGTGCTAGAATTTAAGCCCAGAGGTGAACTTTAAGAGGTGGCAACGTGGATCGGCAATGGAAAAGGTTGCTGATCCTTATTTACTACATTTATCTTTTTAAACCACGTTTACTAATGCTTTAGCCGTCCTATAAAGTACATATTTTTACATTTGTTTTGTTGAGGAATACCCAGCCAAGTTTACTATTGTAAAAAAGAAAAGGACGCGCAATGAAAAAAATCCTGATTACGTTTACAACGCTGTTGCTTACAACTAACCTGAGCGGCTGTACTTTACTTGGTTTGGGGCTAGAACTATTTACTCCTGTACAAGGCACAATCCAAAGTCCTTCCCTCGTTGCCAATGCTGCTGAGTACGATGCGAAAATCATTAAAAACTTGATGGGCGTGCAAAGCACCGCTCGATGTAAAGACCTTCAAAGTGAAGCAAAAGTGATATGTGAGCGCCGCGCCGCAGCGATTTCTCGAAATATTGAAAAGCATCAATCCAAAAACTAACTCTAGGTGCATACTCTTCAATTAGGCGAGCTAAAATTAGCGTTGCACCCGAGAGTAAATTAGATTGCCAAAGCCATAAAATAGGCGTATACATCGCGTCGAATTCTTGCTTTATTTTTAGGTGTATCTGTGGACTTTTTTTGGGTGTTGTTACTCATTACCTTGAGTGCAGTTTTCGCGTTATGTGAAATATCACTGGCAGCGGCACGCAAAGTGAAATTACAAACTTTATTTGACCTTGGTGATATAAGAGCTAAAAAAGTGCTGTACTTACAAGCCAATGCTCATCAGTTTTTTGCTGCTGTGCAGGTGGTACTCAATGCCTTGGCGATTGTAGCAGGTATGATAGGGGAGTCGGTTTTCACGCCATACGTATTGCAGCTACTAAATTGGATTGTAAGCTTTATTGGTGTCGATGTTGCGGTCCACACTGCTATGTTACTGCAAATATCCACTGTGGTGTCGTTTTTACTGATCACATCGTTATTTGTATTGTTTGCTGACTTACTGCCAAAACGGATCGCTATGGTCATCCCTGAAACCATAGCAATGCGATTTATTAACTTAATGCTTGCGAGCGTTTGGATTTTTAAACCGATTATTTGGTTATTTAATGTCTTTGCAGATTGGATAATTAAGCTATTCAATTTGCCTAATGAACGTGACGAGCAAGTAACTCGAGATGATATTTATGCGGTAGTTGACCAAAGCGCTGAGCAAGGAGAGCTTTGCGAACACGAGTACAACATCATCGGCAATGTATTGGACCTTAATCAGACCAATATTACTCAAGCAATGATCAATCGTGATGCGATAGTGTGGTTAGATATTCAAGAGTCTGAACAAAATCTAAGTGCGTTAATTCAAACACACTGCTATCAGCAGTATCTACTATGTGACGGTTCATTAGACAAAGTGGTGGCAGCACCTGAAGCCAAACAGCTACTAAATAACATATTGGCCCACAAGCCATTGCTTGATGGTCATCAACAAGACTTCCATAAACCGGTGATTTTATTGGATACGTTAAGTTTGTCGGATGCACTAGACGGACTTAAAAGTCACGAAAGCAACTGTGCGGTAGTGATTAATGAGTTTTCCACAGTAGTTGGTATGGTGACACTGTCGAGTATTTTGAACCTAATTGCGTTAAAAGATGATCAAGCGATAGAGGCACAATTTCGTCAGAAGGACAATGCTCGGTGGCAAGTACAAGGAGATATGTCGATTAAAGACTTTCAAACTTCTGTGATCGAGTATGAGTTTGAACCTATTGAGTCTATAGAAACCCTTGCTGGGTTTGTTATTCACAGACTTAAACACTTTCCAGTTGAAGGAGAGTCCCTAGAAGTCGATGGGTATAAATTTAGGGTTATGGAAATTCAAGGGCTGGCCATTAAACAGATAGAAGTAACTAAGGAGCCAACAATATAGTAGTGCTAAGTATTTGTTGATTATAATAAAATAATTTTCTTGAGCGGCGTTTTCATTAATGAAAATTTCACTGTTATATTCTTGACCTTCAAGTATTTCAGAATAGAATGGCAGCGTTTGCAAGGCTTAAGGCTAGGTCTTGCAAATTAAACCAATACTTAAGGATGAATAAAATGAAAAAGCTAATCCCCGCACTCGTTGCATTCACAGCATTCACAGCATCAGCTCATGATGTTGAAGAAGCAAAAGCTCAGGCTACACCACAGAACATTAAAATTGTTGCAATTGGCCAAAGTGGTTGGGATCCAATCTGGAGAGAACCTACCTGTAGCATCCAAAAGACCGATGAAGATGCGGTTGGCAATGCTTACATGATTAATCACTATGACATGTGTTTATGCCAAAATAGTAAAAAAGCGAGCTACTTAATCGAAGATACCCAAAGTAACCCTAAGCAAGCTGCGGTAATTTGTTATTTAGAGCAGTAAGCGAGTTAAAATAGCAGAGCACGTTTTGCTCTGCTATTGTTGTTAGCACCAAGCTACCAGCTTGCGTTACTCGAGTTTTTGAGGTGAAGGTATTTTCTGTTTCGGTGTTCTTACTAACTTGCCCAACTGCCAATCGAATTTTACTGCACTGACCGCTACTAAGATTAAAACTATCCCCATCATTTGTAGCAAAGAAACTGTATGGTCGAACGCCATAAAGTCCACAAGCAAGGCGACAACCGGGTAGATAAAAGAAAGAATAGCAATTAATGTGGTACTTAAGCGCTGGAAGGCATCGTACATGATCACATACATAAAGCCGGTATTAACTACGCCTAAGAACAAGATATTCCCCCAACTTGCTGAAGTCTCTGGAAAGTGATTGAAGTCGACCCAAGGAAGCAAAAATAAGCCGCCAAATAATATTTGGATCACCGCAACTACGCCAGAGGGCACTTGACTCACCTTTTTAGTCATTAGGGTTGTTATGGTATACAAAAATGCCGCGCCGAGCGCCAGAAGTAACCCGAAAACTGCTTGGTTACTCCCTTGTGCAAAAATGACAGCGACTATTTCTTGGTAAGGGATCCCAATAACAAGCCATAAACCCACAACTGCAATGGTTAACCATAAAAGGATGGTTTTACTGGGATACTGACGATAAAGCACCGCACTTAACAAAACCAACATCAAAGGCTGGAGGTGATATGCGATGATTGCAATAGAAAAAGGAATGTGCTCAAAGGATGCGAATAACAGCACCCAGTTTCCGACTAGAGTGATACCACCGAGCAAGATGGTTATAAATACTGGGCCCTTAAGGATCTCTTTTGTTAGTTGTTTTGTCGCAAGCACATATCCGGCAAGGCAGAGTGCACCTATGACACAACGTAAAAATACCACATTCCAATAGGATTGTTCTGCATTGACAACAAAATATCCGATGGTGCCGGACAGCACCATGGCAATAACCATCTCTATTGAGCCTTTCTCTTTATCTGAGCCAAACATTGTTCACACCTTTTTATATTCAATTCTATACTTGCATCTTACTTAGGGTTTGTCGTATTACTAATAGATAATAAAAGGCTAATTTATCTCGTTTCCTAAAAATGAAAGGCAAAAATGCGAAAATTAATTAATAATGAAAAATGGTCCCTTGACGCCATAGATAGCAAGCTAATTGCGCTGCTAGAAAGCAATAGTCGAGTGTCAGTTGCTGAAATGGCAAGGGCCGTCAATATGTCTTCGCCAAGTGTAAATGAACGATTGAAACGAATGGAAGAGTACGGCGTCATTCATAAATACAGTATTGAACTTGACCCTGAAAGCTTTGATTACCCGCTAACCGCAATTGTGCGTATTCGTCAACATCCAGGTAAACTGAAACAACTCGAAGCGATGATCCAAAGTATTCCTGAAGTGATTGAATGTGACAAAGTGACAGGAGAGGATTGTTTTTACGTAAGATTATGCTTTGAAAGTATGCCGAAATTAGACGAAATTTTGGATCAAGTCTCTACCCTAGGTGATACTCATACATCGGTAGTTAAATCGACAATAGTCAAGCGCAGAAACGTCCCGTATCAGAATCGAAAGAGATAATGCTACATATCTTAAATATTTATGTTTAGTTGGCTAGAACAATACACTACTAAACATCAACATATTTATAGTTTGTCACATTTTTTATCGTGATACAGTCATCAAACCGTTTTTGAGTATGGTAGTATCCGTGCAGCAGTTTTTTACGAGATAGATTATGTTTCAACCAGTTAGCCTCTTTGTCGGGTTAAGATATAGCCGCGCTGCGAAAGGTAATGCGTTTATATCGTTTATCTCATTTTTCTCCATCGCTGGTATCGCCCTTGGCTTGATGAGTTTGATCACCGTCAGCTCAGTGATGAATGGCTTTGAGCAAACCTTAAAAGCCGCCATGCTAGATTTGATCCCGCATGTGCAAATCAAAGAAAATGAGCAACTCAATCAAAATAAATTACAAGCCATTGAAAACCACTCTTTGGTTAAACAAGTATCACCATATGTTACGAGTGATGTGATTTTACAAACGAATCAAGACTTAATTGGGGTACAGTTACAAGGGTTGTTTAGTGGTTATGAAAGTGCACTAGATGATGCCATCCGAGCGGGCAGTTTAGCGCGACTACACGAACAAAAATATCAGGTTGCATTGAGCCGCTATTTGGCTAACAAACTTGGCGTGAGTATTGGTCAGCAAATTCGTGTGATTATGCCAGAGTACACCACTTATACCCCCCTTGGTCGTACACCTACTCAGCGCCTATTTACGGTTGCTGCGATTTATGACGGTCAAAGCGAAGCTGACACCTATTTGGCTTTTGCCGATGGTAAGAGCTTGCAGCGCTTAATGCGCAAGAAGCCTGAGCAATACGACCTAAATATTCATTTATATGATGCCTTTAGCCTACATAATTTTTATCAGCAAGCGGGTAATTTATTAAATGGCCTAGAGACCCAAGATTGGCAAACTCAGCAAGGTACTTTATTCGCCGCTGTTGCAATGGAAAAGCGCATTATGTCGTTGTTATTAGGCCTTATAGTGATAGTCGCAGTGTTTAATATTATTTCAGCGCTATCTATGATGGTAAGTGAAAAGCAAGGGGAAGTTGCTATTTTGCAAACACTTGGCTTTACTCCACAGATGGTAGCCAAAGTGTTTATGGCGCAAGGAATGTATAACGGTGTATTTGGCACACTAATAGGTGTAGTAGGCGGTTTACTGCTTTCGAACAATATCAATGAGGTATTACACCTCGCTGGCCTTCAGCTGCTTGGTGGCGCTGAACTTCCGGTCAAAATAGAACTAACAGATTTAATGATTATGGCAGTGGGCAGCATTTTGCTAAGCTTTTTAGCGACCTTGTATCCAGCTAAACGCGCGTCGAGTGTGCTGCCAGCAGAGGTATTAAGATATGAATGATTTAGTCATAGACTGCCAAGATTTGGTCAAAAGTTACCAAGACGGTAAAGCAGAAGTAACCGTATTAAAAGGCGTTGATTTATCTGTAACCCAAGGTGAGATGCTTGCCATCGTGGGCAGCTCTGGTTCAGGTAAAAGCACCTTACTTCATATTCTCGGCACCTTAGATAAAGCATCCAAAGGTAGTGTTAAAATTAAAGGTGTTGAAGTTGGTAAGCTGTCGCGTAAAAAGCAGGCTGAATTTAGAAACAAACACCTGGGTTTTATCTATCAGTTTCATCACTTGTTGATGGAATTTAGCGCAGTAGAAAACGTTGCTATGCCGCTATTAATTGCTGGTAATAAAGCGAAGCAGGCGCGCGAAAAAGCACTTCAAATGCTCGATAAAGTTGGCCTTAGCCACCGAGCTGATCATAAACCATCGGAGCTCTCTGGTGGCGAAAGACAGCGTGTAGCGATTGCAAGAGCTTTGGTAACAGAACCGGATCTCGTGCTTGCTGATGAACCTACCGGCAATCTTGATAAGCATAATGCGCTGAGGATCTATGACCTCCTAGCTGAACTCAACCAGCAGCTAAAAACCAGCTTCGTCGTGGTAACACATGACTTAGAGCTGGCGGATAAGCTTGGCCGGGCAGTGCAATTAGACGACGGCAAAGTGGGTGTGTATCAGCATGCTTAGTTATTTTTTAAGCAAACGCTTTAGAGAGTCTAAACGTCAACTTGGCTTCATTGGTTTTTTAACCCGTGCCTCTACACTTGGGGTAATGCTAGGAATGGCCGTGTTGATAGTGGCACTTTCTGTGATTAATGGTTTTGAAGAACAACTAGAGCAGCGTCTCTTGTCGGTAGTTCCTCAAGTCAGCTATCAAGCACCATACGATCCCATTCAGGCATGGCAACAAAAAGTTGAGATTTTAGAGCGTCAGCGCGGTGTTGTTAGTGCGACGGCTGAAATTAACTTAACCGCTATGCTGCAATATAAAGGCACCTTAAAAGCAGCGCAGTTAAAAGGAGTTGTGCCCAATAGACATCATACGGTTTCGAGCATTAACGACTTTATTAAAGATATTGAGCTAAAAGCACTTAAACCGGGTGAGGTGATCATCGGTAAAGGAATAGCCGACAAACTTGGCGTTGTGGCCGGTGATAATGTGCAACTCTTGGTTGCTAATAAGCATTCGGATAATCCATTGGCGGCACCTAAGCGGTTGACGGCGACGGTCGTTGGACTTATCAATATGGGGGGGCCGCTGGACCAAACCCTAGCTTTGGTGCCTATTAGCGCATTGCAAGATGCGATGGATTTTAGAGAAGACCAAGTAACGGACTTGCGTGCTAAAGTGAGTGATGTCTTTCAGGCACAACAAATTGCAACATCAGCGGGTAGGGCATTACCCGATTTAGTGTATGTTTCGTCTTGGTTTAGGACGCAAGGTGGACTGTATCAAGATATTCAGATGGTGCGCACTATCGTCTATCTCGTGGTATTTCTTATCATCGCTGTAGCGAGCTTTAATATCGTCTCTTCTATGGTGATGGAAGTAAAAGAAAAGCGGGCGGATATCGCCATTTTGAAAACCATGGGTGCACAGGACAGTACGATTTTCTCTACTTTTGCATTACAAGGGGTGACGTATGCAGGGATTGGTGCATTGCTAGGCACTGGGATCGGCATTTTTATTGCTATTAATATTCCCGATATTTTTAAAGCCTGGATCAATATGAGTGATAACAATCCGCTTGAAGGCGTCTACTTTATTGAATACTTACCGAGCAAAATTATTTGGACAGACATTTATATCAGTTTAGTCACCACTTTTGTTATGGCAGTCGTTGCAAGCTTATATCCCGCTTGGCAAGCCACCAAAACGGATCCTGCCAAAGTATTGGGAAATGGGTAACACCTAAAACCGTAGGTCGGCCTTTAGGCCGACATCTAATACGCGTAGGCCGAAAACTCGCGAATTACAAACTTTGAGCGTAATGATACAGGGCTTTTAAGATCTGCATATTGCGCTCGTTGCCTTCATTCTCTGCGACTAAATTTTCAAGCTCAAGCATAAAGTCTTCGGCTGAAATGGAAGGGTTGTCTTCATTATGCATCAGTTTGTTCTGACAGTATTTACGCCATCTATCAAGTTCTGCGGGCGAGAGTGATTGGGGCCAATTTCTGGCGCGGTAGCGAAATAGCAAAGTGTTGAACTTGCTATCTTCAAAATCAAGTTCCATGCTTGCTAACGCTTCAGGTGATGCATTGCGAATAATGGCAAACTTGGCTTTATCTGCTTTACTGGTAAAGCCATCGTAGAGTTGATAATCTGGATTACTTGGTTTCTCAAATCCATTTTCATCGCTAAAGACTTCTGCAACTTTATCCCTTAATTCAGGGCGGGCCTTAAGATATTTTAAGTTTTCAAGGCAATGCTCGCGGTCAATTCCAAGCCTTGCCGCATTTTCAGGCAGTAGGGTCTTAGCTGGTGCTACCAGCGGGCATTTATTGATATGTACTAGTTTTAATCCAACCGGTAGCTCATCGTCTCCCAATTCACTGCGCTTTGTATACAGCCGTGCTTTTAGGGCTTCAACATCTAAGTCATTTAATACTTCTGGCGACTGTGTTAAATCAAAGCAGATCACCGCGTTGCTATTAACCGGATGAAAACTCATAGGCGCAATCCAGGTAGTGCAACCTTGTTGCGCTGGAAACATAGAAGAAACGTGTACTAAAGGCTGCATATTGAAAACGTCGATTAGGCTCGATACCGCTTTTTTGTGTCTGTGATTAAAGTAGAACTCATATAGTTTTGGCTGCTTAGTTTTAATCAGTTTAGCCAGCGCAATCGTTGCGGTAACGTCGCTCAGGGCATCGTGGGCCGCACCGTGCTCAATGCCATTGGCTACGGTCAAGTGTTCGAGTTTAAAGCTTGGGTTGCCATCTTCACGGGTTGGCCATTCAATTCCTTCAGGACGAAGCGCATAACAGGCTCTTACCAGATCTATAATGTCCCAGCGGCTATTGCCATTTTGCCATTCGCGTTCATAGGGGTCATAAAAATTTCGATAGAGGCTATAACGGGTCAACTCGTCATCAAAACGAATGCTGTTATATCCCGCAACACAGGTTTGCGGTTTGGCAAATTCCGCGTGTATTTTTGCCATAAACTCCGCCTCAGTTAAACCTTTTTTAAGCGCTAACTGTGGTGTGATCCCAGTAACCAAACACGCCTGAGGATGGGGCAGGTAATCTGGTGCAGGCTGACAATACTCAATCAGAGGCTCACCAATAATATTGAGATCCAGATCCGTTCTGATCCCAGCAAATTGGCTTGGCCTGTCTTTTTGCGGCGTCGCGCCCCAACTCTCGTAGTCGTGCCAATAGATAGTGGGTGTATTCTGGTCGTTTTCTGATTGGCTCATATTAATCATAAAATCAATGGCTTATTACTATTTTAGTTTTCTCTTCGTTTTTCCATGTTTCTTGCAATTATGCACAAGTGTGTATGTAAGTGTGTATATCAAAACTACCAAGTGTGTATATCGTGGTAACTATGGCAGTAACAGACGCTAAGCTGCGAAAGCTAATAAACAAGAAAAAAGATCCTATTGTATTATCGCATAGAGACGGACTAAGAGTAAGACGTAATAGCAACGGAACACTGGCGTGGCAATATCGTTTTAGATACCTTCGGAGTCAGCAGATCGTCACGATTGGTTATTATCCAGACTTATCTGTAAAAGACGCACAAGATTTAGTGTCACTCTTAAAAGCTTGGATTGTGGCAGGGTAAGGTCTGCGGGTAAAACTTAAGGAACGTAGGCAAGGAGAGATAGCTAGACGCACGCCAGCTCAGATAACAGCAGCATGGTTTAACGCTGTGAAATCTAAATTCAAAGAAAAGACGCAAAGATTATACGCAAACAACATTAATAAATGGATCTTGCCGCACCTAACAGAAAAGCCTCCGGAAAACATATCACCTGCAGACTGGCACAAGTTTTTTGACTTTGTAAGAAGTGAAGGCTCAGCCAAGCTAGCGCCTATCATTTTAATACGGTTAAAGTCCGCATTAAGGTGGGCTGCTATGGGTGGCGAAATACCCAATAACAATCCTATTTTAGATCTAAAGACCAAGCATGTTGGTGAGCCTAGCACTCAAGGGCAACGTTGGCTAACATTTAAAGAGATTACATTACTCCGGCGTCAAATTGAGCAATCAAAGGCAACGTCTACAACCAAAGCATGTTTACAAGCTATATTTATTATCGAAGCAAGACTAGGGTGAGAGCATACTTTGATTACTTATAAACCAAAGAACACCTATGCCCTAAATTTGTCGTTCCATCCTGCGGTTTTCAATTTGCTGCGTTGACTCGATAAGCCACACTCACACTGCCTGAACATATTCATTACAAAATGCCTGAATAGGGCCACATTTTCCACCGCACCATCGAGACAAACTCTTGATGAATTCTCTTTAAAAACAACATCTAGCACATAGTGCTGACCGTTCTCTATACGCCAGTGTTGGCGGATGTAGTGGCCTAGCATCTTTTGTCTTGGTGACATTGAGCTGACGTAGTAGCTGGTATCAATACTGGTTTTACCGCGATGATACTGATACTGCGAATTGTCGGCCAACGCGCCGATAACGTTTCGTCTAATTTTAGCTTGAGTTGATACACTATCCGCGTCTCTGTGCGACCATGGGCTTGCTGCTCTACCTCGGTTACGACTTGCTCCTTACCAGCATCGAATACGCGTTGAAATTGCTCGGTTACAGTCTGGTATAGCTTGGGTTGATTCTTTTTAACCTGTGCCACAACATTGGCTTTTGTTGCAGCAATCGTTTCTAGTGTTTGCTGTTGACAATGTAGCGCATCCACTGTGATAACACCGCCCTTAATATCAAGCACTTCAAGCATTTGCCGCCCAACACTTATCTCGCCTTGCTTGGTTTCGGTGGACTGTTGTGACAGTACTAACCCAGACTATGTATCGTATGCAGTAACAAGTTGTAATGCCACCTTGTTATCGCCGCGATACAAACCACACAGTACTTTGCCGTCGAGTACAATAACTTATTTACCCGCGGTTTGTCGCAGCTCGTTGACCCAGTTTAACAGAGCTTCCAGCAGTGATTCTGCCACCACAGATTTGAGGATCCGAGCGATGGTATGGCGCTTTGGGATCCCGTTTTTAAACGGCCGATACTGCCCTGCCGCAAACAACCTTCAGCACCTGCCATGATGGCACTAATAACAAGGAAAATGACATCAACTAAGTCGTGCTTTTTGTTAATATCAGAGCGAGTTTCTTCTACAAATGTAAGGTGTTCAATCAGGTTCATTGGTTGCGCCTAGCAATGGTGTTGGCGTTCTTTGATCATAAATTAGCTAAAAGTGCGATCCCGCACTGATTGACCACTGGAAAGTAACATTCCTTGAACTAATGAATTTTATTTATATAGATACACCCGAATCCAAATCTTAATTTAATAACTAAAAATTCAGTTTTTTACAATTGTTATTTGATTAAATTTCAATATTTATTTGAAGAATGTTCGCTATCAACTCATTATATATGTTGATTATCTGGTAAAAGGTTAGCTTTGTGATATAAAGTTATTACCCCCATAGCATAAGTAGCTATCTCTGGTCTTAGAAACACTACAAAGTTAGATTATAAAGGGTGAAACACGATTAACTCGTTTTTAACTTACTGAGGAAGCTTGTATGCCTAAGTCATTTAAAAGTACTATACCCGTTGTTCTTTTTTCTTTTCTAGTAGGTTGTGGAAGTGGTTCTGATAAAGCCAGCTCTGCAAATGATAACGCATCAAAAGAGCAAAGCAATAGTGGCGATAATAACGGTAATTCCGTTGATAGCCCAGGAGGTGGAGCCACTAGTAACTTTACGGCTAAACTTGGCGTTGCTATAGATGGAAATTCAGATCGAATTGAAGATATGCGTAAAATGGCAAAAATAATATATGCAGAAAATGATAATATAAGTGGAACTCTAAATTTTGATTATAAGCATGGTAATAGCGTTGGTTATTATGTTAAAAATGAAAATGATGGGTTAATTCATACTGGTATAGATATTCAAAGCGATGAAAAGGAAAATGCTGTTAAGATTGGTTCACTGGTAAATGGTGAAGTTGTTGGTATAGTTGATAGTTTTGGTGCTGTTATTGTCCAAACACTTATAGGCGAAACTCCGTATCATATCTCCTTTCTGCATTTAGATAATATACAAGTTAATGTAGGGGATGAGGTCAAGCAAGGCCAAATATTGGGAGATGAGTCGGATACCTCATTATATGACACATCACAACATCTTCATATTGAAGTATTTACGCCATGCATGGAAACAATTCAAAATGAGGTTTTGGATGTAGATCCTAGAGCTGTAACATGGAAGTATGCTATAGACCCCATATCAATAGTCGATGACCTTACCGAAAAAGGCTCGCACAAGGTATCACATAAAACTTATTTTATTGATGTTGGGTTTGCTAATAACGACGACTTTGAACCTGGAGTAAATAATACACTTAAAGGGTGTGTCTTTAATTCGGGCGGATTTGAGGACAATATTACTTTTCAGATTTTAGATGAAGATAATGAAGTTCTTTCAACTGAATCCTATAACTTAAAAAAAGCGAATAACTTATTTTCTTCTGATACTGTTGCGGATTTAACCGACTATAAATTCGGTACTGAGGCTGAATTTATGGAAGGTGGAACTGCATCAAAGTTAAGTATTACGTTACAACAAAGGAATGCTCTAAAAACGACTTATGAGCTTGACGTTAAAGCTTTGCCTTCAAGCGAAGATCACTCTACAAAAATAGAGTTAGGTTTAGCTGGGAGCTATTACTATTTCAGTGACTCGGTATCGATAAATGGATGCATAGAAGATCCCGATGGCATAGAGTCTATTACCCTAAAACTATATGATGCAAATAACAAGACATGGCTTGAGCCATATACTCGGGGCATTGGGCAAGAAGATACTTTAGATAGTTTGGCTTCATGTTCCGAAGAAAAGGATAATTCTATAAGTTTAAATAGTGTAAAGTACAAATCGCCATATAATCTGCCTATGGGTGACTATTCACTTTATATGGAGGTAGTTGACACTAAAGGAATCGTAACTGATAGTCAAAGTCACTCTTTTAAGGTCATAAACTCTGTCGCTAAAGTCGAGCATGTTGACGGAAATGCTAAGTCTGGAGCATCTAATAAGTTTGTTATCAAGCGAATTGAAAATGACGAAAACTATCATCAAATAGTAAACCTACCTCAGTCATGTTTAAGGTTCGATATAAATGGAAATGTGAAAATTATATATGGTAACTTTGAACAAGCTGAGGACCTGGGTATCTATAGGCAATACTTTACAACATACTACAGTGCAAAAGAGGTTCCAAAAGGACTTCATAACTTTGAATTTTATTCACAATGTGAAAAAACTCATCCTAAAGTAACTTTAGCTAGCGGAACTTTTATGTTTGAGTAAATAATAACAAGAGTAGGGCACCTAAAGCTCTACTCTTATTAAAATTCTATAAGCCATTAATTAGTCGCCCCTGAAACCAATTTAATTCATTGAATTACTTGAAGATCTAAACGATCTTACTACCCTAAAATTGCAGCTTTTTTGAATCACATAGCCAAAACATCGCAATTTGAGTGTAAAAATGAAACCAAAACCAACCACGCAAATGTCACCTTCCCATAAAATGAGACATGCATAATTGGAGTTTTCTGCAATCATTAAAGCAGGAGACTAATTATGAAAAATCACGTTTTACCGAATCAAAGATCATTGCAGTGCCAAAAGAAGCTGACTCAGGTATGAAAGTTGAGGACGTATGTCGTAAACACGGTATTAGCAATGGTACGTTTTACAACTGGAAGTCGAAGTATGGTGGTATGGAGGCTTCTGATGTTAAAAAGCTTAAAGAGTTTGAAGAAGAAAACCTTAAGCTCAAAAAAATGTATGCTGAAGCCAGCCTAGAGAATAATGCGATTAAGGAGCTCTTTGCAAAAAAGGGTTGGTGACAGCAGACAAGCGTAGTTGCGTAAGCACCTTGGTTGAAGCAGGCCTGAGCGTTGTAAAGTCATGCTCATTTGTAGGGCTCAGCCGCTCAACTTATCACCGCCCAGAACTGGACTGGCGTTATGCAGACGCTGCTGTCATTAATGCGATTAAAGAGGTACTTGAAAAGTCACCACAAGCTGGCTTCTGTAAGTGTGTGGGCAGAATAAAATTTAAAGGGTATCCGTTTAACCGTAA
>NZ_NKHF01000110.1 GCF_002744175.1 Pseudoalteromonas piscicida
ATGCCCATAGCTTAATGCGTCACTCATAAAGTCCATTGACCACGATTCATTATGTTGTGTCGGTGCGCTTAATGGTTCAGGTGTTCTTGTTGGAACACGGCGCTTTCCCTTACGTCTCAAGTTTAGTTTTAGCATGTTGTAAACGCGTTCAACACGCTTTTTATTCCACGGCTTACCTTTATTGCGAAGCCTTTTGAATAGCTTAGGCAGCCCCCACCTAGGATGGCGCTCTACCAGCGCAAGTAATGCGTCGATAACGTCATCATCTAACGGCCGTTTATGTTTGTAATAAAAAACTGAGCGGCTTAGCCCTGCCACTTCACAAGCAAATGCGACGCTGACGTTAAATTGAGCTCTTAAATGCTCTACCCAAGCTCTGCGCCTACTTGTTTTTACAGCTTTTTTGCGATGATATCCTCAAGCATCGAGTGCTTTAGGCTAAGCGTTGCAAACATATCTTTTAACTTACGGTTTTCTTCTTCAAGCTCTTTGAGGCGTTTAATATCAGACGCTTCCATACCACCATACTTTGAGCGCCATTT
>NZ_NKHF01000009.1 GCF_002744175.1 Pseudoalteromonas piscicida
AAGGCACTGAGTTAAGTCAGCTAGAAATGAATAAATGAAAGGGGCAAAACGCCCCTTAAAAAACTAACAACTATGTAAAACTGTATATTTAACCTGACCCCGCATAACAACTTGCTCTTTAGCAGCTCTTATCCCCTACTACTGCGTTAAATTTGCTTGTAATAGGCCAGCTATTGAGACACAAACTTGCCTTATACTAAGAAACAACTTCTGCTTAGAGTGATAGTACGTTTTTACCTTAGGTACTTTAGTTGATTAACCAACTTCTTATTACCTTAAGTTCAGGTTATTTAGTGAATGACTCACCAAGGCTGAATTGACAATTATCCCTTACCAAAATCACATTTAACACGATAATTGTCTTTAAAGTACTCTTCCATTTCATGTACATAACTAATCCACATTGCATTAACCTTTTGATATGACTCTAGAGTAAAAGCTTCACTCTCATAGGTATACAGTAACGTAACCATTGGGCAATGATAGTAAAGCATTGAACCTTTGAGCATATGAAATAAAAAGCTTAACGCAGTGTCTTTGAAAGCGTATAAGTAGCGTTGCTGTCTACGTAAAATATCCGCCGCCTCGTGACGAGTGGTATATGGCAAACTAGCAAGCTCAATCAGGTGATTGCAAATTTCGGTAAACTTTTCACTGAAGATGACGCTATCATTAACCTCGCTGATAGCAATGCTAGAGAATTGCGCTTTGAACGCTTCAATTACTTTGTTTTTATCTTCTTTATTCGCTATGGGCAGAGAAAGTAAATCTTTTCGATGAACGGGTACGCACCCCTTAATCATAGCACCTGCACCAACGTTGTAGATTGTATTATTTTTATAATGAGAAGTCAGCCTCTCTAGCTGTCCATGAGCAGTTAAGAACAAATCATTCGTTTCAACGACCCCTCCAAAGTTTCCGGGAAGTGTATAACCGTGAAGCGGTATACTTAGATAACCAGCTTCACGCTCATCTTCATTACAACTTTTATAGATGCTATCTTTACTATGATGCCTGCCTTCAGGTGCCCTGCCATTGTCAACACCGAAAAGGTATACGGACTTGAACCCTGCACTTAAAATAAACGAAAGGCCAGTATTGGCAACCACTGGATTACAAAAAGGCAGTAAAGGCAACTCCTTACGATGTAAAGCAATACTCAGGTAATTTAAAAATGCAGTTCCTGCCTCGTTGCCCTTAAGCGCAATTCCCGCCCACTTGTACCTATCTAAGTTATCAGGATATAAAGTGTTAATCCCTAGCAAATTAACGTTTTTATAATAGCCTTCAGGTACAATGTTGCCAAATATCTCGTAGTTTTGATATGGCCGCTCGACTAAAACATGAAAATCCGCCTTTATTCCTTTTTTATGTAAAGATGCTATCGCAGTGCCTGCTGCGACTATGATCGCTCTATCTTGGTTTTCTCTTATAAAATCTTCAGCTTCATCCAGTGATGGACCATTACCGATGAGAAAAACCGGAATATTAGTATCTTTACAAGAGGGCGATAAAGACAATAGAAAATTAGCTTTTTTCTCCAATAAATGCACACTATGAGAAAAGCCAGTTATTGCGTCGTTGAAGAAACCATGACCATACTGAAATTTAAAGTAATCGTGCACCCACTTTGATATTATTTTATTTGTCTCTGCTTGGGGCGTATGTTGGTAGCAGAAACTTCTGACTAAAGAAAACGCGCCGATATCTTGAGAAATGGCTTCCAAATCATCTATTATTGTTGTTTCGTCTGCCCCAAGTAGTAAGAATAAGCAATCTCCAGCTTCATCGATTTTATGAATAATCTCAAACCAGTCTATACAGAATAAACTGGCAAAAAACTGTTCCAAATCCGGCTCGATAATAAATAGATAATTAAATGATTTTTTTTCTAGTAAAATAGGCAGATGATAACCAAGTCCAACACCAAACATAATTGCCGAGGGGAATACATCTGGCAATTCTTTAATTTTCTTTTGCTCTGCCGCTTTTATTAACTTCATCTCCTTTGTCAGCTCAGACATATATCTTATATGTATCCGTCCATCTTCCTGAGCTGGATAGTGAGAGTAGTCTGTTAAAGTTGTATAAGGAGCTTTGAGACGGTCATCAACTTGTCCACGGGCTTGTTGAATGGGGTCTTCTGAATATAAAGGAACAGTAAAACCCTTAGGTATGAAGTTACCATGACCTGATTTTGTCACATGAATACAAAAATCTTCGCGAGTTTCAAAATTGCTAATTAGCTCAAAGATATCTGGGTAAAACTTTTTAAACGCTGCAAGATTTTTTTCAAAGCGTTCGTTTGCTTCATGTGCAAATTTCTGCTCTCTTTCTTCGTGTGCTTTTACATCACTAAGCTTTTGTTCTAATTCGTCAATTTGATTTTCAATATTATTTGGCGGGATGGTCATTTAAAACCTATTTTAACTGAGTATATAAACCGACTTTCTTCTTATTTTTCATCAAAGTTGAAAGTTCTTTCTTAATCTTATCTTGTTTATCTTGCAGTGAATTTGTCAACTCCTCGTAGCGGGTGACAATTGAATCAAGTTGAACATATTGATCAGATTCAATACTCACCGAATCACAAAATATCTTCTCAAGGCTCTGACGAAAAGCGTTTAACTGCGCAGCCAAGACCTCATACTCACCGTTGTGCACCATATGTTCAATTTCTAATAATTGAGATTCAAGTGCATCTAAATCAGCTTGCATGAGCGCTGCTTTCTTTGAATGTCTGATTACGAACATCAACAGGGATTGCGTCCCAGGCCGATTTGATTTCTTTCAATAAGTTCATAACTTCATCAACGATTTGAGGGTCATTTTTAACAGACGAATCGATCAACCGGTCAATCATATATGAATATAATGCATATAGATTTTCAGTTACTTCTCCGCCTACTTCAAAATCCAAACACCCTCTTAACGCCTCTATAATCGCAGACGCGCGAGACAGATGTTCACTTTTTGCTTCTAGCTGCTTCTTTTCAATAGCAACTTTAGCTAAAACCATTTTCTCAACCGCACCAGCCATAAGCATCTGGATTATTTCATAGCGATCAGCACCCGCTACACGCGTTTTTATAGCTTCTTTTTGATAATTTTTTACTCGAGCATTATACATATTACTTGCCTCTCTATTTACTTCGATTTCGTAAAGCCAGGTAGATTAGCTAACTGAGCTCCTAAGTAAGATTGGGTCGATTTCATTTGAGCAATCAAAACATCAAGACCAGCATACTGCTCTCTTAATCGAGACTCTAACGATTCCATACGATAATTATGGTTCTCTTTATCGTCTTCTAAATCACCCAATTGCTCATTTAAGGTATTCTCACGCTGCTTCATGATGCCGCCAGAATTCGTGTAGCCTTCAAGAAGCGACTCTAACTGCTTACCAACACCGTTTTCTCCAGCAAAAGCCTTGCCAATATCATCAAAATTTTCATCCATTGCTTCATTTAAACTACGAACTAGGGTTGATTTTTCCATATAGCCGTCATCGTCAAGCCCGATCCCAATATCAAAAATACTCGTAAACGGCCCAGCATTGGTCAACTCTGTAGAAAGTGCACTCAACAGCTGAGATTCGAAAGTCCTAATCGTAGAGTCTCCATTAAGGGCCTCTTCTTTTCGGGTTTGAAATTTCAACTGTCCAATCATTTTATTGTAATTTGCAATAAACTCATCCACCAGTTTAGACACACTCTCCCTGTCATATTCAACAGAAAGCTTTGCGGTCTCACCGTCAACACTTTGACGCTTAGCAGTTATAGTCATATCCTGTACTGCATCTTTAAAAGTATTGGTGTCACTTGTGATTGATATACCGTCCACTTTGATTTCCGCACTTTGTGCTGCTTCAGATGTAACTATACCAGGGGTCCCTCCTCCAGTAGCTACCGTTGACACGTTATCCAACTCTGCATTATCGTTTTTAATAATTAAATCATTATTATCACCTGAGACAGTAGATGTTAATACCAATTTAGATTCGGAGCCTGTATTGATAATATTAGCGGTCACACCAAAATTATCATCAGAGTCATTGATAGCATCACGTAAATCGGCAAGTGTAGCGCCTGCATCAAGTGTTAAATTAAAACTCTTATCTCCGGCTTCAAAAGTCATCGTTCCACCTGAGGCTGTTACCACATCCTCAGTAGAGGTAAACAAGTTTGGTTCAGAAATTGCTCGGCTTCCTTGAGCAAGCTTAACCACTTCAATATTGAAATTACCTGGAGTTATCTTAGAAGTAGGGGTTACAGACACCAAATCTCCGTCATCGCTGGTAGGCTGTCTAATGTTAGCGATTCGTTTTTCGAAGTTATCCAAATCAGCTAACTTCGCAATAGTGTCCTTAAGTTCTGACATAGCCGACTTAACCGCACCGATAGCAGACAACTCTACTTTGAGAGACTCTTCTTTTATTTTGAATGCTCGTTGCTTTGGTACATTTTCAGCAGCTACAGAGGCTGAGATTATATCCTCAAGGTTTAATCCCGAGCCAACCCCTGCATTTGTAATAAGTGGCATAACAATACTCCTAAGATCAATGGTGAGTTATGCTGAACGGTTGAATAACAACCCTTTGCTAGATAGTTTATCGGCAAATTCTTCTAAAGCTTTAGCTACTTCGCGAAACTCTTCGGTTGGGATCTCGCGAATAACCTCTTCACCTTCTTTATCGAGCACTTTAATCACAGGGGGATCGCCCTCTTCATCGAACTCAAAAACGATATTGGTCGCCGTAACCGGTATGTAACTATTTAGCTTTTCAAGGTTCTCTTTGACCTCAGCAAACATAGCTTCTTTATCTGTTTGCATATCAAGACTAGGTCGCTCAATATTAACTGCCCCTCTACTAGCAAGTTCTGTGCCTTTGTCTACCTTGGATTCATTGAGGTCGGTCTTTGTCACTCCAAAATTTGTCGAAGGTAAGTCATCTCCAAACTTCTTGGTCGCACTAACATCAATCATAACATCTCCCCCATACTAACTTTTAAGTATAAGCCACTTTGCCAAAAAAAACCTATAAGTACAAAGTGGCTTGGTACGGTTACGATTAACCAAGCAGCGACAATGCAACTTGCGGGCGTTGGTTGGCCTGACTAAGTATTGATTGGCTAGCTTGCTGCAGTATTTGCATCTTAGTTAAGTTAGCCGTTTCTTGCGCAAAATCAGTATCTTGAATTCGTGACTTCGCAGCACTTAGGTTTTCAGAGATATTTGATTGGTTCTGGATTGTTGATTGGAAACGGTTTTGAACCGCACCTAATTCTGCACGCTTCTTATCTACGACAGCAATAAGGGAGTCCATACCTGCCATGGTCAACTGGGCATTCGTTTGAGAAGTAACACTGATAGATGACGCTGCGAAGCTTGCTGCAAATGTATCACCAGAGCTTACCGCTGCACCACTCACCGCAGAGATACCTGCTGCTAATGTGGTTAACCCTTTACCACCCACTGCACTAGCAACCGAAGCTAATCCAGACAATGTGAAACCATTATTCCCTGTCAGAGAATTAGCTGTACCACCAACAGATTTCATACTGAAACCAATAGTTTGAATTGCATCAGCACCAACTTGAAAGCTTGCTTCATAGGTGCCATCAAGTAGATTTTGACCACCAAAGGTCGTGTCTTCAGCAATACGGTTAATTTCTTTAGTTAGTGAGTCAACTTCGTCTTGAATAGCAACCCTGTCTTCATCAGTATTCGAACCATTAGAAGACTGCTGTGCCAGCGTTCTCATCCGCTGTAACATCGTAGTTACTTCATCTAGCGCCCCTTCAGCCGTTTGCGCCAGTGAAATTCCATCATTCGCATTTCGGTTACCCTGATTCAAACCATTGACTTGACTAGTAAGACGGTTAGCAATTTGCATACCTGCAGAATCATCTTTCGCGCTATTGATACGCATACCAGAAGATAAGCGCTGGAATGATGTATCAAGTGCGTTGCCAGATTTTGTTAACTGGCGTTGTGCGTTCAAAGAACTCACATTTGTGTTTACGTATAAAGCCATAATAGCCTCCGCTTTATCAATTTACTTCAAAACGTCGGGATACCCCTACCCTTCGGCTTTGAATGGAGTTAGAGTCCTAAAGTGATAGTTCTCTAACTCTACTATCGACAAATAAAGAGAAAGCTTTAGCTTTTTTTTAAATTTAAATTATTTTACCCTTGTAACAAACTTAAAGCGGCTTGAGGCCTTTGATTTGCCTGGCCTAAAATAGTTTGGCTAGCTTGTTGCAATATCTGATTCTTTGTTAGTTTTGCAGTCTCTAGTGCAAAGTCTGCATCCTTGATACGAGATTTTGCAGCTGATAAATTTTCAGAAATATTAGCTTGGTTACGAATAGTTGACTGAAATCGGTTTTGCACAGCACCGAGCTCTGCCCGTTTTTTGTCAACGACTGCGATAAGTGAATCTACACCCGCCATAGTAAGCTGTGCGCTGGTTTGGGATGTAACGCTAATTGTAGAAATCGCAAAATTGCTAGCAAAGTTATCACCTGAACTTACGGCTTGACCACTAACTGCAGATAAACCAGCGGCAAGCGCTGTTAAACCTTTGCCTCCGACAGCACTCGCAATAGAGGCCATACCCGACATCGTAAATCCGTTATTAGCCGCAATTGAATTAGCAGTACCTCCAACGGATTTCATGCTAAAACCTATGGTCTGAATTGCATCTCCACCGACTTGAAAATTAGCCTCATAGGTGCCATCAAGCAAATTTTGGCCACCAAATGTGGTATCTGCTGCTACACGGTTAATCTCTTTTGCGAGCTGTAATACCTCATCTTGAATCGCTACTCGATCCTCATCAGTATTCGAACCATTTGCCGATTGCTGGGCAAGCGTTCTCATTCGCTGCAACATTGATGTCACTTCATCCAGTGCACCTTCAGCAGTCTGCGCAAGTGAAATACCATCATTAGCGTTTCGATTACCTTGCGTCAAACCTAAAATTTGCGACTGTAGACGGTCAGATATTTGTAGACCCGCAGCGTCATCTGCCGCGCTGTTGATGCGCATACCTGATGATAGACGCTTAAATGAAGTATCCAGCTCATTGCCAGAATTCGTCAATTGTCTTTGTGCATTAATCGCACTGACATTAGTGTTAACATATAAAGCCATAACTCACTCTCTTTTTGCCAATCAATTATCTAATTGATAGATAGTTCAATGACAAAGCGGCATGTATGCATCGGGTAAACTTCCAACTAAGGCAACCAATTGCCACTTTGACGCCAAATTTAAAATCTAATTAAAGAAAGCAATTTACGATCCAACTTTTTCTTTTTTATATATCCTATATATAAAAACCATACTGAATCGCTAGATTCTACTAAGTTATGTTGCTCTATAATGGCTTGAGCAAGGCGAGGCTAATATCTACTTGAAAAGAAAAGGGGCCAAATAGCCCCTTTTATATATTTGAGAGTGAGTGTCATTTTTTTGAGCACATAGTTGGCATACTTTGTGCTTTAGTTAACGTGTTCATATATTTTCATGAACGCTATTGGATTTTAAGCTCCTCCGCTTTATCATCCAATTCGGTGCCTAAGCAAATACCCCATTCGGCTTAGGCACCATTTACCTTCCTAATTTATTATCCAAGTAGACTTAAAGCCGCCTGTGGACGTTGGTTAGCCTGACTTAAAATCGTTTGGCTAGCCTGTTGAAGGATTTGCATTTTCGTTAAGTTAGCCGTTTCTTGAGCGAAGTCTGTATCTTTGATACGAGATTTTGCTGCAGATAAGTTCTCAGAGATATTCGATTGGTTACGAATAGTTGACTGAAAACGATTCTGAACCGCACCCAGTTCCGCACGTTTTTTGTCTACCACTGCAATCAATGAATCCATACCAGCCATAGTCAACTGAGCATTTGCTTGTGAAGTCACACTAATAGATGACGCTGCGAAACTTGCTGCAAATGTATCACCAGAGCTAACCGCTGCACCACTTACAGCAGAGATTCCCGCAGCTAAAGTAGTTAACCCTTTACCACCTACCGCACTTGCAACGGAAGCCATACCAGATAGCGTGAAACCACCATTTGCTGCAATAGAGTTAGCTGTATCACCTACGGTTTTCATACTAAAGCCGATAGTTTGAATCGCGTCTGCACCTACTTGGAAATTAGCTTCATAAGTACCATCAAGCAGGTTTTGACCACCGAATGTAGTATCAGCTGCAACACGGTTGATTTCTTTGGTTAGTGAATCAACTTCGTCTTGAATAGCAACCCTGTCTTCATCTGTGTTTGAGCCGTTAGCTGATTGTTGTGCTAGCGTTCTCATACGTTGAAGCATTGAGGTTACTTCGTCCAGTGCACCTTCAGCAGTTTGTGCTAAAGATATACCGTCGTTTGCGTTACGGTTACCCTGATTTAGACCGTTAATTTGCGAAGTTAATCGGTCAGAAATTTGTAGACCAGCCGCATCGTCAGCTGCGCTGTTGATCCGAAAGCCTGAAGATAGACGCTTGAATGAGGTATCTAGTGAGTTACCAGAATTCATTAATTGTCTTTGTGCGTTCAATGAACTTACGTTAGTATTTACATAAAGTGCCATGATGGTTCTCCCACTTTAAATCGAGTCTTTCACTCTCAAACTTAGATTCTTTTCCAGCCTTTAAATGTTTTTCACTCTCCGGCTTGGTTAATTAAGTTATCGGTCGGCAAAAAATTTCCTTTAGTATTTTTTTAAAAAAAAATATAACCGCATGATTTTAATTAACTTATTATAGAAAACTATGATTGCGGTTCGAGGTTTTACATTCTGCCGGTATAAAACTCAATGGAGAAGTAGCCCATTTGTATTTCAAAGAGTTAGAGAGAAAAGTGACGTTATGCCGCTCTAAAAGAAAAGCAGCCTTTGTAGGCTGCTTTTTTAACGAATATAGTCTAGTAAGGAGAGGTTTGTAAGACGACCAAATGTCGCTTGTGATGCTTGCAGGGCTGTTTCATGTTTAGTGAGCTCAGAAATAGCGGAATAAAAATCAACCTCTATAAGAGAAGCTTTATTAGCCTTGTTATCGGCGTCAATATCTGAGTTAGCCGTTGAGACCAGATCTGCTGCATTCATTCTCCCTCCAAGTCCAGCTTGAGACTGCGATACCTGAATCTTGGCATTGTCTAGGCCTGTCATACCGTCAGCGAGTATTTGCTTATAATCTTGTTCAGACAAATTGGGGTCTCTAAGCGTTGTGATCATCGATTCCAGCGTATTTAAAATATTTTCTTTCTGCGGCTTTTCCAAATCAAAGCTAATTTGCCCCGGTGCTGCACCTTCATACTTGAATTCCAATCCAGCTACTTTTACAGAATTGCCCTCAAAGCTACCTGTTGAAATAACGGTGCCGCCTTGCTCTAGCTGGTAGGTATTTGGAGTACCCGCTGCAACGACCAAATCAAAGGTATTTGCCCCGGCTGGCGCGCTTGGGTCCGAGTTGTAATTCGCTTTGTGAAATTTATCGAACACACCTTGCTCATCTACGTAGACAGATGCGGAGGTGACCCCTCCCGATACGGTCCCAGTATTGGAAGTAACATTAAGACGCTTTTCTGCACTTTCAAATACATCAAAGCCATTATCGCTTGAACGCACCTCAACGCCCTCAGAAATTTTGATCTTATGCTGTCCCTGATCTCCATTGTACACATACTTTCCAGAAGCTGAATCAAAACTATATGTTTGTGTATTGTCTTGATAACCAGAAAAAATGTACTTCCCATCTTCACTCTTAGCGTTCATCAAGTCCAAGATGGTATCTTGAATAGCTTCTAACTCATCTGCTATCGCTTCATGATCCACATCCGAAAGTCCACCATTACCTGCCTGTACTGCCTTTGAGTACGCACTATCAATCGCAGTTTTAATATTTTTCAAAACTGACTCTTGTGTATCTAGACGTGACGACAGCATTGTCAAATTTTTGGTGAATTGGTCATTCGCTTGAATTCTATCATCCAGAAGCATTGCCCTTGATGTGGCCGACGCATCATCGGATGCACTCAATACTCTTTTTTGAGAATTTAACTGTTGTGTCGCTTTATTAACATCTTGCTGGTTACGCAAAATTGAATTGAGATTTGTATTAAAAATCTGATTTTGAGATAAACGCATAATTACCTCGCTGCACTTAATAAGGTATCAAACACAGTTCTAGCGGCTGAAATAACTTGTGCCGAAGCCGAGTAAGATTGTTGAAAACGTAAAAGGTTAGCCGCCTCTTCATCTAAGTTAACGCCAGATAAAGACTCGAACCAAGCGCTTGATTGATTTGCCAATGCTTCAAACGCTGCACTATTGGTTTTGGCTTGATTCGTGATAACCCCTACACCCGTAACAATATCTGCATAGGCCTCGTTAAAGGTTTTATGGCTTTCAGTACTGCCCGTAGACTCAACATTTTGTCTTACTAAATCTGAAGACTTAAGGCCATCTAGCACAGCACCGTTACGGTTATCATCAAAACCACCGGTGTTAAAACTAATTTCGAAACTATCTCCAGTGTTCGGTGTGCCCTCTATATCAAAAGTAAATCCAAGATTGTTAAAGGGTGCTGGCGCGCCGCCACCCACACCAGATAGAATATCCTTACCGTTTGCTGGAGCCGTAAACGTATGGGTCACCCCAGAGTTACTGGTGATGGTATATTCATCAGCATTTGCTGTTTTGGTGAGTGTATAGGGGCCATCATTTAAGGTCGGTGGCGTTCCAGCAGTAAAAGCGCTACTACTGGGATCTGTGTCAGTCACTACACCTGCCGAAATTGTGGCAGTTCCGTTATTATCTGCTGACAGCTCTGTTCTAATTGGCGAAGCAAGAGCAAGGGCTTCAGGTCTTTGTGTCGCCAATTCTAAACTGCTAGCTGCTTGCTGGTTTAATTTCACCAAAAACTTATCACCTGTTGCGCCGCTGCCAGTTACATTCATCTGTAAACCAAAGTAGTCGCCTGAGCCAGTAATGACTCCTCCAGCAATACTCCCCGTTGTTGGAGTGCCAATGGGATTCCCTTTAGCATCGACTGCCGTTATCTCAACCGTCGTAGCACTAGTATAAGTTACCTGAAAATCTGTGGCTGGCAACTCATTGCCGCGCCCTGGCTCGAGTGTTGCCGTGAGCGCGGCAGTGCCTGTATTTTCACTATAAGCATAGCCACCCACAGTAGGGATTTTAAATAGATCTCCGCCGATATTACCATCCAAATCCATACCCAGTTTATTCTGCTGATTAAACGCATCAGCCAAGGCTAGGCCGATCTGACCAAGTTGATTTTGTGCTGGGATCAGAACTTCATCCCTAAATGCTAGCAGGCCACCAATTTTGCCTTTTAAACTGTCACTGTCTAACTCTATTGCAACTACATCTTGATCTTTGATATCCAGCACTAATTCTTTGTGGTTAGGATCTGGATTACCACGCATTGCAAATAAATTAAAAGCGCCATCTTGCATAACCAGCGAACTGCCGTTACCTAAAAACACGAGCTTTTCACCATTTTTACCATCAAGTGTTTCGATATCTACAAGCTCAGCTAACTCTTTAATAGCTTGGTCGCGCTCATTTAAAACGCTATGGTCAACATTTTCTTGGCTGAGTCCATGCTTACTTGCGACTTGTTTATTGAGCTCGCTGATTTTTTGAACGAGGTTATTAGCTTCTTCTGAAAAAATATCTAACTGTTCATTCACAATGCTATTTTGGTCAACCACAATACCAGACAGCCTATCCATTTGGTCGATTAAGCCTTCAGCTCCAGTCATAAATAATGAGCGATTGGTTGTGGATGATGGTAAATTCACTGCGCTTTGTAGGTTATTAAACATCGAGTTAATACTCTTACTCAAACTATTTGATTCTTGAGCAAATAGAGTATCAACGCGGCTTGCCTCAGTCACAAATTGCTCATAGTAAGACTGATTTGAAATATCACGATTTAGCTGCTGCTGTGCAAATTGATTAAGCAGCCGAACCGTTTCCCCACGGCCTACCATGCCACCGATCATTGTTCCGTGTTCTGTTCGTTCACGGATGTAACCTTTGGTATTTAGGTTAGCAATGTTTTTACTGGTGGTATTTAGTAATTCTGAGTTCGCTCGAATACCAGCTGCACCAATATTTAATAGATCAAATGACATTTCATCTGACTCCCTTTGTTAACGCACCAGATAAAACATCAGATATATCAATGCGCTTTAAAACTGATTTGATTTTGTTGGCATAATTTGGATCGGTTGCGTAACCTGCCTCTTGCAGCTCATTCAAATATGCATGACTGTCATTCACTTTATCTAGGGCTTGCTCATATCTTGGGTTACCTTTGATAAAACTGACATAGTCTTCAAAACTCTGCTCAATAGAGTTATAAGCTCGAAAATCTGCTTGTTTCTTGACAGGTAAACCTTGTTCAAATTCAAGCGTCGATTTTCTGGCGCTTTCACCATTCCAGCGACTGTCTGCCTTGATATTGAAAAGATTAAAGCTACTGCTGCCATCTTTTTTGTTGATGATGTGCTTGCCCCAACCCGTTTCTAACGCTGCTTGAGCAACCATAACTGCTGGATTTAAACCTAATTTTTTCGCTGCTGATTTTGCATAGTCCCATACGCCCTCGACAAACTCCTCAGGCGAGCCAAAATTTTGCTGTTCTTTATTAGGTTGCGCTGTTTCTATTGATGCGGGCATAGGTGCTGCTTTTTCACGGCTTTCAGGCTGTGACTTTTTCAATGCAACATCACCGTCTGCGCGAAGTACGGATGCTGGCTTGTACTTCTCTGAATTTGGAGAAAGCTGCTGGACGATAAGATCTGCAAGGCCCAAACTTCCCTTTTCGGAGAGGTGCATAGCAAGTTGTTGATCATGCATCTCTTCAAAAAACTTAACGCCGCTAGAGTTGAAAGGACTGTCTTTATCTTCAAGCGCCTCATTAGCTTTACGCATGCTCTGTAGCAGCATTTGGGTAAAAATAGACTCAAACTGTTGTGCAGCCTTTTTCAACGCTTGATCAGAAGCATCTCGATCACCGGCACCCTTAAGCGCCTCTTTACGGATGGAATCGAGGTTACCTAGATCAAAAAAGCTCTGATTTTTCAATTGATCGGTGTTCATACACTAAGCACTGTTTGATAGTAATACTTAAACAAATGCAAAATCCGAGCCAAAAAAAAGCCCCACAAATGTGAGGCTAACTAGTTGATTAATAATAGAACATTAAATGACGACTAATTGACCATTTATTGCACCAGCTTCTTTTAGTGCCTCCAAAATCGCCATTAAGTCGCCAGGAGCAGCCCCCACTTGGTTTATCGCTCTCACTAAGTCGTCTAAACTCACGCCGGGGTCAAATACAAATGCCCGAGAGTCGTCTTGATCCACATCGATAATACTTTGTTGTGTCACCACGGTTTCGCCATTGGCAAGTGCATTTGGTTGTGAAACATTTTGTTGCTCAGCAATGGTCACTGTAAGTCCACCATGGGTAATGGCTGCAGGTTGCAATTTGACATTCTTGCCGATAACGATTGTACCCGTACGCGAATTCACGATGATCTTGGCAGCTGTATCTGCAGGTTTAAACTCTAGATTTTCCAGTGTCGATAAATAAGCGACTCGTTGCGAAGGGTCTCTCGGTGCGATAACTCGAACTGAAGCGGCATCCATCGGCTTAGCACTATTTGGACCAACTAAATCATTAATCGTATCAGCCAACCGTTTTGCAGTAGTGAAGTCAGGACGGTTCAAATTAAAGGTAATATAATCACCTTGCGTAAATGGACTTGGGACAGCACGCTCTACGGTTGCTCCGTTTGCCACACGTCCAACCGTGGGTGTATTGATTACAACTCGGCTGCCATCGGCACCATCAGCACCTAAGCCACCTACAATCAAGCTGCCTTGTGCGATTGCATAGACGTTTCCATCAACCCCTTTTAGGAAGGTTTGTAATAGCGTACCACCTCGTAAACTTCCTGCGCTGCCAATTGAAGAGACCGTAACGTCAATGGTTTGACCTGGCTTTACAAACGGTGGCAGGTCAGCGTGAACCGCAACGGCCGCGACATTTTTAATCTTTGGTTTCAAGTTTGCTGGCATGGTGATCCCAAAACTATTAAGCATCGCCTTAAAGCTCTGCTCGGTAAAACGAGTTTGCTCACCTGTGCCCGGTAGGCCAACAACTAGGCCATAGCCCACCAGTTGGTTAGAGCGCACGCCCTCTACCATGCTAACGTCTTTGACTCGCTCAGCAGAAGCTGCCGAGGAAAAGCACGCCACAGCAGAGAAAGTGCAAATAAATAAAATATCTTTGAAAAAACGAGTCATTGTCCGCCCCCTTAAAATGGCATGATTGCGCTCATAAAGAAGCTTGTTAACCAACCTGCGCTTTGCACTTCTTGCTGGTCACCTTTACCTGAGTATTGAATCCGCGCATTGGCTACGCGGTTTGACTCTACGGTATTGTCCGCTTTAACATCCTGCGGTCTTACTAGCCCCTCAAGGCGTATAAACTCTTCCCCAGTATTAAGGGTCAGCCATTTTTCACCACGGACCACTAAATTACCATTTGGTAGCACCCGGGTAACGTTAACTGAAATATTACCAAATAGACTATTTGATTGGTTGGCCTGCGCATCTCCTGAGAATGAAGAGCTAGAGCTCGCGCCAAACTGTATTGCCTCTTTGCCAATATTAACCGCATTACCACCAAGCCCAATCACGGGATCAAGACTTGAATCACTTGATTTGTCTAACTGAGAATTCGCAGCCTTGGTTGCTTGAGTGGTTTCTCTCAGCACGATGGTAATAATATCGCCGACGCGTACCGCTTTTTTGTCGGCATACAGATCATTAGAAAACTGCGTGTTAAATAACGAGCCCGTTGCCACCATTTGTGCTTGATTATCTTCTGGATAAATGGGCGCATAATACGGATCGTCACGCACCACATTTTTATTCTGTGTTGTACTACATCCAGACAATGCAGCAACGGTTACGATAGCTAAATATAATGCACGCATACTACCCCCTACCCAATTATAACTGCTGGTTAATATAACTCAGCATCTGGTCAACGGATGAAATAACTTTTGAGTTCATCTCGTACACACGCTGGGTTTCAATTAGATTCACGAGCTCTTCGGTTACGTTCACATTTGACGTTTCTAACGCGCCTTGAACAATCTTGCCTAACCCTTCAACGCTTGGGTTACCCTGAACCGGTGCACCGCTTACCGCTGTTTCTGTATAGAGGTTTTGACCGATTGGCTCAAGACCTGATGGATTAATAAAGTCACTAATCGTTAGCTGCCCGATAACCACGTTTTCTGCTTGTCCTGCCACACGGACAGAGACTTCACCATCTTGAGAGATAGTAATTGATTGAGCATCATCAGGTACGTTCATTTCAGGCAAAACGGGGAAGCCAGCACCAGAGGTCACGACTCGACCTTCTTCATCAGTTGTAAATTGACCATTTCTAGAGTAAGCCGTAGTACCATCTGGCATTTGGATTTCAAAGAAACCAGGACCTTGGATCATCCAATCCAGTGAGTTCTCGGTACTTAACATATTGCCTTGAGAAAAGTTTTTCTGGTTGGCAACCACTTTAGCACCGGCACCTAGCATTAACCCTGATGGCAACTCGGTATCTTGAGAGCTACGACCACCCGGCTGATTAATATTTTGATATAACAAATCTTCAAAAATTGCACGGCTCTTTTTATACCCGACAGTACTGGCGTTAGCCAAGTTGTTTGATATGACCGAAATATCGGTTTGCTGTGCATCTAAGCCTGTTTTACTTATCCACAATGCAGGATTCATAATCTCTACCTCACTCTTAAACTATGCGTAGGAGCGAAGTGTGTCGCTCATCTATTTCTTCAGCTGTTTTCATCAGCTTAATTTGCATTTCAAACTGTCGTTGATGGTTGATCATGTCGACCATCTCGTGAACGGGATTAACATTGGACATTTCCAAAAAGCCACTCATTACCTTTGCAGTTGGTGATATTTCACAAAAACCACAAATCCCATCTTCTAACTTTTCTTCTTTAGGTCTATACAGGCCATCATTTCCTTTTTGCAGCTTACTGTTGTCAGCTTCAATAATTTTCAATCGGTCAACGACCTCAAGAAAATTGGCTGGCGCTCCCTGAGGGCGGACTTGGATAGAGCCATCGTCACTGAACACGACTTTTTCGACGGGAATAGGTAATACGATTGGCCCACCTTCGCCAATAAGTTGACGTCCGTGTGCAGTTACCAAAGCACCATCATTGCGAATGTTGAGTGTTCCGACTTTGGTATATGCCTCTTCCCCTGACGCATCAACCACGCTCAGCCAAGATTTGTCATCTACCGCTATATCTAGCTCTCGACCTGTTTCAACGATTGCGCCACCGGTCATATTCGTGCCCGGTCGCTCCTGCATCGCAAATACTCGAGTTGGTAAGCCTTCACCAAACGCCTGCATCGAGCGAGCCTGAGCGAAATCAGCCTTGAAGCCAGTCGTGTTGGCGTTAGCAAGGTTATTCGCTTTCAGCGCCACGCCGCGTAAGCTTTGCTTAGCGCCTGACATTGCGATATACACCATTTTATCCATGACGATGACCTATAAAATTCTAACTTAACTTAGTTAATGCAAGCACAATGCCAAAATGGTGAGAGGTTTTTGACAGATATAAAAAAGGCTGCTTTGAAAGCAGCCTTTGGAGGGCATAATATATTATCGGATCTGTAATATACTCTGTTGTAATGACGAGTTCACTTCAAGTGCCCGCGAGTTAGCTTGGAAGTTACGCTGTGCACTAATTAAGTCGACAAGTTCATTAGTTAGGTTAACGTTCGACTGCTCAAGCGCCGAAGAGTTAATGGAGCCAAGAGTACCTGAACCTGGTTCACCTGCAATCGGCTCACCTGAAGTTAAGCTTTTCTTCCAAGATGTGTTACCAGCTTGCTGAAGACCTTGAGAATTAGGGAAACGAACCATAGCAACTTGACCAAGAAAAGACTGATCACCATTACTGTAAGAGGCTACAATTTTACCATCGCCACCAATATCTATCCCCGACAAACGACCAACTGTTGCGCCATCTTGCTCGAGCGCTTTGGTTTCGTATTTACTAGCATACTGGGTAGGCAATTTTCCTGTGGTATTGGATTCATCGCGCCAGTTCAAAGTAATATCTGTGGGGAAACTAGCACCATTTGACAATAGGTCTGATAAGCCTGTTGCAGCGCCAGCCCCATTCGGTAGCGACAATGGATCAAACGTGTTACCAGAGTTCGCATTGCCATCTGTTGATTGTGGAATACCTGCCGAATCAAACACAAAGGTTGTGATTGGTGTATATGGAGTCGTCGTTTGCTCTACACCCGCGGCGTTAAATGGTTTCTGATCCAAAGTTGCAAAAACTTCCCATTGATTTTCTACATTAGGCGCAACACCATCGGTTTTCTTAAAAAACAACTGCATGGTATGTGGCTGACCAAGAGAGTCGTATACCGTTGTTGAAGTTGAATGGTTATAGGTTGCCCCTTCAGTCGGGTCAAAGGCTAATGGCTTATAACTCTCACGTGAGTCTAAGTTAAATGATGAATAAACATTAGTAGTTGACCGCGGTGAGCCAGATGAATCTGGTATTTGAATAGCACTTGCGGTACTTAAACTGACAGATTCATTATCACCAGTACTTTCATCAACCGGGAAGCCTTGTAAGAAGTTACCCTGCGCATCAACAATAAAGTTGTCTTTGTTTAACTTAAACGCACCGGCACGAGTAAATGAATAGTCTTGTGCACCAAACTCTTCTGCCATAGCAAAATAGCCTTCACCGGTAATAGCAAGATCTAGCGAGTTTTCGGTAAATTTCAACGAACCTTGGTGGAATTGTTGTGCAACCATAGTGGTCTGCGCACCATCGCCGTTTTTGGTTTTACCTGAGCTAAAGACCGACGCTGCGTATACGTCTGCGAACTCAGCGCGTGACTCTTTAAAGCCGGTTGTATTTACGTTTGCGATATTATTCGCCGTCACATCTAAGTCTTTTTGCGCGGCAGCCAAACCTGTTAGTGCAATATTAAAACTCATATTTTCACCTCTGAACTGTAAGGTTAATTCTTAAAACTAAGCTATTTCAGCTATGTCAGTTAAGCGCACCGCGCCTTCTCTGGTGTTAATGACAATACCGTTAGAGCCATTGACATTTACACTATCGATATTTCTATATGTTGCCGATGGGAAGGTACTGTATTGACCATTCATCATCCCCTCAGCCTTAATCTCATATTCACCTTCTGGCATCACATCACCATCTTGGTTTTTACCATCCCATTCAAATCGGACGGCACCTGCGGTTTGTTCACCCATTTCGATTTTTCTGACCAACGCCCCTGCTTCGTCATAAATGCCTATGGTTAAATCTTCCACCGGATTTTCTACAATGACCGACCCTTTTGACAATGAATCCCCACCATGCTCGAGCGTTGTTGACTCCAATAGTGCTTTTTTGCCAATCAGAGTCGAGGCTTGAAGGGCAGAGTTAGATGTCATTGATGCGGTAAGCGACTCAAACTTAGTATTCAAGTTTGAAATACCCTCAGCCATCGTAAAGTTAGTCATCTGAGCTATCATCTGGTCGTTATCCGCAGGCTTACTGGGATCTTGAAAAGATAACTGCTGAGTAAGCAATGAGAAGAAATCTTCCTGCGTCAGTGTGTCTCTATTTTTTTGCTCGTCAGTAACTCGATTCTCTTTGTTCCACCGCATAGAGTCCATGTACGAGGACGTAGCGGAATTTACATCATTGCTCATCAGCTGTTACTCCCAATTAGCGCTGGCCTAGTTGCAGTGTTTTGCTCAGCATTTGTTTAGCGGCGTCTGCAACTTGAACATTGGTTTGGTAGGAACGAGACGCAGAAATCATATTTGCCATCTCTTCCACCACATTCACATTCGGTTTATAAATGTAGCCATTTGCATCAGCACTTGGGTGATTAGGGTTGTATTCAACCTGCAGCGGTTTATCACTCTCAACCACACCTAACACTTTAACTCCAACCGATGAACCCATTACGTTGTTCTGGGAGGCGGAAGCTTTGGATAGTTCAGCGGCAAAAACAGGATGTCTAGCGCGATACACAGTATCTTGGCTAGAGCTCACTGAGTTCGCGTTAGAGATATTACTTGCGGTGGTATTAAGGCGCACATTCTGTGCACTCATTCCTGAACCCGAAATATCGAAAACGTTATATAAACTCATAATTATGCCCCTTGACCACCAAGTGCCTTTTTAAGGCCACTGAACTTACCAGATAAAAATTGCAAACTGGCTTGGTACTCTAATGCATTTTGTACATACAAATTTCGTTCCACTTGTATATCCACTGAGTTACCATCACCGGTATCTGCTTGATTTGGCGTACGATATAGTTCTGAAGAGTTACTCATCTTAGTGCCACCACTGAGGTGTTTGGCATCCGTTCTGACCATATCATTGCCGCTTCGCTGTGATGACTTTGCCGCTTTTAATGCACTCGCAAAGTCGATATCTTTTGCTTTATATCCTGGAGTGTCTGCGTTTGCGATGTTACTCGCTAGCATTTCAGCACGCTGAGAACGGAGCAGCATGGTATGCTGGTGTACACCCAACGCTTTATCGAAACTAATTGCCATTGTCTGACTCCAAAAATTTGACTCACCTAGACAAAAGCAATATTCAGGCCAATTTAAGATTTAATTTTATCTATTTACTTTCAATAAGTTAGAAGTTTAAGTCACTCTATTTTCTAATATCATGGAGTGCGTTTAGAGGAACATGTGAGTCAACTAGCAATTATCTTTAAGATGTAAAGCTTGTTAAAAATAAGGAAGGATGTGACCTGTCAAAGACAATTTGATAAACGAGAATATGGTTTAACCTGAATTCGAGATAGCGCCTTGATGTGAGCCTTAGACTGGCTTAGCGTTGGTTGTGTCAGAATACTTTTGCTCACCCGTTACAACATTACCCTAAAGTAGAAACACCAACTATGCTGTTATATGAGCACTAGAAATGTGTAGCAAGGATATGCCTGACTAATACAAAACAGACTAGCGTGGTAGGTCGCCGTTCAGGTAGCGGATGTCCTTTCCGCTATTCGATATATGCTAAGCTTTTTTCTGGTAGATGATCCCAGGGTTACAACGGATCATATTAAAATCATCACTCAATCCCGCCATCGACTCAGATGCTCCTAAAAACAAGTAGCCATTCGGGTTTAGTGACTGCGCAAATTGAGAAATAATTTTAGACTTCACCTCTGGAGAGAAGTAAATTAATACGTTACGGCAAAATATGACGTCAAACTTACCCATCAGCGCATAGGAGTCCAAAAGGTTTAAGTGCCTGAAGCTCACCATTTTACGAATGGGTTCTACTACTTTCGCCATACCGTTGCCACTGTCGGTAAAAAACTTTTTCCTACGCTCCGGCGATAATCCTCGCGCCAGCGCTAATGCATCGTATTCAGCGTTCTTGCACATGTCTAGCATGGTATTGGAAATATCCGTACCTACAATTTGCACACCCATTTTAAGTGCACCGGGACTTTTACTTACATATTCACTTGCCGACATCGCAATAGAATAAGGTTCTTGACCGGACGAACTGGCAGCCGACCAAATTTTAACGGGCCGCCTTAGATCTTTAAATTCAGGTAAGATTTTAGATTTAATTAGCTCAAACGGATACGTGTCTCTAAACCAGAGTGTCTCATTTGTTGTCATTGCATCAACCACAGCGGCACGCAATTGCCGCTCATGTGGACTAAGCGTTTTAGACACCAAAGACGAGAGAGTTTCTACACCAAAGCGAGCCATCAGAGGAGCTAATCTACTTTTAACCAAATATAACTTATTGTCACCCAGCACGATCCCGCACTGTTGCTCCAAAAAAGTTCTAAATTGATCGTACTCTTTTTGCTCTAAATGCTTATTTTCCAAGTGCTACCACCAGCTTTAATCACAATGAACCCACTTCTTAACCGCTGCGGCTAATTCATCTGGGTTAAACTTAGCAATAAAATCGTCAGCGCCGACTTTTTCAATCATGGCCTGATTAAATACACCACTTAACGAAGTATGGAGTATCACATGCAAAGGCGCTAATTTTGGATCGGCTTTTATTTCTGCAGTCAGCGTATAACCATCCATTTCCGGCATTTCTACATCGGAAATCAACAACCCCACTCTCTCGGTGACATTATTTTGACAGTCCACTTCTGCAATTTCTTTAAGCCTAATTAAAGCCTCTTTACCATTCTTCGCAAGCTCAGTTTGCACACCGAGTGGCTCTAGTGCACGTTTGACCTGGTTACGAGCAACTGCTGAATCATCAGCAATAAAGACGATACGCTCTCCTAGGTCTTTTTGCATTTCACCATCAGATACGATGTCTGCACTTACTTCAGTATTAATTGGGCAAATCTCATTGAGGATTTTCTCAACATCTAAAATCTCAACGAGTTCATTCTCAATTTCGGTCACCGCTGTTAGGTAAGAATAGCGCCCTGCACCCGATGGTGGAGGCATTATTTTTTCCCAATTCATATTGACAATGCGCTCTACAGCACTAACCAAAAAACCCTGAACTGAACGGTTATATTCTGCAATTACAATGAAACAGTTGCGAATATCTTGAATTGGTGGTCCACCAACCGCCAGTGACATATCAATGACAGAAATAGTCTGTCCGCGAATATGTGCAACCCCTCGAATGAGCGGGTTTGACTTTGGCATGCTTGTCAATGCCGGGCATTGCAGCACTTCTCGGACCTTGAAAACGTTTATGCCGAAGCGTTGTCGACCTTGAAGTCGAAAAAGTAATAGCTCGAGACGGTTTTGCCCAACTAGCTGTGTACGCTGGTTAACCGAGTCTAAAATACCTGCCATTTCAATCTCCTACTGTATAAACCGCTAATCGGAACGATCTTTGCTTCGACTCTGATATGGTTTACCACCCTTGATTAGGTGCAGTTATTAAAGCAGAATCTTTATACCTTGTTTCACCCCATAAGCATAGTCGAAACATCATGAGTTTGTTAAAAAAAACCCATTACATTCAGTTTTTTTGTTTGTTCGCTTATTTTATAGGCACTGGGTATGGCTACTGTCAGCAATATGACAACAAAACTTTAGAGCAAAGCGCAATGGACTTTGTTGAACCAAATGTTGCCCAAGACCCAGATAGTCAGCTTGAGCTGAGCGTTTTACCACTGGACTCAAGAATTCCAGCGAGAGAGTGTTACACTCCGCTAAAATATAGCACGGCAACGACCCCTCCTTTTTCGACGCAAGTGACTGTTCAAGTAAAGTGTGAAGATACCCCTGGTTGGACTCAGTACGTGCATGTGAGGATCGATCACCTCTTCCCTATCCTTGTCAGTGCTACTATGCTTGAGAAAGGTCGGGTGATAAGCGAGCAGGATATCAAGGTCGAGCTACAACCCAAACGTTTTCGCAGAGTCTCTTATATTGAAGATAAATCCATATTAATTGGCAGTCGCAGCAAGCGAAATATCAGAGAGGGCCAAGCCTTTACTCAAGCCCATATTTGTATGGTATGTAAAGGCGATACCGTTATTATTTATGCAAAATCCGGTGGTCTTGTTATCAAAACACAAGGCGAAGCGATGCAAGATGGCAATAGAGGCGAATTAATTAATGTCAAAAATACTCGTTCTGGCAAAAGCTTACGTGCTAGAGTAATAGAAGTGGAAACAGTAGAGGTGAATTTATAAAAAATTTGCTAAAGTAATACTTATAAATGCCGATATGATGGCTGAGAGTATAAATTTATTGGGTCTACAATTATGGTAAATCAAGTTAACGGTCAGAATCAGTCTACCTCCGTTGCTAACAATGTTAAGCAGCAAAAGGCCGAACTGCAAAGAAGTGAAGCAAATAACGCAACAGCTAAGGCACCTGCGTCACCAAAAGCCGCTTCAGACTCAGTCAGCCTAACGCCACAGGCGCAACAGCTGAAAACGGTAAATGAAAAGGCACAGCAGTCTTCAGGCTTTGATGATAAAAAAGTTGAAGAACTGAAAAAAGCGATTGCTGAAGGCAAGTATCAAGTTGATGCTGAGAAACTAGCGAAGAATATCGCTGCATTTGAGTTTGAAATATATGGATGATTTGGTTCGGCTTTGCCACCACAAACTTTCAGAACAAATCTCAACGCTAGAAGCGATGACCCAGCTTCTGGCGCGTGAGCTTGATGAGCTCGCATCTCGCCGAGGTGATAATCTAAAAGAAATCGCCCGCGAAAAACTTACTCTCATTTCCAAGCTACAAAAACTCGACAAAGAGTTGTCCAAAACTGAATCACAAATTTTTGAGCGTGAGGAAATCATTCCTTTGGTGTCAAAAGTGCGCACGCTACTTAGCGAATGCCAAACCAAGAATGAAATTAATGCTAAGACAGCTCACCAAGCCAACGTAAGCACACGAGAGTTAAAAAGTATCCTTATCGGTGCACCTACCTCGGTCACTTATGGGCAAGATGGTAACGTAAAAAGCAGTGACGGCGAGCTAGTTAAAAACCTCAAAGCGTAAAATATCTGTAGGCTGCTAATTTATAACAACTCAGACTAAAAATTCCATAAAAATGGCGCACAGCGTGCACCATTTTTAAGCGAATTGGTATTATAGTTAGGCTATTTGAAACTATAGGAAATCTTCTTAATTTTTTGAGGCTTCACTTGCGTGATGTATAAATCGTATACCCGCTTCATATCCAACTCTAGCTCAGTTGCATAGGTATCACCGACCGCATAACTTTTAAGCACCTTTGCGCCTCTTATCAGGCCTGACACTTGACTCTTCAACCCATCATTTTGTGCAATTGCACCTTTAACTGTCGTTGTCGATGTTAGCTTTTGTCCATATAGCTGTTCAGCGAGCTCTCTGTAAGCTTCAAGTTTAGAGACCTTAATAGCCATCAATTGCTTTTCTCCAGCCGAGCTACCAGGTTGAGCGCTCAGCGGAGCATAACCGACAGCACGTAACACAGGAAAGGTATCTGGCTGTACTGTTTCATATTCAATATGCTTATCAATCATACTTGAGCAGCCACCAAGCCAAAACAGTGCACCAGCCACAACAGTGGCACCAGCTAAATTAGTGATACGCATTTTGCTTCTCTCCGCTAAACTAAATACCAGTCTATTCATGGCAACGTGGCTGCTGAGTATCTTGACAAGCTCGGTCACGACGAACGCTGATATAGAAATAAATTCGTTAAATTAGCTTATGCACAAATCCTGCCAAAATTTGGCACAGGTATTGCTGAGTAAATAGGTAGTATTAGATCTGGGCAACTTATTATGAAAAAGCAATTAGCGACAGGCCTATCACTTTTGTGCATAGCCATACAGCCAGCACACGCTGAATGGTTTGAAGTCACAGGTATGGCTGACGTAAAAGATGGTGACCATCAAAAAGCCAAAAGAAAAGCGATAAATGATGCCATCACTCAAGCCTTGCTGTTTTCGGGCGCCACGGTAAGTAGCGTGCAAACTGTCACTGACGGTATCCTCACCCAAGATCAACTGAAGATCCGCTCGAATGCAGAAATTCAAAGTGCCAACGTTGTGGCAGAGTCCAGAGTTGGCGACTCTTGGCAAGTTACTTTGCATATAGACATCACACCGCAAAGCAGCCAATGCCCCACCAGCGCTTATAGCAAACAAGTTGCCGTAACGCAGAGCCAGCTAAAAAATAAGCACCAAGCAACTTTAGGTCAAATTTTTGACATCAACAAGGTAGTGAGTGAGCGCCTCTACCAAACATTGACTGAACAAAAACTAAGTCTAGAGCCTGTCCCGTACTTTGCTCAGACCATAAATGTAAACCGCTTTTTTAGTCAACGTTTTGATTATAACGAACAGCTCATTGAGACAATTACTGCAAATACCAATAGCCAGTATGTGTTGCTGAGCCAAATAACGGATATTTCGAGCGTCGACAAGCTCAATAATGAGCTGGCATTTTGGCAAAGTGATAAATACTTAAGAAGCTTCAAAGTCGACTTTGTACTATTTGATGCATTATCTCATGAAAGAGTTTGGCAAAAGCAATACACTGAACAGGGCGTGTGGCCATTTAAGAAAACGAAGTTGATTGATGTATATAGTGAGCGTTTCTGGCAAACCGATTATGCCGATAGCATTCAAACCACGTTAGATCAGGTCAGCGTTGACCTCAACTCAGCGGTCGCCTGCCTTCCTACCCATGGCAAAATTCTACATCTCGAGGACGAACAAGTGGTGATTAATTTAGGCCGAATGCACGGCTTGGAAAATGGTCAGATCCTCAATGTTGCCCACAGTAGTCCATTAGTTGACGGCGATGGCAAGGTGTTTATGCGTCAGGTTAAAACCCTGAATAAACTACAAGTGATCCAAGTGAATGCGCAGAATGCAATTGCTATTAATGTAAGTAAACGCCCACTTCACAATGTGCAAATAAATGATCTTGTAGAAATTCAAATAGAGAATGAAAATGAGTTTGCTTTGTAGCAGTGCCTAGAGTGGCCTT
This sequence comes from Pseudoalteromonas piscicida, assembly GCF_002744175.1. Taxonomy (GTDB): domain Bacteria; phylum Pseudomonadota; class Gammaproteobacteria; order Enterobacterales; family Alteromonadaceae; genus Pseudoalteromonas; species Pseudoalteromonas piscicida_B. The sequence continues at coordinate 25,611 of NZ_NKHF01000009.1, forward strand.
AGCACACAGCTCCCCAACTTACAGTTGGCGTCCCCAGTAGGAATCGAACCTACATCTAAGCCTTAGGAGGGCCTTGTTTTATCCATTAAACTATGGGGACAACGCTACCAGTTATGTTTAGTATACTGATTTTAATGAGTTTTTAAAGCTTATTATCGCAATTGTGTTGCGTCTGCAAGCTATGTTACAAAACGCAATAGCTGATCTATTTTAAGACAACAAAACCTAATACCAAATGTATTAAGTAAATGCGCTATTTGAAGCGCAGAAAGCCTTAGTAGCTAGGTAAAAAGACACCTTCAAACAGATCATACAATTGCATTGATTCGACTTATGCTAATGCGTTTTTAACGTGACGCGCAGCGCCGATCAGCGACTGCGCAAATAGAGTTATCTTGAAGCCGTAGCTTGGCCGTCTAAGATAAAGTAAGGAATGGTGACTGCCGTGCTCGCAATCACAAAGTTCGTATCGAATTCTAATAACCGTGCATTCACCTCTACCCCCCTTGGGCGATAGATCATTGTCCCCGTCAGTACATGGCTGGGAACCTGCCCACCTTTTAAACGACTGGCATTGCGTGAAAATGTTAGATCACCACTCGAAGTTACTTCAATTTTACCTAGGGCTTTAAAATCTAGAGCTTGATAACCCAGCTTTTGCATTTGATGCATCAGCGACTCGGCCAGTTGATTACCGAGCTGGTTAGTTTCTCTGAGCGATTCATTGAAGTTAACAAAACTGGCAACCGCGATCGAATCAGGCTTCTGCCCTAAAATTGTATCAGACAGCTCAAGGGCAATTTGATTTGCGTAATTAGCAACTTCTTTTCGATGGCGATAACTGATGAATCCCATATCTTGCGTTACCGCGGCCTCAGCATATTCGTTACGCTCTTGCTCTTCCATCATGGCGTACAAAATTTCCATATCATTTTGCTGTGGTGAATCCGTCGAACTCGAAGTGGGTTGCTCTGTCATCTCACAACCACCTAATAAGGCCAGTGTTGTTGCAAAAAGCACTACATTTTTCATTCTGCCCCCTAATTAGCTCGCTCTAGCTGAATACCATCGTATGCGGCGCCATCTTGCAGTGCATTCACTACACTTTGCGGCAAAAAGCCCTGGGCGGTTCCTACGACGCTTTTACTTCTAAGCCCCACAACCCTTGCATTGACCATCACACCACCTTGATGATTCACCAAAGTGCCGCCTAACACGTATAAAAATGGATGGTCATCCGATAACTCTAAAAAGTCACGGCTAAACACAAAGTCCCCCTCAGGCGTTACCCGAATATAGTCGGTGGTTTTAAAATCCACGACCGGGATACCAAAAGCATGCAGTTCATGAATAAAGCTCTCTGCCAGCTGATTCCCCAATAAAGAGCCTTTATCAAAACTCTTGTCTAAAAAGACAAAACTGGTAACAGCTATTGGTGTTTTCTCATTAACGTGTTTAAGATTCGCCACCATGTCTTGCATAATACCTTGTACATAGTGAGTCACATTTTTACCCGCCATCTGCTGCGAAATTGAAAACTGCTTCATACCGTTTGGGTTGCTTTGAAACATTGAGGACTGCTCAAAGCCATTGCGAACGGGCTCAGTCTTTGCGCTATCAACCGCAAAAAAATTACTTTGGGCGCAGCCAACCATCAATGAAAGAGGCAAAACCAAACTGACTATTTTCTTCATTACTCTCATCTCCATTAATATTGGCTTCTTAAGATTTGACCATCACGGTTGGTAACACGCTCAGCTCCCCACAATGCCCCCTTGGGTACACTGATAGAGGCAGCTGAAACAGCTCTGTTATGTAATGTATCTACAAGTCTTGCATTAACTAAGTAGCTGTCTCGACTCTCTACGATAGTGCCAACCACTACCAGGTCAATTTTCTGGCGTTGGTTAATCGCACTTAACTCTCTACTTAACATACTATCGGCAGTATCACTCAAAGATAAAGCGCTGCTAAGACGATATTCAACTACATTGGCCCCCATTTGACTTAAATGCGTGATCAGCGACTCTTGTAAGGCAACACTTAACCCAGAGCCTTGACCGTCAATGCTCGCTGTTAGTTGGTTTGCTTTAAAGAAGCTGGTCACTGCGATCGTTGAGTTTGGCTTAAACGGACGAACATACTGACCAAGTTCTGTCGCTAATTGCGCTGCAAAGTCGTCAAAATGAGGCAGCACCTCATGCTGTTGCGTTGCCTCTCGCTTACTTACCGGCTGACTACTGGAACAACCTGCCAACCAAATTACCAAAATGAGTGATAAATATTTCATGTCACCAAGCCCATAATACACTTAGTGCTGAAAATGCAAAAAATACGCCAGTTTTTATAGGCGGTGGCTAGTATAATGGCTGACTAAACAATTAAGACCAATACGTTTAAGCACCTTACAACCCTCAAACGCAGACGCTTTATCAAGAAAAGCTCCTAATTTCAGGCGATAGTATTTGGTGTCTTGGATGTTGACCTGCTCAATATTCACTTCACTTTTAGCAAACTCAGCTGGTAGTTTTTGTTTTATTTGCTCATAGGTTTGACGTACCTTTACATAGTCAGTGGTAGAAGCGAGTTGAATGGCAAATTCTGGAGTTTGCTCTGGCTCCTTGGGCTGTTTTACAGTTTGTTTTTCATGTGTATTTGTCGCATGTGGTTTTACTGCTTGCGCCGACTTTTGCTCAGTAAGCTCGTCTGATAACTGCATCGCGATGATATCAAGATCTTCTTGAACCGCCTCAAATTTTGCAACTTGCTGTTTTAACGAACGGAGCTGTTCGACCTCTTGCTGTAACGTGCTCACTTGTTGAGACAATAAAGATAACTGCTTTTTTACTTCTAATGCATCCAGTTGCGTATTATTGGGCGAAGTTTTACAGCCGCTTAGTAGCAGCCCAGTTAACAGCAAGCAAAGTTGATTAGTTTTTCGCATTTTGCTCTCTTTCATAAATAATTAAATCTTCTACGGTACATGTAACTTTATAGGGCTGTAACGCTTGGCAAATTCTTGCCGCACTATGACCTTGATTAGCTCTCAATACCAGTAAATACATTTGCTCTCCCTGCTTTTGCGCATAACCAAAACCACTGTCGAGTATACTCGGGTAGCGCTTAGCTAAAATAGCGGCGTACACTTTTAGGATCGACAAGGTATTGAACCGACCAGCAATCGCAACTTCTTTTGATTTGGATTGTAGCCGTTGCAGTTCTAGGTTTACATCTAGCAATACGTCCCCTTTTGGACTCAGCTCTACCTCAACCTGTTCATTCGCCGCCATAGCTAGACGCTTGGCATCACTAATTTGTGTGCGATATGTTCCTGGTTTTAGTCCGGTAAAGACATAATATCCATCATAAGCTGTCTGAGTTTGCGCTACTGTTTTGCCACTTTTGTCGACCAAATTGACCGTCGTAAAGCCCGCGGGTTGCTTTTGCTTGCCTTCTTTAACTTCAACAAATCCTTCAATTTCTGAAGAATTCACAAATGGGATCTCAATATACTCGACAAATCCAGGCCTAGGCGTAAATGAGAAGCCATCATTGGCGGGGATCAAAAAAGGGTCTGGAATGCTGTCTTGGTCAACGACAATATCTGTCTTTTTATAGTTTGCCATGGCGGGTAAGAGGGCAATACCTTCATCATCCGTTTTACCTTGTGCATAGTTTTGTAACGCCCTAACCGTTACACCAGGGAGTGAGCGCTCTCCTTCATCGCGGTGGCCATTATTGTTCTGATCAATAAATGCGTGGATCATCAATGACCCAGACTGCGATAGTCGCTTAGCACTCATGAATACGTGCTCTGGAGTCTTTCCAGCACCAATGCTGAACTGTCCAGAAAGACCAACTTGCCAATCATCATTACTATCTAATTGCACATCACTCAGTAATCTAAACTTATCGTGGTTCCAACTAAGCCCCAGTTCACTTTTGTGGTAATCTTCAGCAAAATCTTTATAAAAGGTGATCCCTAAGTCAAAGTCTTCACCGACATCTTTGCTAAACTCAATTTCTGCGGCAGTAATTTCATTCTCTGGTTTAATATCATACCAAGCAGTAAAGCGACTATAGACACCAAAAATTCTACGCTGCCAGCGAGCGTAGCCGCTTATATCGGCAGCATCTGCAGCACTATCTTGCCAGACAAACTGATTGCTAAAAGTGCCCCAATAGTTACCAGAGCTAAATAAAAGTGATGCCTGCTCTGCACGTTTATCATCAAAGTTATCCAAATACAGGTATTCAGCTCGATAATAGAGTTGGGGCAATTGAAAAAATGACCAAGCTCCAGCAGCTGTTAACTTTACTTCCGTAGCGTTTTTATTTAGATCTGCATCTCGTTGCATCTCAATATTAGCAGCAACTTGTTGACCAAATAACCGGGTACGCGTGTTCATCGCCAAAGCCTGAATGGCATCCTCTTTTCTGTAATCAACATCGAGTAACACAAGCTTATTAATATTGGTGTTAAACCCAAGCGAATAAACCTGTTTGGCGGGATTCTCACTAGTACCTTGTTTGTGTTGCACACCAGCATATACTGCCAAATCTGCTGACAGTCCATAATCAAAACGGCCATTGACCTGCCAACTTGAGCTCCCCTGCTGGGCTAGTTTATCCCCCAATACACTTTTCCCCGCCTCAGTAACTGATACCGCAAAGAAGCTTTCCCCTTTTTTTGCTAACCCCTGCTCTACATAATAAGTTTGTATCTCTTTTGAAACTTGCCCTTGTCCACCATACATCACTAATTCGAAGGTATTCTCTCCAGATAGCAGGTCAACATTTTCAAATTCGTAGCGCCCGACTTGAACATTGTTTTGCTGACCAATCAATAAGCCATTGCGATATAGCTCAACGTCCCAGCCTGCTTGCACTGGACCAGATATCACAATGCGTTGACGATTGAGCGTTTTGTAGAGCGGTGCATTGCTAAATCTAATTCCCCTTCCTTCCTCAATTAATGCATCGGCACCAATTTGAACACTTTGAACGTCGCCCACAGCAACACTAGTAAAGTCACCAAAAGGCAGGGCTTTAGCATCCGCAGAAGCACGGTTAAGTGAAATTCTCGAGCGACTGATTAAGTCTTCTTCTCTTCCTGAAATAAAATATTTAGCTTGCCAATAAGCGATGTCTTGAGCACCAATAACTGAATAGGAAGTGCGGTCTTCTCCTTTTGTTATTTGTGTATTTACTTGCGCGTCTAAAACGGGTTTACCCAAATTTTGGTAGGGGCTCGGTCGCCAAGGTAAGGTCGCGCTTGCATTGCGATCATAACGTGCAACCTCTCGGGACATACGCTGATGTTTAGCTTCAATAGGGAGCACTTCCTCGCTGGTCACCGTTAATGAAAGCTCTCGCGTGTTGGGATACACACTAACATCAAAGAGTGTTGCAATAACGTAGTCCGCTAAAAACACTTCGCCATTGATTACTTGCAGTTCGGTCTGATCTAATTTAATTTTCCGGCCTCGCGATTCAACCTGCTGTGTCATGGGGTCGAGATGAAACGTCTGCTCCGGAGCAAAAAACCAACCGTCAAAATGGCCAGAATCATTTTCAGTAACAACAAACCCTAAGGCAGAGAATAAACTCAGCAGCTCTATGTTGACGCCCTGCTCTGAGGTGAGCGCAATCACTTCTCCTAAATATAGATTACCTTTGTAGGTAGACAGGAATAACTCTGTACCTACTTTTATCCTGGCGACCTTTCGCTCACTTTGCTGACTCGCAAGCTTTGCTTTCACCCTTTCAACTCGTTCCAATAATCGTTGCAACGGTTCTAGCTGAGCAGCAACGGCTGGCTGACGACCGACAAAAGTGATGAGCAGCACCAAGCAAAAAATACGTAGCATCACCTAAGCGCTCAAGACTAAAAAGAGACGGCGTCTTCTACGAACGTTCGATTGGTAAACTCCTCTTCGCCTTCATACTTGACCACTACTTTTCCTGGTGGCTTTAGCTCGATGGCTTTGTCTACCAAAAAGTTAACCGTTCGTTGATTTAATTCTGGATAAATTGCAAACTTATTGAGCACCCCTATTTGCTGCGGTTGGGCATCATGCTGACCTTGCCAATACGCCGACAACACACCAAAGCTACTGTACTTACCCGAGCGACTCAGTATCACCTCAAAAGATTGTCTCCCATCTTTTAATTCGTGCCAATTAACCGCTTCAAGCCCTATCTGCGGCTGAGGATTACCGACTCTGAGGATTACCGGGATACTGTAGCTCATCAGTACGTCAATATTGATGCCTGCTTGCAATTCACCTTGTTCATCCGGTAACTCTCTAAACAGTAAATGGGAGCGATACTCTCCCTGTGTCATATTTGATTTTCTTCTCACCGCTAATTTAATAACTTGGCGCTCACCCGGCCCTAAGGTTATTTGACGAGGAGAAACGCGAATAAATGAGCTGGCTGCCATAGGATTTATTTCTGGCTGTGCAAAGTTGGCATAACCACCTTCCCTAAGCGCCAGCTTTTCTTGAAATTCAAGGCGGTAAGATTTGGTTTCTTCACCATTGTTAATTATCGTGACCCTTTCTATGCGCTGACGCTCTTCAAATGCAACCCGTGTAGGTGTGATCAAAAGGTTTGCGCTAACCTTGAAACTGAATAGAACAAGTAAGATAAATAATATTTTTTTCATAATTAGTAAGATAAAGTTATTTCAACGTTTAAGGTTTGCGTGCCATCCGTGGGGGCCTTTCCATTACCAGCAAAACGCAATTGCCCACCCACTTTAAACCCGCCAGATCCGACACTATCGGTGGTAATGACGTTTTCATGATAAAGCGTCATCAACTGAAAGGTATCTGATGCCCCAAGATTCCAGTATCCTAGCCAGTCGTTGTAAATATTTGATTGCACGCTAATTTGACGGTTATTGGGAAAGCCTGTTAATACAATTTCTGCGGCATGACCAAATTTAACAAAAAGAAGGTTACTAGACGTTTGGGGTCTAGTGTTTGGCACTATCGTCACTGTCCCTGCGCTATTCGGATCAATAATGGCAATTGTGCCAAAGCTAAGATCTGAAGTTATCGACACATCTTGCGCTTTGGCGCAGAGGCTAGCGCATAAGAGCGCTAGTACAACAAGCCGCAACATTATTAGTAAGCGATTTCTATTTCTACTTTACCATCGTAGCTGCCACTGCCATATGTCGCCGTACCACTGCCTAGCGCTTGAGTACTCAATGTTGCGCCAACAGAAAGCTTAGCGACACCCGTTTCATCCACTCTAAACTTGTTGTTAGTTACTTCACTGTTAGGCTGAGCGCCATTTACGACGTAAAACTCAAAGTCTTTCAGATCGAACGATGCGTTGCCAACACTATTAACTGTTGTCGAGGCCGGTGCGGTAATAGTCAGTTCTGTATTCGGTGCAGCGTCTGAAATCTCTATCACGCCGGGGCCACCTGGTGCGATAAGGTTAATTACAGCATTGCCTGGATTCGCAATTTCTGGATCAACTAATGCTGGGTCGGCTTCAATTTTCATCGTAGCAATATCGGTTGCATCACCTTGTACCCTTAACGTTCCAAAATCAAGCGCTTCGGTAGCATCAGCTGAAAATAAGTTTTTTACTTCAACTTTAACTTCCAGTCTGGCGGTTTTTGCAATTGCAGAAGAGGCGAGTAGAGTAGTAGAGATTGCACTTAAGATAAGCGCAGATTTAACGATTGTTTTCATCTTTAAATTCCTTTAGAGGTAGTTTTTATCGCCACCGAAATACCGTTTTTTGATGGCTAATTCTTTATCGTTCCTAAATAGGAAAACTTTAGTAAAAATTAAAGCATTAATCTTCTACAATCAACACTTTGCACAGAAAGTAAGCGACAATACACTTTTGCTTCCTGCGTTGATTGCAATCCTGAGATAGTTGCCCAGCTTCTATCGTTAAACTCCTGTATAGCGACTTCAGCCTCAGCAAATAGACTTGGAAACCGACTCTTGATGGCCGATAAAAATGCTTGATGCCTTTGTAGTTGCGATGTGGAGTTCTTAAAAATAGGAAAGAGCCTAAGTTTTATGCTATCTACTGACAATGATTGCTCGTGTTGCTTTGCCACGTAGCGCTTAACTTTTTGTCCAGGACGGGTTGAGCTTTGAACGTCAACAACATCAGCCTGTTGCTCTAATAAACTCAACAAAGTGGATAAGTCTTGTTCTAAAAGACTGAGGCGCTCGACACTCTCTAACTGTTGCTCGTTAAGCTGCGGAACCGAGTGCTGACCACTGCTACAACCCGATAGCACTGTAGATAATGTGAGCGAGATCAAAATAAAAAAGTAAGTATTCACAGCAAGTTACAACAAAAATCCATTTAGTACCCAATACTACCTAAGCTAAGTTAAATAGCCAAATGCTTTTATCGCAAATATTCACCTTTTTGACTAAAGGTAATTCATTTAGTTTTTTCTGTAATATAAAATAATTACTGTCTTCTTTACCCCTGCAATGGCAGCTGGTATCCAGCAAACGCCTACTACAGGAGTAATGACCTTCATATTTACCGCATCAAATTAAATAGCCACTGGCGCCTTAATATGGGGATGAGATTGATAGTCTACCAACTCAAAGTCTTCATATTTGAAATCGAATATATCCTTTACTTCAGGGTTAATTCGCATTGTAGGTTTTGCATACGGCTCACGGCTTAATTGTTCTTCAACCTGCTCCATATGATTTAAATATAGATGAGCATCACCAAAAGTGTGAACAAAATCACCAACTTCTAAGTCGCAAACTTGGGCAATCATCATAGTAAGCAAGGCGTAGCTGGCTATATTAAATGGAACTCCAAGGAAAATATCTGCACTGCGTTGATATAACTGACATGAGAGTTTGCCATCTAGCACATAGAATTGAAACAGAGTATGACAGGGCGGAAGCGCCTGTTTGCCCATAGCCGCATTTTCCTTCGGCGAATAGTTGGTGTCTGGTAACAACGCCGGATTCCACGCACTAACAATCAGTCGGCGCGAATCTGGGTTAGTTTTGATTTGCTCAACAACCTCTTTGATTTGATCAACTACCTCACCATTCGGGCCAACCCAAGAACGCCATTGACTGCCATAAACAGGGCCTAAATCGCCCTCATCAGTCGCCCAGCCATCCCATATACTGACCCCATTTTCCTTGAGGTAAGTGATATTAGTATCACCTTTTAAAAACCACAGTAGCTCATGAATAATTGAACGAAGATGGCATTTTTTGGTTGTTACGAGTGGAAAGCCTTCTTGCAGGTTGAAGCGCATTTGATAGCCAAATACGCTGACCGTACCGGTACCTGTGCGGTCCTCTTTTTTTGTGCCGTTATCACGTACGTGACGCATAAGTTCTAAATATTGCTTCATTATTCGCTACTCTTTAACTCTTCACTTGTTTTGCTGAGGTATGCTTGTCTTCACGTTTGTATGCCCAAATCATTAACACGGCACCGGCGATCACCATAGGTAAAGATAAGATCTGACCCTGAGAGATGATACCGCCATATAAACCAATGTGGGCATCTGGTTCACGGAAATACTCAATTGCAAAACGGAATACACCATAACCTGCTAAAAATAGTCCTGCCACACTGCCTGCTGGACGAGGTTTTTTCCTAAACCAGAGCAACATAACAAACAGCACTAGACCTTCAAAAAATGCTTCATATAATTGCGATGGATGGCGTGGTTGAGGCCCGCCTGTTGGGAAAACAAAAGCCCATGGTACATCGGTTACACGACCCCATAATTCTCCATTTATGAAATTACCTATTCGCCCTGCAAACAGTCCCACAGGAACCATAGGTACAACAAAATCTCCCACCGACAAAATAGACCGTTTATTCTTGAGAGCATACACCACAATTGCAGTGATCACCCCAAGTGCCCCACCGTGGAATGACATTCCTCCTTGGTCCACTCTAAATAGATAAATCGGATTTTCAATAAAGTGACTAAATTGATAGAACAGTACATAACCGATACGACCGCCGAGGATCACCCCGAGCATTGAGTAAAATACTAAGTCACCCACTTGGTCTTTATTCCAACCTGAATTCGGTTTTTTAGCCTCTTTACCTGCCCACCACATTGCGAACATAAAACCGATTAGATACATCAAGCCATACCAACGAACACTGAGCGGTCCGATGGAGAAAATCACAGGGTCTATCTGTGGAAACTGCAAAGCCATAGCCTTTCCTTAATTCATTAACATATTGCCAGCGATAATAATCAGTAACGCCGCAAACACTTTTTTAATTGTGGTAACTGGTAAGTGGTGAGTCGCCTTAGCACCTACTGGCGCCATAAACCAAGAGGTCGCCACGATACCAACCAAAGCCGGTAAATAGACAAAACCTAAAAATCCATGCTCAATATCCACATGTTTAGTCCCTGAAGCAATATAACCAAAGGAACCAAATATTGCGATAACAATGCCACTTGCAGAGGCACATCCGATCGCTTTTTTCATATCAAGTGAGAAAAAGGTGAGTAATGGTACGATTAACGCACCGCCTCCTATCCCAATCATTGCCGATAGTGCTCCTGTCACTGACGTTAACACGGACAGTATTGGGCCGGTTGGCATCACCCTTGTTGATTGTGGCGGCCTTCGAGAACTCCATGCCATCTTCATGGCGATACCAATAACACTCACGACAAAAATAACCCTTACCATTTTTTCTGGCAACAGTACCGCGGCAAAGCCACTCCCCAAAGCACCAATTGCGACGCCTAACATTACCCAAGGAGCAATGTGCCATGGAACATTGTCATTTTTATGATGGGCTTTGGCGGACGACGTCGAGGTGAATATAATCGATGCAAGCGATGTGGCAATGGCGACTAACACCACCTGCTCTTTTGGGATTATCTCAAACTTAGTGAGTATGACTGATAAAATCGGAACTATTAACAACCCGCCCCCAATTCCGAGCAGGCCGGCCAAAAAGCCAACCGCACAGCCGAGCAAAGCGCATAGTACAACGATGAGTAAAATAGTTTCCATCAACAAGCTCTTATTCTTTTAGCGCGCTAATGGTAGCGTAAATAGCGTTAAGAAGCACCCTTTGCTTGATGGCTTGTGTAGAGTAATTCAGCAAAGTTATGCTCAATCATGAATTCTTTGATGATCCGACGGACCTGCTTGGAGGAAGGTTGTGAGAGGCAGCTTTCAAGTAATATTTCCATGTCAGTTACTTTAAGCCGCCGTAGTACCCATTTAACTTTATTAAGTGAAGAAATGTTCATACTTAAGCGCCGATACCCCATTGCAATTAAAAGAATGGCACCTTCGGGGTCTCCACCTAGTTCACCGCATAAGCTAAAAGGTAATTCATGTAACTCACACTGCTGAGCAATGTGATTTAACACTCTCAACACACTTGGGTGATAGGGGTCAAACAGATCGGCAACCTGGGCATTGGTTCTATCAACAGCCAAGAGATATTGGGTTAAGTCGTTACTTCCAACCGAGCAAAAGTCTATTTTCTTTGCCCAGTCAGGTAGCAAGTAGATACTCGAGGGCACCTCCAGCATCACACCGACTTCGGGTCTATCTATCGTGTAGAAAGGATCAGCCCACTCATCTTGAAGTTCAAAGCAAGCTTGTTCGATTAGCGCCATCGCCTCTTCAATTTCTTCGCTGTGCCCTACCATGGGCAACATGATCTGAAGATTACCAAGACCGGCATTGGCTTTGATCATTGCTTTTATTTGATCTAGAAACAGCTCCGGATGATCAAGAGAAACCCGAATGCCTCGCCACCCAAGGAATGGATTATCTTCTTGAATATCAAAGTAGTCGAGAATCTTATCGCCACCAATATCTAACGTTCTCATCACCACAGGCTCAGGGTGGTATCGTGTTAACACTTCCCGATACCACACCTCTTGCTCAGCTTGAGACGGAAACTGACCTTTTTGCATAAACCATGACTCAGTTCGATACAAACCTACACCATCACAATAACTTGCACTTAAGGTTTCGGTGGAAAGGTCCAGTCCGGCATTTAGCAGCAAATTTATACGCTCTCCATCGAGGGTAATGGGAGGTAAATCGTGCTCAGCTTCAAACTTATCATGCAGTATGTTGTCTTTGCGTTTGATTTCAACATATTCATTAACGAGCATTTGTGACGGTGAAATATAAAGCCGTCCAGAATATGCATCCATGATCATAGACTTGCCATCAAACTGCAGCAATGGAATATCTTCTATCCCCCAGATAGCGGGAACCCCCATCGCTCGGGTCAAGATAGAAGCGTGTGAATTTGCAGATCCATGCACACTCACCACCCCTTTGAGTTTTTCCTTTGGCACTTGTGCCAGCATTGTGGGGGTAAGGGTATGCGCAATAAGAATTGTGTTGTCTGGATAATGTTTAACGGCCTGCTCTGTTGATACTAGGTGCTGAAGCACTCGAAGGCCAATATCCTGCACATCAATGGCGCGCTCCTTAATGTAAGGGTCGCTCATCATATCAAACTGCGCCACCAGTTTTTCAATGACGATTTTTAATGCTGTTTTTGCGTTCCAACCTTGCTGAATTTCGGATTCAACCTGCTTGCCTAAACTCTTAGCATCGAGCAATTGTTGATAAACCTCAAATACCGCCACGGCTTCTTTTGGAATATCATCACTGAGTGTGCTGGCTAAAATATGAAACTCTTGCCGAGTAGCAGCCACAGCCTGATGAAAAAGGTGCAGTTGCTGCTGACTATTTTGATGTTGCTGCGGTTCGATGCTGGCAAAGTCAATATGAGGTAGCACCACATACCCGTCACCCAACGCAATGCCTGGCGCACTGGACACCCCTTTGAGTACGGATGTACGATGACTACTGGCGTCCTGTTGCAGTAACGTTTGGATTTCGGTGTTAGCCAACTGCGACGCAAGCTGAGCCGACAAGGTGATCAGAAATGATTCTTCATCATGGCTAAAGACGCGTGCAATTTTTTGCTGCACCACGATAACCCCAAGGACTTTGCGTTGGTGGACCACTGGCACTGACAAAAAAGCGTTGTAGCCTTCTTCGTTGACTTCTGGGGAGAGTTTAAATCTTGGGTGAGACTGAGCATGCGCCACGTTAATGGGTTCTTCTCTTTGCGCGACGAGGCCAACAAGTCCCTCAGTAAAACCCATACGGAATTGCCCAATCGCATTGGGGTTAAGTCCGTCCGTTGCCATTAGAATGAAATTATCTTGGCTGTAATCGGCAAAATAAACAGAGCAGCATTCTGTGCGCATCGCTTCTTTAACCATAGTGACAAAGCAATTTAATGCACTTTGTAAGTCACTTTGCTGTGCCACTGACTCAGCAATCGATCTCAACGTTGCTAACACTTGCCGCTCCTTTACTTTATCGTTTGTTGCGCCAAAAATCCTTCTGCCCTTGTTGCTCGCGCTTGCCAAATGGCATCGCAAATGGGGCGAACTCTTTCATTACACGTCGATAGACATCACGCTTAAACGACACGACCTGGCGTACCGGATACCAATAACTCACCCAACGCCAATCATCAAACTCAGGATGATGAGTACGCAATAAGTCTACGTCTTCATCTTTACACCTAAGTTTCAACAAAAACCATTTTTGTTTCTGTCCAATACAAACTGGACTGGAATCTCGTCTAATTAACCTTTTCGGTAGTTTGTAACGTAACCAATGTTTAGAACTTGCTACTATTTCAACATCTTCTGGCCTAAGTCCCACTTCTTCATGAAGTTCACGATACATCGTTTGCTCAGGCGTTTCCCCTTGATCTATCCCACCTTGAGGAAATTGCCAAGAGTGTTGTCCGTAACGACGGGCCCAAAAAACCTGCCCCTGATTATTACAAATCACTATTCCGACATTGGCACGAAACCCTTCGGCATCAATCACCTTAGTGCCTCATTTATAAGTCGATTTTTAATGATTGTTCCACAACTCCCGCGTCACGGCAAATTTAATTCCACGCTATACCTAAATTTTCGCAACATACTCTCAAGTTACCCACAACTTGTGCATAACTTCAAATCAAACCGTTTAAATTACGAACAAATCCACAATTTAAGATTTAAAAACTCAGGTTTTCCACATATTCTGTGGATAATTATGTTTATAGTCTTGTATTTATCCAAAGAGGACATTTTTACAGTTCGGCTCAAGTTCAAAAACTAAAAAATAATTGTATATTTATCATTAAGATAAGCTTCATATTCGATCTACCTACTCGCTCTAAATAAACCACATACTTAGGTTGAACACAAATCAACCAACTTACTTCAACAACTAAATTCATTTATAATTTCCGTTTTGATGTATTCACTTGGAGGGCGCATTGCAAACAACCACACCGCCACATTCAGTCGGAGAATTAATGCAACGTGTTGATAGCATTGCAGGCTTAACCTTAGGTGAGCTTGCTCAGCAACTATCATTCAAGACTCCACAAGACCTGCTCAGAGAAAAAGGCTGGGTGGGACAATTAATTGAGGCAGCCTTAGGGGCCACAGCAGGCTCCAAACCTGTCCCCGACTTTGAACATATCGGTGTAGAGCTAAAAACACTCCCGATCAGCTATCAAGGGAAGCCGCTAGAAACAACCTATGTGTCGGTCGTGCCCCTCACCCAACTAACAGGATTAACGTGGGAAGACTCAAGCGTCAAAAAGAAGCTCACCCATGTACTTTGGTTACCTATCCTTGCCGAACGTGAAATCCCACTAGTAGAGCGGGTAATTGGTCACGGATTCTTGTGGCAACCTAACTCTAGCCAAGAGCAGCAACTGCGTAGAGACTGGGAAGAGCAAATCGAGTTGATCGCCACTGGGCAAGTAGAGCAGATCTCCGGACACCTTGGAGAAGTTATGCAAATAAGGCCAAAAGCAGCCAATGCCAAAGCACTCACAGACGCCATCGGGCCTAACGGTAAAATTATTCAAACTTTACCAAGGGGGTTCTATTTAAAAATCAATTTTACTCAGTCAATATTGGCGCAAGAGTTTGGCTGCTAACAATTGCCAGTTACTAGGGCCTGTTGACCTTTACTGTTTGATTTTTGTACCTCTGAGTGGGTTTTGGTCGCGGCGCTCGACTTGCCGCCTAGTAATCTAAGCAAAAGTTGAGCAACAATGAACAGAGCGCACTCAGGGGAACTCAAAGAGCTGCACTTGATTAGCATTTCTTCTGTGTTGCCCCACAAGGATGTGGGATAAGGTGACTTTGCAGGAGCATAAAGTCTTTATCGCCTGACTCACATAGAATAACTATGCGACACAGGCTTTGCCTTGTATAAATGGCAATCAAACTGCTGCAAAAACAAACTTGAAAGATCAACAGGTCCTAGAGTGAGCTCAAGCGCTTCCCTGGCGACGACGAAACACAAACCCCATAGCATAGGCCTGCTCATCGCTGATCACTTGTTGCTTTCTTAGTAACCCGATAATTGAGTTTGGCTTTCTTGCAAAGCGCTCTGCAATGTCTGCTACTGCGGTTTGGCTGTTAAATAATGCAATCACTTGCTCAATCGCTTCTTGCGACCAAGGCAAGCCATGATTTTTTGGTAATCGCTTCGCTATGTTTTCGGTTTGACGTTGCTCCAGCGTTTTCTTGATATGCTTTTTAGGCTGAGTATTCAGTATGAGAAAGAGTGCTCTAATAATATCTGGGTGATTATATGGGGAGCTGGCGTCCATCACTTCTCCTGTGATGGGATCTACACCATTAGCGAGTGCTTCAACAATTGAAAATGCTTTTACTTTATCCATAATGTTAGTCACGTCCTGTGATGTGAATTGAATTAACTCTCCTGTCAATTTGAAGAGTGAAATACTATATTAGCTTCTTTAAAAACTTCTTATTCGAACCTCTGTTTTTTTAATTGTAGACAAGCCTTGTTAATTGGGCAAAGCAAGTTTAATGAAGGTTGTAGGCATAAAAAAACGCCAGTCTAAACTGGCGCTTTTTTCATCTCGAGTCGTAATCTAATTACTGACCTTTGATTTCGCTGCGACCTTTATAAATCGCCTTTTCACCTAGCGCTTCTTCAATACGTAGCAACTGGTTATATTTAGCTACACGGTCTGAACGACAAAGTGAACCCGTCTTAATTTGACCAGCCGCGGTAGCCACAGCTAAATCAGCAATGGTTGCGTCTTCAGTCTCACCAGAGCGGTGCGAAATAACGGCAGTGAAGCCTGCATCTTGCGCCATTTTGATAGCATCAAGCGTTTCAGACAGTGAACCAATTTGGTTAAACTTGATCAAGATTGAGTTACCGATGCTTTCTTCGATACCACGCTTTAGGATCTTAGTATTTGTTACAAATAGGTCATCACCCACTAACTGAACTTTATCGCCAATTTTGTCGGTTAGGATTTTCCAGCCAGCCCAATCGCTTTCGTCTAGACCATCTTCAATTGATACAATTGGGTAACGTGCAGCAAGATCAGCTAAGAAGCCAGCAAAACCCTCAGAATCGAATGTTTTACCTTCGCCTTTTAGGTCGTATTTGCCATCAACGTAAAACTCAGACGCTGCACAGTCAAGTGCTAGCGTTACGTCTTTGTTCATTTCGTAGCCAGCTGCAGCAACTGCTTCTACGATCACTTCTAACGCTTCTTCGTTTGACTTAAGATCAGGAGCAAAACCACCTTCGTCACCTACCGCAGTGTTTAGGCCGCGTGACTTCAGTACTTTTTTCAGGCTGTGGAAGATTTCAGCACCCATACGTAGTGCTTCACGGAAGCTTGTTGCACCAACAGGCTGAACCATGAACTCTTGAATATCAACGTTGTTATCCGCGTGCTCACCACCATTGATAATGTTCATCATCGGAACAGGCATTGAATACTGCCCTGCTGTACCGTTGATATCTGCAATATGCTCGTATAGCGCCACGCCTTTGTCTTGTGCTGCTGCTTTGGCTGTTGCTAGAGATACCGCAAGAATTGCGTTTGCACCTAGTTTTTCTTTATTTTCAGTGCCGTCTAAATCCAACATGATTTGGTCGATTGCACGTTGCTCTAGTGCATTTTGACCTTCAAGTGCTGCCGCGATTTCGTTATTGACGTAGTTTACCGCAGTTAATACACCTTTACCTAAGTAACGAGACTTATCACCGTCACGTAGTTCTAGTGCTTCACGAGTACCCGTAGACGCACCTGATGGTGCACATGCACGGCCCCATGCACCTGATTCTAGGTGTACGTCCGCTTCTACTGTTGGGTTACCGCGTGAGTCCATAACTTCACGGCCAATCACTTTAACGATTTTTGACATCTTGATTCCTCTTATTCCCAAAGTGGTGTGTGTTGCGCTGCTCAGTGGCAGGCGAATTTTGGGTTCATCAAACCCGCATTAAAGTTTGCCCTATCTCTGATGCTTGGCAAAGTGAAGATTTTACACGTATCGCATTGCCTGCGATTAGAGATAGAAAAAAGCTTGGCGATAAACACTATACTTAGCGCCTATTGCAAAACCTTTTGCAACAAAAAAGCCGTGCAAGAGCACGGCTTTTTCTTATTATGAAGAGGCTTTTTGGTGGCTGTATGCCGCCGCAACAAACCCTTCAAATAATGGGTGACCATCACGAGGCGTTGACGTGAACTCAGGGTGGAATTGAGCCGCGATAAACCAAGGGTGATCTTTGTTTTCAATGATCTCAACTAGCTTCTTATCTTCAGAGAGGCCTGTGAATTGTAGACCTGCTTTTTCAAGCTCACCTACATAGTTGTTGTTTACTTCGTAGCGATGACGGTGGCGCTCAACTACTTCAGCATTACCGTAAACTTCACGCACTTTAGAACCTTCTTTCAGGTGACAAAGTTGCGCACCAAGACGCATTGTACCGCCAAGATCTGAGTCTTCATCACGAACTTCAATCTTGCCATCTGCATCTAACCACTCTGTGATCAAACCAACTACAGGGTGTGGACTTTCAAGATCGAATTCAGTTGAGTTAGCACCGGCTAAACCCGCCACGTTACGAGCATACTCGATAAGTGCTACCTGCATGCCTAAACAAATACCTAAATAGGGTATTTTATTTTCACGTGCGTATTTAGCGGCTAAAATTTTCCCCTCAACACCACGGTTACCAAACCCGCCTGGTACTAAGATAGCATCAAGATGCTCAAGCAGCTCAGTGCCTTTGCTTTCAATATCTTGAGAATCCACATACTCAATGTTTACCGTTAGGCGATTTTTCAACCCGGCGTGCTTCAATGCTTCGTTTACAGACTTGTATGCATCTGGCAGCTCAATGTATTTACCCACCATACCAATTGTCACTTCACCTGTAGGGTTTGACTCTTGATAAAGTACCTGTTCCCACTCAGCTAAATCTGCTTCTGGACATTCTAGGTAAAAACGACGGCAAATGATGTTATCAAGCTCTTGCGACTTTAATAGCGCAGGGATCTTATAAATGCTGTCTACGTCTTGTAGTGAGATAACCGCTTTTTCTTCAACATTGGTGAAAAGTGCGATTTTCGCACGCTCGTTCGCTGGTAGTTTACGATCTGAACGACAGATCAAAATATCAGGTTGAATACCAATTGAGCGAAGCTCTTTTACAGAATGCTGTGTCGGCTTTGTTTTCACTTCACCTGCAGGGCCCAAGAAAGGAACAAGCGTTAAATGCATAAATAATGCACTTTCACGGCCAAGCTCCGTGCCAAGCTGACGAATGGCTTCTAGGAAAGGTTGTGACTCGATATCACCTACCGTACCACCGATCTCTACGATAGCAACATCATGACCTTCTGCGCCTTCAAGAACGCGACGTTTGATGTCGTTGGTGATATGCGGAATAACTTGAATAGTCGCACCTAAGTACTCACCTCTACGCTCTTTGCGCAGTACGTCTTCAAATACACGGCCTTGCGTGAAGTTGTTACGTTTGGTCATTTTGGTACGAATAAAACGCTCATAGTGACCAAGGTCAAGGTCCGTTTCCGCACCATCTTCGGTTACGAATACTTCACCGTGTTGGATAGGGCTCATTGTCCCAGGGTCAACATTGATGTAAGGATCCAGCTTTAGAATCGTTACTTTCAAACCTCGTGCTTCTAATATAGCGGCTAAAGAAGCAGCTGCAATACCTTTACCCAAGGAGGATACTACTCCGCCCGTTACGAAGATAAATTTTGTACTCATGCGAACCCTAGAAATTTCAGGAAAATTGGAATTTAAATAAGAATCAAGACGGGGCGATAGTATAGCAAAAGCCCCTAAGTCATTCCAGCTAAAAATGACTTAGGCAGGTAATATATTTTCATACACCCAGATTAAAAATCAGTAAACGTTTAAGTCAGGCTTTCAATTTTCCTTCTGCTGCCTTCGTTTAACCGTTTCCCATGCCGCATCCATAGTAGCTAAATCAGCCTCCTCCAACGAAAGGGATGACTCATGCAACACCGCTTCGATTTGCACAAATCGACGTTTGAACTTTTCACTGGCTTGTCGTAGCAATTGCTCAGGGTCACGCTTAATATGACGACTCACATTCACGGTAGCAAATAGCAAGTCGCCGACTTCTTCCGCTGTGTGCTCAGATAAGGGATCTGCTTGCAGCGCTTCTGCTACCTCGTCGACTTCCTCTTTTACTTTATCCCAAGCACCATGGTAACTCGGCCAATCAAAACCTAATTTAGCGGCCTTTTTTTGTATCTTGTAGGCCTTTGATAACGCAGGCAAACTCGCTGGAATGTCAGCGGCAAACGCAATATCGTGGTGAGCTGGCTTTTCTTGTTGCTTAATCGCGTGCCATTGCTGCTCAAGCTCTGCCTCCGAGAGCGTTTGCGGTTCTTCAAACACATGGGGATGGCGTCTGACCAGCTTTTCATTCAGCGTTTGTACTATGTCCTCAAAGTCAAACAATCCTTGCTCTTTGCCAAGTTGAGCATAAAAGATCACTTGAAATAGCAAATCCCCCAGCTCTTCTTTTAAGTGCGCCAAGTCGCCTCGCTCAATTGCATCGGCGACTTCATGCGCTTCTTCAAGCGTGTGCGGTACTATGGTGGCAAAGGTTTGCTTTTTGTCCCAATCACATCCGGTGTTTGGGTCACGAAGCTGCGACATAATAGTAAGTAACCGCTCCATAGCGTCATTGTTTGCAGATTTAGAGTCGTTTGGCATCAAACACACCTTCAATTTGCATCAATTTGGTTACTAAACGGTGCATAGCAGACAGGTCGTCCACTTCTACTTTCATCAAAAATACAGCGACATTTTTATCGTCTTGTGTTTGTACATTCATATTGAGCACATTGACTTTTTCGTTCGCTAACACCGAGCTGATATCGCGAATGAGCCCTTGACGGTCGTGAGCTTCAATTTTTAAGGTAATGGCATATGAGGCTTTAACATCATCAGACCAACTCACCTCGATCTCTCGCTCTGGGTGTTTGTCTGTAATATGAGCGAACGATTCACAATCATGACGATGTACCGCTATGCCTCGCCCTTGGGTAATATAGCCAACAATTTCGTCCCCCGGTACAGGTTGACAACATTTGGCCATATGACTCATCAAACTGCCAACACCGTCAACAATCACTGCATTTTTTTCGCCTTTATTGCGCTTCGGCGATGATATTTTCAGCTTAGGAGGGTCTTCAGGCTTGTCCTGCACATAATTTAGAAACTGATTGATACGAATATCACCAGCGCCAATTGCGACCATTAAATCATCCAAAACCTTAAAGTTAAAACGCTCAATAGCAGGATCTAAATCTTTGTAAGTAAGGTCTAGCTTTTGCAAATGATTATCTAAAATCTCTTTGCCTGCTTGCAGGTTTTTATCGCGATCTTGTTGTTTAAACCAATGATGTATCTTACTTCGCGCTCTGGATGAGTGGATATAGCCGAGTGACGGATTTAACCAGTCCCGACTTGGTGAGGCATTTTTCTGTGTCAGTATTTCTACCTGATCACCTGTGCGTAAGGTATAAGTAAATGGCACGATTTTGCCAAATACTTTGGCACCAATGCAGCGATGACCAACATTGGAGTGAATATAGTAGGCAAAATCGAGCGGTGTAGAACCCAGTGGTAAGTCGAAAATATCGCCTTTTGGGGTAAACACGTAAACGCGATCCTCAACAACCTGATTTTTGAGCTCGTCGGCAATTTCACTACCATCAACCACTTCTTCTTGCCACTGTAATAATTTACGTAGCCAACTGATTTTTTGTTCATAACCAGAGTTTCTGCCAGGTAGTGCGCCTTCTTTGTACATCCAATGGGCTGCGACACCCAGCTCAGCATCTCGGTGCATGGCTTCGGTGCGGATTTGAATTTCCACTGTTTTGCCCTCGGGGCCAAATACCACCGTATGGATAGACTGATAACCGTTTTGCTTTGGTGTGGCAATGTAATCGTCAAACTCTTTATTTAGGTGGCGCCAGCTCGTATGGACAATACCCAATGCGGCGTAACAGTCTTGGATCTCGTCCACAACCACACGCATCGCTCGGATGTCGAATAGTTGTTCGAACTCATATCCCTTTTGCATCATCTTTTTATAGATGCTGTAAATATGCTTAGGGCGACCGTATACCTGAGCTTTAATCCCTGCATCCGCGAGCCTTTGAGCAACCGAACTGACCATATTCTCCATGTAAGCTTCACGGTCTAAACGTTTGTCCGACAACTTTTTAGCAATTGATTTATAAGTATCCGGGTGCAGATACCTAAAAGATAAATCTTCCAACTCCCACTTTAATTGCCCAATTCCTAAGCGATTGGCCAGTGGAGCAAAAATATTAGCGGCGGCTTTAGCTGCAACCACGCGCTCCTCTTCTGAGGCTTTTTTTACCGCACGGAGATGGCAAATTTGCTCAGCAAGCTTAATCACCACTGCTCTCACATCCTCAACCATGGCAAGTAACATGCGACGAATATTATCCACTTGTACTTTACCTGAGCTTTGGTGGGCCAGCGTGCTGATAGTATCCATGTTCTCTACGCCTTTTAGGAGCAAAGAAATATTGTCGCCCAGCTGTTCTTGCACTTGCTCTAGAGACAAGCGATTAGCAACAAAATAAGGAGTTAAAAACGCAGTTGCTAAAGACTCACTATCAAAATTTAGATCAGCCAATATCTCCACCATTTCAATCGCCTGGTTAAGATAGTTTGATGACTCATCTGCAGGGCAGAGTTCATAGGCCTTTTGCAGCCATTCACGTTGATCTTCTGATAAGTTCAGGATAGTGAGTCGCGCATCAAACTCTAATGGCAAAGTAGTTTGATGCGACTGCCGAGTAGCAACCATGTTGTGATACCTCCTTCAAAATTGCTTACCAGTATCATTAAACGCTGTTGGCTGATCTGGTATCGTTTTACCCGCCTCATTCTCGGATAAATGATGTAACTGCTTAGGAACCGAATTACGTTATCTAAAGCTTTGGTTACTTGTGCTGCTTTGTAAACAGCGCCATGGTTTCAATATGTCCGGTGTGGACAAACATGTTCATTAAACCAAGTTTTTCTAGTTCAAACCCAGCTTGACAGATCACTTGTGTATCGCGAGCCAGCGTCACAGGGTCACATGACACGTATAAGACACGTTTGAACTGAGTTAGCGGTAGTCGCTGCAATACTTCAAGCGCACCCGGTCTCGAAGGATCGAGCACCAACACATCCAAACTCTCATCAAACCATGCAGCTTGGGTGATCGGTTGGGTTAAATCAAAGCAATAAAATTGCACATTATCGATTTGATTAGTTTGCGCATTTTGTTCGGCCATTGCAACCGATTGCACCTCACCTTCAACACCAATTACACTTTTTGCTTGTTTTGCAAGCACTAAAGAGAAGTTGCCTACTCCACAAAAAAGATCCAGTACCTTTTCACTGCTTGTTGGCTGAAGCCACGCCATCGCTTGGTGCAACATGGCTTCGTTCACAGCTTGATTAACCTGAATAAAGTTACTTAACTTAAATTCAAGTGTTAGGTCAAACTCGCTTAAACGATACTGTGGCAGCTGTGGATATAGCACTGGGTTTTCACCATCGTCAAATAACACCTGATACTGCTCAAGGCCCGCCTTTAAGGCATCTCGGGTAGTATCCGACAGTGCTTTAGTATGCCGAAAGAGCACAAAATTATGATTATCCGCTTGGCACAGTTGAATATGACTGATCAACTTAAATTCACTTAATGAGCCCGCTAGGTTGTTCAGTGCAGCGAAAATACGATCAAACGGAGAAACCAACACATCACATTGTTCAATATCAATGATGTTTTTTGATTGCTGTGCTCTAAACCCTAATCTCACTTTTTTGGTTTGTTTGTCATAGATACACGCGATGCGCGCAGCACGACGATAATGAAGCGGGGAAAAAGTAATAGGCGGATACCAAGGAACCTGAGCTATATTTGCAAAGCGTGCAAATAGCTTCTCAACTGCGTGCTGCTTTTCACTAAGCTGACCCTCAACAGCTTGATGCTGCAAACTACAGCCACCACACTGTGTATAGTGCGGACAAAATGCTTGCGTCCGCTCAGGTGAAGCCTCAATTACCTTAGTGACTTTGGCTTCTAATAATTTCGCTTTAGCCTGCGTAACTTGTGCCCTTACTCGCTCACTGGTCAATGCGCCGGTAATAAAACACACTTTACCATCGTGACGAGCAACACCCCTGCCCTGATGATCCATTGACGCTACTGTTAGCTCTATTTGCTTTGACGGCTTAACGGCTTTCTTAGCACGAAAAATCTGTGCCATTGGGTTCCTCATTTGTTTGCTTATCACGTCGGTAAAAGATACTCTTAGTTACAGATTTCTCTGCACTTTTTTGACCCTATGACAAAATTAAACCTGCGTGACAGTATTTTATTACTCACACTCTTGCCAACCCTATTAGTTGGCTTGCTACTTGGTGGCTATTTTACTATAAATCGCTACGTAGAGCTTGAGGAAATTCTGATAAGTCAGGGAAATCGCATTGCAGAGTCGCTGGCAATGTCGGTGGAGTACCCAATCGAAAAACAAGACAAAGCCCATCTCCATCGTATTTTAAGCCAAGCCCATAATAAACATGCTCCACTGGTAAAGAGTATTGCACTATTTGATAAACAAAATCAGTTGATCCTCACCAGTAACTATCATAGCAACTTTGATAAACTGCATTACTTTGGTGAGGTAGAAAAATTACAAACCACAGAAGTATCAACGCTAAAAAATACCTTTGTTTTTTATTCTCCTGTCAAAAACCATTTAGCCAAAAAAACGGATTGGCATAGCGCAGAGCCTGCAACTCTCGCAATACTGGTCGTCGAAATAAGCAAAGATCAAGCGCTTATCTCGCAACAACGCGCATTGATCTTAAGTGCCATCGTGATCATTTTTTCATTTTTACTGAGCATTATGTTGGCGATGCGACTGTCACGTATGTTGACTAAACCCATTGCGAACTTGATTTTAGCCACCGATAAACTCAATGAGGGTAAACAAGACATTGCTATTAATGAACCGATGCGCGGTGAATTCGAGTTACTGCGCCAAGGCTTGATTGTGATCGGTAAAAAAATGGCGAATCAAAAAGATGAAATGCAAAAACACATTGATCAGGCCACCAGTGATTACCGCGAAACACTCGAACAGTATGAAACACAAAACATCCAGCTCAACATCGCTAAAAAAGAAGCGCAAGACGCCAACCGAGTGAAGTCTGATTTCTTGGCCAAGATGAGTCATGAATTAAGAACACCACTCAATGGCGTTATCGGCTTCACACGCCAGCTCTATAAAACGCCACTAAATAAACATCAAAAGGACTATTTAGACACCATCGAGCTATCGGCCAATAGCCTACTCACTATTATCAGTGACATTCTCGACTTCTCAAAGCTAGAAGCGGGTGCGATGGAGCTAGAAAATATCCAGTTTGAATTACGTGATGCCGTGAATGAAGTGATGACGCTGCTAGCCCCAAGTGCGCACGATAAACAACTAGAATTCTCTATTTCGGTGAACCGCCAAGTACCAGACAACTTGATTGGTGACCCAACCCGCTTTAAACAAGTACTGACCAATCTTATCAGTAACGCCATTAAATTTACTGAAAAAGGCTCAGTCAAGGTGGATATCAACCACCGCTTGATGGACGAATCCCAATCTTCACTGCTAGTTTCGGTCAGTGATACTGGGGTAGGTATTGCCCAAGACAAGCAAGACGCCTTGTTTACGCCATTTGCTCAAGCAGATACCAGTATCACTCGTAAGTTTGGTGGCACGGGCCTTGGCCTTATCATCACTAAACATATAGTCGAAGCCATGGATGGGCGGATCACCTTGAATTCCGCACCCGGCAACGGCACTTGTTTCTCATTTAATGCTGTCTTTGCCTTACCAAATCGTTTATATAATGATGATTTGCCGAGTAAACCATTAGAAAATAAACGCGTGCTTTACTTTGAACCGCAAGAACATACCCATTATGCAGTAGTGTCGCAGCTGCAAGGGTGGGACATGCAGATCACCCGCTGCTTAACCGAAGAAGCGTTTGAACAAGCACTAGCACAAGACTTTAACTATGATATTTGCCTAATTGGCTCAATGGCAAGTGTTGACCAAATGCAAGCCGTAAAAGGCTATATAAAGCAAGCTAGAGACTCTACTGATTATCTCTATTTGATGGTTAATACCGTCTCTCATAATATGCGTGAAGCGCTCATCGGTAGCGGTGCGGACGCCTGCTTAAGCAAACCTCTCAATCATAGAAAATTATGTGAAATGCTTGCAGCGCCCTATCGCTTAGATCACCCAGATATGAGTGCAAATGAGATTGAAGCTAACAGCCTGCCTTTAAAAGTATTGGTTGCCGACGACAATGACGCAAATTTAAAGCTGATCTGCACATTATTAGACGAGCAAGTTGAGGCTATTGATACGGCACATAATGGCTCTCAGGCAGTCGCCCTTTGTAAGTCTAGGAAATACGATCTGATCTTTATGGATATACAGATGCCAATTATGGACGGGATTAGCGCCTGTAAAAGTATTAGAGAATCGTCGTTAAACGAAGATACCCCAATCATTGCAGTAACAGCTCATGCGCTAGCAGGAGAAAAGGAGCAGCTGCTCAAAGATGGTTTCAGTAATTATATGACCAAGCCTATTGATGAGGATATGCTCAAACAAATCATTTGCGATCATAGCACTTCATCACCGCTTGCCAGACAAAAGCATGTGGCAAATCAGCAGCACAGCGTGCCTCCTTTCGAGAGCCAAATGTTGGATTGGGGATTGGCGCTGCAACGCGCAGGGAACAAGCCTGATCTTGCGCTTGAAATGCTGAATATGCTGCTCTCTAGCGTCCCTGAAACATTGCAACAACTTGAATCAGCGCAGGATGCTGAGGATTTGAGTACGCTACTCAAAGTAGTGCATAAATTTCATGGTGCCTGTTGCTACACCGGCGTACCAACACTCAAGAAGTTAGCAGAAACCATAGAGACGAGCCTCAAACAGGAAAGGCCGTTGAGCGATATTGAGCCTGAACTATTTGAATTAGTAGATGGCTTAACCCTGTTACTTAATGATGCTCAGCCAAAACTTAAAGGGTAAGACTAATTAACCTGAGCTTCGGATAATCAATCAAGTGCGAGTGAGCTTCCCATACAGGTAGTCTCAACACCATACGCTTAGTCGCACAATAACACCTACCTATGCGCGGCAACCGCTTTACTTTTTACAAAACGGTTGCCGACAATTTATTACATTTTCTCACAGTACTTACCGCTCCCTTGTAACAAACTTATTACATTCTAAATCTTGCTACTTTTTTAACCCACGAAAGGAATTCAGTATGTCTACTTGCAAGTCAACACTCATCATAACTACAACATTAACCTTATTTGCTTCTGCTTTTTGTCATGCGATTGAGCCACAGTCAGATGAATGGCAAGTTCGTTTAGGAGGGGGTGCCGCCGCTGCCGATTTACCATGGAAAGGTGTTGATAGTGAACTTATTTCAATTCCTATCATAGATATCCAAAAAGGAAACTGGTTTATCAACAAAGATAGCCTAATTGGATATCGCTTTCCTATCACGGAGGACATATCTGTGTATTCGGGACTTGGCTACCGTGAAGACGGCTATGATGGCGTATTTAGAGATGCAAAATCAGAAGATGAAATCTTTACCGGTTATGATTCACCTGATGGTGATGTGACTGTCAATTACGGGATCACGTATTTATGGTTTACTCTTTCTGGTCGTAGTGATGTTTCAAATAACTCAGACTCAACCACCGCAGCGCTCTCTGTATCCATTCCGTTTTATAATAATGGCCGGGGATTCAAAGTCTCCATTGTAGGTAGTGCTGAGTGGCAACAATCTGACTACGTCAATTACATTTATGGGATCAGTGGTGATAATGTTGATGTTAGCCGTGGCCGGGTCGGCTATCTCACGTCAGATGACGCCATTAATATTTCTGCTGGCATTACAGCACATTACCAATTAAAAACCCAACTTAGTCTTGTTGGCGGGATAACCCGTACTAAGCTTGATGATGTGATTGCAGACAGTCCACTCCTTGACCGTGATACAAGCGATGTAGCCTACGCTGGACTCGTTTACCAGTTTTAATATCAATTGAATTAATTCTCTAATCAATTTGAAGAGTGAAATAGCATATTAGCGTCGTTAAAAATTTCTCATTTAGAGCAAAAAACACAAAAAAACCCAAGGCAAGCTTGGGTTTTTCTATTCAACAGCAAGGTGCTTTAATCGCCCTCACCGTTTTCTGTTTCTTGGTTATGCAATTCAAGGCTTGCTGACATTGCGGCTTCGCGTGTCGATTTAGCCGAGTCATTACGCATTTCATCAATATGGTTGAGATAATTTTGGTCGACATCACCGGTGATATACTGACCATCAAATACTGATGTTTCGAAGCGAGAGATCTCTGGGTTCTCTTGTCCAACCGCAGCAATCAAGTCACTTAGAGACTGATAAATCAAGCCGTCAGAGCCAATGCTCGCATTGATATCTTCTACTTCTCTGCCATGAGCAATTAACTCAGATGCCGAAGGCATATCTATTCCATAAACGTTCGGGAATCTAACTTCAGGTGCAGCAGATGCAAAGTATACATTCTTAGCACCGGCCTCTCTGGCCATTTCAACAATTTGCGCCGAAGTCGTGCCACGCACGATTGAGTCGTCTACAAGCAGTACATTTTTGCCTACAAATTCGCGGTCAATAGCATTGAGCTTACGACGCACTGACTTTTTACGCATTTCTTGACCAGGCATGATAAATGTGCGGCCAATATAACGGTTCTTTACAAAACCTTGACGATATGGAAGCCCCAGAACAGATGCAATCTCTAGAGCGATATCACATGATGTTTCAGGAATTGGGATCACTACATCGATGTCTTTATCGCCCCACTCGCTGGCAATTTTCTCACCGAGTTTAGTTCCCATATTCACGCGCGTTGCATATACCGACATTTTATCGATATTTGAATCCGGACGGGCAAAGTAAACAAACTCAAAAATACACGGCGCAAGGGTCGTTTTTGCAGCGCAGATCTGTGAGAAAAACTCGCCATTTTCAGTCACATAAATTGCTTCTCCTGGCGCAACATCACGCACAAACTCAAAGCCATCAGTTGCTAGCGCTACACTTTCTGAGGCAAACATATATTCCGTGCCGCGCTCTGTTTCCTTTTTACCAAACACAAGCGGTCGAATACCATGCGGGTCTCTAAATGCCAAAATACCGTGCCCGATGATCATCGCAATACTTGCATAACCACCAGATACAATCGACACAACTTCAGTCACTGCGGTAAACATATCTTCAGCATCTAGCTTCATCTTATCCGTTTTACCAAGCTCATGGGCTAGGATGTTAAGTAGGATCTCTGAATCTGATGTTGTATTAACGTGACGGCGAGCTTGAGTAAATAAGCGCTCTTTGAGCTTTTCTGCATTGGTTAAGTTGCCATTGTGCGCAAGCGCAATACCAAATGGAGAGTTTACGTAGAAAGGTTGCGCTTCTGCCGAGCTTGAAGAGCCTGCGGTAGGATAACGCACATGGCCGATACCAATGTTGCCCTGAAGGCGTTTCATGTGCCTAGTATGAAATACATCTTTTACTAGGCCGTTTGCTTTTCTTAAGCTAAACGTATTGTTGTCAATGGTAATAATGCCAGCCGCATCTTGGCCTCGGTGTTGCAAAACAGTTAAGCCATCATAAATCGCCTGATTAACAGGAGATGTTCCGACTATCCCAACGATACCACACATTAAAAATTTCCTCGCCGATTAACGGTTTACTGAATTTAAAAAGCTGGAGTTATGCTCGAGGTAAGAAAAAAACCACTCGATCACAAAACCAAATTCAGGAATTAAGTTTGATGACTTCCACCATTGCGTACTTGGCGCGCTGGTAAATGCATCAAGGAAAAAGAGTAAGGCGCTAACGACCAACACACCTCTAAGTCCACCGAATACTATCCCAAAGATCCTATCGGTGCCTGAGAGACCCGTTCTTTGAACAAGCTCACTCAAGACATAGTTAACAAGCCCACCTAACATTAAGGTCGCAATAAAGAGTATGGCTATCGCGGCTGCATTTCTTAAAAGGGGTTCTGAAATGAATGTAAGGAAGGTTGCGAGATATTGATAAAAGATACTAGAGATGAAAAAGGCGCCGATCCATACGACAAGTGACATCGCTTCTTTGACAAAGCCTCGAAGCAAGCCAAAGATAGTCGACAAACCAACAATACCAGCAATGGTGTAATCAACCCAGATCATAGTAACCAATAAGTCGTTAATGTGGGGCGCATTCTAAAAGGTTTGGCAACTAAATGCCAGATCATTTTGTCACTTCAAATTGTGTCAAACGACCATTTAACTTAGTTAATTTCTTTAATTCTGGTAACTTAGCTTCAAGTTCTGCTTTATTTAAATCTGGACCAACAAACACTTTTGTTAAGGTTCCATTCGGGGTTTTCACCGGCTTTGTAAAGGTTTTAAAGCCGTTGTCTGCCAACTTTTTTGTCAAGGCATCAACATTAGATTTATGCGAGAAGCTTCCTAACTGAATAACATACGCCATCTGCGAAAAATTAGAAGTTTCTGGACGAGTAAGCTTAGACACTTCTACCTTTGCGGTTTGTGTAACTGGCTCAGCTTGAGTTTGGGTAGACGGCTGAGATTGCTCCGTCGTGGCCACTTGCGACTCAGGTTCCTGTAGTTTTTCATCATCCGCACTAATATCTTCTGTCGTCTCCTTGGGGAGTTCTGGCGCAAGATTCGCCTGTGCATCGACTTTCTCTTGTAAATCTATAGTTTTAAACTCAGGCCGCTCAGGTATCGCTTTAAACCCTTCTTTATAGTGGACTTTTTCACCATCGAGAATATTTGGAATAAAGATCACTGCTGCTACTACAACAATACTAGTTCCAACAAGGCGGTTTATAAATACTGAGTTCACAACTTTACTCTCTACTAAAGGGTTAATCTCTACACTTTGGTACTTGCACCTAGTGGCCAATTGTATCTAAGCGAGCTCCCACGCAACAACGTTAACCGTTCCTATCTTATCCTAAATAAAAACGAGCATAGCCGCTTGAGATTTACTCGCTTCAACTTCTAAAACTGTGAGCGCGATTGGCTCTAGGCTTGGACCGACTTTTGCCAATATTCCATTGTTTCTGCGACAGTTAAAAAAGAGCCAAATACAATGAGTATATGCCCCTTACTAAGCTCACTGAGCTTTACCTCAAGCGCGTTGGAAACACTATCAAACAAGGTTACATCACTCTTAACACTTAGCAATGGCTGCAGATTTTCAGCACGCTCTCCTCGCGGTCCGTAAAGAGAAGCCAGACTCCAACTATCAACAAATGGTGCTACGGCATTTAACACATTGGCTTTGTCTTTATCCGCAAGCATAGCGGCTAAGGCATGAATTTTAAACCCTTTTTGCTTGAGTTCTTGCAACTTAGTAGCCAAATATCTTGCTGATTCAGGATTATGTGCAACGTCGAGATAGACCAAAGGGTTATCGCTTAGCTTTTGAAAGCGGCCTTCCACTTGAATAGTTGCAAGGCATTTTTTTACCACTTCATAGTCAGGAAGTAAGCCCAATTTAGCCAACACAGTTAATGCCGTTGCTGCGTTCTGTGCTGGGATATTAGGATTGTCAAAATACCAGTCATAATCCTGATACTGCCATCTAAATTGTGACGCCAGCGGTGTAAACCAAAACTCACGTTTTGCTAATACCATATCAGCCGCAACTTCTTGACCATAGTTGGTAACGCTATGAGGAATATCTAGATCGCCAACAATAGCTGGAGTATGGGGGCGGAAAATACCGGCTTTGTGCTCCCCGACAGAGTCTCGAGTATCTCCCAGAAATGCCTTATGATCTAAATCAATCGTGGTAATCACAGATGCGATGGGCGTGACAATATTTGTGGCGTCGTTACGTCCACCTAGACCAACTTCTAAGAGAATATAGTCGACTTTACAGCGCTTAAAAATACTCAATGCGCCAAGTGTATCAAACTCAAACTGGGTAAGTGAGATATTTTTACGTTGATCGTCAATCTGCTTAAACGCGTCAATATGATACTGTTCATCCAGCTCAGCACCGTTCACTCTGACACATTCTGTATATCGAATTAAGTGGGGAGAGGCATAAGTGCCAACAGAGAAGCCCTGTTTAAGCAATAGCGTTTCAAGGCAACGTGCAGTAGTACCTTTTCCGTTTGTACCACCAATTAAAATGATTTTACTAAATGGCTCAAGTAGCCCTACTTGATCAGCGACTTGCCTAATACGCTCAAGCCCCATATCAATCGTTTCGGGATGAATAGCTTCTAAATAACAAAGCCAATCATCAAGGCTTGATGATTGGCTAGGCTGTTTAACTGTCATAGTTTAAGTAGCTCAACTCAAAAAATTTACGCTACTCTATGCTCTTGTTCAGTGGAAGGCAAGTCCATAAATTTAGCCAAGATACGCGCTAACGTATCACGCATCTCACGGCGGTCAACAATCATGTCGATGGCACCGTGTTCGAGCAAGAACTCACTACGTTGGAAACCTTCAGGTAACGTCTCACGAACCGTTTGCTCGATAACTCGAGGACCTGCAAAGCCGATCAGCGCTTTTGGCTCTGCGACATTAATATCTCCAAGCATCGCCAATGACGCAGAAACACCACCCATTGTTGGGTCGGTCAATACCGAGATAAATGGCAAGCCTTTGTCACTCATTTTAGCTAACGCGGCACTGGTTTTTGCCATTTGCATTAGCGACATAAGTGCCTCTTGCATACGTGCACCGCCCGAGGCCGAGAAACAAATCAACGGCATGTTATGCTCTAAACAAACGTTCACTGCATCCACAAATCGAGCGCCTACCACCGAGGCCATAGAGCCCCCCATAAATGAGAACTCAAAGGCAACCGCAGCAACTGGGATACCTTTAACGCGGCCTTTCATCGCCACTAGCGCATCTTTTTCGCCACTGGCTTTTTGCGCCTGCACAATGCGATCCGAATACTTTTTCGAATCTTTAAACTTCAGTACATCTTGTGGCTCATGCTCCACGCCTAACTCTTGACGATCTGCATCGTCCAAGAAGCTCTCAAGACGCTTACGCGCCGTTATACGCATATGATGGTCACATTTAGGACATACGTTTAACGACTTTTCTAATTCCGCTTTGTATAGGATTGAATCACAATCTGTACACTTCGCCCAAACCCCTTCTGGGATCTCTTTTTTACCAGAAGATTTAGTGGTTTTAGGTAAGATCTTTTCTAACCAACTCATTTGCAACTCTCTATCGTGCTTTATTCTGTTCCGTCAGCAAAGACAGACATCTTTTCCCAATTAAATCATGATTTAGCTATCGACGATATAAAAAACTGGTCTTAAGAGTACAGGGTAACGCTTTATTATTACGGTTAGATTAGCTCTTCAGGTAAAAATAAAGGTCCCAGCGGCATTTTGTCGATATTCCATTGCGCTGGATAATCAACATCAACCAAGTAAAGGCCATTCGGCTTCGCCGTTGCACTTGCTAAAGTGCGGTCTTTTGCAGCTAATAGTTCCGCCATCCATTCAGGTTCTTGCTTGCCAACCCCAATATCAAGCAAACAGCCAGTAATGTTTCGCACCATGTGGTGTAAGAACGCGTTTGCTTTTATATCGATCACAATATACTTGCCGATCCGCTCCACCTCTAGATGATGGATATTCCGAAATGGAGTATTGGACTGACAATGCACCGCCCGAAAAGAAGTAAAATCTTGCTCTCCAATCATAACCGGACACGCCGCTTTCATTCTTTCAACATCGAGTTCATGGTGAAAGTGCGTTACACCACTACGTAAGATCCCAGGTCTGTATGTATGGTTATAAATCACGTAGCGGTAACGGCGTGCCGTGGCAGAAAAACGTGCATGAAACTCAGGGTCTACCTCTTTGGCAAACCGAACCGCGATATCATCGGGAAGCTGTGAGTTCATCCCCAAGGTAAAGGCGCTCATGTCACGAGCCGACTCGGTATCAAAATGAATAATTTGCCCTGTCGCATGCACACCTGCATCTGTGCGCCCTGCACATGTGATCTCAACCGCATGGTTACAAATATTCGAGAGCGCTTTTTCTATTTCTTCTTGGACACTGCTAACATGGCTTTGTCTCTGCCATCCACTATAATTTGCCCCATTGTATTCAATGCCTAACGCTACTCGCATACTTCTTCTATCGCAACCCATAACAAAAATGCCATTTTATGCGATTGCTCATGTGAATTAAAGCGCTTAAATAAAAAGGAGCGGCTGCCAAACTCAACTGTTTGTTGTTTGGCAGGCAAATGCGCGACTAATTTCGTGCGAAGACTAAGAGTTTGTGAGGTTAGACTTTAGTGATTCAGCCTCAGCTTGAACCGAGTCTGGGCCATTTTCAATGACGTCGTTCAGCGTAGCAATAGCAGAGTCATAATCCTGAATTTCGATGTACGCCTTTGCTAAATCCAGTTTTGCTGCGAAGCCTTCATCCTCTAAGTCAACGTCAGTGGTATTTTCACCAGCGAGTAACTCATCAAAGTCACCTAAACCAACATCCATATTGGCACCAACATAAGGCTCAACGTCGGTGTCTAGATCATCGCTTTGATCTAGAAGGTCTTCTATTTCGAGATAGTCTTCTGCACCGTCAGCACCTGTATCTGTAGACGGTTGTGGGTTGTCTTCTGAGGCGAGTTCATCTTGAAGTAGACTATCAAAATCCACCTCGAAATCTTCACTATTGGTAGCATCAAACTCCGCAGGAGAGTCCAGTTCGCTGAGTAGCGCGTCAAAGTCTTCCTGCGTAAAGTCAGCCATAAATTCTTTTTCAATTTCGGCTTCATCTACCTCTGGTATTTCCGTCTCGGCTTCTGGTTCACTTAATAGTGTATCGAGATCATCTTCATCCGTTAACTCTGGAATTACTTGCTGTTCTGTCTCTAAGTTAGGCTCACCTTCGTCCTCAAGTACATCCTCTTCCGTGAATTCAGGTAATTCATCGTCACTAAAACCTGAGAACGCTTCTTCAGGCTCTGAACCGACCAACGCATCCTCACCAAAATCGACCTCGAGTTCAGGGAATTCATCTTCAAGATCCGAGTCTTCATCTACACTCGCTTCTAGTTCCTCTTCTACCGAGTCATCGAGTAGTGCCTCTTCGTCGAAATCCGTTTCTAGTTCAGGTAACTCGTCTTCGCTATCCAGCTCTGGTGTTTCGGCTTCTGGTTCGCTTGCTAGCGAGTCATCGAGTAGTGTCTCTTCGTCGAAATCGGCTTCAAGTTCAGGTAACTCGTCTTCGCTATCCAGCTCTAGTGTTTCGGCTTCTTCACTTGGCGCTTCCGCTTCTAGCTCGCTTTCTAACGCATCGTCAAGTAGTGCCTCTTCGTCGAAATCGGCTTCTAGTTCAGGTAATTCTTCTTCGCTATCCAGC
>NZ_NKHF01000122.1 GCF_002744175.1 Pseudoalteromonas piscicida
GACGCACAAGCTATTGATAAAAGATCATTTAGGTTCAACCCTAGCGGTCAGTGAAGTGAGCAGCAATGGCACCAATGCACGTATCACTCAAGCGTTCCGTTATGATCCATTTGGTCAACAATACGCATTACAAGCCAGTAAATTTGAAGTGTTTACAGGCTATATGCGCCAAGGCTTCACCGGCCATGAAATGCTCAATAATTTAAATGTTATTCATATGAACGGTCGGATCTACGATCCAACTTTGGGCCGATTCTTACAGGCTGATCCGCATATTCAAGCGCCGACAAATAGCCAAAGCTATAACCGCTATTCGTATGTGTTGAATAATCCGCTGAGTTATACCGATCCGTCAGGTTACTTCTTCAAGTCTTTGTTCAAAAAGTTAAACAAAGCTCTTGGGGATTTTGCTCCATTTGTAGGGCTGGCATTGATGTTTATACCGGGGGTTGGTCAATGGGCTGCTGCTAGCATGTGGAATGCTGCTGCAATAGGTTTCGTGTCAGGAGGAATTGCAACGGGTAGTCTCAGAGGGGCGTTGATTGGAGCATTCTCTGCTGCCGCTTTTCAGCAAATTGGGCAACATTTTAGGAACGCTTCAGATGCAAACTTGGGTCGATTGGCAGATGCATCCAGTGCTGCTGAGTTTGACCAAATATACAACGGTCTCCATGAATTTGGTGGCAATATGCTGACTTCTGGTCAAATAGCAGGTCAAATAGCAAGTCATGCTGCTGCTGGAGGAGTTATATCTACTCTATCAGGTGGAAAATTTGGTCATGGATTCTTTAGTGCAGGCTTCACTAAAGGGGCAGGTACTCCGATGCTCAGTTCAATGGGAGACAATGCAATAGGAGCCACTTTAGCATCAGCGGTAATTGGTGGAACAGCATCTGTGATTTCTGGAGGTAAGTTTGCTAATGGTGCTAGGACTGCTGCCTATCAAACCTTGTTCAACGGGCTGGGTGATTGGTTCAAACAGCAGGCTGCTAGATATAGTGCTGCCAAAAGGTATTCGGCATTAAACTCTGAAATTAATAGATTGGATACGCTTTACAAAGAAAACCCAGAGTTCTTACGCATGGAGATGGGGCTTGTAGGAGGTCATGAATTTTCTTCTGAGAGGGAATTCAGGCAGGCATATATTACTCTAAGAACGGATATGACTACAGAAATGGTTGAAAGTCTAAACACTATGAACAACGGTGGAGAACCAATTCTATGGAACAACGTTAAAATGAAAGGACATGTTGTCCCAGATGCAGCCGGAATTGGTTTAACGGCTTGGCCACTTTTATTTATAGGGCCACAAACTTACACTTACAATTATTCGTGTTCAAACAGGGGCTGCGCATTGGGAGAACTAGATGTTGAGTAAGCATATAAGGTCATTGTCCTTAATTTTATGTATATCGGTGCTCTTTCCGTTTGAGAAAGCACGCGGTGCAGATGATATTTTTCTAAGCGGGTGTAGTATCACTATTCCAGAAGGCTTTGAGTTGGTGCGAAAACAAGATGATCACATGGAGTATACGCAATTCGGTTTTCCAAACATCGTTTCAATTGAAAAATTCAAATTCAGCGGAGAATTTTTACAAGAGGAGTTTCAAGGAGTACCAGTAGAAATCGTTGATACATTTGAATTTGATGGAATTAAGGCGACAGTATTCGATACACTAGGAATGAAGGAAAGCTTAAATGTACGGCATGTGCTATTAGCTAATGATAATGAAGTTGTATTATTGACTTCATTCAGCCAAGAGCTTTTTTCAAAAGTTTTTTGTAGTTGTTTAAAGGGCGAGCACATAAGCCAAATTATTGAGAAAATGGGAAAATTAAATTAGAAGATCACCCACCTTAATTTGAAACCAAACCCGCTCCGGCGGGTTTTGCATTCAATGGGTTAGTTATTGTTTATAAGCTCACATGCACGTGAATT
>NZ_NKHF01000123.1 GCF_002744175.1 Pseudoalteromonas piscicida
TAGGCATCACGTTCAAGCTCGTTTTCAACGATTGCGACTAAGCCATCAATGGATTTTCGAAAATCCACAGCATCGCGGTATAAGTAAATACATTTAGGTTCAACAAACATTTTCATCAGGCAAGCTCGCGCAGTAATTGGCCTAGATAAGATGCAGACGTTGTGGGTGGTAAGCTGACTTTTACTTTACTAATCGAGAGGATGATTGGCTGTTGCGGTTCGATGGCATCGACGTGTTTCGTAACTTTTGCTCGAACAAAGCTTTCTGATGAGGCATTAAGTTTACTTCGTGCGGCATAAAACGTTGTTTTTGATAAAGCATTTTGCTGGCAATAGTCAGTGATAGTT
>NZ_NKHF01000062.1 GCF_002744175.1 Pseudoalteromonas piscicida
CTACATTCCAAAGACTGGCGGCGCCGAATTTAAAGCTTCTAAGAAGTCTATTGAAAGAATTGCAAAAGAAGGACGTAAATACGGTCTAAGTCTAATGGTTGTGAGCCAACGCCCGTCAGAAGTGTCAGAAACGATTTTCTCACAGTGCAATAATTTCATTGCGATGCGACTTACAAATAGAGTCGATCAAAACTACATCAAAGCTTTGTTGCCTGATAGCTCAAGTAGCCTTATAGATTTGTTACCATCGCTCAACCAAGGCGAAGCCTTTGTTGTTGGTGATTCTGTAATTATTCCAAGTTTAGTTCAGTTGCCAAAGCCAAATCCAGAGCCTAAGTCTGCAAGCATCGATACTTACAAGGAATGGGCTGAAAGTTGGAAAGATATTACGTTTGATAAAATAGTAGAGCGGTGGAGAAAGGAGGGCTAGGTGTGAAGTACCTAACAAGCGGCTACTGTCGGACTGTTAAAAAGTCCGGCTTCGCCTCCTCTTTTAACAGCCGTAGAGCCGGGCGTTAGCCCATAGAAATTTTTATGCGAAATTCGTCTAATACAGCCGAAGGCCTAAAATGTTTTTGTCCATAAACAAGCTGCAGCGAACGTCGTTTGTTCGCTGCAGCTTACGATTAACTCACTTCTTATCCCGACTTTAGGTTTAGTTAGTTCTTATCAATTTTAAAAATATCCATTGTTCGTTGAAGCGTGTCGCTGTTTAATTTCATATCTTTAAATAAGGTGTTGAGTTTCTTCGAGGTATCAAGCTCATGATTAGCGGCTTCAAGCACCGCTGCAGTATTTTGCGATATATCGTTAGCAACTTCGGACTGCTCACAGGCTGCGGTTGCTACTGACGTTGTTAGCTTCTCTACGTGAGCACTATGTTCATTAACACGTAGAGAAACCTGGCGCGTTTCTTCCACTTCGGTCATGGTGTTTTGGGTAAGCTGAGTGTTCTCTCTTATCGACTTAACCACATTTTGGCTTATCTCAGACAAGCTCAACAATAAGGTAGAGATCTGTTCTGATGATTGCTTGCTATTGTTGGCAAGCCCTCTTACTTCGTCGGCAACCACTGCAAACCCACGTCCATGTTCTCCAGCTCGAGCGGCTTCGATGGCTGCATTTAGCGCTAATAGGTTGGTTTGCTCCGCAACACTGCGAATTGAATCCAAGATGGTATTTATCTCAGATACCTGTTTTTCCATGCTTGCTGCCATGGCATCTACTTCGTTCATACTATTTGATAAGGTTTGCATGGTTGCTAGGTTTTTTTGGTTATCACTGAGGAGCTGCTCAGATTCACTATTAAGCTGGTCGCTGGCATCAAGCGTATCTTGCGCGAGTTTCGCTATTTCTTGGCTCGTTGCCGCCATTTCTTCAATGGCTACGGCAATACTAGAGGCCATTTCTTGGGTTTTTTGCGCATCATCATTTACATTTGAAGCCGCTATATGCATTTTTTCGCCTAATTCAGTTCCTACCTCTACAGACTTTGATAAACCAACCATTAAGTCTTTAAAAGCATAAATAGTGTTGTAAATCGACTCCGAGATCTGTCCTAGCTCATCGCGCGTATTTAGTCGCATATCTAGGGTTAAATCCCCCTCTTCTGCAACACGCTTTAAGATACTGGTAAGCTGTGAAAGCTCTGACCGTAATGATCGGATCAAATGTAAATTAACAACAACGATTAGCAGCAGCACGAATGTAAATACAGCAAAGAGCAGGATACTTTCAAAAGCAATATCGGATTTGTTTTGTTGACTGTCTGCAATGGTTTCTTGCCATACGACGTCTAGTTTGCTTTTGAGTTTTCCTATGCGCTGTGTTGCGCTTGTAAACCACTGCGAGCTCGATGGTAAGGTACTAAAATCAATGGGTCCTGAATGGTTTAATTGGTCTAATACTTGATTAAACTCACTGGTATCTGTACCCGTTAAAAAGTCTTGGATATTATCTAGTCTTGAGCCTTCTAAAGCGGTTTCTAGTTGTTGTAATGATAAATCTAGTTGTTGGCGGTAATATTTGATGTCGTCTTTTAGGGTGTTAGAAATGGCTTTTTTCGCGAGTACACCATTTACCTTACCTCGGATCTGACCTAAGCGCTCTTTGCTTTGTGCTATTAACAACGCAACAGAGAGTTCTGATGAGAGTTTTCTGTCTGCAACATAAGATTGAATTTTGGCAGCGGTGTTGAGTGCAACTTGATTCAATTTACTGTAGTAAGCAAATGCATTTGTGCCATTTTTACTGTCGACTTCTCTGCGGATCCGCGACTTTTCTCTTTCGACATTGAAGATATAGGGAAGCCATTTTTGTACGTTGCGATCGTCTTTAAGCTGCGTGGTACTAATTGCTTTGAGCGTCGCAATTGAGTCGTCAGCCTTGGTTCTTTGCGCATCTACCTTACTTTTATTCTGTGCATTAGGGTTGCCAAGAAAGCCTGCACTTAACCCTCGCTCAACCGCATGATGATGTGCTACTTTTTCAATTGCATCAAGCAGTATCACGTACTTGATATCTTGTTCAGCAGCTGCGTACGTTTGCCAATTATTAAACACATTCTTCCCGACTAAAAGAAGCAAAAGTGTTAGCAGCGATATTGAACTGATGAGCGTCAGCTGCATGATTGAGAATCTATTTAATATACCCATTCATCTCTCCGTAGTGCGAGCGTAGATTATTGTTTAATCAAGGTAACTATAGACCATCATGGTCATCATGAGCGCTTTAGTGAGTAAAAGTTAACCGCTCTCTATTTCTTCTTGTTTCTAAAAGGTAAAAAAATTAACATTGTTAACGCTTTTGAAGTGGTAATGTCACATTGACTAGGTATTTTTGAAACTGCCAATGTCGGCATTTATTTCAATGATAAATAGAGGAATTTATGAAAGGATTGATAAAGCTTGTAGTAATTAGCTTAGCGCTAATTTCACTGAAGTCGTATGCGGTAGTATTTACTTGTAAAGGTGTACTTTATGATATCTATGCAATCGGCAATAATAGTTATGAAGTAAGATACGAACGTGAATCAGGGTTTGACCTTGAGCCTGTCATTATTTATCCAGAGCATCAATACTTGCTGGCGCCGGTTTTAGACGCTATCCGTGAAGGTGAAAAATATCGTACAGCTTATCGTCTAGTCATTGAAAACAGAGATGGTGGCAATATAAAGTGTCATGACGGCGAAAGTAACAATGCGCTTATTGGCCTTACTAAAGTTATCGACTAAAAAAACAAGGCGCCTGACGGCGCCTTATCACTTACCCTGTAATGATCCTTAACATTCTGCGTAATGGTTCAGCTGCCCCCCAAAGTAGTTGGTCGCCAACCGTAAAAGCACTGATGTACTTTTCACCCATACTTAGTTTTCGGATCCTACCAATTGGAATACTGAGCGTTCCTGTAACATTGACTGGCGTTAGCTCTTGTGCACTGACGTCTCGCTCATTTGGAATGACACGGACCCATTCGTTGTGCTGAGCTAAAATTGCTTCAATTTCTTCTACCGACTTGTTTTCGCGGAGCTTTATGGTTAAGGCTTGAGAGTGGCAGCGCATGGCGCCAATTCTTACACATAAACCATCAATTGGAATAGGTTGTTTAGAAGAGCCTAAGATTTTGTTCGCTTCAACTTGCGCCTTCCATTCTTCTTTGCTTTGTCCTGACTCCATTGGCACGTCAATCCAAGGAATAAGACTACCTGCTAATGGCACTCCAAACTGGTCCTGCGGCAACGTATCATCTTGAATTTTTTCAGCTACCAGTTTGTCGATCTCAAGAATAGCGGAGCTCGGGTCGTCAAGCTGCGCTTTTACAGCGCCATGAATTTCACCCATCTGTGTCAGTAGTTCGCGCATATTTCTAGCACCGGCGCCGGAAGCGGCTTGATAGGTCATGGGGCTAACCCATTCGATTAGGTCTTGCTCAAACAACCCACCTAGTGCAAGCAGCATAAGGGAGACAGTACAGTTGCCGCCAACAAATGTTTTTACACCTTGCTCAAGACCTTGCTGGATCACATCCCTATTTACTGGGTCTAACACAATGATACTGTCTTGTGCCATTCGTAGCGCTGATGCAGCGTCAATCCAATAGCCTTGCCAGCCTTGTTCACGCAATGTAGGGTAAACCGATTTAGTGTAGTCGCCCCCCTGACAAGAGATAATAATGTCCATTTCTGCAAGTGATGGGATATTACTTGCATCTTTAAGCGGTTTTGGCTCTCCAGCTCCTTTTACCACAGGGCCAAGCTGGCCTGTCTGTGAGGTTGTGAAGAAATGCGCGTCAATCACTTCAAAGTCGTTTTCTTGTTGCATACGCTCCATAAGCACGGAGCCAACCATTCCACGCCAGCCGACGAGTCCTACTTTTTTCATGTTATATGCCTTTATCTTGATTATACGGTTCATTGCGTGAGTCGTATGTCTAGAAGGCTACCATAGCAAAAGAATTGGTGATGGACTAGCAAGAAATGATGATTATTAACAATAAAAAACCCCGCATGGCGGGGTTTGGATACAACATGTAAAGGTTGTCCTAATTAAACGCATCTGCGTTAATGAGAACTCGGTTCGATTTGAGCTATTGTTTTTGTTTATTAAGCTCTTAGGTAATATTACTAATCGTCTATTACAATCATATTAACATGATAGTAACTTACTGAAGTATTTAGATATATTCCTATCTTATAGACTAACTATACACAAAGTTACAGATCCAAGTCTATGAAATAACGAATAAGGAAGGAAAAAATTTAGAAAGCTTGATAAAGATCAAAAAAGCCAAGGCGAACCTTGGCTTTGATTGTAAGCTTAGTTGTTCATTAGAACTCGTAGCTGTAGCTCAGGCTAATTGAGGTGCCAACGTCTTTTTGTCGAACTACTACGTCAGACTGAGTTACTTCTTGATCTTCGTTTAGGAGGTTTTTAACTTTAAACTTCACTTTTGAGTTAAAGTCAGGATACCAAGTATAAACCAA
Source organism: Pseudoalteromonas piscicida (assembly GCF_002744175.1). Lineage (GTDB taxonomy): Bacteria > Pseudomonadota > Gammaproteobacteria > Enterobacterales > Alteromonadaceae > Pseudoalteromonas > Pseudoalteromonas piscicida_B. The sequence goes on from NZ_NKHF01000062.1 coordinate 4,982, forward strand.
GTCAAGTGAATGGAATGGTTGTTCGTAAGCATCGTCACGACCACCGATACCAGAGGCCAAAATACGCTCACCAAATACGTTGTATACTAATGAGCCACTATGCTGACCATCTGCAGAGTCGTAGTTTAGCTGCATATTAACAACATACTCTGAGTGACCTGTCATGCGCTTGGTTGGGTTGGTTAAGTTACCTGCTCGCGCTGGGTCAATCGACACTTCCGAATCACTTAAGGTTATGTTACCTGAAGTGAAGAAGCCACTAGCAAGGCCCGATAGGTCATATAACCACTCCGCTTCAATACCATATACCTCACCTTCTTCACCGTTAACGAAGGTAGCGGTATAATCTTCATCACCTACGCGCAGGATGGTTTCGATCGGTGCAGTAATATCTTTATAGAATGCAGCAACTGAGAAATTGTCGCCGTTGTCCATATAGTATTCAAAACGGGCATCGTAGTTCTTCAGATCACTACTCTTAAGCCCTGCTACACCGAACGTACGAATATCGGTTAATGGGTCATAGTAAGCAACCGGTACAAGTTCACGAAGGTCAGGGCGAACCGTAGTTTCACCATAGCCAAAACGAACCTGGTAGTTACCGTCAGATAAGTAAGTTAGTGATAATGCATTAAAGAAATTATCTTCGTTTACAGTCCCTGCCAAAATACGATCTTCATCATAAATGGTTTCCATGGTGACGCGGTCGAAGATTAAGCTCGATGTCGCAAGCGACACTTGTTTAAAATCTTCATAACGAATACCACCGCTGATCCGCCAAGTGTTGTCGAAGAAAATATCAAATTCGCCATAACCGGCATCTATCTTTTGAGCGGCAATGTAATCATCTGCTGCTGGTGCTTGAGGTTCGTTAAACGTCAACAAGAAAGTGTTGTTGTCGATAAATTCATCATCAAGGTAGCCAGTAATTGAATTGATTTCAGATTCATCAAAGTTTACAGGGATAGAAATACCATTTTTGTTGTTAACAACGAAGTTGCTAGTGTTATAAACACGAGCACGGTCCATAAAATCATAACCGCCTTTAAGGGTGATTTCTATTCCCTCAAAACTCAATGGCAAGGTAACGTTACCGCTGTAAGACTTAACATTATCTTCCATATCGGTATATGCGTAAGTTACTCGGTTATCATCACCGGTTACGATTGAGTTTTTATAGCTGCCGTCTTCGTTGTAGTTATCGATAAATTTAAAATCGATATCAGTGGGAATATCGGTTTGTGCTTTAGACTCTGTGTATTGCCAGTCTAAACCCAATCCCCAATAGTCTAAGAAGGTATGCTGACCAACAACTTGATCAATTTCTAAGGTACGCTCTTCATAGTTAAACTGGTGTGAGCGCTGCGCTGCGCCAGTCCCGGCAATGGTTCTTACGGTACTGCCGTTTGGACTTTGTAAAACTGAGAGGTCTGTCTCACTTTCGTTGTCTTCTAGATAGATCTTAGAGTACGAAACATTGTGCTGGTCAAGACGATAACCGAGATTAAGCACGCCATTCATACGCTCTGTTTCTGTTGTAACTTTTGACTCTTTCAATGTTACATAACAAGAGTTTGCAGTATCTTCCGCAGTCTCAAGCTTAGACGTACAGTTCTCGGCAAGGCTATCATCAATCACACCGGTAGTGCGGTCACTGTAGTTCCAGTCATTGTCGTAAGAACCAGCTAGCATAAAGCCAACGGTGCCACCTAGCCAATCTTCTTTGAAGCTATTACCAATGTTGGCTTTTACATCAAAGTTTGGATCGAGAGACTCTTTTTTCACTTGAATATCGCGAGGAAGAGAGCTCACAAAACCCTTGATAACATCAATGGCTTGGTCTGCACGCGTTAGTCCGTCTTGGTCTTTAAAACCATTTTTATCTACTATTTCACCGATATCAAAGTTACCACGATATCTTACTACTGCATCTTGCAGTGCCTGCGGTACACCTTCAGCAGTGCCGCTAACGGTATAGCCTTTATCTGAATTGATATTCTGTCCTATACCAACTTCAATCCCTGCGGTAAATTCTGAAGGGACAGATTTGGTGCGAATGTCTATGTTACCACCACCAAATGCTGCTGGCATTGAAGGCGAATACGCTTTTTGAACTGCTAGACTCTCGATGATGCTCGCTGGGAAAATATCGAGTGGAATAACATTTCTGGTTAAGTCTGGGCTTGGTACTGCTGCTCCATTTAATCGCGCACTTGAATAACGTTCACCAAGACCACGGACATAAATAAATTTGCCGTCAACTAGTGTCAAACCTGTTACACGGCGTAACGCTGATGCTGCATCACTGTCACCAGTGCGAGAAAGTTGCTCGGCACCTAAAATGTCTGCAACGAAAGCTTGGTTTTTACGTTCTTCGATTACTGCTGCAGCACTGCCTTGCAAACGAGTACCTACAGCAACAACTTCTTCAATCGCTTGCTCCTCTTCCGCAACACTGGGGAGAGAGGCTGCAACGGTGAGTGCCGCACTTATGGCTAAAGCAACTTTTTTAAATTTCATTTGAGTATCCATATGCAATCCTGCCAAAAATCATAAAAAAGGCGCAATGACTGCGCCTTAATTGTAATAACTAAGGTCATTACCGATAATTAGTCAGCGTTTGAAGCCTCAATTGCTTTCTTAGCCCATTGATACCACTCAGATGAAGTGTCTTTATCAGAGACTGCACCGATGTAATCAACTGTCGTGAAGAAATTATCATTTAGGCCGCTTAGGTCATTTGCATCAATAGTGATTGCTGCTGAGCTTGAATTTGTAGAGAAACCATCTGCCGCAAGTACGTCTTGAGCACCATCTAGAATTTGGTTAACGCCACCATTTGCAAACCAATCTTCTTTGCCTTCACCCGCAGGTAGTGGGTCTGAGCCGTTTTTGAAGTTCGCTGCACAAGCAAGTACCGAGCTGTCGTAGTTTAGTGTATCTGCTTCTGCGTTTGCAGCTGCTTTGTCATCTTTAAATTCTAGACATTCAGTACCATTAGTCGCTTCAGCTTTAACAACTAGCGCGTTGTAGTACATACCACGGATACCATCATCAAACTTCATACCTTGTGACTCACTATCATCACGGATAGAGTTACCATCAGTAGTAATCACAGTGACGTTAGCAAAGTTAAGTGTCGATGCTGGTGCCTGGCTATACTCAGCACCTGATGCTTTTTCACCGTCAGTTTCAAATCCGTTGTTACCCATGAAACCAATTGTGCCTGCTGGAAGTAGAACAGGTTTGCCATCGTCATCTGCATAGGTAACGTCGCGCTTAGTTTCAATTGTGCCGTGCTTAACCAGAATGAATTGACCTTTACCTTGCCAACCTGCATCTACGTCTACTGCATCATCTTGAGTGTCGGTTACGACGATGTTTTTGATGCTAGCCGCGCCGCCAAAGAATTCGATACCGTCATCAAAGCCTTGGTGAATGTGTAAGAACTCAAAGCTAGAGCCAGAACCTACAGCGTTAAGCGTTAGCGAGTTTAAGTCGTCTCCAGGGCCTCCATCACGAGGGCCTGAACCTGCATACCAAATTTGCGCATATTTGATTTGACCACTGCTATCAGCGTTATTGTTACCGCCATAGTAACTTGTTACACCCTCAGAATCTGCGTTACAAAGGTTTGCGTCACGCTCTGCATCTGTACATTCGTTGGTAATACCGAAGCCATTAATCATGATACCACCCCAGTCAGCGAACTGTGGCCCGATACCAGCTAGGTTAAATGCATCAAATTCCTCTGCTGAAGTAAAGCGAATTGGCTCTTCTGCTGTGCCAACGGCATTGATTTTTGCACCACGCGCGATACGAACAACCGATTCACCAGAAGTAAACGCCATTACCGTACCAGGTTTAATATCAAGTGTTGGGCCATTTTCGTCAATCGTACAATTTGTAGCGGTTGCAGTGTTACAATCTTTACCAATTAACAAAGCGCCTTTAAATACGTGTGCACCGCCATTCTCAAGTTTTGCGAATGAGATATCAGATTCAATTTCTAGAGATTTAGACGCGAAGTCCGTGCCATATACACAGTGTGGTGCTTGGAATTGACCTTGAACTTCAGTGCTGCCCACAGTGCGAGTTGTACATGGGTTTTCTGCTACCGGAGGAAGAGGTGTTTCGCCACCGTTGTTGTTAGTGTTATTTGAATTATTAACACTGTTGTCATTTACAGTAGGGGTAACTTCGATATCACCACCACAACCTGTAAGTGCCATAGCCGCGACGATTGCAGAGACTTTGAAGAGGTTTTTTAGTTCCATTGCTAACTCCAATTAGTAGACTTTTAAAAAATTATTTTTTTACTGTGTTTAAATGATGTGACTAAATTAATGGGGTTTTATTACACGAAGATTACACAGAGTTTTTGTAATTAAATCTTCATAATAGAATAAGGAACTTTTTAAGCAGAAATAAAAAAACCGCCCGAAGGCGGCTTTGGTGTTGCGATTATAAATATTATAAAAGAGCTTGTTTTAATGTTTCAGCATGGACTTTCTCACGTTTAACGTATTTAATCCATTGCTTTGCTAAATTTGCTGATTTTTTATGCTTTTCGGCTTGCTCAAATGCCAATATAGAAGCATCGAAGTTTTGCAAATTAAATTGAGCCATGCCCAGCGCAACATAGGCATTAGACTCAAATGTCAGGTCTCCTTTGTTGAGCGCAAGTCGAGCGTGGTCGGCGGCTTCATCATACCTCTCTAGGTTGAGGTATATTTCTGCAAGTCGCTGATCTAAATTGCCATTGTCAACTTTCTCGGCGGCAGCAAGGAAAAACGGAATTGACTTTTTATCTTCTCTTGCTTGCACAAAGGCTTCGGCAATAAAGGTTAAGTTTTTGGCGCTATCTTCCACTACACCCGCTTCTATACCTTTATTGAGCGCCTCGGCTGCTTTATAAGGCAGAGCGTTCATTAAATATACTTGAGCGAGCTGCATATAATCTGACTTGGTTTTAATAAAACCTCTTTGCTTTGCCGTTTCAAATGTAGACAGCTGCTTTTTCTCAGCTCCTATTTCGCCGTACATGCCGCCAAGTTGGATCCAATATTGTGGCTTGTCAAAAAGCTTAACCATTTTTTCTAAAACAGAAGCTACATTTTCTGGTTGGCCTAAAGAGTAATAAATCGCCCGTTGTAAAACTAACCAGTTTTCTTTTGGTAGGTCACCATCTGACTCAACGAGGTTAATAGCGGTATTTATATTCTTAATTGCGTCATTATACTTTTTCAGTTGATATTGAGCTTGTGCTTTTAAAATATAAAAATTGCTTTTTGGAGCTTGCGGATTTACCGCCTTCCACTCGTCAAGGAATTTTAAAGTGCGCTCAAAGTCATTATTTGCCATCGCCAATTGCGCTAAGCTAAAGGTAGTCGAAAGGCGCAGCGATTCAGGTATAGCCTCTTCTGCAATGACCGCTTGAAATGATTCAATCGCTTTGTCGAGCTGGTTTTCGTTATAGTAAATAAAACCATAGAAATTGTGCATCATGGCTATTTCATAACTGTTCATACTCGATGCTCGCTCTTTAACAGAGTCAAGTGCTGCTAAACCTTCCGCCACTTGTCCTTCGTCTGCTAACTTCTGCGCACGAGCAAGTTGACTATATACTTTTTCGCGAAGGGCTGGCACCCTTTTCGTTTTGGTTTCAGTGTCTGCATAGGCGTTTGCTATATCAACATGCGGTAAAATAGACACTACACTCGGTGCAACTAAACCGGCACTAAACAGTGCGCCTAATAACGTTATTTTCTTAAACATTTTCATAATCGCAATCCTTAATGGTTATTAGCCATTAATCTGAAATGAAATCTTATTTTGAACTCCCGCTACTTCAACGGGTTCACCGTTTACTACACGAGGTTTGTATTTAAATTTCAGTGCTGCATCTAGGGCAGCTTGATCAAAGATTGATTCGGGCTCAGCTCTGACAACAACAGGATTTCTCACCGTACCTTGCTTTGTCACAATAAACTCCACAATCACGTAACCCTCTATGCCACGAGATAGTGCGCGTCTTGGATAAACCGGTGATACTTTAACAATTGGTAGGTATTCACCATCACTAGACTCAAGGGCTAAACCACCAGCTAAATCAACATCAGCATCAACATTGGCACTGAAGTCAAAATTCGCGCCCGTCGCGTCCAGATTGTTATTCTGTGTCTGTGGTGCATCCATTGGTGGAGGCGGCTCTTTTGGCGTCGGTGGCTTTTGCGGCTTACGTTCTTTCTTTTCTACAGTCTCTTCTTTTTTAAGTCGGACGAAATCAAGAACTTGTCCTTTTACAGGGTCTGTCATTGCTCCTTCCCCTCCTTGGATAAGCGCTTGCATACCCAAGAAAAGGAAAAAGGTAACTATGCCTGCAATTACTAAAGCAATTAAGTAACGCATGGTATGTTCCTATGACTCCTGTGCTGCAATTGACACATCAAATGCGCCAGCTGCGCGTGATGCATCCATTACTTTGATAAGCGTATCGGTAGTGGCTTTTTTGTCAGCTTGGATGACAACGCTACCCTGTGGATTTTCCGCTTTCAGGCGTTCGATGTTTGCTTGAACTGCGCGGATATCAACTTGGCGTTTATTAATCCAAATTTCACCGGTGTCTGAAATTGCAACTAGGATATTGGCTCTTTGCTTTTTAACCGCAGTCGCCGCTTCAGGACGGTTAACGTCAATCCCGGCTTCTTTTACAAATGAAGCGGTTACGATAAAGAAGATAAGCATGATAAAGACAACGTCCAGCATTGGCGTCATATTGATTTCTTCGGCTTCTTCTTCTTGGAATACTTTTGCAAGTGGTGCTCTCATAATTCTTTCCTCACACTAGCTATCAATGATCTAGTAGCAGTTTGTCTTCTAATAACTCAACTTCACGTTTTGCTTTACGCTGCAGGTAGGTAGAAGCAAATACCCCTGATAGCGCACCAACCATTCCAGCCATGGTAGGGATGGTGGCTTTTGATACTCCCGAAGCCATTGACCGTGCACTACCTGAGCCTGTGATCGCCATTACATCAAATACCTCAATCATGCCGGTTACTGTGCCTAGTAGGCCCAATAGAGGACACAAGGCAACCATCACGTTGATGTAGGGTAAGTTAGCGTTGAGTTTAATCCCCACGCGAGAGATAGTTGCTTGTCTTATCTGCTCTGCGTTCCAACTATTACGCTCTTTTCTAGAGTTCCAAGTGTCTAACACTTCGTTTTTGTAGCTTCTGTATTTACCAAACACAAACATAAAGCGTTCGAGGATCAGTAGCCACATGGCAAAGGTTACGAAACCGATGACCAGGAGAACCTGGCCACCTGTATCAAGAAACTCACGTAAAGCGTTAATTGCATCAAGCAATAAAACCACGATTACGCTCCTTTCTCGCTACGCTCTGCAATGATCCCTGCACTTTGCTCTTGTAGAATAAGAAGCAAGTTACGAGAACGTGTGTTTAATAGGGTGTATAAGAATACAGTAGGAATAGCGACAACTAGACCAAGTACCGTGGTAACAAGGGCTTGAGAAATACCGCCAGCCATAAGTTTAGGGTCACCCGTACCAAACAAAGTAATTGCTTGGAAGGTATTGATCATACCGGTAACCGTACCGAGAAGACCTAATAGCGGTGCAACTACGGAAATAATCTTGATAAGCGTTAAGTTACGCGTGATTTTTGGCATTTCACGTAAGATAGCTTCGCTTAGTTTTAGCTCTAGTGTGTCGTAGGCAACATCTGGGTACTGCTCTTTTACTTTCATCACTCGGCCAAGCGGGTTGTCGTCACGAGCAACGTTGTCTTTAAGTTGACGATTAATTTTAGCACCCATCAACATCAGAGATACAAAACGCTCAAGTGCGATTAGTAGCGCAAGTAGACCAACGCCAAGAATAACATAGCCTACAGCACCACCTTGGTGTACTTGTTCTTCAGTGTTTGGCGCTTGAACTAGTAGACCAAGGATTGAACCGCCAGTAGGGTCAAGTGCAAAATCAACTGAACCGGTTGTTGCACTTTGTAGGTCCGCAGCTGTGGCAGTGAAACGAGATGAAGGCTGACGAGTCAACTCTGACAGCGTTTGAGTTTCATTATTGTAAGTCAGGTACTTACCGTCTGCGATAAGGTTGAATGCGCCAACACGTAGTACTTCTTTACTTTGCTTTGCACCACCTGCGACAATCACCTCAGTATTAAAGCGGGAAACCTTGCCCTGCTCTGTCATCTCGCGTTGCATCTCAAACCAGACCTTTTCAATGTCTTCGATAGAGGCTAGGCGTGATGTAGAGCCCATTTTCTTTGCCAGCTCACTCATGTAGTCATCACGACCTTTGATTTGTGCAGAAACCACAGAGGTAGCAAATTTGTTCGAGCTATCACCAGCGACTTGCTGAAGCACGCCAAAGAGCTCTTTGAGTGTGCCCATACGTTTGCTAAGGGTGTCACTTAAGTTAGCTAGTTTGATTTCGTTTTCTTCAAAATTCGTTTCTAAGCGCTCTGATTTTGCTAACGCCTGATTACGTTCACCAGTTAATGCGTTTAGCATTTGAATTTGATTATTTTGTTGCGCTTTAAACTCTGCCTCACGTTGCTTATTTTGTTGAGACTGGGCTACTTGTCCTTGCTCTAGTGTTTTCAGTAGAGAGTCTAAATCAAGTGCTTGCTCTGCGCTTGCAGACGCTGTAAGTGCCATACTGGTTGCAAAAATTGCATGTTTAGTGAATTTTTTTAAGAATTTCATTGTGGTCTCACCTATTACTCTGCAGCCTGGACTGGAAGCGTTAACATGTCCGGTGCTAACTGCTTACGTGCGATGCGAATGCCTTTGTTAATTTGGCTAATATTGGTATCTGGAAGCGCTTCAAATGCTTTTGTTTCTTTATTCCAAAAACCTGCTTGGCTGCCATCTTTGGTTACGTAAAGTAGCTCTAAGCGACCGATCCGTAAGAAATCTACCTCACGCTCTTGACCTGCAACATCTAGTAACTCGGTGTATGCTTCAATAGTGCGACCATAGTCAACTTCTACTTGGTAAGCTTCTAACACGCGGCGGAATTTTTCACTTGATGAGATATCTGCGCGATCCATCAGCGTTTTTAGTTGGGTAAGACGCTCTGCACGCTCTTTAGGTAGGAAAGGCACGTCAAGTTCAACGAACTGTTCAAGGCCTGTGATCATGCGCATCATTAATGGGGTGATTTGACGCTCAATAACAGATACCTGATCCATTGCGGTATTAATCGCCGCCATTTCTTCAAGTTGATTTTTGATTTGTTTTTCTAATTGCGCGTTGTAAACCGATAAACCATCGATTTCTTTGTTTAATGTTTTGAACTTTTGTAGACGAGATTGCATGTCATCAGCAATACCATCTATTTTTTCTTGGGATTTTAATGCAGAGCTATTGATAGCTGCACTTTTATCCATGACTTGGTTTAATTCTGTCGCACCGGCTGAGGCCGTTGCTAGCATACCTGCTATAAGCAAGTGGTTAACGCACTTCATCGCATACACCTTATAAATTAATTGCTAGTTGCTAAAAACTGGGTGCAGTCTAAATAGCGAAAATGACAACCATGTTGCGCAACTAATACATAAATATTACAGCTGTCATTATTGTTTAATTAATTACTTAGTGTTCTGTTTTTATTGGTGTTTTTGTAGTTAATGAGATGTTGCAGGTATTTTTTGTCATAAAAGGATCATAAAAAAGCCGCTTTTGTTAAGCGGCTTTTCTAAAAGAATAAAGCGAGGATTAGACTTTAAATTTAAGTACCATCTTTTCTAATTCATCAAACTGAAGTTTCAATGACTTACACTCTTCAAGCGTCGCGGTGAGGTTGTTGCTTCCCTGTAAGCTGAGGTCGCTAATATGGTGAATATCGCTATCGAGTGATTGAATAACAGCGTTTTGTTCATTCGTTGCACTCGCCACGGCATGGTTAACCCCATCTATTGCATCAATTGAATTACTCACTTCTTGCATTTTCGTTCCAGATGCTTGGGCACGCTCTGCACTGCGTGCCGAATCTTCAAGGCTGGCCTTCATTACCGCAACAGCCGAAGCTGAACCTTGTTGTAATTGTACTATGGTGCTTTCAATTTCTTGAGTAGACTCTTGGGTGCGCTGCGCTAACTGTCTTACTTCATCAGCAACGACGGCGAAGCCCCGCCCTGCCTCTCCAGCGCGAGCCGCTTCAATAGCTGCATTTAATGCAAGCAAGTTAGTTTGCTCACTTACGCCTTTTATTACTTCGAGCACTTGGCCGATACTGCCCGATAGCTTGTCTAAGCCATTCAGCGTTTCTTGAGCTTGAGACATTTTATCGGTAAGCGCTGCTATTTCTTCAATGTTCTCGGTGAGCGATTGTTGACTCTCTACCGATAGTTTATTGGCATTACTGGCAAGCTCAGAGGCATGGGTGGCACTGTTTGAAATCTCTTGTGCACTGGACGACAGCTGATTTATTGCAGTGGCTACGCTATCAGTGCGTTTGGATTGGTCAGTATACATCGAGAGTGTATCTTGAGTCTGGGCCACAAGGCTGTTGACTGCATTTTCAAGCGCCACAGTGGTGTTGTTGACCTGAGTTATTGAGGCGTGGATTTTATCAATAAACTGATTAAAGTAGTCAGACAATTCACCAAACTCATCTTGGTTTTCAACTTCAAGTCGTCTTGTTAGATCCCCTTCCCCCTGTGCGATATCCTTAATAGCAGCATTGAGGTTATACATAGGGCGCATTAGGTATTTAAGTAAAAGCTGCAGCATCACAATAATGGCAATGACCCCAAGCAGCATATAAATGGCGGCCATATTCCTAAATGAAGATACGGAGGAATAGGCTATCTCTTTATTAATAACGACTCCCAAATACCAATCGACGTTTTTAATGCCTTTCATTTTTACAAAAGAGACAATTTTCTCTGTGCCATCTATTTCAAGTTCAATAAACTCTCTACTCAAGGGTAGACGTTCACCAAATAGGTCAGACATTGGTTTGTCGTTGAGTTTGGTGTTTGGGTGGCTGAGTATTTTGCCGCTTTGGTCAAGCAAAAAGCCATAACCAAACCCTAGGAAGTCAATTTCGTTGATGATTTCGGTAATTGTCGACATGTCGATATCACCACCAGCAACCCCTGCAAAACGCCCTGCTGACTTAACGGGGACAACCGCTGAAATAGTAAATTCATTCGTGGTTACATCAATATATGGTGCGGTAAATGCTGTATCTTGCTTTTGCTCAGCCAATTTATACCAAGGCCGGCTAGTCGCATTAAAATCAGCCGGTAACTGGATGCTTGGGTCGTCTAAAACGAATGTGCCGTCAGGTGTGCCGATAAACACGTTTTTAAAGTTACCTGCGGTATCAGCTGTTTGTAGGCGGCGTCGGATCTGCTCTTTGGAGTCAGTCTCACGGTGTCCATGTGCTACTGAGGCGACGATTTCTAACCTATCGTTTAACCAATTGGCAATATTTTGTGAAACCGAGCTGGATATTTCTTGCAGCACCAAGGTTAAGCGAGCTTGAGTTTGGTCTCGCATTACTAGAAAGTTATTTACGGTAAATAGTCCCAGTACAATAACTAGTACAAGAGAGGCTGCTACGGTTACTTTGGTGGTGAACTTTAGCGCTTTAAACATGATGATCCTGTTGAACTTGTTCTTTTTGCCAATAATAACGAGGTGGATGTCGTCTTTGGCTATTCGTTATTCTTTTGGGAAACCGGTTCCCTTATCATTATATTTAACAGAAAGTCTAAGATTTGTCTTTGATTATCGGCAGTAAATTCACCAGATTTAGGGCTTTGACGAAAATAATTAAGTTTAGCGGATCAGGGGGGAGTGAATTTCAAATCGTGGCGTAGCGGCTTTATTTTTTGGAACGTTCCGACTTGGCGTCTGTGTTTTCGTTTATGAATACGTATTCAAGCGATGGATAGATAATGTGTGTGCAATAAAAAAGGCGAGCAATGCTCGCCTCTTAATACCAATTAATTTAGTTTGGCCTGCCACTTTTGCGACAGTTTAACAACGTTTAAGCCATACCATGCGATATAGACATAAAACAGCAAAGGCACAATAAAGCTGATTTGGATGTGGAAGTTATCGGCTACTACCCCTTGGATCAGTGGAACAATGGCTCCACCAACAATGGCTAAGCATAGCCATCCTGAGCCTCTACTAGTTAATGAGCCTAGGCCCTCAATAGCCATAGAGAAAATGGTTGGGAACATGATGGAATTAAACAAACCAATAGCCAGTACTGCAACCATCGCAATATTGCCATTGGTGCTCATAGTGAGTGCCAGTAACAGAATAATAACGGTGGCGTTAAATGCGACAGCTTTAGAAGGGGCGATTGTTTTTAGCACCGCCGATCCGATGAAGCGACCAACCATAGCACCGCCCCAATAGTAGCCGATAAGTTTAGCCGCAGCATGTTCCTCAAGTCCGGCAATTTCAGGCTGAGCAAAGTAATTAACCAAGAAGCTTCCTATGGCGACTTCGGCACCTACGTAGCTAAAAATAGCAAGGACACCCATTACTAAATGTGGCGCTGCTGTTAGGTTATGGTGTTTTGCTTTGCAGTCTACCTCTTCAGTGTGCTCTGCGATAACAGGAAGCTTCAAAAAAGCAAAGACGATGGCAATGCTAAGTAGTGCTGCTGCTAACATTAAATAGGGGACTTTCACGGCATCTGCGGTTGCAGCCGCCTCTACGGTTAACGTGCCTGCAGAGCCAAATAGTAAAAAGCCACCAACAATTGGCCCCACGGTTGTGCCAAGAGAGTTTAGTGCTTGAGCCAAGTTTAATCGGCTTGATGCGGTGCGTGGATCACCTAAAGCGGCAACATAAGGGTTGGCAGAAACTTGCAGTACGGTTATTCCTGAGGCTAAGACGAATAAAGCAGATAAAAAGATCCAATATTCATGCACAACTACCGCTGGGTAGAACATGATACAGCCGATAGATGCCACAATTAAGCCAGTTAAAACGCCGTTTTTATAACCGAAGCGTTTAACTAAGTACCCCGCAGGTAGGGATATAATAAAGTAGGCACTGAAGAAGCAAAATTGGATTAGCATCGCTTCTGTGTAGTTGAGATCGAATACGCCTTTTAAGCGCGGGATCAGTACGTCGTTTAGAACCGTAATAAAACCCCAAAGAAAAAATAGTGTTGTCATCGCAATAAGCGGAAGCCGATAATTATTATTCTCGTTATTCCCGCTTGTGACGAAGGTTTGATTTGTATTTGTTTCGCTCACAAGTGATACTCCAGTCAGTTTTCACCTTGATTCTACACACCGTTACAAGAAAGTCACAAACGAATTATTGGAACGTTCCTTTTATGTTGGGCTTAAAATAAAATTAAAAGTTTTTCTCAGGTAAAAGTTAGCTGAATTTTCAATCTAGGCAATATATGAGATGTAGACATTATAAGTAACCTGAACTTGGCATAACAACTTGTTCACTTGCAGCTGTTATCCCCTACTGCTGCATTAAATTTTTTTGCAACAGGCCAGCCATGGACGTACAAATTCGCTTTATGTTTTGGTTAGCGTGTTATTAGGCTTTAAGGTATTTTGGTGGATTAACCAACTTCTTATCCCGAGTTCAGATTGAGTAATACCAAATTGATTAGAGAATTAATTCAATTGCTATAAGCGTAACAGAATGCATTGGTGGGAGACTGGTCGGTCTGTGTTGATAAAGTTTTTGAATGGGCCTTATAACGGTGGCTGTCCCAATAAATAATGATAATTGGAACAGCGCTGAGGTAAATTAATCGCAATCGTGCTTTGGCCAATCTACTATGTGCGATTCAAAGTCTTCTTCAAGGTCGACATCAAGCTCTGATATGGCCTTACCAAAGATACAAATACCGGCGTCAATCATTGCTTGCTTAGAACCATTGTGTTTAAGCGGGTGCCAACTTGCCAACCCCCTGCCCTCGTGGAGCCTACGGTAACTGCAGCTATTAGGCATAAAGAAAATGTCTTTGAGGTTGTCTTTAGTTAGCTGAACACAAGACGGCACAAGCGTTTGACGCTCACTATAACGGCTACAGCCACAAGTGTTTTTATCATTGTATTGGCATACCACATCAGTGTAGAGCAGCTCTTCTCCCTCACGCAAAAAGTCAGTACTTTCGAATGCTTCGTCTTCATCATGATCACTATCAATAAATGAATGGAGGCAGCATTTGCCACAGCCATCACAAATTGATTCCCACTCTTCTCTCGTCATTTCTTCAAGCGTTTTTTCTTGCCAAAAGCCCATGATTTCGCCCCTTAATTTTTGTCTTGCCACCATGTTCATTGAGTGGGATGAATGAAGCCATTCAAATGAACGGCGCATTCTATAGGATAGTTGGTATTAATTCAAAGCGAGCGAAGCGTTTGTGCTGATGATGCAGATTTGTTGATCTTTTATAAGGTATAGGCGTTCACTCTTGTCAGGGGAAGTTTGATTTCCATGTTGAGGCCACCCAATAAACTATTAAAAGACTCAATGTCTCCACTATGTGCTTCAATGACCTTTTTGCACATTGCCAGGCCCATTCCCTTTGAACCCCCTGAATTTGTTCGAGATGGCTGTGTTTTATACAAAGGGTCAAATAGCTTCTGATGTGACTCATAAGATAAAGGTGTACCTGAGTCTTCAATGCGTATAATTAGATGACCGTCAATACAAAAAAAGTTCATCTTAACCTGAACCTGCTTACCACCATGTTTGACAGCATTAGCTAAAATTTCAAGGATACAATTGGTGATAGCGTCGAGATCAATTGTCACTTTTTCGCTCCCTGCGAGTTGATAGTTTACTTCTAATTGTTGAGGCTGTTCTGCAAATAGACTCGCTGCCTTTGCATGCACTTGGTTTACTAGCTTACAAATTGTGGTGTCTCTTAGGTCTAACATTTTGGCTAGCTTGTCATTGTCGGTGACTAGCATGAGTTGATTAATAAACTCGTTAAGCTCATCGATCTTATCCATTAACTTGCCATAACTTTCCTGTACATTCTCAACGATATTATATTGTAAGGACTCTACCTGTACTTTCATCACGGTGAGTGGAGTGCGCAGCTCATGAGAGAGATCAGTGAATAACTGTTGCTCTTTTTTCTCTAATGCCTTTTGACTCTGGCGAGTAAATTGCTTTTCTGTTTTGACTGTATTAGCCAAGGCATTCACTTGAGTTTGCAGCGTAGATAATAAGTTGTTCTGGGCTGACTTGTTTTGTTTTGCAAGCGCTAATGTGAATAATATCACTTCTATTAAGTAGCCAACTTTTATGGCGCTAGATATATGATAGACGTTAACCCCTCCAAACATGGTGCCGCCAATAGCGATGGTATTTACAAAAACTACGTGGTTTGCCAGGCTGAGAGAGAAGGTCATAGACCCAGGTGAGCCTTGTTTAAAAGACCAAAAACTGGTGTAGACAAACAGCGGAATGATACTAAGACTTAACACCAAATTATAATGAACAGATTGGGTATACAGTGCAACCGGAATAAGCACTAGATAGCCAAACAAAAATAGACGGTGCAGTTGGTCAAGAAGTCGACATCGCTGCTTCAGTTGCAAAAACTCGCGGATAAACAGCAGGTGAAAGATAGGCACTAAGGTCATTAGGCAAGCGGAGAACAGCGTGGCAAATTTTCCCTGTGTAGGCCATAAATACGCAAAGGTGAAACCGGACATGTCCATAACGATCAGTAAAAATAATAATGTCCAGATACAGTAATACGCATTTGTCATGTTTGCGTTGAAGTAGAAATTCACCAGCACGATAAGAAATACCGCAATAATAACGCCACAGAGCGCTGCATTTATCACTGAGCTCGTTAGTACGTTGCTATCAAGTTCTGCACTGTTTATCAATCTAATGTCAGCAGGTGCATTGGCAAAAGTTTGGTAGCGAATTAATAGTACCCCCTCTTTCTTATCCATTTGCGGTATAGGTATGTAGAGTTGCGGCGTGCGTACAGGTCTTTGCGAAAAAGTGGTGCTTAGATCATGATGAGCAATTGAAGTAACAGCCCTGTCTTCGATTTTTATGACATTGAGCCATGGCAACCTTGCAAAACCAAACGCTAAAAATAGTTGTTCCTGCGTATTGAGTAAAGTCAAATCAATGACCGTCCACTGATAAGCTTGTTGCTTCAGTGCGGGTTTAGCATTAGCTAACTGGTGGGTAATTTCATCAATGTTAGCCTCCGAAACGCCGGGGAGATCTATTAGGTCCTTACGATCAATTTCATTAAAACTAACTTCTAATGGGTGTGATGCTCTGTTATAGAACGAAGGCTCTGAATACTGAGCAAATCCCGTTGTTGAAAAGAACAGCAATAAAAATAAAAACAGTCTGGACATAGCAATAATAGGCACAAGAGACGTGAACTAACCTTAGCTATAAATAGTGAAGCAAATGTGGATGAAATTTGAAGAGGTAAATAATTGTAAACAGGCAATGCAGTAAATATGCAATAAAAACAGCGTATTATATAAGCATATCGTTTTGTGGTTTGATAAAGCGATTAGAAAGTAGCCATCTAAGGTGGGTTAAATAAAACTGAAATATAACTGTAACAATTGAATGGTTAAATGCGCCACTGAAATAAAAGTGTCATGAATAAACACGAATTACTCTAAGAGCATAACTATGGTTAATCAAAATCAGACTTCAACGGCGGCCAAGCTTTTAAACTGGCTGTCCATCATATTACTCGTTTACCTAGTCTTAGTGGCTGTTGGTACAGTTAGTGGTGGTTTTAAACTGGCCTCAGGTGGAAGCGAAGGTGCTAAAGAAATCTTTGCTTTTGCAACAAATCCACTTGTCGCCCTGTTATTGGGAGCGCTAGCTACGGCTCTAGTACAGTCTTCATCTACAGTAACCTCGGTGATTGTTGGTTTGGTTGCTGGTGGTTTACCTATCGGTATCGCTATTCCGATGATCATGGGTGCAAATATTGGTACAACAATCACCAACACGCTTGTCTCGATCGGCCATATTCGGAGTAAAGAAGAATTCAGACGCGCCTTTGCTGCATCCACAGTTCATGACTTCTTTAACTTATTGGCGGTAGTGATTTTCTTACCGCTAGAGATTATGTTTGGTATGTTAGAGAAATTGGCCTCAGCGTTATCTCATTTATTTGTTGGTGATGCAGACCTTTCTCTAAAGAGCTATAACTTTGTTAAGCCCTTAGTTAAGCCTGCGGTTGGCGTAGTTAAGGACACCGTTAGCTTTTTAGACTCGACCGCAGCTGGAATTTCAATGGTGGTCATCGGCATCATGATGATCTTATTTGCGGTAACTTATCTTGGTAAACTATTGAAAAAGGCATTGGTTGGTAAAGCTAAAGAACTGTTGCACAGTGCAATTGGACGCGGCCCCTTTGTTGGAATTGGTTCTGGTGCATTAGTGACTGTGATGGTGCAATCGTCATCAACTACGACAAGTTTAATGATCCCATTAGCAGGTAGTGGTGTGTTTACCACAAGACAAATTTATCCGTTCACATTAGGTGCAAATATTGGTACGACTATTACCGCATTATTGGCTGCAACTTCTATTACAGGCGCGGCTGCAGAAGTAGCGTTAACGATTGCTCTGGTCCATGTATTGTTTAACGTGTTTGCGGTTACGCTGATTTACGGGCTACCTTTACTGCGCGAAATCCCGTTACGTTTAGCCGAAAAGCTTGCTGATATAGGTACTCAGAATAAGCCTGCTGCCCTTGCTTACGTTCTTGGCTCATTCTTTGTCTTTCCTGGGTTGATAATGTTGGCGGTACGTTAGGTTTTATACGTATCGCAGGAGATAGGATAAGAGGACGTATTATTCTATCTTCTGTGCAATCTAAACCACATATAAATAAATCGTTAAGTAGAGTTTAACTAGTATTGGCTTTTGACTTCTAAAACCTGCCTATTTTGATTACTGAACACTTGATTGATTGATTGAATGTTGTTAAGTTTAAGTTTAAATAAGGTAATATAGTTTAACAGGAGTTAAAAAATGAAAGGTTTGAAGGTCCTCTCTTTAGCGATGATGCTAGCATCAACATACGCAAATGCAAAATCAGATGTTAGCGTACGAGATGAAGTTAGAAACGATTTTTTAAATGATCAAATATTAGTTCAGAGTTTAGAGCAATTCAACGCATATCCAAACGACGAACAGTCAGCACTTCAAGCAAGAGCAATACTAAGCGAGAAGCTGCATTCCTTGAGTACTAGATACAACCTCACTATTGAACAAGTTGATGCAATTATCATGAACCAAACCATTAAACTGGATGTTGATTCATTTGACTCGAACGTTGTCATACTTGGGAAGCCAGATGTAGAGCGTATAACAGTTCATTGCGATGACGATTGTAAAAACGCAGCTTACTCAGGTCATTTTACCGGATGGGCTGAAACCGCTGCTAGCAACAACAACGTAGGATATGGCGAACACTTTAATATAGGCTATGATGACGGTAGTGTAAGGCAGTTTCTTCGTACTACGAGAACACAGCGTATAGTGTTAAAAATGGATAAGGTTATTTTCGAAAAAATAGTTAAGAGACCAGGGGAGCACGACAGTTTTTGATTTTCTATAAACTCGGCATTGGCGCTAGCTTATTCAAGATAGGTTAGCGTTTTTATGTACCCCTTTCTTTGCACCACCAGTTAATCTCGTAGCTGTAAAAAGTTTTTCATATCAATTTTATTCTTCTAATACGAAATAAATTTGACTATCGTTATAGCAGTAGAATTCGTTCGCTAACCAATTTGAAGGGTGAAAAACCACCAGCAGGTTTAGGAATTTCTTATTTAGAACAACTAATTCGCTGATTAACTCATTCACATAGGTCGGTAACTTAATACGATTGCTAATTGAAGTCATAATTCTGTCATCTTCACTTGAGATAATTGCTGCTGTCTTATCAACAATGAAACAAAGTAATGAGTATCCAAACTGGTATTTTTAGTTTTAATGCAGCGCAAATCACAAGTTCCACTAAAGGACCTTATCGCGCGTTGCAACCGTATGAGAAACCGGTTTTGCACCCTAGTGAACACGGCCTCGTGTTGCTACTGGAGATCCCTAGCGATGCTCGTATGGACGATAAGATTGAACTTGTGTTAACTAAACTTGGTGAGCGTTGCGCGATTTACAACACGTCGGTCACTGTTGATCCCGAATCGTATCTGACCAAAATTGTAGAAGTTAACGTCACTCAGTCGTTAGAAGCGGGTGCTTACGTAATGCAGCTAAATTTAATGGGTCTTCACAACTTTCTGAAGAATACCACTGAGTTTGAGGTGGTATTGTCAGAGCAAGTTGTTTGTGATGAGAGGTCATCAGCTCGAACGTATCAAGCTGAACCTAAAGGACTGAAGCGCATGTTTACGGCTGCCGTCAGTGCGGTACTTTCTATCTTCTAAATCTTTTTATTTCACATTTCATAGTAGCAGCTCGAGCGTCAATTTGAGCAGCGGTAAATCAAGCTCTTTGGTGATCAATCGCCCAAAACGCTCGTTTAATTAGGTAGTGAAATTTTCCCCATCGAGAATGGTAACGCATGGGTGTCACCCGATATGGTCTCATTTGCTAGTAGTGCAAATAGTGCCGCTTCTTTTGCGTCTGGGTGAATACCCAATTCAACAAAGTCTTTCGTCACCACCTTCGAGTTTAGGTGGATGTTTAGGCGCTGCATAAGAAATTGGTTGTGTACCCCGCCACCGCTGACATAGAGCTCTATTGCGTTGGCATTCAAACTATTGATCGCTTTGGCTACACTCAGAGCTGTTAATTCAGTCAGTGTTGCAACAATATCCTCGTGATTATAGTCAAGACCTTGTAAAGCCTGTTTTATAAATGCTTGATTAAATAGCTCTTGGCCAGTTGATTTTGGTAAAGGCTGCTCGAAAAATGGATGGTTAAGCAGATTATTCAAAAATTGAGGTTGAATAGTGCCGCTTGCGGCAATATTACCACTTTCATCAAATGGAATACCAAGTACGTGACGGCAATATTGATCAACCAGCGTATTACCTGGACCAATATCACTGCTGATACTCTGCGAAAGTTCGCATACTTTTGGGAGGTAGGTAAGGTTTGAAATCCCACCAATATTTAATAGCACTCTATTTGCAGCGTCGCTTGCGTAAAGTAGATAGTCGCCGTACTGTACTAGCGGCGCTCCTTCAAGCCCTTTTGCAATGTGCTTTTGTCTAAAATCTGAGAGGGTAATAATATTGGTTTTTGTTGCAATGATGTCTGCTTCTACGATTTGTAAGGTACTATTGAGGCGCTTAGTGTTCTCAAAAGGTTGTTGGGGGCAGTGATACAGAGTTTGCCCGTGACTTGCTATAAAGTCGATTGCATCGTTGGGTATCTGCCATTGGTTTAGCGTGTTATTGATAAGATCTGCATATAAAGCGCCTAACCAAGTATGTAATTGGCATAAACTTTGTAAATTGACTTGGTTTACTGAGGCATGCTGAGTTAACAGCCGTTTTTGTGAAACGCTATACTGCACAGTGGTAAATTGCTCGACCGTCAGTGTAGTATTTTTACCAGAACCTTCGATTTTACATAATGCAATATCAAGCCCGTCTAATGATGTGCCACTCATTAAGCCGAGCACCCTTTTTGTACTTTGCTCAGCTATCTCTGCAAGTTTTAGGATATCAGATTTCATTTATAGAGCACGTTCCATTAGGTGGGTTTTCAACAACTCATATTTGACACCTTTTTGGCACCCAAAGCCAGTGAGCTGTCTAAATTTGTATTTGGTAAAGTACGGGCAGTTTAACCCTAGTAAAAAAAGCGTTTTGAGATGTAGGCTCAGCTCAATGCCTCGTTGTGCTGCAAACTGCGTTACTTCTCTTAATGTATCTCTGATCTCATCGGTATTGAGTTCGTGTTGGGTTTGCGCTTCTAAAATCATACGCTTGCCAGCACAAACACTACAGTGTCCGCACTGTTCTGGCGCTTGATTGTCACCAAAATAGCTAGCCAGTGCTTTATGATAGCAAGTAGTGAGTTGAAAGAATTTTAATAAATGCCGAAGCCGCGCAAGCTCTCCTTGTTCTTTAATTTGCGCTTGCTGATAAAAAGTGTTTATTAGTTCATCGATATTAACCTGCTGCTGAGGTTTAGAATAAACTGAGGTATATTTAGCAACCTTCACTTCTATTAGGTTTTGACTGGCGAGGTAATCAATCGCTTCTTGTGCTTTGGCGAGGGAAATATCTGTGCCATTAAGGGCTGAGATTGAAAGTGTGCCCCATTTCTTTTTGAATTCAAAACATGAAAAGAGTTGAGCTAAAAATGTTTGTCTTTGTGGAGAAAAGCTTGCAAGTAGCTTGTTTTTATCTTGGATAAACGCAATGTTGAGTTCAGCGAAATAGCTGTAATTAACTTGTAAATACCCTTGCAGCTCTAGCTGAACAATGAGTGTTTTGAGTACAAGTTGATTAATATTAGTTTTGTATGCTAAATCGTACTCATTCAGGTGATAGTCCGCATTAGTCTCAGAAAACACATCATTAAAAAGCAACTCAAGTGGACGACGCTCTAAAGCATTTGCATAGACAAAATTCTCTAATACTGCGGTTTTTTCTGTATTGATAAGAGCAACGCAGTGTGCTTTTTCGCCATCCCTACCAGCTCTTCCAACTTCTTGGCTATAGCCCTCGATTGATTTTGGCATATCATAATGTAAAACCCATCGCACATCTGGTTTGTCGACTCCCATTCCAAAGGCAATGGTAGCCACCACAATTAAATTAGGCTTATTGAGAAAGTCGGCTTGGATCTGTGCTTTTTGCTCAGGTTTAAGTGACGCATGAAATGCATTGGCCTCAAATCCACAAGCCGTTACCATTTTTGCAATTTCTTCAGCTTGCTTTTGTTGAGTTACATAAACAATTCCCGCCCCTTTTGCTTTTCTTAAAAAGGCCAGTAAATATTCGTCTTTGTGGGATTCGCTGATATTGACCGCACTTAAATATAAGTTTTCTCGATAAAAGCCAGTGCGAATGATATTAGACTCTGCAACGTCAAACTTGTTTGCCATGTCTTGCGCTACTTTGTTTGTCGCGGTTGCGGTGAGCAGTAGCACTTGATTGATTCGAAGTGCTTGCCTATATTGCGCAACTTTTAGGTAATCTGGTCTAAAGTTATGGCCCCACTCTGAGATACAGTGGGCTTCGTCGATGACCAAAAACGAGATTTTACTCTGGGCAAGAAGGTTGCGTGCTTTTTGACTATTGAGTCGCTCGACTGAGATAAATAAAACCTTTAGGTTTTGATTGACGATGGCGTTTTCAATTCGGGCAATGTCTGGTTTTGTTTGTGTGCTATCTAGACAAGCAGTTGCAACCCCTTTACTCAGCAAATAGTCTCGTTGTTCGTGCATTAGGGCAAGCAAGGGTGACACCACCACACACATCCCATCTTTTAATATCGCCGGAAGTTGGTAACACAAAGATTTACCCGCACCAGTTGCAAATATGGCGATGGCGCTTTCATTTTGCATAACGGCATTAATAACATCCGTTTGGCCCGGACGGAGTGCGGTATGACCAAATGTATTGTGTAGAACCTGATAAACTTGTTGTTGGATCATCCTGAGTCTTTTCTGTACTTTTCTGAAATACGGGTTATTACGCCAAGTAAACTCGTAATTGCTTCATTGATACGTTCTATATCAGTACGCTCAAATGCATGGCGTCCAAGCATAAAATGAATGGCGTTGTCGTTCACTATGTAGGGGTGAACTTGAATTGATCCATAGCCTAACTTGTTAATATAGTAATAGCCAGCATCTTCATCCTCAATCAGAAAATCTACCCGATTTTTGGCTACCATTTCGATCCGACGGTCTAGACTGGATATTTCAAATAGGCGCTTATCGTACCAATCAATTTTTTTTATTTGCTTCACTTCTTCACCATAGTAAGCGCCGGGATTTGAAGTAAAGGTATAACCAGCTGAAAACAACTCAACCAAATTACTATTGGGTTCAATTTCTTTATTTGTGAACAACCGCATTCTTTCTCTGCGATAAGGAATAGAAAAGTAAGCAATTTTTGCGCGTTCTACACTAAAGCTGGCAGAAGGTAAAATGTCAATGAGCCCTTTTTCCAATTCAGTGATGCCACGAGCTGAGGATGGCAGTTGAACAAACTCAATACAGTAACCTGCGTGTTTAAAAACAGCTTCAGTGATCTCAACATCCAGACCATATGGGCGTGTACCGTACATCACAAATGGTGGCCAACTAGAACCGATCCCCACTTTCAGAGAGGTTTCTGTTGCGCAATCTACTGCATGGCTTTTAAAGCAAGCCAAGAAGATAAAGAAAACTGTATAACGAATGAGTACTGACAGAACTTATGACTCTTTTGTGAAGTTCATAGTATCATTATGAAAGACTCCTCAGAAAAAGAAAGCAAAAGTTAACGATGCGCTATGTTTGAGAGGCATTTTATTTGCGTCTATTAAGGATGAGCTCACCATAGTGATGAGCTCATCGAGCATTATATCAACTTAATTATTAATGGCTTTCCACACATCAGCAGTCCCAGGCTCTTCACCTCGAGTCCACCATTTTGCTTCAAAAAGGTTACCATTATGAGTAACACGATCACCACCCACATAAACCGTTGAGCTATCCCATGTCGGGTACTGGGCGCCACTATCTTTTATCGTCACATTAAATGTCGTGTCTACGCTGTTAACTCCATCTGACACTGTTACCGTTACCGCAACACTGGTATCTGCGTTAACACTAGCCGCTGTAAGAGTGGCGGAGCTGCCGTTATCTACAACGCTCAACTCTGCAGGTGTATTCCAGCTATAGCTAAGAGGAGCACCTTCAGGGTCATTAGCCGTAACGGACACTGAGGCTGAGTCGCCTTCGTTGATAGTGATGTCTGAAATGGGTGTCACTATTGGTGCTGCATTTGTACCTTCTGGGCTTACAATTACTGAAAGCGTTTTATTTGCCGATAATGTTCCATCACTCACTACAACTGATAATTCATAGGTAGTTTGCTGACTAACATTTGGTGCGGTGAGCGAAACTGCTGCTGCATTCGTTGCACTAAGAGAAAGCTCAGGAGAGCCTGTCCACGTATACGATAGCGCATCGTTATCCGGGTCTGTCGCTTGTGCATCGACACTAACGGTTTGTCCTGAAGTGACACTAACTGGACCTGACACACCAATGGCTGGCGCTCTGTTTGGAATTTCCCCTGCGGTTAAGCCATCGTACATGGCATTTAGAATATCACCATTATCCGCATCAATTTCCCAACCAAATAAGCCTGCTAGCTGATGAGTATTAGCATATTGGCCTTTTGCAACTACACTTCTTGGGCTGTCATAAGTGATCAATTTACCGTTGCTTCTGTTCCATACATATGCTGCTTGGGCTTGTTCATCATATCCTACTTCATAGCCATTGACGCCAGCGCCGCCCTGACCTACTGCATTGGCTGCAATACCTTTATAGTCCATGATACCGTTCTCCCACACACCTTCACTAGTGGAGCCTTTAAGCGGTCCGTTACCTGGAGCTGTCATTGGGTTACCCGGAATACTTGCATTGCTATCATATACCCCTTCCCAACCACGGCCATACATTGCAACGCCCATAACCAGTTTTGAAGGTTGAACACCTTGTTGTAATAGCAGTTGGATCGCATTGTCACCAGTGTAAGCTGGCCCCTTGCGCGGCTCGCCATTGTCGTCAAGACCAGTGCCATTACATTCATCTGTGCTTAAATGCGAGCCGCAGTAGATACCAGTTTGATGACCCGTTTCGTTATTCCATGCGCCATAGAAATCATAGGTCATGGCGAAAATGTAATCCATGTACTGTTGTGCAGCTTGATAATCTACGTCTTCAATTTTATCGTGGCCTGCACCAATTGCTGATGTTAACTCATATTGGCGGCCCGTTTCTGCCTCTAGTTCATCAAGCATAGCTCGTAGCTCTTGCATCAATGCGACATACGCCGGCCCATCGTTAACTGGGTCTCCGAGATCTGGGTTAGGTCCATCACCTCCTGGGAATTCCCAATCAATATCTACTCCATCATAGAACTTCCAAGTCTTAAGAAACTGTTTGACCGAGGCCACAAAGGTGTCTCTATTTGCTTTGTTGGTGAAGCCATGGAACGGATCTGATAATGTCCAACCGCCTACAGATGGAAGTATTTTAAGGTCTGGATAACGCTGTTTAAGCGCCATTAACTGTGAATAAACGCCTCGGATTGGGTCTTTGGCATCAACGCCAGGCATAGACTTTTGTACCGCAGCCCACGGATCATGTATTACAACTTCATAATCTTGTGAATCTGCACAAGCCGTTTGTAGGGCGCGCCAGCTGTTGCCATTTTCTATTGATTTTAAAGACTCGTTAGGTCCACAGATAGGGATAAAGCCATATAAAATATGAGATAAGTTATGTGCGGGTATCTGTGTTACATCGTAATTGCGACCATAAATGCCCCACTCAACGAAATAAGCACCAGTTACACGTCCTGGGATTGTGCCGTTGTTACGATTGTTCGGATTAACATTCATAGGCAGTGGATCTAAATGCGCGCCGTCTGTATCAGCGATGACGATTTCTTTCCCTGCACTTCTGGCACATACACTGCCTTCACACAGTTCTAGGTAAAGTGTATGACGTCCAGATTGTGTATAAGGAAATTCAACAACACCACTCTTAGTGCCTGCACTCAGTGTGCCTTGGTTTACGAGCATGTCATCAAAGTAAACCTTGTAGTTGTCGCCCCCTGCACCACTCCATGCATTCCATTTTATGCTGATATTTACAACGTCTTTTGCTTTAACCAACTGTTTATAAGAGCCGTTGCCGTCAACGTTTACTTCAACAAAAGAATATTGCTGTGGTTGCCAATCTAGCGTTGGAGTAGAAGGAGCTGCAAGTGCACCACCACTTATCAACGCAAGCCCTATAAAGCTTGTTATTTTATTAAGTTTCATATCTTCAACCTTATTGTAGTTACATGTTGTACCCAAATTTTTTGGGGTAATTAAATTGCTTTCCAAACATCGCTGTTGCCTGGCTCTTCACCTCTGGTCCACCACTTTGCCTCATAAACCTTTTGATTGTGGGTGACTTTGTCACCGCCAACGTAGGTTTCAGTTGCTTGCCATTGCGGGTATTGAGGAGAAGTATTATTTTTGACTGTAATGGTGAAGCTTACAGAGGTGCTGGCTTTGCTATCAGACACCGTTAATTCACCCTGAACAGTTTGGTCGGCCTCGACTTCAGGGGCTAAAATGGAGATAGTGTCCCCTTCGCCTGAATAGCTTAAAGGTGCAGGAATTGACCAAATAAAACTAAGAGGATCATTTTGGTCATCAAACGCATGTGCATGAAGTGTTGTTTCGGTGTTTTCTGTAAGCACAAGATTATCAATCGGATTAACGGTTGGCGGCGTGTTGGTATCACCTTTTACTATGCTGAGATTGCTTGTGTATTGCGCGTTTGGTTGGAATACTTCGTTGGTCAATAACGCAGTTTCGTCAAACAAAATGCTGCCATCGGTTTGTTTAACACCCACTTGTACCTTGTTGGGATAGGTCGCATTTAAATAGGACGCGAGTTTTGGTTGCCAATCAGACACGTTTTGCTCTGTGATGGCTAAGGTATGATTCACCAACTCGTTACCTGTGTCGTCAAACGTTCTAAACCAGACTCGATCTCCAACGCTTGCAGTTTGACCTTGTTTTAAAAAGTAGCCACTGCTGATCCAGTCGCTCGGTGTGCCTGCTTTTGAAATGACGATATCCGAGCAATTATAAAAGCCCTCTCCGGCTACATCATAACGCTGCCAACGAGTGTAAAGCACAGCATTTCCCTGCCTACCCGCTGGAATATCGATTTCCATTTTGTAAAAACGTTTACCGTCTGGGTCGACAACAAAGTCGATATTGCCAAATTCGTTGATAAGCTCTAAATCGTTCCAAGTTAGTGCAGAGTTTTCACCGTTATAGCTTGGTTTTGACAAGAAAAACTGCCAGAAGCTTGGGTTGTGAGGCGTGGTAGCCCTAAAACTAACTGCAACACGATTTTGGCTGTTTGGCTCGACAAGCGTGCGTTGCCAATGCTCAGATACCACGCTCATACCGCTTTTATTTGGATCCCCAGCGGAGCAAAGAGTTCCGTCGGGAATATTCGCTTTAACAGCGTCTAAATTATTATAGTCGGTGGTATTGGCTGAGAATTCATGTTCTTGTACAAACTGAAAATGTCCAGAGTCTAAATAAGCTGCTCTGCATGCTTGATTTGGAATGTTTGAACCATCATCTGGCCACCAATACCCCCCTTGCGCTTGGCATATTGCTTGTCTAGCTTTTGGAAAGTCCATATAACCGTGCGCAAAAACCGTATTTGATACAAATAAAGATGTTACACCGATAAGGGTAACTAAATTGTGAAGCTGATATTTGTTCATTATGAATTACCTTCTTTAAATAAGGGGGAGAGCTCCCCCTTACCAAATTTACAGGCTACAAACTTTGGTATAATCACTGCTCAAAGATGGCTGTTGGTTTGTCCACCACTTCGCTTCATATACCGCATTGCCGTCAATCACCAAGTCACCCTTTGAAGCGTGGCTTCCCTGAGGTAAGGTCGGATATACGGCTATCTGCTCTATCGGCGTACCTTTGCATTCGTTCACAGGATCTGTGTTACCATCACCTGGCGTAGCAAGTGGTAAGTCTTTGTATTCGCTTGCGAAGGCGTAGCGATTACCGTCTTTCTCTACAACAAAATTAACTGGGCCAGAGATAGGCATGTAGTACATTACTTGCGCATTTATGGTTTCACCTGGCGCAAAAGATTTCGGCGTTCCACCCCACTCGTTTACCAGGGTGATAGAGAATCGATGAAATTCATTTTCAAAGCCACCAATATTGTTCCCAGCCGCATTTGACCCATTTACTTCTACGGCCATCCCTAACTTTTCTTGTGCGTTCCAATTCGATTTAAAAATCGCAGAGGTCGCAACAGGTACGTCAAAAGATATTTTTGCGCCACTGAGGTCAATATCGGAATTATTGGTAAACGCAAATGTAGGAGCGATTGGGTAGTTTGCGTCACCAGCCGGGAAGTCTTTAGCTGCAAACTTAACATCTACTGCAACCGCGGGTTTTACAAAAGATTTATTCCCCTGTTTAACCGAGTAAGGAGTACCGCTTTGGTTAAACTTATTGTAAGCAAGACTGGTTAGCGACGAACCCATAAAGTATTCATTTTTGCTGGTATCGTAATCGTAATCACCGGCAAGCTCCCAGAACATAATGCCGCCAAGCTCTTGATTGATAACATAATCAACCTTAGCCGCCATTGACTCTTCATCTTCTATTGAGAGGAATACGTTTTTATCCGCATTCCAAAGCCAAGGGGCTACCGCTACTGGATCATAACGACGTGTATAAGTGCCAGTGATCTGATGTTCTGGGTTATTGCTAGGATCGAGACCATAGTCTGAAAGGTAACTACCCAGAACACCATTTTGCAGATTCTTAACGTGCCACAGTGGGTTCGAACCTGCAGGTACTTCAAGGCCTACGTCATTTTTATCATGCCATAAGTTATCGATTCCCACTGCACCATTACCACACTTATTCTTATCACCACTGCCAGTGCCTGGAGGGCAGTCTGCTTGATTGGGCAACGCAGCTTGGCCCCATAGGCCATTTGTACCGCCCGATACATCTCTAAAGCCACGAGTGTAATAAGGAATACCAATATTTATACGGCCAGCAGAGACAGAGCCTCTAAAGTATTTAACAGCCCAATCGGTGTTTAAGTATCCAATGCCTTCGAACTCTTTCGTACCATATACATTCCATTGTTTGAGTTCTGAATCTTCGCCTGTATCAAAGAGTGACGCATTATGGCCAACATGTTGATTCCATGCTCCGTGTAAGTCATAAGACATAATATTTACGTAGTCTAAATATTTGGTGACCTGGAACGTTTCCATGCCACGGAGAAGGTAACCTGAAGACGGTGAAGCAATCGTGAGAAGATAATGAGTATTGTCTTCTTGTCCCGCCTTATCAAGTGCTTCGCGAAGCTTCTTCATCAATACTTGGTAAGATGCATTCAGTGCGGCGCGGCGCGGATTTGAGATAGCGAAGTCATCAGGGTGCCCTGAATCATTCATTGATGAAGGATATTCATAATCTATATCTACTCCGTCGAAATTATATTTACGAATAAATTCGACTGAGCTGGCAACAAAAGCGTCTATACCAGCGTTGTTTACGCTACCGTCTGCGTTTGTTGTCATGGTGTAAAAACCACCACTCGCTACCCGGTTACCTGTTTCGTCAAAATAGCCACCTGTTTCAGCCCAGCCACCAACAGAGATCAACGTCTTGACATCTGGGTGTTGCTTTTTGAACTTATTAAGCAAGTTGAAATGTCCGGTGTATGGTAATGACGGATCCATTTCTGCCCCA
This sequence comes from Pseudoalteromonas piscicida, assembly GCF_002744175.1. GTDB lineage: Bacteria > Pseudomonadota > Gammaproteobacteria > Enterobacterales > Alteromonadaceae > Pseudoalteromonas > Pseudoalteromonas piscicida_B. The sequence continues at coordinate 34,523 of NZ_NKHF01000062.1, forward strand.
GCTTGCCCAGGCCATGTCATATTGGTTGCCGGATTGTTTGGCGCAGTAGGGTCACCGATTGACACCTTGTTATTAGCATCAACATGAGCAAAGGCGTAATTTATGTGGGTAATTTTATCCCAAGGGATATCATTAACCAGGTAGCTTGGTTGTCCATTTTTACCCGTTCTCCAACTGGTAAAGTAGCCGATCACACGTCTAGGGTGATCTGCACCCATTTTTTCACGTCCATTTTCATCGTAAATATCACAATAATTTGGTGCAAAATTTGGGGTCTCATACAAACCGTGTGGAACACAGTTGTTACTCACTGGCGGAGTTTCGACAACATTTATCTCTAACAGACTCTCTGCAGTTGCGCCATTATTGTCTTCAACAACCAGTTTGATAGCGGTATTGCCAAGCTGTGTTGGTAACCATGAGAACTGAGCAGGTGCCGATGCGCTCTCAAAAGTCAGTTGGTCGTTAATAAATAAGCTCAATTTCTGTATTGTGCCGTCTGGATCCGAACCATCTAAGTTAATATCTACAGGTTGATTAATCACAACCTGATTAGAACCTGCTAGCGATAAACTAGCCGTTGGCAGCTGGTTACCTGCACTTGTCACAATAACGTTACTTTCTAACGTACTTGATACGGCTTGTTCATTATCCGTCGCAACAACAGAAATGATGTGGTCACCTACAGTTGCAGGCCAGTTAAGTGAAAAATTATCATTTTCAGAAGTGGTATCTATGCCAATAGAGACACCATCAACGAAAAACTCAACCTGAGAAACGGAACCGTCTTCATCTGTTGCATTTACAGAAATGGCAACGCTGTCATTTGCGGGAAAAGTACTTCCATTAGCCGGAAGTAAAGACTGAACTTTAGGTGGTTTGTTGGTGACAACGCTGTCACAATCACCCAATTTTTTCCAATCGTCCCATGGTCCTGAACTGGTTTCTGGATCTGCTTGAGTCCACCATTTAGCCTCAAAGGCCTGTTGCGATTTTTGTACTTTTTGTCCACCTGTGTATGCGGAGCCTTGTGACCATTGTGTTAAATTATCACAGTTATAAGCATATGAGTTAGCGCATAAAAAGACACTAAGTGCTGATGCTAAGTGAGATAATTTGAGGGTCTTTACATGTTGTTTCATAGTGTGGTTCTCCAACCATTTATTGTATTTGGTTAACAATAACAACATAAACCTAACACATAAAAAGGATATGGCAACAACAAATTTACGCTATAGATAACGTTTACGTAAACGTCATTTGGTGGGTTTCAATCGTGAGATTGTCATACTAACCTATTGATTATTATGCTTAGTTTAATATCAAAATCCTAAATAATAAGAGATGTAATTATTTGATATTAACAGATAGTTGACGCTTTTCTTGTGAGTGTTTTTATGCCTATCTATATGTTTTTTATAGATATAGCAATTTGGTATTATTAATTCTGAACGGGAATATTAAACTTAATACCTATTTTTCAGTTTTCTTGTGGACATGGTATTTCTAGACTAAGTTTAATATAGTTCAATTTGGAGGAATAAGGTTGGAATTTAGCGAGCAATCAAGAGCCTCTGATACCATCATCCATGTGCTCTGTCTTGACGACGAAAGCAATGTTGTACGCTCATTAAATCGTCTATTTCGTCAAAGTGGCATTCAGGCAACACCTTGCACTGATCCTCATGAGGCATTGGAACTCATTCAAAACGACGATTTTGACGTGATAATTAGTGATATGCGTATGCCGAAAATGGATGGGGCGACATTTCTTTATAAAGCGAAGTGTATAGCTCCTGATTCTCAACGCGTTCTTCTCACTGGATATTCAGACATAGAATCCACTATCAAAGCCATTAATGAGAGCAATATTCACGCTTATGTTCAAAAGCCATGGGACAACGAATTATTGCTACACACAGTTAAAGAATGTGCTGAAAAATATCGTCTTAAAAAACAGAATAAGCAATTAAATGAAGCGCTTCTGTTAACAAATAAGAAGCTTACAGCATTAAATGAGAACTTAGAGGGCTTAGTTCAGAAAAGAACAGCGCAAATACGCAAAGTATTGAGTCAACTTGAGAAGGCTAACAATAAAGAGGTAAAGGAGCATAGGGCGACGGTTGAATTACTGTATAACTTTATTAATGCAAACCCTTTTATTGATGGTAAAAAAGCTAAATCTGTTGCTAAACTATGTAAAGTATTGGCTGAGGGTTTAAATTTAAGTAAAGAAGCAGCCGAAACAACCATGATGGCGGGTTATTTGGCCGAGGTTGGGTTACTTGCTATGGATCCTGAGATTTACAGAGTACCGGTTAAGCAGCTCCCTGATGCGCAAAAAAAAATATATTATACCCACCCTGCTACTGCCCAATTAATGCTAATGCCGGCCCAGCATTTGTCCGATGTCGCGGAAGCTATTTATCATCAGTATGAAAAGTGCAATGGCCAAGGCTTTCCAAAAGGACTTAAGGGTAATGAAATCCCATTAGGCTCGTCTATTTTAGCTGTTGCAAGAGATTATTATGAAAATCTTTATGCAGCACATGGATCAGAGGCTGAAAAGTCAACAGCTGCACTGGATTTAATTAAGGCTTACAGCGGCACTTTTTATGCCCCTAAAATAGTCGAAGTGCTCGAAAAGGCTGTAACCAATAAAGAGATTGGACACGAGGATGTCGGCTCCGTTGATATTCTTACAACTGAAAAACTAAAACCGGGAATGACACTAGGCCTCGCACTTCACAGTAACCAAGGGATTTTGCTATTACCTAAAGGGCATGTTTTTACAGACAAATCGATAGAAAAATTAAAACAGTTAGAAACACAACGCCCCATTCCTTTTAGGGTAATGGTAAAGAAATAGGTCAGGTCAAAGGTGCTTGCAACCATGACTGATTTCTAAGCAAGTATTAATACCAATTGAATTAATTCTCTAATCAATTTAAAGGATAAAATAGCATATTAGCGTCGTTAAAAGTTTCTTATTTAGAACAGCTAAATAGCAAATTTTCGCCTAGCTACTAAAGCTATCTCTCCGCTTAAAATCGCTTACTTAATTAATAAGATTGGTATAATTTAATCAGCTAATCTCTGTGATGTACTTACTTTGGTATGGCTATATTCTCGAAGCTATAACTTAGTCTGACTTTTTAAGGTAATGGCCATTGTTTTCGACCATTAAGTGTTGAATAAATAAAAGAACACATCATACAAAAGGTTTAATGCCGCTATAGTTATTATTTATTTGAAATTAAAACAAAAAAGGCCCAGTAAACTGAGCCTTAGGGTTAATCTAATAATTTATTTAACACTTGTATTGGATGCTTGGGCTTATCACCATTAAAGCGTTTAACCTGACAACGACATGAAAAACCAGTAGCAAGTAATTGCTCGCTCGGAGTATTTTCGACATGTGATCGCCAAGATGAGTCATACAACGCTCGGGAGTTTTCTTGGTTTTGCAATTCGTGCCCATACGTTCCGGCCATACCACAACACCCCGTACTTACTGTTTCTAAATTTGAATTCAATTTAGCAAAAATATTTTGCCACACAGCTTTTGACTCTGGTAACGCCGACGTTTCAGTGCAGTGACTTAATAATGTAAAATTACTCGGTTGCAGTGTTGTTATGCTAGGAACTTCAATTGTTTTCATCCATTCATGTACTAATTGAACCGAGAAATCCCCCCTGCTTTGCTGCAATATATCTTTATATTCATCGCGATAACACATAACCAATGACGCATCTAAACCAACTAAAGGTCTGCCATGCTCACTAACACGGTTTAAAAACTCTGCAGCTGTTTTAGCTGTTGACTTAAAACTCTTTAAAAAGCCTTTAACATGTTGTGGTTTTCCATTTGGCTTAAACGGTAATACCATAGGGTAGAAGCCTAGCTTTGTGGTCAGTTGCACAAAGTCCGATACTAATTCAGCTTCGTAAAAACTGGTAAATGGGTCTTGAACAATGAAAATTACCTGCTGTTGTTCATGGTCACTCAATCGATTAAATGTGGATTCTGAATAAAAGAATTTGCTGTTAACTAGTTTAGTCAGTTGGGTGTTACTCAGTTTTGGTGAGTCTACATAACCAATTAAATTTTCAACCACATAATTTGCAATACGATTATCTTGTAGTGCATTGATCAATTTTGGAAACTTAGCGAAATAAGGTAAAGCCGATTCAATATTTGCAACTAAATAATCTTTGAGTGGACGATTGTATCGGCTGTAGTAAAAGTTTAAAAACTTAGCTCTGAATGTTGGTACATCTACCTTAATTGGACATGCGGTTGTACAGGCTTTACAAGCAAGACATTCATCCATCGATGCTTTAACTTCATGAGAGAAATCGTACTCTTTCTTTTTCCGGCTGTTTAAGAATCTTTCCCACCACGTCGTCTCATTTTCATTGTTTATTAGTTGCTTTTCGATTGCAATTAGGTCGATGCCTTTGTTGCTCTGAAGTCGGAGCCATTCTTTAAATAATCCCGCGCGACCTTTTGGTGAGTTTCGTCTATCTTTTGTTACTTTGTATGATGGACACATTGGAGAGTTATCATCATAGTTAAAGCAAAGGCCGTTACCATTACAATTAAGTGGTGCTTCGTAATGAGATTTTACTGTGGTTGGAATTGCTCGGTCGAACCAAGCTCGTTTCTGGCCGTCAACGGACACTAGCTGCTCGTTAGAATCTAGAGACGTGCAAATTTTTCCAGGATTCAACCGGTTATGTTTGTCGAATAGGCCTTTTATCTTTCTTAACTCGGTAAAAAGAGTTTCGCCAAAGAATTCCGGCCCATATTCACTACGATAACCCTTTCCATGTTCGCCCCACATTAAGCCTCGGTATTTTGCAGTTAATGCAACGACTTTGTCTGATACAACACGAAGTAATTTTTCTTGTTCTGGATCGCACATATCTAATGCTGGTCGCACATGCAATACACCGGCATCCACGTGACCGAACATGCCATAGTCTAGGTTATAGCTATCAAGTAGAGCTCTAAACTCCATGATAAAGTCAGCCAAGTTTTCTGGTGGGACAGCGGTATCTTCCGCAAATGCGAGGGGCTTTTTATTTCCTTTTACATTACCTAATAATCCAACAGACTTCTTACGCATTGCATAGATTTTTAAAATATCAGCTTTGTCATTAGTGAGCTGATAACCAATAACACCGGCTTCTTTATTCTCGATAAGTTGATCAAGCCGATGACACAGGCTGTCAACTTTCTCAGAAATTTCAGCCTCTGATCTACCGTTAAACTCAACCATGTTGAGGCCCTGCATGTCGATGTTAGGAACATCTGTGATCAAATCAGATACTGAGTGCCAGATCACATCTTCTTTCGCAAGTCCGAGTACTTTACTGTCAACCGTTTCTACAGACGTCGCTTTGGCAGAAACCAAAAATGGGCTATTACGAAGTGCAGACTCAAATGAGTCATACTTTATGTTAATTAGTGTCTTATAGGGTTGAATAGGAGTTAAATTTAATTTCGCTTCAGTGACAACAGCTAATGAGCCCTCAGAGCCTGTGATAATCCTCGATAGATCAAATGTTGTAAGCGAGTCATCAAACACATTTTCTAAGTCATAGCCAGTAAGAAAGCGATTGAGTCTTGGGAATTTTTCAACAATGAGGTCCCGATTGTTTTTACAAATATCAATTACACTAGCGTAGATCTGCGAGGTTTTTGAATTTTGTTCTGCCAATAATTCCGCTTTATCAATCGCAAGCTTTGAGGTGTTTAGCTCTGTGCCGTCAACGAGATAACTTTTAAGCCCCAACACGTGATCGCTGGTCTTACCATAAACCAATGAGCCTTGACCCGAGGCATCGGTGTTGATCATGCCGCCTATGGTTGCGCGATTGCTCGTTGATAGATCAGGGGAAAAAAAGTATCCATACGGTCTCAAGAAATCATTAAGTTGATCCTTAATAACACCTGCCTGTACTCGCACCCAGCCTTCTTGTTCATTAATTTCGAGAATTTCTCTCATGTGTCTGGATAGGTCAATTACGATCCCTGGTGTCAACGATTGGCCATTTGTGCCAGTGCCACCGCCACGAGGGCCAAACGTTAACGATAGGAATGGATCTTGTTGGGCAAGCTCCAGCGCGAGCTGAACATCTCGGTTTGATTTTGGAAATATTACAGCCTGCGGCACCTCTTGATAAATGCTGTTATCGGTTGAGGTAACTAAACGCGTAGCATAGCTTGTATCTATATCACCAGAAAAGCCCGATTCAGCCAGTTTAGCGTGATAAAGAGTAATGAGTTCGTTTGCAGAGTCCTGCTGACTAATATTTGCGATCATGACGGTATATTTTACTTGCTTTGGCCTAATTGTATCACGAAGGTCGTATGAACAACTTGAGAATTTTATGGTTTGTTACAAATGGAAATAGTTTATTTTGACTACCATTGTATACTTTTAAAGTAACGGAGGAAGTATCATGAAAATTATTTACGATATAGTTGGTTTACTATTGTGCGCGCTTGCGCTTATTTTTGTTATTGTACCTGGCCCATCAGTCATTTTCTTGTTGGCTGCACTGGTATGCTTTTCGTTCAATCATAACGGCGCTAAACGATACCTTTCAAAGGTCCAAAAATGGTTTAAAGCAGGGTGTGAAAAGCTGGACAAGGCATTGCAGAGATGAAATTGCCCCAACTTTTACATTGGGGCCATTGGCTTACTTAGCGAATTTTTCCGCAAGATATAACCAAGTTTCAAGTACTGTGTCTGGGTTTAGAGAGACGGAATCAATACCTTCTTCCACTAACCAAGCAGCAAAGTCTTCATGGTCTGAAGGACCTTGGCCGCAGATACCAACATACTTGCCCTTTGCTTTGGCCGTTTGAATTGCCATTGAAAGGAGTTTCTTGATAGCTGGATTACGCTCATCAAACAAGTGAGCAATTAAGCCAGAGTCGCGATCTAGACCTAACGTTAACTGGGTTAAGTCATTTGAACCAATTGAAAAACCATCGAAGTATTCTAAGAATTCATCAGCAAGAAGACAGTTTGAAGGTAATTCACACATCATGATTACTTTCAGCCCGTTCTCTCCGCGCTTTAATCCATGAGCTTCAAGAATTTCAATAACTTGGGCTGCTTCTTCTAACGTTCGAACGAATGGGATCATGATTTCAACGTTGGTTAAATCCATCTCATTGCGAACACGTTTGATAGCTTCACACTCCAATGCAAAACACTCTCTGAAATCTTCAGAAATGTAACGAGATGCACCGCGGAAACCAATCATTGGGTTTTCTTCTTCTGGCTCATACTGTTGACCGCCAACAAGGTTAGCATATTCGTTTGACTTGAAGTCAGACATACGAACAATCACGCGTTCTGGTGCAAAAGAAGCTCCAAGCGTTGCAATACCTTCAACTAACTTGCTGATGTAAAATTCAACAGGTGACTCGTAACCTGCGATTAATTCTTTGATTTCTGCTTGTAGTTCAGGATCTTGCTTATCAAAGTGTAGTAATGCCTTAGGGTGAATTCCAATCATGCGGTTGATAATGAACTCTAAACGCGCAAGTCCAATACCAGCGTGCGGCAGTTTAGCAAAATCAAATGCGCGGTCTGGGTTACCTACATTCATCATGATCTTCATTGGAATATCTGGCATTGAGTCAATGCGAGAAGAGATCACATCAAACTCAAGTTCACCTTGATAGATGTAGCCTGTATCGCCTTCAGCACATGAAACTGTAACCGTGTCACCATTGGTGATTAAGTCTGTTGCGTTACCACATCCTACTACAGCAGGAATACCTAATTCACGAGCAATGATTGCAGCATGGCATGTACGGCCACCGCGATTTGTTACAATCGCAGACGCTCGCTTCATGATTGGTTCCCAGTCAGGATCCGTCATGTCAGTAACAAGAACGTCACCCTGCTTCACCGAATCCATTTCTTCGATAGAAGTGAGTACTTTCACCACGCCTGTGCCAATCTTGTGCCCGATTGCGCGACCTTCAACGATAACATCAGATTTAGCTTTAAGTTGGAATCGTTCCATCACGTTTGCATCTTCGTTAGAGCGCACCGTCTCAGGACGCGCTTGTACGATATACAATTTACCGTCGTTACCGTCTTTAGCCCATTCGATATCCATTGGACGACCGTAATGCTTTTCAATAATTACGGCTTGTTTAGCTAATTCTTCTACTTCTGCGTCTGTGATAGAGAACTGGTTAGAGAGGGTAGCGTCAACGTCAACGATCTCAACTTGCTTTCCATGAGATTCATCGCTTGAATAAATCATCTGAATAGCTTTAGAACCGATGTTTCTTTTAAGTACCGACGGCTTACCTTTGGCTAAGGTTGGCTTATGGACATAAAATTCATCTGGGTTCACTGCGCCTTGAACTACCATCTCACCAAGGCCATAGCTAGATGTTACAAATACAACATCTTCAAAGCCAGACTCTGTATCGATGGAGAACATTACACCAGAAGAGGCTTTATCTGAACGGACCATGCGCTGAATGCCGGCTGATAGAGCTACACCTCTATGGTCGTAACCTTGGTGTACACGATATGAGATTGCACGGTCATTGAAAAGAGAAGCAAATACATGTTTAATTGCGACCATTACCGAATCAATACCACGTACATTTAAGAAGGTTTCTTGTTGGCCTGCGAAAGAAGCATCTGGCATATCTTCTGCTGTTGCTGATGAACGAACAGCAAAGGAGACATCTTGGCTAGCGTCACCGTGTAGTTGGCCATATGCCTCACGGATTGCGTTATCTAATTCTGGTTGAAATGGTGTATCGATAACCCATTGTCTAATCTGGGCGCCGACTTTGGCTAATTCGTTGACGTCGTCAACATCGAGAGTATCTAAGATTGAGTGGATTTTTTCATTGAGGCCTGATTGCTCAAGAAATTCATTAAACGCATCAGCGGTTGTTGCGAATCCACCAGGTACTTGTACACCAGCGTTAGCAAGGTTAGATATCATTTCACCTAGAGAAGCGTTTTTACCACCAACTCGAGGTACATCTTGCATACCCAACTCTTGATACCAGAGAACGTAGTCTTGCACGGAACTGTCTCCAAAACAAATTGTATTAAATGTGAGAGATTAATTGACCTTTCCACTTGGTCAAGGGCATTCTACAACGGTAAGGCAGTCTTCGTAAACCGCGATGGCTTATTTTCAACAATTTCTGAATGAATAATAGCGAAATGAGAACAGCATTTTATATCTCCGATGGCACCGCAATCACCTCTGAAGTGTTTGGTCACGCGACACTTTCTATGTTTCCTGTAGAATTTAACCATCAAACAATCCCCTTTGTAGAAACTACAAAAAAGGCCAATGAAATCAGAAAGCTAATTGATACCGTTGCCGAAACTTCTGGAGAAAAACCGTTGGTGTTTTTTACCTTCGTTAATCCAGAATTATCCGATATTATTTTATCTTCGCAAGGTGTTTGCTACGACTTTTTATCGTATGCGAGTGAAATTGTAAAAAGAGAATTAAAAGTTAAACCAGTTCCAAAGATGCACCGAACCCATAGCATTCATGAATCTACGTACGACTTTAGAATTGACGCTGTTAACTATGCATTAGCCAATGACGATGGCGCGAATATAAAAGACTATGATGAAGCTGATATTATATTGGTTGGTGTAAGTCGAAGTGGCAAAACACCAACAAGCTTATACTTGGCTCTACAGTATGGTATTAAAGCAGCAAATTACCCGATGACAGAGGATGATTTAGAAAGCGGTCGTTTACCTAAATGTTTAGATAATCATAAAAGGAAGCTTTTTGGATTAACCATTGACCCAGAACGACTAGCCGCTATCAGACAAGAAAGAATGGCAAACTCAAAATATGCATCATTGAGGCAATGCAGAATAGAAGTAAGAGAAGTTGAGATGCTGTTTAAAAAGAATAAAACGCCTTACTTAAACAGTACGCGATACTCGGTAGAAGAAATATCAGCAAAGATCATTGCCGATACTGGTTTAAAACGCCATAAATATTAATAAAAAGGCCGCTTAAGCGGCCCTTAATTAATACTTATACGGTTTTTCTGGCATCTTTTAACAGGTCTGCAACTAGGAAACCTAGTTCCAGTACCTGATCTGCATTTAAACGAGGGTCGCATTGCGTTCGGTAGCGTTGCGATAGGTCTTCGTCTGATAAACCATATGCTCCACCAACACACTCGGTAACGTGTTGACCGGTCATTTCTAAGTGAACACCACCTGGATAACTACCTTCTGCTTTGTGGACCGCAAAAAATTGGCTGATCTCTCGCAAAATATTATTAAAACTACGAGTCTTATATCCTGTGGTCGACTTTTCGGTGTTACCATGCATTGGATCTGAGGTCCACACTACTTTTCGACCTTCTTCTTGAATTCGGCGCACCAACTTTGGTAACTTTTCCGGTAAGACATCCGCACCCATACGAGTAATAAAGGTCAACCTTCCTGGAATATTATCTGGGTTTAGAGCGTCAGCAAGCCTGATCAATTCATTTTCCTTCATTCCTGGACCCACTTTTACACCGATTGGGTTTTTTATACCACGGAAGAATTCAATATGTGCGTGATCTAACTGTCTTGTACGCTCACCAATCCAAACAAAGTGAGCGGAACAATCATACCAGTCACCAGATAAGTGATCTCTTCTAGTTAGTGCTTCTTCGTAACCCAACAATAAGGCTTCGTGAGAAGTATAAAGCGGTGTTTCTTTTAAACTTGGGGCTACGGTTGAGTCAACACCACACACTTCCATAAACTCTAGGGCTTCTTGGATCCGCTCGGCTAATTGTTGGAACTTATCCTTTAATGGGTTGGCTGCTACAAAGCTCATATTCCATCGATTTACTTGATGTAAATCTGCAAGGCCACCTTGAGCAAACGCTCGTAGTAAGTTCAAAGTAGCTGCTGAGTGATGGTAAGCTTTCATTAGCCGGTTCGGGTCAGGGATCCGAGCTTCCTCTGTAAATTCAAAACTGTTGACTATATCACCACGATAAGATGGTAACGAAATACCATCAATCGTCTCATAGTCAGATGAGCGAGGTTTTGCATATTGCCCTGCCATTCTCGCAATCTTAACTACCGGGCACTTGCCACCGTATGTTAATACAACTGCCATTTGCAGAAGTGTTTTAAACGTGTCGCGAATATTTGCCGCGCTAAAGTCTGAGAAAGACTCTGCACAATCACCGCCTTGAAGAATAAACGCTTTACCTTCGCACACGTCCGCAAGGCTTTTATATAAGCTACGAGTTTCTTCAGCGAAAACCAGAGGCGGTGCTGAGTTGAGCTCTTTTTCGACAGATGTTAATTGTTCTAAATTTGGGTATTCCGGTTGCTGTAAGATAGGTTTATCTCTCCAGCTATTTGGGCTCCAGTTGGCCATTATAATTTCCTCATTCCAATATGTGTTACCACCCTAGAACAGTACCCTAACCCCTAAGTTTCATCAAGGGAAAAGTGATATTGTTCTTATAATAAAGAACACATCATACAATAAGCTTTTTAATGAAATTTTAGATCGAGTTGATTTTTAAAATTTAATCAAAGACTAGAGTTTAAGCTAGCTCGTATTTAGAACTATTTTTACTCAAAATTAGTCAATGATGAGACAAAACACGTTTATTGAAACACCGCATTACCAACAAACGGAAGAATCTCTTACACTCACGCATTATGTTAAATTGACTGTAGTCTCTAATTTCACCTCTAATTATGGGTAAAGTTAGATATGTATTTTCATATATTCTATTAAACTTGTAGTTGTAAATCCTCATTTCCCTTACCCACAAGAACTTAGCAATATCTGACACGTACTTTCGACAGACTGACAGCGAGCTTGAGATTTTTCGGGTATTATATTGCTCAGTTGTTCATTCTTAATTCTCATAGGCAATTAGCGTCCGGTAAGTCAAGATTGATTCAAGCCACAACTTTATAAACACTAAGCGATCTCCATATCCCTTCCCTATCCAAATAATTCGAAAATTCGTAGCTCGAATGATGTCTAAAGCCCGTTTAGAAAAAGTTCCCGATGGCGAGAGAAATTTCAAATTGGGAAAAATCATCTAACCTGTAAGAAATTAACTTAGATATTCGATTCACTGAAAATTCTGTGGTACTTAGCAAAAGCGATGGCCACTTTTCTCTTGCGGTAAAAACGCTTAATTCACTAGGTAGTCGCTCCTGAAACCAATTTAATTTATTGAATTACTTGAAGATCTAAACGATCTTACTACCCTAAAATTGCAGCTTTTTTGAATCACACAACCAAAACATTGCAATTTGAGTGTAAAAATGAAACCAAAACCAACCACGCAAACACCACAAAAGCACCTGTTTCAAATCGAGCTTATTGATATTGTTTCACCGCGCCATGAGCTGGTGAAACTGGCAAAAATCATTGATTGGCAGCGCCTAGAGGTCGAATTTAAACAGCACTATGGCGATAAAGGCGCTGGCGCCAAGCCTATTCGTCTGCTTGCGGGCCTCGAATACCTGAAACAAATTCACAAACTGTCTGACGAAAACACGGTGGCCATGTGGTGCGAAAACCCGTATTGGCAATATTTTTGTGGCATGCAATTTTTTACGCATGAACCGCCTTGCGATCCCAGTTCGATGACACGCTTTCGCAAGCGAATTGGTGAGGATGGTGTTGAGTTAATGCTGTCACTCACGGTAGATGCGGGACTTAAAAGCAATACTATTAAGCCTTCAAGCTTGCGAGAAGTGGTCGTAGACAGTACCGTCATGGAGAAAAATATCGCCCATCCAACAGATAGTAAACTACTAGAAAAATGCCGCAATAAACTGGTTGGCTTCGCTAAGCAAGCTGGCATTGTGCTTAGGCAAAGTTATGAACGAGTAGGCCCTAAGGCCGCTCAAAAGGTGGCAAGTTATGCGCATGCCAAACAATTCAAACGCATGAAGAAGACACTGAAAAAACAGAAAAACTATCTCAGGCGAGTGATGAAAGACATCTTGAGAAAAATCACTGAGCAGCCAAGCCAGGCGTTTATCCATGCCCTACAACAGGCCGAGCGGCTGTTAAAGCAAGAAAAAGCGAGTAAAAACAAACTCTATAGCCTACATGAGCCGGATGTTGAATGTATCGCCAAGGGAAAAAGCGCAAAGCCATATGAGTTTGGTGTCAAAGTGAGTGTCGCGACAACATTGAAAGAGCAGTTTGTGGTCTGCGCTCATGCAATACACGGTAACCCCTACGATGGTGACACGTTATGGGAAACGTTGAGAATAGTAGAAAACGTCACAGATAAAAGGCCATACAGCTGTTTTGTAGATAGAGGTTATCGCGGGCATTTTGCAGAACGTTATGATGTGTATATTGCTGGGCAAAAGCGCGGTGTGACGCCGAGCATTAAGAAAAAACTCAAGCGACGCAATGCGATAGAGCCAATCATCGGGCACATGAAACAAGACGGTCACTTAGGGCTTAACCGCTTAAAAGGAAAGCTCGGTGACAAACTGAATGCGGTGCTTGCGGGTGTAGGCCAAAACTGCCGTAAAGTTCTAGCCCAACTGCGGCTTTTTTATGTCTGGGTTTTATATCAGCTATTAGCGGTAAAAAGCGCAGTGCAATAACAGAACTGTCGATAAAGATGATGCTCAGACTGGATTGATTACTAATATGGTTCAGCCAGTCTGAGCATCAAAACGCCAATATTCAGAATCGACTAGGTAAATAGAGAATGAGTTCTAGTGAAGATGATGTATTCCAAGTGAAGCAAAGTTTCTTTGCCGTATACAACTAAGTCGATTTCACCTACAGCTATACTTGCTAGCTGAATTCAAACTATATCTTTTGAAGTCATATTTAGACGTGCAAAAACTGAAGGAAGGAAAGTAAGTACTCACTAAAAATTTTGGATTTACATTGAAAGTTTGCAAATATAGTGTTTAACCACTTTCATATAAAAACGTCTTGTATAAACTCAACTAAGTAGTATCGCTATATCTAAACCAATGTTTTGTTACCTACTCAAAAGATCTCATAAGAAATGAGTGTAAGTAAGTGCAAACTTATACCCATTCCATAAATAGCAGCACACCGAACTTAATATATATTTGAGCTCAAAATTAATCTTTGCCTTCGACAGAGTCAGGGAGTCTCCTTCGTAAGATGAGTAATTGATTGAACTAAAACATATTGACCTTAGTATCTAATGGAACAGAATAAGTCGTGGCCGAGCATCGAAGGTAATTTCCCCTATCGCAAAAAGAGTTATCATAAATTTATGATGAATGAAGTGAATAGACGCTAGTACTTTTTTCCTTGCATAGACCAGTTACAAGAAATGAGCTACATAGTAAATTACAAAACGACAAGCTAGCTAAGTCACATAATCAATAAATTATAAGTAGCCATGATAACGAAACCGGATTGGTTAAAGTGTCGCTAGAGTATGGGTCAATTGCAAGGTTGACCAATGACATCAAAATAATTTATTATCGCGAGAGCTTTATTGGAACACATCATACTAAACTAAAAGCTTCTTCAGTTTTTTAAAACTAATCTTATTATTAATAACTATTAACCAAAAGATACATCGTAAAATTTAGCTCCGTAAAACTCAGTGACTCTTCAAAAGTTGGACCGTTTATGTTCACTCTTGCCAGTACTTAAGAAAGGTATCAATTAAGTGCTATTCCCCCCACCCCCAAAAATTTGATATAATCTGCAAGATAAGGAGAACACATCATACTTAAAACTAAATAATTACCCAACTATGATATCTTAAGTATTACATTAATCAGAAAACCGCTATCATCAGACACTTGATGAAAATATATACTCAGAATATGTCTTTAGTTAGCAAGAAGGACTAAGTTCTATTTTAAATAAAAGTAGTTCCAATTTTCCCTGATACTTGATCAGTTTTAGCGGATAAATCATCCGCAAACTAGTACTGAAAGTTTCTTATTGAGAATAGCTAACTAACAAAATTTTTTCCGGCACTATATTAAGAGCATGTCTTTGCACAAATAGAGCGTGGCTGATCTATCAGCAAAGTTGTTTCATCTGAAAAAATAGCTCACTTAACTAAGCAAATTCGCATGTTTTAGTTAAACACTATTTCCATAACATTGTGCGATATCTATAAAAATTTGATATAATCTTCCAACAAATACAGGACCACATCATACTTATTATGATATATTACTCCGCTTGATTTCGAGAAAACTAAAATCTAGGAAAATAAACAACACAATGTATATTTTGTACTTAAAAAGCAAAGAAGTAAGAAACACTTCAGTAAGTAATCTACCTCAATAAAACCCTCAGTGAACCAATGTTCACTTGTAAAACATTATGCCCTATCCTAATAAATTTGCTATAATAGCTAGAATATAAAGGAACACATCATACAATGAATAAATTTAATATACGTTCAACTTTTGATATCTTAACTAGTCATATTAATCAGCTCTGTGAAGAATTAAAAAGTGCAGATGTAAAAAAGGCCACTTTTTATGAGTTACCAGAGGTGAAAAAAATAGACGAAGAATTAGCTCCAACACAGATAAATGTTACTAAAATAGACGGCGAAATAGCGTTAAAAAAATGCCTTGATGCTTATCAAGATATATTTTTAAACAACCGTGAAAGCGGTAAATTGCTACAGCGCTTTCCAGGCCTTATACTGGTAAATGATCCTAAAGACAGTATTAAGTCTAGAATTAATGAAGTTAACCTGGCAAAAGAAAACTTCAAAAATACTATTTTAGAAATTACCAATAATGACGCAAGATTTGAAGCCGTTCATAATGCCGTCCCCAACCTCATGACTTTAGCTGCTTATCGAAAAATTCATAGTGAGTCTGAAACTCCATTTTCAGTTAGGTTCACATGGATGAAAAAGCATGCGACTAAAGTGCTTACCAAAGAAGCGGCCCTGGATATGCTGAACCGCTCTTCTCATTATTCAAACCCAAGAATGATTGATCAAGAAAAATGGCAACAACTTGTAGAACAAGAAAAATACCGCGTCTCAAGCCTTACGGAAAATTCAAAGTTACGAATTAGGAGACCAACACGGGTTACGCCTGAAGTTAATATCCGATATACAGCAAAAAATCGTTATCATGTTAGTGCTGCACTACCCTTTATATTGTTGAATCCGCATCCCGATACAAAACTAGGCGAGTTAAATAACTTTGTTGAAAAAGACAACCATCCAAGAAAGCGCGAGTATAATTTTCTAGTGGATAGAATTTACTTAGAGCGATTTGATTAATCTTATGCAACTTAGCCTTTGCAATTATAGATGATAAACAATTTAACATAACTTTATACGCAAAAGGCAAAAGTGGCACACCTCCATAGTTAACAGTATGATGTGTTCTAAAAATAACTCTATATTTCCATGAAATTGAACTAGGTTTATCTATTCTGTGATAGTGATTTTGTAAAAAGACTTAGATTTAGGGCCTTATAACAAGAAATAAAAACGAGGATGAAGAATTACTATACCTGGGGTGTTTCTATTTATGGTTCAACTTTTTACCGAACAAAATCGTCTCAATAGTACAAACTATGCATCCATTGAAAACTCGGAAGAATCGAACTATTTGAAGCGGAGAGCTAGCGTTAGTAGCAAGGCAAAAATTTTGCTACTTAATTGTTCTAAATGAGAAATTTTTAACAAAGCTAATATGCTATTTCATCCTTCAAATTGATTGGAGAATTAATTGAATTGTTATAATGAGCTAATTCAATTGTATCGCGGTATTGAGCATAAAATGAAAAATCATTTAGCTTAAGTAAACAATTGGAGGCTAGTTCTATTTAGAATACTAGCCCACGCTATCTAACCCGATTATTTTTTTACAATTTCTTCTAGCGTATCTTCATCTATAACTTCCGCATTTTCAACAATTCGCTTTCCACCTTGAATTTCAATGCGTTTATGATGTTTGTTAAGGGCCAAAATTTCATCACAGAATTGTGCTGAAGGATGCATTTCATAAACATAGTCGATGATTTTTCCTGATTTATCATCTTTTACATTCGAAATATTGTACTCAGAAATCGCTCCTTTCTCGATCAAATCCTTCATTGTTGTAGTCATATCACGGCGAAGCGCCTTTAATTTATTTTCAGTGATTTCATCATCAGAATAAATCGAGCCGTATTTTTCCATAATAGAAATCAGACGGAAATGATAGGTTTTGCCGGGAGCCGCATATCGCCATAAATGATATAATCGTAGCATCATCCATCGAGACAACCCACGCTTTAACTCCTGAGCACTGTTGAAATAATAGCCTTTATACTCCAAATTATCGATCATATTATGAACAAATGCATTAAGGCATGCTACGCATTTTATATTGCCACCCTGTCCTTTTTTTCCGCTAAAGTGAAGAGAAGACAAGAAGTTCATATTTGATTCGTAGAAAGAATCATCGATGCTTGGATTTTTTGTATCTGTAGCTGTATATTTAAACGACAGTTTTGAACCTTGCAAAGCCTCTAAAGATTCTTTTATTTGCGGGTATGGCATAGATTGCCCTACCGCCTTTAACTCTTGGGCAAGTTCATTCATAGAAAAAATAACAGCATATTGAATACCGGACTTAAAATTTATTTTTACTATTTTACCTTTGGAAGCTAAACGAATAAGCGCCCTTTCGACTTTTTCTTCACGATCAGAAGGCCAAACCAAAAACTCTTCATCATCACCGTCTCTTTTTGTGCTGACGACCGCCGGCGTGATCTTTATTTCACCTTCGTAAAGAATACCATCAACTTTTTCCGATATTTTCCTTGTAACAATCGTTTTTTTCGGGGCTTCTTCGAGCGGTAATTTTTTATGACCTGAACGAACAAATCTTCCCCATAAATCATAGTGATTAAAGGTATTTGAATACGCCCGAAGACCATGGGCGGCATTTTCTAAAGATACTCGAACATCTTTATTGTCTGTAAACAGTGCCAAACTTTCATTATCGATTGCGCTTTCGACGCCATGGATCTGTCCACGAAGCGAATCGGGCAAATTGTCAACAGAGATGTTCACCTTCCGGCTCATTGTTTTACTTCCAAATTTTCATGACGTCTAATAACAACATATTCGACAGAAAAAGTTAATGATTAAAGTTAGTAAAAAAGTGATCCGAGGTGATTTTTTTTGTTAGATCATTTTTTTACTAACTGAGACAGTTAATCAGATCAAATTTTTACTAACAAAGAGGAATAATGTGCGGATACTCCCCTCATTTGAGCAGAAAATCCGTTGATTTTGGTATCAAAATCAACGCACCTGTGGAAAACTTACTCATTAATTAGTAAAGATCAGATCTGTTCTAAGTAGAGATCAGATCTATACTTAGGTAAACACTAGGGATCATTAAGTGTTTGTGTATAACTACATGATCTTTCTTAGTAAAATTTTGATCTGCACGATGGTTTATGTGAATAAATCTGTGCAAAACCTGTTTATATATATAATTTTAGAATACTAGTTAGTAAAATTTCGATCTATAAGTTATAAGAGATCTGATCTTAACCTAGTAAAATTTCGATCTCATTTTTTAGGATTAATTCAATAAAAACATACAGATAAGTGCATAAATTCGGCTCTTAGCCTTTAATACCTATATATTTAACCATATCTAAACTTTCTTATTTATACTTAGATGTAAATCAAAATTACAAATGTCTTTGTTTTTTTGTGTTTACATCAAATTATATGGACATTATAATAATTCGCATCAAAGAAAGGATAATGTGTATGTCTATAAATAACAATGCGCTATCAACTTACCGGCTTTTAAAAGCAACGGCTGAAGTTGCAGAACAATCTCTTGCTGGGCGAATTCAACATTACCGAGCTCATCTCAAAACTGAAGATAAAGAACTTAGAACCTATACACAAAAAGCAGCTGCAGATCTGCTTGGCGTTAATAACAGAACATTGAAAAGACGGCACGACCAAGGCGACTTTGACGATATTAATATCAAAAAAGGGGCAAACGGACATTATGCTTATACTTTGTCGAATATCTTTGCAATGGCAGATGTACTGGGCGTAAGTGCTGATCAACGAAAAGAGGATGATAAGCTACAAGTTATCGTCATCAACAGTTTAAAAGGTGGATGCGGTAAAACTACTAGTTTGGTCAATATTGCAGCTGCACTGGCAACAACAAATATCAAACGATATAGAATCGGGATCATTGATCTCGATCCTCAAGGATCATCATCGAGTTTCTTTCCGTCAAGCGATCACGAACCGATCACTGTTGGCGATCTAATGAGGGATTGCATCGAACTGGATGAAGGTGAAACATGGAAAGATCTTGTCTCTAATTCATTCCAAGCGACTCATATTCCTAACATTAGAGTACTACCATCTGGAATGGATGATTTCTATTTTGAGCATGAAACAGCAACGGAGCTAAAAGAAAGCTCAAGTTACGAAAAAACACGTCATTATCATAAGCTCAAAGAAAAGGTCATAGAGCCCGTACAAGACGAATTCGATATTATCTTAGTAGACACCGCTCCATCACTTAATTTCATGTTCTATAATGCACTGATGGCGTCTACGGCGATGTTGATCCCTGTTCACCCAGAAGCAGTTGATTTTGACGCAAATAATAAATATCTAAAGCGTCTTGGAGAGATTTATCATACCGTAGCTGCGCTAGGCCACGAAGGTTGGGATTTCATGCAGTTCTTGGTTACTAATTACGTCAAAGGTAATCACTCTCAACGTGACATAGTAAAAGATGTACGCAGTGCCTTTGGTCGTCAGGTTATGAGTTATCCAATTAACCACAGTTCAGCAATTACGGCGAGCTCATCCTCTTTTAATACTATTTTTGATCAGAAAACGTCAGATAGCTTGGCAAGCCGAGAAGCATTGATAAAAGCACAAGAAAATATCAAAGACGTGGTTGATGAGTTAGAAATGCTGATCCGTTCAAATTGGCCGTCGACGCAATCTTCGCTAGCAGAATAAAAAAGGTATTAAGAAATGGCTAGAAAACGTAAAAATGATACTCGGATTGATCCTTTTGCAACTGCAGTTGAAGGCAGCAGTTTAGACGATCTTTTAGATCAAGCTAAAGTTGGCGATGTGGTGACTATGCCCGCCCCTAGTGATCCGAATCGGACCATAGTGTTAACCTGTGAAGTAGTACCACATAGTGAGATAGAGACTAAGACAGCCGTTTACGGCCAAAACCGTCGTGAACAGACATTATTAAGTGAAAAAGCGGTTGCTGATATTCTTCCCGCAATTAAAAAAGACAAACGCAATTTGCACCCAGCGTTATGTTGGCAGCACGAAGGCAAGCTTTATGTCTTATCTGGCTCGAGACGCCGTAAGGCCTGCTTGCTTGCTGAAGCTGACTACGTAGTGCTCAGCTCCAAAGACTTCAATGATGAGGACGCTAAAACACTTGCTGTTTCTTCTGATCAATATATCGCTCCAAGTCTTTGGGAACTTGGAAAGGCTTACTCAGAAACAAAACAGAAGTTGATCGAGCAAGGACAAAAAGGATCTTACCGAGAAATTGCCGCGATCGAGGGCGTATCTCACACTGCGATTGCTGATGCGTTAAAAGCGTATGAGAGCATACCGGTTGCTGTTTTACAGCTTTATCCTACGGCAAATCATTTGGGAAGAGAGGCCGCTAAAAAGCTTATCACAGCAAAGCTGGAGCAACCTGAGCTGTTTTCTAAGCAAGTAGCCATCTTAGGCGAGCAATCGTTTATGACAGAAGAAATGTCCGATGAAAAGCGAGCCGTTCAAATCACCAAATTTCTAACTACGTTTGGCAACAGCGATTCTCGCGTTGAATCAGTACTTGAAAACGATTACGTTCGGGTACAACGAAACCTCAAAAGCGGAGATGTGACCGTTAAAATCGACAATCGAGTATTAACCGATAAACGATTGGAACAACTACAAAAATTATTGAGCAGTTATAACTGATCTTAAACCTAGACCGTCGAGTTGGGCGTTATTTTGTCCAATTCGGCGCTTTTTCTGGTCAGTTGACCTCCAACCAGTGTTTTTTTAGCGAAATTCTCGCATTTGTCCCTTTAGCTCATATCACTAATTTCATATACTGGCTTTTTTATTTTTATTTTGACGTGCACTTAATGTCTTCGCAGTTATCTAAAGAGCAACTTTTCGCCTTATTTGAAGAAATAAAACAGGAGCAGGCAAACCAGTTTCCGCTGTCTGAACGCTTTCTTCGTCAGTACTTCAATTCCGCTTTACTTGCCAAAGCTAAGGAGTACCTAAAAGATGAACAAGTTTGCTACCTGCAACATAGCGAAAACTTTGCCCAAATTGACGCTCAAGTGCTCGGTAACTATGGCAATACTTTTACTCAACATATCAAAATAAATCAAACCCAAGGCAGTGTTTCTGTCGAAGCCAATTGTTCGTGCTCAAATAATCCCAAATGTCGCCACATTGCCGCTGTTCTACTTAAGCTCAAGATTGAGCACTCAGGTGGCTTTGGCGAAGCGTTTTTGGTTAATGACTGGTTTAACGAGCTTGCGCAGCTCCAGCAAACAGACAAAGCCGATGCTGAAAACGTGTTGCTGTTTGTACTAGAGCCACGAGCAAATGAAGTCCTTGTGAGTCCTAAAGTTTCTCCTAACCGTCCTGATGGGGTTTACCCACTTGGTCGGGCCCTAACAGAGCAGCAGCTCAATAGCCAAGTTGCACCTGCGGGGTTGTTAGAAAATGACTTTAGATTGTTTAGTTGGATCCGTTCGCAAAATACCCCAGGCCATTTCGAATTATTTGGTGCGTGGGGGTTTAATGCATTAACGCAACTGGTTCATACGCATCGCTGTTTCTATCGTAATCATCGTCAACCTTTAGAGTTTGCTCACAAACAAACGCTCGATTTCTATTGGCATCAAGAAGGCAGTGAATATCAGCTAAAAAGTCGTTTGGCCAATGTAGAACATTGGCGCCT
Organism: Pseudoalteromonas piscicida; assembly: GCF_002744175.1. GTDB lineage: Bacteria > Pseudomonadota > Gammaproteobacteria > Enterobacterales > Alteromonadaceae > Pseudoalteromonas > Pseudoalteromonas piscicida_B. The sequence goes on from NZ_NKHF01000062.1 coordinate 56,539, forward strand.
TATAAAAACCGAGCCTCCTATGTATTTAGATACCGAGCATTTGGTCGTGGGTCGGATAGAATCAGAACTTACTGCACAGGAAATTGCGCATCTTCATACTATGCCCGCCATCACCGAAGAAAAGCTTGAGCAAGTGATGGCACGTTTCCAAGACGTTTTTACTGATGATGTAATTGCGCCACCCGCCGGGTTTGCGCAGCTGGCAAGCAGCCAATCCAATGTCGCTAAACTGATTAAGCTCGATAAGCCAAACCGGGTTCGCTTTACCATTGAGCCTCTTGGCAAAGGATCGACGAAAAAACAATTAGCCAGATTGGAGCAAGTCTTAACGGGCCTTGGGTTTGTTCATGAAGGCGATGAATTTTTATTACCCACCGAAGATGGCGTAGAAATCCATTGGTTTAATAAAGAGGTGAGGCCACTTCTACAAGGTAAACGTTGGATTGTCGACGAGCTTCCCAATAATGGTGCTGTGATCACTCCCAAAGTACTGTTAGAGCTGAAACGAGACAAACAACACCATGTGCTAGGTAAGGTGATGTTAGATGATAAACCCGTTACGCTAAACTGGGATAAACATCCTGTACATGAGTTGAATAATTTGGCGCACGAATATCGCTACGTTGAAATCGGAGAGCAGTTTTACGCAATCCGCAAAGCCGTATTCGATGAGTTACTTGAGCTAAAACTACGCTTTAGCTATTACCTTTCTAGTTCACAATTTAAATTTCCGCTTTCCTACGCTAAAAAGCTGTTTGAGTTAGCGCATATTCATGCTCAGTCGCAAGATAAAAAGTTACTCGAATATCTAGCAGAACTTGATAAACCTATTGAAACCGCAGAAGTTATTCCTGCTAGCCAGGGACAGACATTCACCCTGCGGGACTATCAGGTACAAGGGGTTAACTGGCTTAAGTTTTTAAATCGCCACCAGTTGGGTGGGATTTTGGCTGATGACATGGGGCTTGGAAAAACGCTTCAGGTGATTGCATACTTTATTTCGCAGCACAATACATTGGTAACACAGCCTAGCTTAATCGTCTGTCCAACTAGCTTAGTCGGCAACTGGCGTGATGAGTTTAAGCGGTTTGCTCCTCATTTGCCACTTACTATTATTCATGGTTCTAATAGAGAGGAGGCACTTACTAACCTTGCAGGTGCACGTTTTATATTGACAACTTACCCACTACTCAAACGAGATGTGGCATATTATAAAGGGCTAGATTTCGATTCTATTGTTTTAGATGAGGCCCAATACATTAAGAATGAAACTGCTCAAATTTCCAAATGTGTCAAAAGTCTTTCGGCACGCTTTAAGCTATGTTTAAGTGGAACGCCCGTTGAGAATAATTTACTCGAGCTCAAATCTTTGCTCGATTTTGTTATGCCAGACGTATTAGGGACTAAACAGCAGTTTAAGCAGCATTTCCAGATCCCGATAGAAAAAGAACAAGATCGCCCACGCGCTCGAGAGCTAAGATCTTTGATCGCACCATTTATTTTGCGTCGAACCAAAGCCGAAGTTGTCACTGAACTTCCTAACAAAACAGAGCTGATTAAAGAGTTGGAGTTTTCTGACGAGCAACAGCGCCTGTATCAGGGAGTTCAGCATCAGGTCGAAAGCAAGTTGCTCAACCTTTTCCAAGAGCAAGGGGTGGAAAGAAGTAAATTGGCATTCTTGGATGCGCTGTTAAAGTTGCGCCAGATCTGCTGTCATCCTCAGCTCGTGGATAAAACCCTGACAGATCATAACGGTGCTAAATTCGAATGGCTGGCTCAACACCTACCTACGTTATTAAGTGAAGGACGTAAGATTATTATCTTTAGTCAGTTCACCAGTGTCTTAGACTTAATTGCCAAGCAATGTCAGCAACAGCAGTTAAAATATACCATGCTAACAGGACAAACTAGGCAAAGAGACAAAGCAATAGAAGCGTTTACCCAAGGTAAGTGCAATGTATTTTTGATCAGCTTAAAAGCCGGTGGCACTGGTTTAAACCTCACCCAAGCCGATACCGTTATTCACTTTGATCCATGGTGGAACCCTGCGGTGGAAAATCAGGCAACCGATCGTGCCTATCGTATCGGCCAGGATAAGCCAGTGTTCGTCTATAAATTGATCATGGCTAACTCCATAGAAGAGAAGGTATTTAAAATGCAACGCGACAAACAAGCGTTAGTTGACGCATTATTTGCCGAGTCAGGCGTTAATCTTGGCCAGTTTGATGAGTCTCAAATGCTCGCGTTAATAAAAAACTAAAATAATTTTGAACTAAATAGAAAAGGGGTGGGTCTATGATAGTGCTTATTGTGAAATTGCTTGAGCAATGGGCATATGTTGATTTCCCCCTTTGTTACTGATTGTAATAGGCCAGCTTATTTAAGCTGGCTTTTCTTTTTTGGCAATTGCTATAATTTGTACTGGTTGAAGTAAAATCACATTTCCCTCCATTTTTATTCCATAATCTCGCGCTTTAATAGCCATAACGGAGAAACGCCATTGGCCAATTAGGATAATGCTATGCTTTGCTATGACGAGACTATGTCACACCTAAACTTTATTGAGACACAATCAGAAACTGACTATGATCTACTAAATGAAGTTGCGAGCTCAGAAGATTTGTCTAGTATACTAACCATGTTACTGTTCGATGATACGCTTTCTGACAAACTCAAACGTCAAGTTAGGCAACAGTTAAAAAAGTTAAAAGCAAAGAGTAAATAAACCCTATGTCGACCCCATCAAGAGTTTTGCTCGTCGAAGACGACCAAGATATTGCAGAGCAGGTGTTATTGTTTTTTAGAGCGTCTGGTTTTGAAATGTTTCATATTGCCGACGGGGCTGAGGTTGTACCTTGGGTGCGTGCTAACCAGCCAGATGCAATCTTGATGGACATTATGTTACCGAATCAAGATGGCGTGGAGTGTATGCGCCAAATACGAACCTTCTCTGAAGTGCCCATCGTAATGTTAACGGCAAAAGTTGCAGAAGTAGACCGTCTTAAGGGCCTTGAGTTTGGAGCGGATGATTATGTCTGCAAGCCCTTTAGTGCCGCAGAGTTGGTCATGCGCATGAAGGCAATTTTACGCCGTTGTGTTAACGCTAATGCCTATCAAAAACCCATTGAAGTGAATCGCGAAGAACTCACGGTGAGGTTAAACGGCAATACTCTGGGTCTGACCAAAGTTGAGTTTGATGTTTTTGCGCTTTTATACGATGCGCCAAATCGGGTATTTTCAAGACAACAAATACTCGATCATATCCAGCCCGATAACTTTGATATTTCTGACCGTGTGATAGATAGCCACATAAAAAACATTAGAAAGAAAATCAAAGGGTTAGATTTATCTCCTAAGATTGTTGAATCCGTTTATGGCGCGGGTTATCGCTACAACGGCCAACAGATCACAGAATGACTAAGTGATTGAAATTTATATCTAAGGTATTATCAAAGTAGAAGAACTGATGAGATCTTAATATGCTTTGGTCAATGCTTTCAAATACGCCTGCATGGTTTAGTTTAATGCTATTTGCGGGCGGAGCTGTCACTCTCCTCCCCGTTGTTTGGGTTATTCGAAGTACGCTAAAAGGCAAGCTTAATGCCCAACAAGCTACAGAACAAGCGTTACGCAGCCAATTAACACAAGCGGAGCAAGTTGCTGAGCAATTAAGATCTCAGCAAATGCAAAACCATGGGCAGTTACAACAATTGCAGGCGCGACTAGCCGAGCGTCAGCGCCAAGCCTCAGAATATCAGCAATTATGGCAGCGAGAGCTAGATGCCAAAGAAGAAATTCAGGCCCATGCCCATGGCCTCGAAGTAGAGATGGCCAATCTACAAACGCTATTGGAACAGAAGCAACAGAGTTTTGAGCAGCAGCTCGCTCAACTAGAGCATGCTAAAGTACAATTAAAAGAAGAATTTCATAATCTTGCAAATCAAATTTTTGATGAAAAGAGCGAGCGCTTTAGTCATCAAAGTAAAGAAAAAATCCAACAGTTGCTCCAGCCAGTTCAAGGAGAATTAAAAGGTTTTCGAGATAAAATGGAAGCCATTCATAGTGAAGAGTTAAAACAACGGGCCTCGTTGAAAACTGAGCTCTTGCACCTACAGGCCAACAACAAAGCCATGACCGAGCAAGCAGATAGGTTAACTACGGCGTTGCAAGGACAAAAAAAGGCACAAGGTAACTGGGGTGAGCTCATGCTTGAGAATGTGTTGGATAGTGCAGGGTTACGACCTGGTTATGACTATCAGCGTGAGGTTAACTTCAACACCGACGAGGGAAAGCTTCGCCCCGATGTGGTGGTATATTTACCGCAGTCACGGCACTTGGTTATTGATGCAAAAACCTCTCTAAATGCCTACACTCGTTATATTAACGCCACGACTGACAGTGAAGCAAATCAAGCCATTGTTGCACATACCGAGGCAATTACAGCACGGATCAAAGAATTGGGAAGTAAATCCTATGAGCGCTTACCTGGATTGAATTCGCCTGAGGTCGTTATCATGTTTATTCCTGTTGAATCGGCATTTGTAGAAGCGGTTAAACACAAACCAACGCTTTACCAGGACGCACTACAAAATAATGTGCTCGTTGCAACGCCTACAACTTTGCTTACTAGTTTAAATATCGTAAAGCAGCTTTGGCGCTTTGAGGAGCAAAGTAAACATACGCGTGAACTTGCGCTAAGAGCAGAGAAGTTTTACAACAAACTCAATAGTTTTTTGCACAGCATGGAGGGGGTTGGCAAACAGCTTGATAAAGCCAAAGAGAGTTATGAACGGGCATTTTCACAACTTTACATGGGTAAAGGGAACCTGATTAAGCAAGCCTCAGAATTTAAAGAGCTCGGTGTAGCCGTGGTGAAAGAATTACCTGATGAATTAGAAGAAAAAGCCAAACTTGAACTTGAGCCAGTAAGCCCTATCGTAAACAGTGACGAGTCTTCATAATTCTACAGCGGAAAAACTTTAAAGGCCCTTCAGGGCCTTTATAGCAATTGAACAAATTCTAAGTACCTTACTTAGGCGCTGGCATTAAGGTGCCTTACATTTTGCGTAGTCGCTATGCCTAGGTGAGTCCGAATATAAATGCATATACAGCGCAAATTGACTGACATCGCGCCAGACATTGCTGTTAGCTGGTGGACAAAGCGATTGTTCGATATACCCCTTAAGTGCCTGTCCTGTTAAAGCCAACTTAGTCGGAATGCGAATAAATACATTGATATCGTCTTTACTGGTTTTTACATGTGAAAACTGCCAAGTGCCAACCATATACTGCTTGGTAAAATAACGGTTAATGCGCCTTTTGGACTCTTCACTCAGCACTAAGCTCGGCGTAGCTGAAGTTTCAGTGGTATAGGCCCAAGCACTAATGAATGAGACTATCGTCGCCAGCACAAAAGTCCAAATGATGGCTGGTGATAAAGTATTTTTAGGTTTGATCTTTACTTGCTTTTGGCTTGCTCTAGATTCAACAATCTTCAACCATTCGGCATGTTTTAGCGTCCGTTGTGTCATTGATACTCTCCGTTTTTGCATGTTGTTATTTAAGCGCTGCAATGTGGAGTAAAGATGGAGTGTCAAAACATCAGACCAGTGCCGTTATGAGGTATAAGGTAGATCAAAAAATTCTTTATTATTGATGTAAGAATAATTCTAAAATCCGCGTCTTTTCTTAGATAGAAAGCTTAATATTAGGTGAGTATTAACTAAGTAAGTACCAACCTTTTAGTCGGAAGTCGAATAGTCAGCAGATTCTGTTGTGTTGTTAACTTATTTACGCAATACGAAGTTGATTTCCCTTCAGAACGACCAAATTAAGTAAACGTATGCTTTTTATTGACGCTGCGTTCAACATATTCACGGGACAAACTATGCAATTTTTGAATAACAAGCTAGAAAACGCGGTTCGCAAGCCTATCTCGTTGGCTGTCGGCGCTGCGCTTCTTTCAACTATTTCAGTTCACGCACAAGCGGAGAGTAACAACACAGAAGCCAAAGAAAGTGTTGAAGTCATCGAGATCACAGGGACAAGAAGAAGCCTTCGTAGTGTCGCTGAAAGTACCGTACCGGTAGATGTGATCTCTTTAGATGACATGCAAAGTACCGGTCAGTTAGAGCTGAGCCAAGTACTAACTACTCTTGTACCGAGTTTCAACTTCCCTAACTCTACGCTTGCTGATGGCACCGATCATGCTCGTCCTGCGGTACTTAGAGGCCTAGCACCAGACCACACATTGGTACTTGTTAATGGCAAGCGTCGCCATGCCGGGGCTTTACTTAATTTAAATGGCACTGTGGGCCGTGGCTCAACAGCGGTTGATTTAAATACTATTCCAGCTGCTGCAATTAAACGTGTTGAAGTACTGCGTGATGGTGCGGCTGCGCAATACGGATCAGATGCCATCGCTGGTGTTATTAATATTGTTCTTAAAGATGCAGAAGAAGGCGGCAGTATCAGTGTGACTTATGGTGAGCACGATACACAAATGGCGGGTGTACCTGATTTATTAGAAACCCGTAGCAATGCTGAAGGCGACTTAGATTTTGTATTAGGTGGTGACCGTAAGCGTAACGATGGTGGCACAACCACGATTGGTGCTAACATCGGCTTTGCTCTAGGTAACGATGGCTTTATAAACTTGTCTGCTGAGTATAGAGATAAGAACCCAACGAATCGTTCAGGCTTTGATCCACGAGAGCAGTATGCTCGCGATGAAAATGGTCAACTAGACTCGAGAGAATTTTCATTTGACCGTTACAATCATCGCTTTGGTAAGGCTGAAGTGGAAGATTTTGCATTATTCTATAATGCTGGCTACAACCTAAATGGTGATACTGAGCTTTACTCATTTGGTAGCTACTCAACACGTGAAGGTAATTCAGGTGGCTTTTATCGTCGCGCAAAAGACAGCCGTAATCTTACCGCTGTCTATCCTGAGGGATTCTTACCACAAATCGTTAGTGATGTAGATGACTATTCGTTTGCAGTAGGCGTGAAAGGTACTGCTGGCGAGTGGGACTACGATGTTAGTACTAACATTGGTACCAATGACTTTTCGCTAGGCGTAGTCAATAGCTTAAATACCTCAATGGGCGCAACGAGCCCTACAGAATTTGATAACGGTGCATTGGTTTATTCGCAGTGGCTGGTTAATGCTGACGCAAAAACGGTATTGGACTTAGGGCTACCAGACGATGTGTTTGTCACTATTGGTGCTGAATACCGTCGTGAAACTTATGAAATCGAAGTGGGTGAAGAGGCCTCATACCTCACTGTGTTAGACGCAGAGGGTAACCCTGTCGCTGCTGGTGGTGCTCAAGTCTTAGCTGGATTCTCACCAGCAAGTGCGGTTGATGAGTCTCGTCACAACATTGCTTTATTTGCAGAGTTTGATACGTATTTAACACAGGACTGGAACTTAGTGTTGGCTGGTCGTTTCGAAGATTACAGCGACTTTGGCAGTACCTTTACTAGCAAATTGGCTTCGCGTTATGTGGTGTCTGACAATTTATCACTACGTGGCGCTATCAGCACGGGCTTTAGAGCCCCTTCTCTTGCGCAAACTTCGTATAAATCAATCGCTACAGTATTCGAAAATGGTGTGCCAAGTGAAGTGGGTCACTTCCCTGTTGGTACAACAGCGGCAAAAGCGCTAGGTGCTCGTGAATTAGAGCCTGAAGAATCAGTTAATATGACTGCTGGCTTTGTGTATACGCTAGATGCCTTCTCATTTACAGTTGACGCCTATCAAATTGATATTGACGATCGCATAGTGCTTTCTGAAAACCTAAGCGGTCCAGAAGTCATTAATATTCTGCAACAAGCGGGTGAGCTAAATACGCAAAGCGTGAGATACTTCACTAATGCCATTGACTCTCGCACTAAAGGCGTTGATGTTGTTGCTACTTATAGCTTAGATCTTGCTGATTATGGCAATTTGCGTTTAAGTGCCGCGGTAAATATTAACGATACTGAAGTAACTCACGTTAAAGCGAACCCCGCAGAGCTTGAAGCGCTTGGCGATAGCTATGAGTATTTTGCGCGTCGTGAAATTGCTCGATTTGAAGACGGCACACCAAAAGATAAATGGAATTTGGCTGCAATTTGGCAGTATGGTGATTGGCAAACCACCTTGCGAGCGACACGTTATGGTGAAACCGTTGATTCTTCAAGTGCCGTTGAGGGTGATGAGGTATTAGATGCTAAGTGGATCACTGATTTAGAAGTTGCTTATAACCTAGGCGATAACTGGAAGTTTGCTGTGGGAGCCAACAACCTATTTGACCAGTATCCTCAAGATACGGTGAGTAATATTGGTTTTACAACGTTTAACCAAATCTTCCCTTACTCTGCGTTCTCGGCATATAACACCGATGGTCGCTTTGTGTATGGCAACATTAGCTACCGCTTCTAATACTAATTTTTAAAAAGATGAAAGGCCAAGCAAATGCTTGGCCTTTTTGTTTCTTAATTGACTTGAACTTCGGATATTCAATGCCTTCCTAGCAGCTAGGATTTAGCGTTAACCGCGTTGAATTCACTTTTAATAGCTGGCTGTGGGATAACAGTTGCCTAAAAACAAGTTGTTATCCCAAGCTCTGATTACTTACAATTCGGGGTCATTTTCTACTGGGGTATCTACCGCATGAGGTAGATCTATTTGTATACACAGGCCACCAAATTTACCTGACTTCACACTGATTTTTCCATTCATCGCTTCTATGATGCTTTTACAAATAGAAAGGCCTAATCCCGATCCCCCTGTGGCACGGCTTCGCGAAGCTTCAACTCGGTAAAGCCGTTCGAACAATTTACTCTGCTCATCCTCTGATACCCCAGGCGAGCTATCATCGACCTGTAAAAATAACCCATGCTTATTCACAACAGCCTTAAATCTCACTTTTCCTGGTTTGTCTGTATATAAGCAGGCATTTTTCGCGAGGTTATCTATAACGCGATCTAGCTTTGGTTTATCAATGTAGATAGCCGCAGTATCATCAACGTGAATGTCGGCAATAAACTGTAGCTGATTACTCGTTACTAACCTATCAATGTCATAGACATAGCTTTGAATAACGGTTTGAGCATCATGTTGTTGACTATGGATCACTAGTGCGTCGTGGTCGGCCTGAGAAAGCTGATAAACATTCGAGATAAGATCGTTAAGTTGGTTGATTTTGTTATTTATTTTCGCATAAGCCAAGGTGCTATCATCAATGAGGTTATGCTCCATCGCTTCAATATGCAGCTTTAATACGCTAAGCGGTGTGCGAAGCTCATGGGAGATATCAGCGAGCATTTTGTCTTTATGTTCGATGTTTAATTGGTACATTTTCGCTTTTAAGTCAGCATTTCTGTGTTTAACAATAAAAAATCCAACAAAAAATAAACCTGCCAAGAAAGTAGCGATTGCGGTAATTAACCACATTTGTGTTGATAGCTTTGCATTTTTTAGGTTGCTCTCTGCCAGTGCTTGAGTATTTCTAGCTTGTTCGAGTTCTTGGGCTTGGATCAGTGCATCAATACTTGCCTTGTAGGTACTGACTTGCTTTTTGATATTCTCGGCATGCAACCATGACTGCAGTTCTGAGGTGGACTTCATAAGCTGATATGCTTCTTTGTAGTCTTGAGTATAAGCTAACGTAAATGCCTTAAGACGATGATATTTTTCTAGTAATACTTCAGCTGTTTCTATCTCTGTTAATTCATCAAGCTTAGTCAATAGCTTCTGGGCTTCGGGTATTTCTTCACGCGCTAATCTGACCTCGAGCTCAGTTAAATAAGCGTAGAACTGTTGTAGTGTAGAGCTTGTTTGGGAAGCATATTCAACGCCCGCTAGCGCATCTGTCAGCGCGCTATCTAGGTCAGACTTTGCTATATAGATAAGTGCCGATGTGCGATAAGAGCGGCTTAATGAAACTCTAGCGTTTAATTGTTTTAAAAACTCAATCGCTTCTTTAATTTGTGATAAGGCCTCGTCAGTTTTACCATTTTGAAATTTTAACTCGGCCAACCTAAGCGCAGTACCTGCCACATTTCGTAATTCCTTTGAAGCTTTGTCGGCAGCCAGCGCTTGTTGAAAAAAGTACTCAGCGTTTTCTTTGTCACCCAATCGAATTGAAATATCTCCGAGGTTGTAAAAGTTAGCGCCTTGCTTTTCGTATTGGTCCGTTCCTTTTAACAGTTCGTATGCTTTTAGATGGTATTGCATCGATTGGGCTAGTAGATTTCTGTGATCAGCAACAACGCCTAAATTATTGTAGGTTTGGGCGATTAGGTTCGACTTGTTCATCGTTTGAGCCGACGTAAGTGCTTTTAGGTAAAAATGTTCTGCTTGCTCAAGTTTACTTAAACTTCGGTAATTAATACCTATTTCTCTATATAGATCGTATTTACGACTCTCAGTCAGGAAAAATTGCTGCTCAATAAAGTTCAGAGTCGATATCGATTTTTCATATAGATCCTGCTTTCTATAAATCATAGCCTGCAGGTAGATGGCTTGATAACGCGTATCTTCATCTTCACTGTCGTCAATCTGCTCAATCATTGCGAGCGCTTCGTTATATTTACCCGCTATTTCAAGCGATTTTAGTTCTGAAATCACGGTCTTGTCTGCTTGACAATGAAATGCAGCAAGTAAAGCAAGTATGGGTAGTATGTTCCTAAAAGGATTCATATAGCAAATTCATCTAGATTTATTCGATGTTACAGTGTGACACTGAAAAGTGGGGTAAATATGGAAAGTGTAAAGGGGGTTTACAACAAAATAGTAAAGCTCCAGACTAAAGAATAGTAATATTATGATATTTAGCCAAAAAAATCCCAGAACAAAATTTTACTAAGTAAGTTAGTAAAAATGTGACCTGTCGAAGATTTAGTTAGTAAAAATTTGGTTTGTGAAGGTTGTAAAGGCGAAAAAACACACGGTTTTTAGCTGGGATCTGGGATCATGTCGATAAGATCGGGATCATTTTGCTTTAAGTTAATAAAAGTCTGATCCATAAACCTAACTGGTTAGTAAAAATATGATCTAAATAATAGTAGTTGGTAAAAGCGTGATCTGTATAGTGAAGGCTAGTAAAAATGTGATCCAGAATAGATAAAAGGGCCTTGCGGCCCTTGCTGATTAAGGAACTATATAAGTAGCTATCTAAATCGACTATTAGAATTGGTTCATCGTGTTGGCTTCACCGCCAGCTTTTAGTGCGTTTTCTCCAGAGAAGTACTCTTTATGGGTGTCGCCAATATTAGAACCCGCTAGGTCTTGGTGTTTTACTGATGCTTGCTCGCGACGGATTTCTTGTCGTTGAACATCACGTACATAGGCAAGCATCCCCGCATCACCAAAATAGCCTTCGGCCAAAATATCCGTGCTTAGCGCTGCGGTGTGATACGTTGGCAATGTAATAAGATGGTGGAAAATCCCCGCTTCTCTTGCCGAATCACGTTGGAAGTTTTGCACCAACTGGTCGGCTTCAGTTGCAAGCTCTGTGGCATCCAGTTCTGGTGCCATTAGTACTTTTGCATCAGCACTAGGATCTGGGTAAGCGGAAAGGTCTTTGCCTTGCTCTTGCCATTGTTGATAAACCTGCTCACGGAACTTCAGTGTCCAGTTGAACGAAGGCGAGTTATTGTACACTAGCTTAGCATTAGGTACTTGCTCACGAACTCGGTTAACCAGCTCTGCGATTTGTTCGATATTTGGCTTTTCGGTTTCAATCCATAATAGATCTGCACCAGATTGAAGACTAGTTACACAATCAAGTACAACGCGGTCTTTTTCTGTGCCCGCTCTGAATTGATACAAACCGTTGTCTAAGCGAACCGGTTTTTGTAGCTCACCACCCAGTTTAATTGCCATCTCACCTTCTTGTAAGTCAGCAGCTGAGGTAACAGGTGTGGTATCTAAATAGCTAGTGTATTGGCTTGCAAGGTCACCTGGTGCTTTTGATACTGGCACTTTTTGCGTCAAACTCGCGCCTAGAGAGTCAGTACGGGCCACAATAATGCCGTCTTCAACACCAAGTTCAAGGAAAGCGTAACGCACAGCGTTAATTTTGGCTAAAAAGTCTTCATGGGGAACCGTCACTTTACCCGCTTGGTGACCGCACTGTTTTGCATCCGATACCTGGTTTTCGATTTGAATTGCACAAGCTCCAGCTTCAATCATTTGTTTAGCTAACAGGTAGGTTGCTTCTTCGTTACCAAAACCGGCATCAATATCAGCAATAATAGGCACTACATGGGTGTCAAAGTTATCAATTTTGTTGAGGATCTCTGTTGTATCTTGGCCTTTTGCTCTTGCTGCATCAAGGTCTTTGTAGAGATGATCTAGCTCTCTTGCATCAGCCTGCTTAAGGAATGTGTAGATCTCTTCAATCAATGCAGGAACCGCTGTTTTTTCATGCATACTTTGGTCTGGCAGTGGGCCAAATTCAGAGCGTAGTGCTGCCACCATCCAGCCACTTAAGTAAACGTAAGAACGTTTTGTGGTTTTATTGTGACGTTTAACTGCCATCATCATTTGCTGTGCGGTAAAGCCATGCCAACACCCTAGTGACTGCGTGTACTGGCTGCTGTCTGCGTCGTATGCTGCCATGTCTTTACGCATCACCTTTGCCGTGTACTTTGCGATATCTAACCCGGTTTTAAAACGGTTTTGTAGGTGCATACGACTGGCATACTCAGGACTGATAGACTGCCAAGTTTTTCCTTGGCTCTGACATAAACTAGAGAAACGATCTAACTGAGTTTGATACTGAGACATAATTAGCTTCCTTCGAACGGGTACTATAAATCAAATTAAATTCTGGTTGTTTGTTACACGAAGCCATCCGGTGTGAGAGTGGTTGGCTGCGGGCTTAATTAAACACTAGGCTGAGAATGTAGATTTTTTAAATTTATAGTTGTTATTGTGAGTATATTTATTGTGAATGGTAAAAGGGGTTCGTTTTTCCGAAAATTGTTTTATGTTTGTTCTATCCCGTTCAAAAAATGTTAATCAAGGACTCTCCATGAGCAAGTATGTCACTCTTTCTGGCTTGCAGATTGCGTCACCATTGGCGCAGTTTGTTGAGCAATCTTTACTTCCCGGTACAGGTATTTCGGTCAATCAATTTTGGCAAGGCGTGGCGGATATTTTTTCTACGCTCGGTCCACAGAATCGGGCATTACTGGAAAAACGTGATGCACTTCAACAGCAGATCGATGACTATCACCTCTCTCATCAAGATTGGCAATCAGTTGAATATCGGACATTTCTTGAATCTATAGGTTACCTCCAACCTGAGCCTGAAGACTTTACTATCGAAACCGAGCATGTAGAGCCCGAAATTGCGAGCGCTGCAGGACCTCAATTAGTGGTTCCTGTGAGTAATGCTAGATTTGCACTCAATGCTGCAAATGCGCGCTGGGGCTCGTTATACGATGCTCTTTATGGTACGGATGTGCTTGGTGAAGACGATGGGGCCGAGCGTACTAAAGCCTATAACCCAACTCGTGGGTTTAAAGTTATGGCTTACGCTAGACAGTTTCTCGATAAAGCACTGCCGTTGACTGAGGGCTCTCATATTGAGAGTACAAATTACGCGATTTTAGATGGCAACTTGGTAATTACACTCAACGATAGTACCCAAGTCAGGTTGCAACAACCAGATCAGTTGGTGGGGTATCAAGGGGAAGCACAAAACCCAAGTGCTATTTTGCTCTGCCACCACGATCTTCATATTGAGATCCAAATAGATCCACATCATCCAATCGGACAAGCAGATAAAGCTGGGATCAAAGATGTTATTCTTGAAGCTGCGCTTACGACTATTATGGACTGCGAAGACTCGGTTGCAGCGGTGGATGCCGAAGACAAAGTGTTGGTATATCAAAATTGGTTGGGCTTAATGAAGGGGAGCTTGAGCGAGACCTTTGAAAAGTCTGGACAATCACTGACCCGAACATTAAATGCAGACAGAAGTTACGTAGACACGCAAGGGCAACGCATGGCCCTTAAAGGTCGTTCAATGATGTTTGTGCGCAATGTTGGTCACCTAATGACAACGCCAGCGGTACTAGATGCAGAAGGAAACGAGCAGTTCGAAGGGATCTTAGATGCCATTATGACAAGCACAGCGGCGCTGCATGATCTTCAGGGCAATAGTCCATTTAAAAACTCGACAGCAGCCAGCATAAATATCGTGAAACCAAAGATGCATGGGCCTGAAGAAGTTGCTTTTACTGATACCCTATTTAGTCGAGTTGAAGCCCTGCTCTCGCTGCCCAAAAATACCATTAAAATGGGAATTATGGATGAAGAGCGTCGTACTTCGGTAAACTTAAAAGCGTGTATTGCTGCCGCTAAGCAGCGCGTTGTATTTATCAATACCGGCTTTTTAGATAGAACGGGCGATGAAATTCATACCTCGATGCTCGCAGGCCCTGTACTGCCAAAAGCGGCAATTAAAGGCCAGTCTTGGATAGCGGCTTATGAAGATCAAAACGTGGATATAGGTCTTAAAACTGGTTTTAGAAAAAAGGCGCAAATAGGCAAAGGTATGTGGCCAATGCCAGATAAAATGGCGTTAATGATGGAACAAAAGCAAGGTCACCCCGAGTCTGGGGCGAATACTGCGTGGGTGCCCTCTCCTACCGCTGCAACGCTTCATGCGATGCACTACCACTATGTGGATGTATTTGCGCGCCAGCTCGAGATAAAAACACGTCAGCAGGCGTCGCTCGACAGCTTACTTACGCCCCCTTTGATGTTAGAGAACAATCTGTCTGCAGAGGATATTCAAGCTGAATTAGACAACAATGCGCAAGGCATATTGGGCTACGTGGTACGTTGGATAGATCAAGGTGTAGGCTGCTCAAAAGTGCCTGATATCAATCACATTGGATTAATGGAAGACAGAGCAACCCTTAGGATCTCAAGCCAGCATATCGCTAACTGGTTATATCATGGCATTTGCAGCGAAGAACAAGTGGAAAAAACGTTTAGACGCATGGCGGCTGTAGTCGATGGTCAAAACGCAAATGATAGTCTCTACCAACCAATGCTCAATGACCACAAACCACTTAACGAAAACCTCGCTTATAAAGCAGCATTATCTTTGGTATTTGAAGGTCGAGTGCAGCCCAATGGGTATACTGAGCCGCTGCTTCACGCCTATCGACAGGCCTTCAAGCAACAGGCTAATTAACACCTCTTTCATTTCGATGTCACTCAAGTCAAGGCTGGTTAATCCAGCCTTTTTGGCTTTTATGTTTGTGTAGAGGCAATCTCAGATCTACAAGCCTGTATTTATATCTCGCAGTTATACTCTACATTTGCGACACAGCAATCAAAGGTACTCGTATTGAAACGCCGTTGAGGGCAATTTTGTGGATCATTTCATCTACAGTTGTACAGCAGTCATGGAGAATGAAAACATTGTACTGCTCGGCCGATTTCGATAGCGCGGTATGGGTTACGCAGTTTTGTGTCATCATGCCGCAGATATATAAAGTGTCGATATCTTTAGATTGGAGCAAATCATTTAAGGGAGTTTGTTCAAAGCTGTCGGCGTAGGACTTTACGATATAGTGGCCGTTTGCTTGTGCTTGGTGGAGGCCATTGTGGAACTCGACACCGTTAGTGTCGGCATTAAAAAATGGTGCCTTCCCTTGCTCTGGATTGGCAATGTGCTGGACATAAATGACCTCTATGTTTTGCTCTGCCGCTTTGCTGATAGCTGTATTGATGTTTGTCAGTGTATTTTCGGTATTCCATAACGGAAAAAGCCCCTCAGGAAAATAGTCATTTTGAATATCGATAACCAATAGTGCGCTGTTCATTTCTTTTACCTCGTCAATTAAATTGTAGAGGTATTGTGATGGTGTTGTAACTTTGACTGGAGTGTCTAAAATGACATTTTTGAGTTCAAATACGACAATATAGATGAAACCTATAACAGTGGCGATTTGTCACTATCCCCGTGCGACGAAATCGGCTGTATATGGTCTAGAAGAGCTGTTTTTTCTAGCAGATAGAATTTGTATCGAAGAGTCACAGAATACCCGCTTTACAACACATGTTGTTACCCTCGGTAGCGTTGTAAAGGGGGATTACAATATTGTGTTATTGCCGCCGAGTATTAGTTCTGATTATTACCTTAAACCTGAACCTCAATTACTTGCTTGGTTAAATCAGCAACATCAACAAGGTGCAGTTATCGCCTCTGCCTGTGCGGGAGCTTTTATACTTGCTGCCTCGGGGCTAAGCCATCAGCGCTTACTCACCACGCATTGGGGACTGACTGAGGCATTTAAACAGCACTTTCCAAACCAGCCTATCGATACGCGAAAAATATTAATCGATCACAATGATATTATGTCGGCTGGCGGCATGATGTCTTGGCTTGATCTTGGATTAGAGTTAGTTAAAAAATATAGCAATCAATTTGTCATGCGAAAGTTAGGTAAAACGCTAGTAGTAGATACAGCACCACGGGAGCAGAGCTACTATCATCAATTTCAGCCAAACTTTCAACATAGTGATGATGCCGTGCTGCGGGCTCAGCAATACATTAACACCCATTATGATCACAATATTTCAATTATGGAGTTGGCTGATATCGCATTGCTTACTCAAAGAACCTTGCAACGACGGTTCACAAAGCGACTCGGGCTAAACCCAAATCAGTACCTACAACGGTTTCGAGTGCAGAAAATGTGTGAACTATTGGAAAGTACTCGTAAACCATTTGATTGGATAGCACATCAGGTGGGGTATGAGGATACAGCAGCCTGTCGTAAAGTATTTAAAAAGTATATGGGCTTAACACCAAACGAGTTTCGACAGCGATTTTAGTTATATATATTTTACTTTAGGTAAAATATATTTGACTTGAGATTGGTTGAAGTTTACGCTTTGATGTAAAAGATACTTAACTTTGAGTAAAGTGAGTGTAACATGGAAAGCAGCAATAAAATTAAAGCATTTTTGGACTCGTTGAGTTTTCGAGACTTAACGATTGCTATTGAGTTTTTGGTAACAGGTTATATCTTATATTTTTATCTTGGCGAAATTGCAGCTGCGACAGAGCAATTACGCCAAGACCCTAGCTGGGTATCTGGGCTATTGCTTAAAGTGATAATTGTTTCTGTGGTAATTTCTATTGCAGGTCAGTTATTACTCAGCTTTGTCAGTGATAAGGATATAGATAGGTCTTTAGATGAACGTGAAAAATTGATTGCACTCTGTGGCGCTAAGCCTGCTTATTGGGTGCTTCAGGTTGGTGTGTGTATTTCTATTTTCCAGTATTGTGCAGAAGCGCAAAATTGGCCGAGAGGATTACCGTTTGAACTCCCCTTTGCACCGCTGCATATTTTAGTGATCGCATTCTTGCTGGCTGAATTAGTCGGTTATGGAACCCAATTGATCAGAGCTCGCTTAGGAGCGGTGTATGGCTGACTTATCCATTAAAAACAAAATTAGAATGCTACGGTTTATGAGTGGCGAAATGACCCAGAAGGAACTAGCGGAACGAGTTGGCGTTACAAGGCAGACGATTATGGCCATTGAAGCTGCCAAGTATTCACCTTCGCTTGAAGTTGCCTTTAAAATAGCCCATGTATTCAACGTCTCCATTGAGGATGTGTTTGAATATAAAGTATAAAATACCGAAATCTGCGTGATGTAAAGCGGGTTTACATCACGTTTTATTATTACTTCCTCTAAATATGCCATCATTTTGTCTAAATGTTAAAAAACGATGATAAAAAAAGTTTAATAATTAGGCATTCTAATCTAATCTTGAAGTACACAACCTGAGGTTTGGATTAGGAACGAGCCAACTCATTGTTTTTTAAATCACATTAAATTATTTCCTTATCTAGTCAGAGCATGTTGGGATAACTCCGCTTCCTGCTCTCGCCAAGGTATCTACATTCGGTAGGCAAGGCGAATTAACGCACTAATAGCTGGCGATTGGAGTGAATTCCAACCCAGTTGGCGCTAAAACTGGCTGCTAGAAAGGCACTAATTATCCGAAGCTCTGGCTAACTACATTGCTATACCTTTTGACTCTTTGGTTGCAAGTGAGTCAGTGTTTCGCTCAACGCGATTGATTATTCAGGCTTGATTACGAGGTGTCATGGTTAAGCAGTATACAGCGATAGTTAACTTTTTTGGCACGGTGAGCTTAGCATGGGTGCTGGCGCTAATGCCTGCTCATGCCAGCGAGTGTAATAAAACGGTGAATATCGGCGTTGTTGCCGATTGGCCGCCATTAACTGTATTTGATGAGCTTGGACCTTGGGGGCTAGATGTGGATATTGCTGAAATGGTGTTTCAGCATGTTGGTGTTTGTACTCAATATATTCGCCTTCCCTCCAGCGCGCGAACTTTTGAAGAAATGTCCAAAGGGATTATTGATGTTGCTGTCATGGTTAGCTACACCAAAGACCGTGAAGTATACGGTGATTTCACTATGCCTTATCGATTTGAACGAATGCGATTGTTTTCTTTATCTCCTCCGCTCGAGTTGGTCAAACTGGAGTCATTGCTAAAACAATCCAAGACGATTGGCTTAAGTATAGGTTCGTATTACGGCGAAGAGATTAACCGGCTTAAGCAAGATGACCGTTATAAAGACCAATTTGTCAGTATAGCCAGTGCTCAACGTCGAGTTGAAATGCTAATGAAGCGTCGCGTAGACTTTATTATTGATGATGTTATCACTGGGAACTATTTTATTAACGAGCAAGGGCTTGCTGAGGCGCAGACTTGGCCGTATGTTGTTCATGATAATCAGGTTCACTTTCTGCTGAGAAAGCATACGTTTAGTCCTGGGTTAAAACGTAAAATCGATGACGCGATAGTGCAGCTTAAGCCAAGAATTGAGCTGCTGGTAAGTACTTATGTATCGAATGCGGTGTTCCACTCTACTGCAATAGCCAATGAATTACCTCGCTATCAGCTATCTTCTTCAACCCCTGAGTAAACCCCAATCTAACTAGCTGCTCAATTTGAGGGGGAGCCACATATTAATGATAAAAGTACACCTGACGAGAAACGAGTAAACACGTAACCTTGTTTTTATCTTAATATTTTAAAGTTTTAGATTCACTTGAACAGCACGATAGCATTGCGCATTTTTCACTAAAAAGTGTGATTTTTAATCAGCTCTAAATTAATCAAGTTGTCACAACAACGCGGTAAATTATCGCAAATAGCTGCAAAATATCAGGTTTTTGAAATTTTTTTGAGATTTTTTGTAATCCTTCAAAACCCCTTAGCTATCATGGGATTAACCTAGGTACAAACGTCAAAAAATTGGCTTTTTACAAAAAGTCAACCTTGAAGTCTCTCTCTTATCCCCCTAAGCTTTATTTTAATTGAACGGTCAATTAATAAAAAGCTATGCCAAAAGTCGGAATGGAACCTGTTCGTCGTCAGCAGCTAATTGACGCCACATTAGAGTCAGTTGCCGAGCTAGGATTACAAGCAACCACTATTAATAGTATCAGCAAAAGAGCGGGTCTCTCGTCAGGGATCATCAGTCACTATTTTGGTGGTAAACAAGGCTTGATTGAAGCAACCGTGCGCTACTTATTAAACAACTTGAAATACAGCTTGTTAGATAAAACCTGCGAAGGTTGCAGTGCCGAGCAGCGATTGATGTATATCGTTGAAGCTAACTTCGCCATGGTACAGCAGCAGTCAAATACGACGCGTACCTGGTTAAGCTTCTGGGCGCAATCAATGCACGATGATGAACTACACCGACTACAGCGCGTTAATAGCCGCCGATTACAAAGTAACTTAGCCACTTCGTTTGCTGCTTTTATGCCAAGAGCTGAGGCAAAAGAAGCCGCTGAACTTGCAGCTGGCATGATTGACGGGCTCTGGCTTAGAGCCGTATTAAGTAAAGCCGACCATCACGCGTTTCATCACAGCGAAACGCTCGCAAAACGCTACATTCAATCACTTATTAAGCAGTTTGGAGGATAATGTGACAGTCCCTGTATATCAAAATTTTATTCATGGCCAGTTCTTGGCAAATCACTCAGGCGAAAAGTTTGCAGTAAGAAATCCAGCAACGGATGAAGTGATCTACGAAGTAGAAATCGCTGACAGCCATGTTCAGCAAGCTGCGATTGAAAGTGCCAGAGCCGGTTTTGCACTATGGTCTGCTATGACGCCAATTGAACGTAGCCGTATTTTACATAAAGCGGTATCGCTATTACGCGAACGTAATGATGAGCTTGCTAAAGTTGAGGTATTAGACACAGGTAAGCCTTGGCAAGAAGCGGAATGTGTCGACATTCAAACTGGCGCAGATGTGATTGAATATTTTGCAGGATTGGCACCTGCTCAGATTGGTAGCCAGCAACCTGTCGGCAATGATTTTTTCTACACTCGTAAAGAGCCATTAGGTATTTGTGCTGGCATTGGGGCGTGGAATTATCCGCTGCAAATCGCATGTTGGAAGTCTGGCCCTGCACTTGCTGCTGGTAATGCCTTAATTTTCAAACCTTCAGAAGAAACTCCGCTAGGTGCGATTAAGTTGGCCGAAATCTTTATTGAAGCCGGAGTGCCTGCGGGCGTATTCAATGTGGTACAAGGCGCTGCAGAGGTGGGCCAGTGGCTCACAACGCATCCTGATATTGAGAAAGTATCGTTCACCGGTGAAGTCGGCACGGGCAAAAAAGTAATGCAAAGTGCGGCAAGCAATTTAAAAGAGGTGACGATGGAGCTAGGTGGCAAATCACCGCTTATCGTCTTTGAAGATGCTGATATTTCTCAAGCTATCAGTGCTGCAATGTTGGGCAACTTCTACACTCAAGGTGAAGTGTGTACTAACTGTACGCGCGTATTTGTACATCGCAGTGTATATGATGCCTTCTTGGCAGAGCTAAAACAGCGCACTGAGCAAAATATTATTGCAGGTGATCCGCTTGATCCAGAAGTGAACCTAGGTGCGCTTATTTCAAAGCAACACCAAAAATTGGTAATGGACTATATCGCAGCTGGCAAAGCTGAAGGGGCAACTGTATTAACAGGTGGTGAAGCCATCAGCCCTGCATCTGCACCAAACGGTTATTTCGTCGCACCAACGATATTTGTCGACTGTCATGACGATATGACTATTGTGAAAGAAGAAATCTTTGGTCCAGTGATGTCTGTATTGGTATTCGATGACGAAGAAGAAGTTATTCAACGAGCAAACAATACGCATTTAGGCTTAGCAGCTGGTGTGTTTAGTAAAGATATTCAACGTGCACACCGCGTGATCCATCAGCTAGAAGCCGGTATTTGTTGGATCAACAGTTATGGTAACTCACCTGCTGAAATGCCAGTTGGTGGCTACAAGCAGTCTGGTATCGGTCGTGAGAATGGCGTCGAGACACTTGACCAATATACCCAGACAAAATCTGTGTATGTAGGTATGAGTGATATTGAAAGCCCATTTTAATCGAGGAGTACTATGACTGATTTTGACTATATTATCGTAGGGGCCGGTTCTGCGGGCTGTGTGCTGGCAAACCGTTTGTCGGAAAATCCTGCTCACAAAGTATTACTGCTCGAAACGGGCGGTAGCGATAAAAGTATTTTTATTCAGATGCCAACGGCGTTATCTATTCCAATGAATACCGATAAATACGCTTGGCAGTTTCATACAGAACCTGAACCGTATTTAGACAATCGTGTTATGCATTGTCCACGTGGCAAGGTACTCGGTGGCTCATCGTCAATCAATGGTATGGTGTACGTTCGTGGTCATGCTAAGGATTTTGATGAGTGGCAAGATCACGGTGCAGAAGGCTGGGATTACCAATCTTGTTTGCCTTACTTTAAGCGTGCTGAGTCTTGGTATCTAGGTGGCGACGAATACCGTGGCGAGAAAGGTCCACTTGGCACCAACAATGGTAATGAAATGGCAAACCCGCTCTATCGCGCCTTTATTAGCGCAGGAGAGCAGGCCGGTTATGCATTTACCAAAGACTATAACGGTGAGCAGCAAGAAGGCTTTGGCCCAATGCATATGACCGTAAAAGATGGTAAGCGTTGTTCATCAAGTCGCGCCTATTTAGACCCAATTAAACACCGTAGCAACCTGACAATTGTAACGGGAGCACTGGTACAAAAAGTGTTGCTAGAAGACAAAGTTGCAACCGGTGTTGAGTACAGCGTTAAGGGTACTCTCAAAACAGCGACTGCTGCAAAAGAAGTCATTTTGAGCGCGGGTTCAATCGGTTCACCGCACTTATTACAGTTGTCTGGTATCGGTGATAAAGAAGCGTTGACTGCCGCAGGCGTTGAAGTGAAACATCACTTACCTGGAGTGGG
This sequence comes from Pseudoalteromonas piscicida, assembly GCF_002744175.1. Lineage (GTDB taxonomy): Bacteria > Pseudomonadota > Gammaproteobacteria > Enterobacterales > Alteromonadaceae > Pseudoalteromonas > Pseudoalteromonas piscicida_B. The sequence continues at coordinate 78,881 of NZ_NKHF01000062.1, forward strand.
TAAAAACCTTCAAGACCACTTAGAGTTTTATTTCCAGTATAAATGTAAGCAACCTATTACCTTAAATGGCAAATTAGGATTGATTTCTAAGGGGCTGATTGGGGCTAGATGGCTGCTTGACAAGTCAGGTCTTGGGGCTACAAACCATTTTGAATCTTGTGCCTTTATTCGTTCAAAAGCGGGCGTTGAGTGGCCAGATCTTCAGTACCATTTTTTACCAGCAGCAATTCGCTACGATGGCAAAAGTGCATTTGCTGGTCATGGCTTCCAAGTTCATGTTGGTCACAATAAACCAAAGAGCCGTGGTGAAGTAACGATTAAGTCAGCAGATCCAACGGTTGCACCTAAAATACAGTTTAACTACCTAGCTGAACAAGAAGATATTGAAGGCTTTAGAGCTTGTGTTAGGTTGACTCGTGAAATCATCGAGCAAAGTGCGTTTGAAGACTTTAGACAGAGCGAGATCCAACCTGGTGAGCATATCCAAACCGATGAAGAAATTGATGCCTTTGTGCGTCAAGCGGTAGAAAGTGCTTATCACCCTTCTTGCTCTTGCAAAATGGGAGAAGATGAAATGGCTGTCGTAGACTCACAGACCCGCGTGCGCGGTGTTAAAGGGCTACGCGTTGTGGATTCATCTATCTTCCCAACCATTCCTAATGGCAACCTCAATGCCCCAACCATCATGGTTGCGGAAAAAGCGGCGGACATGATTTTAGACAATCCGCCACTGGCAACTGAGGGAGCAAACGTTGCCATGACACAAAACTGGCAACAAGTTCAACGTAGTTCGGAGATGTAGTTTCGCCACTCGTATGGGAAAGTTCGTGCCCCATATGAGGCCTGCAGTGGCATGCAGTGCAAATTGTTTGCACTGCATTAATGCGGGAATAATGTAAATAAAAACAACGGAGAAAAAATGAGTTACTTCTATCAATTTTGGGAGGGTGACAATGACAGTATGGCTTAGTGCAGGCATCATTTTCACCCTATTGGCAATTGCCTTTATTTTATTGAAGTGGGGGAATTTACAGTGCGTTGGTGTTACACCGGTTAAAACGTTCACTTTTATTGCAATCTTATTTACTTCTGGCCTCGACGTTGGCCTGATCATGTTTCCGCTTACGGAGTTTGCGGGTTACGCAGACATAAAAGCAAGCCCAGAGTATGCATTTACTAATCCGCTGGCCATAGAGTTTGGCTTTTGGGGATTTTTAATCTGGGGGTTCTACTTTCTTACGTGCTTTTATTTCTGCGTAATAGAGCCCAAAGTGAAATTCTTTGAAATTCCTTGGGTTAAATTCATTAATAACCTAGTTATTATCGGTACATGTGCGTTTACTGCATTCTTATTGCTGTCTAACCTACCTTGGTATTTACCTAGTTTAGGCGACGGTGAGTCGATTATTCCTAGTTTCTACCTGATTGTGTTTGCGGCTATCGCTTTTGCGGTTTACTCGAGCACTAGCCTTAAGTACGTGCGTTTTTTAAGTATCACGACGACATGGGTATTTATCGGTTTAATCGCCTTTATGTGGGCGTCAGCGTTTGTCTTTGGTGACAGTGCTATGTCGAGCTATACCAATAACTTGGCATTGATCGGCGGATACTTTGCCAATATCGACCAGTTTGTACTACCACTTAACGACTATCACGAGTTTTATCTATTTTGGTGGTTTGCGTGGAGCATTATGATTGGACAGTTTACATCGCGTTTTGTGGGCGGCTTGAAAACTTATCAAGTTCTAGCAGCAATGTTAATTTTCCCATCGATCCCGATTGCAGCGTGGTTTGGCGTGCTTTACCACTACCATGAAGCTGGGATCCCAACCACTGGCATTAAAAACTTTGCGATGGTGTTTGTAGGCGTGGTGTTTGTGATTAACTCGCTGGACTCATTAATTCGCCTGTATACAGATAATCTTAACCTGACAGTTAGCCGTTTGGGAAAAAGAAACTATATTTTATTTAATATCGTAGCGTTATCTCTGCTTACGCTGTTATTTAAACTTAACTTCTTACAGATCCAATGGGTTGGTGCATTAGTCATAGGCTTGTTCTTTTCTTGCTTTGGTTATATTGCCTACAGCAAGTATAAAACCGTGAGCAAGATAGATAGCTCGCCAAAAGACAACCTTATCGACTTTAGAAAAATTGAATCAGTAAACTAGGGATACAACTAAATGACAACTTTAAAGAAAACTCTTTGTGCATTACCACTTGTACTAGCATCTAATTGTGCATTGGCCGACTGGTCAGCAACACTAACGGGTGTATCTGATTATACCTTCAACGGTGTGAGTCAAACCCAAAACGACCCTGCTTTGCAAGGCAGTATAGATAAAGCCTTTTCAAATGGTGTATATGCTGGAAGCTGGGCGTCTAATGTCGATTTTGGTGGTGACACAGATCTAGAGTGGGACTTTTACGTTGGTCGCTTTGTCGAGCTGAACCAAAGCTGGAGCGTCGACTATGGTATTGCGTATTACTCCTACCATGGTGGTGATGACTCAAGTGACGGTAACTACCCTGAGATCTACACTAAATTTGGTTACGCCAGCGAGTTTGGTCAAACCGAGTTTAACTTTTGGTATAGCTGGGACTACTTTGGTACAGAAGCTGGCCACACGATTGCGATGGTAGCGCATACTTTTGAAATCGCAGAGGGCCATGCACTAAGAGCTAGTTTTGATATTTCTAACTCATTGGATGGTGATAAGTACTTATGGGATGGTAATGATAAGTCTTATAACCACTATCGCCTTGCTTACCAAACTGCATTTAAAGGATTTGATGTCGAAGTAGCTGCGGAAAACACCAGTCTAGACTGGGATACGGCTGATGAGCGTATCGTGCTTTCTGTGTCGAGAACCTTCGACCTGTAATTATCACTAAGGTGTGATGACAGTAATACCAGCCTATAATCTAGGCTGGTATTTTTTTGCGTTTAAGGCAGAATGTTTAAAAAGCACACAGGAATAATACACTCATGAACCTCAATCAGGTCACATTGCCTGTCGATGATATGGTCGCAGCTTGTCAATTCTATCGAGCGCTAGGGTTTAGTCAAATAGTGGATACGCCCCATTATGCTCGCTTTGAGTGCCCTGAGGGCAACGCCACTTTCTCTCTGTCGTTGGCTACACCACCAATTCACAATGGGGCCGTGATTTACTTTGAGCACGAGCAGTTGGATGAGTGGGTTACTGAACTTCAAGGCAAAGGAATCTTGTTTGAACAAACGCCAATGGATCAACCTTACCTGTGGCGTGAAGCCGTGTTGCTAGACCCAGCAGGAAACAAAATTAAACTTTATTGGGCTGGAAATAACCGCCACAACCCGCCTTGGCGCGTTGAGCTTTAATATGTCGTTTTCATACTCCCATTAATTTGAAGCGATAATAGTCAAATACCTGTGTATCAGCCAAATTGGGTACTAGTAACATCAATCACTATTGTCTATCGTAACGAGTGCTTAAACGCTTCTTAGCCTCAAATAGCTTACTACCAACAAGGACTAGATGAGTTAACTATATTGGTGTGTGTAATATTAGCCGTTCATTTTGTGTTAATTTTTTATTTACAAAACGGTGCGGTTTGTGTAACTTTTATAGTGACTAGAATCACAGAGCAAACACTGTTATTGGTCTAGTTGTAACATTCTCCCAATTTGCCGCTGCCAGATAAATGGATGTGCTGTTGCGGCAAATTATTTCACGCTTATTTTCAACTCACTCATTTCTAGGTAACGTGCGATGAATCTGCTCTCTGAATTGCCCAAAAACTTGGATAAAGAAGTATTTGAAACCCTATTAACCCACACCAACGTAAGAATTGAACGCATTGTTTCTGATGGCCATACTTCCCCCCGTGAAGGGTATTATGATCAAGATGAAAATGAGTGGGTATTAGTGTTACAAGGCTGTGGCGAAATAACCTTTGACGATGGTAAAAAAGTCAGGTTGCATGCTGGAGACTGCATTAATATTCCCGCGCATCACAAACATAAGGTAAGCTATACCGACACCAAGGGGCCTACCGTTTGGCTTGCCATCTTTTACTGACACCTTAAATATAACTAAAGTCACCAACAAAGACTTGTTGGTCGTTGGAAACTTGAGTAAACCACTCCTTTAAGCTCTCGATTGCAGCTGTAGTTTTAGCAGCCACCGTGTCTCGGTGTGGCGTCACAGCATAGACGCTGTATTTTCCTAATGACCAATTTACGCATAGACGTTTTAACCTTCCTGAAGACAAGTGATGCCTGATCTCTGGCTCTGGCAATATACCGTAACCAATACCATCTAAGGTAAGCTGAATACAAGCCTGCATATTATTGACCATAAAGCGGGCAGTAGGCAACGTGGCTTTTTCATGAGTTTGCTGGTGGCTCAAGTTATATGGGGATTGCTTGTGGCTTGAGTGGCCTATTAAAGGATGTGGCGCTAAGCTGTCAGGGTGTTCAATATGTAACTTTGCCATCGGGTGATGGCAGCTTACACAAGGAATAAGCTGCCAATCGGCAAGGTGGCGGGCAATAAGATTTGAGTCCTGTAAAGGGCCTATACAGATGGCTAAATCAACACCTTCCGTAATAATATCGATGGGCTCGTCGGTGAGGAGTAAGTCAACTTTTATTTGTGGAAACTGCTCACTCAAGTAACGCAACGGCTTACTGAGTAGCCCACCACCAAAGCCAATAGGGGCTGAAATCTTCAAGATACCTGAAGGTGTGTGTTGCAATAGTTCAAGCTCATGTTCGGCCTGCTTCGCGGTTTGCAGTATTTGTATTGCAGACTTGTAATAGATAGAACCTGCTTCGGTTAACGTGAGGCTGCGGGTATTACGGTTAAACAGGCCAAGCCCAATGTCTTGCTCTAACTTACTGATCTGCTGGCTCACGGCCGATGTTGTCATATGTAATAACTCAGCAGCTTTACTCATACTACCGGCTTCTACTGTTTTGGCGAACACGCTAAGTCCGCGCGTCAATTTCTGATTCATTGTTAAGACCTGCTAAAAATACCTTTAAGAAAAACCGCATTGCTCCAAAATACGCAATCATCATACCATTACAAATGAAAATAATTGTTATTTATCTTGTATTCTATCATGGAGGTTTCTTGATGTTGATGGCCTGTCGTAGTTTGGCGCCACTCTCTTTAGCTGTTGCCGCAGCTCTGCCTTTTTCTTCATTTGCTCAAGTCGATGGAAATGATGCAAAAAAGAAAACAAATGAAGAGGTCGAAGTCATTGTTGTATCTGCTTCTGGTTTTGAGCAGTTACTTAAAAATGCGCCTGCATCGGTCAGCGTTATCGACCAAGAAGCACTGCAGCAACGCTTCTACCGCGATTTGACGGATGCGATGACAGATGTTCCCGGTGTTGTAGTAACAGGAGGCGGAGACAGGGAAGATATTAGCCTTCGTGGTATGGGTAGTCAGTACACGCTTATCTTAGTCGATGGGCAAAGACAAAGTTCGCGTGAAACTCGGCCAAATAGTGACGGCCCAGGCGTCGAAGGGGCATGGACTCCTCCTGTTGCTGCGATTAAACGTATCGAAGTGGTACGCGGCCCAATGTCTTCACTCTACGGCTCTGATGCCATTGGTGGTGTAATTAACATCATTACCAAAAAAGCGCCTGACGAGTGGCACGGTGAAGTGAGAGTGGACGCAACGACTCAAGAAAATAGCAAGTCTGGTGATATTTACCAAGCTAACTTTTTTACCGCAGGTTCGCTGATTAAAGATACATTGGGCATACAGATTTACGGTCAAACCACGCATCGTGATGAAGACCAGATTGTTTCTGGTTTCAGAGGTCGTGAGGCCAATACATTAAAAGTCAAACTGGCTTATACGCCTTCAGAGGCTCACGAATGGCTACTGGACTACGGCATAGCCTCACAAACTTTAGATTCAACTTTGGGAAAAACCGTGGCAGCGCTGGCCCCAGGTGAAAAGTGTGGTCGTCGCGGTTGCCCTGAGTCGACAACAACCGAATACGATAGTGAGTCAATTTCTTTGACGCACAATGGTTATTGGTCTTTTGGTAGTTCGCGTAGTTATCTAAAGCACGAAGAGTTTGATAACAAAGCCCGTGATATGACAGTTAAAAACTTGGATTTCCAGTCGCTTTGGACTTTACCGTTAGGTGATGCTCATAACAGCTCCATTGGCGTAGCTTACCTAAATGAAGATTTAACGGATAAAACCAGCAACCGTATTAGCGATCTGCAACAAGTGGATAACGACCAGTGGTCAGTGTTTGCCGAAGATGAATGGCGTATTGTTGAGCCTTTTGCGTTGACAATGGGTCTACGTTACGACAAAGACGGTAATTTTGGTGGCCATGTTAGTCCACGTTTGTATGGTGTGTTTACTGCCTCTGATACGGTAACCGTTAAAGGAGGTGTCTCAACTGGCTTTAGAGCACCTAATTTGCGTCAAAGTACTGCGGCTTGGGGACAAATAAGCCGTGGTGGCAATATCTACGGTAACCCAGAATTAAATCCTGAAACGTCGCTAAACTATGAGCTTGGTTTATACGTTGAGCTCGCCAAAGGTATCAACACATCAGCAACGGTATTCTACAACGAGTTTGACGATAAAATCTCGCGAGTATCTTGCCCTCTGAGCAAGTGTACAGACGGCCCGAACCAGTTTGGCTCATTACCAACAACTTATGTCAATGTTGATGAGGCGGTAACCCAAGGTGGTGAGATCAGTTTCTCTGGTCAATTAACAGAAAAGCTAAAGCTTAGTGCCAACTATACCTACACAGATTCAGAACAAAAAACAGGCGCATATGCTGGCAACCCACTTAATCAACTCCCTAAGCATTTGTTCCAAACATCGCTTAACTACCAGCACTCTGATGAGTTAAGTACTTGGTTACGCTTCCACTATCGTGGTGAAGAGAGCCAGCCTGTGACTGGGCCTTCGAGAAGAAGTTTGGTGGCACCTTCATATAACCTGACTGACTTTGGCGCAAATTACCAGCTTAATGAGGCTATTAAACTTGGCTTTGGCGTTTACAACCTCTTCGACGAAGAAATTACGCTAGAGGAATATGGCTACATTGAAGATGGCCGTCGCTATTGGGCTTCTCTGGGCTGGAGTTTTTAATGACGCGATCACGCGTTAGTAGTAAGTCGTCGAATCGGCGACTTAAGAAGCTCTTTGATTGGCGCACTTGGCATTGGATGAGCTCTGCTGTTTGTTTAGTGGGTATGTTGTTATTTGCGGTGACTGGGATCACGTTGAACCATGCCAGCCAAATAGAAGCGACGCCAACGACTTACTCAAAAGAAGCAGTGTTACCGGCAGCTTTGCTTACTCAGCTTAATGCGGCTGCCGAGCGAACTGAGCTGCCACATAGCTTTCAGTCTTGGTATCAATCACATACAGGTAACTCCTTGCCTCCATTGCAACAAGTGCAGTGGAGCGAATATGAGTTGTATGTCGCTTTGCCAAGAGCTGGTGGCGATGGCTGGTTTAGTATCGCTCTTGATAGCGGTGAGTTTTATCAAGAGATCACGGATCGTGGTTGGATATCTTATCTCAACGATCTTCACAAAGGACGCAATACAGGGTTTGCATGGCGTATGTTTATTGATGTTTTTTCAGTTGCTTGTGTAGTGTTTTCACTCACAGGCTTATGGCTTTTATACAAGCACTCTCGAGGTCGTAAGTCGACTTGGCCGCTGGTTGCTGCTGGGTTTGTTTTACCTGTTTTAGTGTTAATGGTGCCTGCTCATGCAAAAGCCGATGAGCTAGAGATCACTATCCCAAGATTAAAAGTGGCCGAGTATCACCCTCCCTACGTTGCGGTGTGGTTGGCTGACGCTAAGCAGCAGCGCGTTGCTGACATTGCGGTGTGGTACGACGTCAATATGGCCGATAAAGAAGGTGAAAAGTGGCTAAAAGATTTACGCCTTTGGTGGCGCAGAAGTGGCCGCAGTTTGTCGATGCCAATCGATGGCGTAACCGGCGCAACCAGACGTCCTGGAACAGCAAAGATTGATTTAACCCCTTGGCAAGATGAGTTCAAAGCGTTACCTGCCGGTGAGTATACGCTATTTGTCGAGGCTGCGCGCGAGCTTGGCGGCAGAGAAGTACTAAAGTTACCAGTGACATTACCTATTAAAGCACCAGTCACTGTGATTGCAGAGGGTAAGTCTGAGCTTGCCACAACAATATTAACAATGGAGCCTTAATCGTGAAAATTTCTACTTTAGTTTCTGGTGTATTAATCGCCTTAGCAGCATATAGCCCCCTGAGTGAAGCGCATCGAGTTTGGATCAAGCCCAGTGCTACAGTTGTATCTGGTGATAGCGAATGGATCACCTTTGATGCTGCCATTGCTAATGGGATCTTTAACCCAGATCACTATGCTTACCCATTGGCGCGTTTATCTGCGGTATCCCCAACGGGAGCTGATGTTGAGCTGCAGCATGCTGCAAAGCTGAAGTATCGTAGTGTTTTCGATATTGAGCTGAACCAGCAAGGTACTTATAAAGTGTTTAATCAAAGCCGTTCGCTGGTAGCGCGTTGGACTGATGAAAACGGTGAAAAGCACTATTGGCCGGGACGCGGAAAGATTGGCTCAGTAGAAGCCTTTAACAAAGAAGTACCAAAAACTGCAAAAAACTTGAGCGTTACTGATGTCGCAAGAAGGTTAGAGGTGTTTGTTACTTTAGGCGCACCGAATAAAACAGCGCTGAAGCCGACTGGTAAAGGGCTCGAACTGAACCCGATCTCTCATCCGAATGATTTATACACAGGCGAGCCAATCACACTGCAATACACTATGGATGGCGAACCTGCTGAAGGGGCGGAAGTGATTGTGGTACGTCAAGATGAAAAATATCGTGATAACAGCCAACCAAGTAAATTTACGACCAATGCCAAAGGTGAAGTGACCTTAACATTAGCTGAGCCAGGTATGTATTGGTTTGAAGTGGAATATCAAGATAACAAAGCGCAAGCACCTGCAACGAAACGTGCTGGCAGCTATGTTACTACCCTCGAGGTACTTCCGCTTTAATATCTTTTTGTAGCTTGAAGCACATCACTGTTTCAAGTTCTCGAATTTAGTGGTCATAACAGAGACGCCACTAAGTGCCAAAGGGGGAGGCGTTCCTTCCTCCCCCTTTCTTCCTGCCAATTCACTCTAGTAATCGTAATGCTTTTATATTGTTGAGTTGAGCACAGAAAAAGGCATTGTGACTGACCAACATAAACCCGCTTGGAAGTTGGTTGAGCAGTGTAGCAAGTTCTTGCTGTGTCTCAAGGTCGAGGTGATTATCAGGTTCATCAAGCAACAAAAAACCTTGAAGTTGTATCGCGATGACGATCGCGGCTTTCATCTTCTCCCCACCACTAAGTTGCGCAATAGGTAATGTTACTTGCGACGCGCGGATCCCAATGCTTGCAAAACTAGTCATGATCTCATTTTTTGGCTTATGCAATAAACGCTCAGCTATCTCTATTAGCGTATCGTTTGGGTTGAACCAAGAGCAATGTTGGTCTAGGTAAATACAGGTTGAGGGACGTTGAATATTGCCTTGTTGCAAACTCAGTTTTCCTGCGATAGTTTTTAACAGTGTGGATTTTCCAGCCCCATTTTTACCTATCACTCTGATTCTTTGGGTGGTATCGGTAGACAGATTCAGCGGCTGTGGTTGAGCAAATGCCAATATAGCGTCACATAAAGTGATCTTCTCTTTATTTAGGTTTGAAGGCGTAAAGTGAAATTGGCACTTTTCTTCTTTGTAATACACCGAATTTTGTTTCGTATTTTCTTGCGCCTGTAGTAGTTTTTTAGCTTGGTTAGCAAGCCTTCTTGCGCCCCTATCAGACTTAAAATCGGCCACGAGTTTACTCTGGCTTCCGCTTCTCACTTGGGCTTTACCTTTACTTTCTTGCCTTTGGTGCTGCATATTTGCGCTAACTAAAGCCTGCTTTAGCGCCTTTTGTTCAGCTCGATTAATAAGGTGTTGTTGTTTCTGTTGAGCTTGCTGTTGGGCTAGTACTTCTCTAAACGCATCGAAACCTAGAGAATGATGGCTAAGCTCTGTACGCTTTAAATGCACGATATGATCGGCCGCTTCGAGTAACACGGGATCATGAGTGACAACAACGGCCCCCGGATGGTGTGCTTTAAGTTGTTTTGCTAACCAGAGTCGATTGTGATGATCCATGTGATTACTTGGTTCATCCACCAGCAAAATAGCTGGCTGAGATAATAATACTTGTAGGTAAGCACGCATTCTTTCACCAGGACTCTGCGCTGTAAAGGGGGTTGCCAGTGTTAAGCTCAGTGGTGATAGCTGAGCTTGCCATCTTGACTCTAGTAGCCAGTCATCGTCAATTAATACAAAGTCAGCCTCTGAGGCTACACCTTGTTGTGCTCGGTACAGAGCCGCAAGCTTTTCACTCAGGCCGAGCATTTCTGCAATCGTTTTAAACCGACTTCCTGCATCTTGTGGTAAATAAAAAAGTGGGCCTTGAGCGTGGCGCTCTCCCGTCGTCAGTGGCTGTGTTCCTGATAGTGCTTTTAGTAAATGCGATTTACCTGCGCCATTAGGGCCGGTAATAGCGATAAACTGTTGTTCTATGGTTAAGTCAACCCCTGAAAACAAGGGCTGACCATTGGCAAGTGTCAAGCCGGCATGTGTTAACTGTATTCTAGGCATAAACTAATGCTCCTAGTTGCAGCAGTGCAAAGGGCTAAAAACTCGCAAAAAAGCAATGAGAAACGAGAGTCTGTAAACAGAGCTGAGTAGCATTACAGATAACCATAAGCCTTGCACTGGAAATTAAAAATAAATTCGTCAGTTACAAAGGGCTTAGTTATTCATTGTAATGGCAACTCCTAATGAGGAAATAATACAAATAGAGGCAAAAAATTAGAGGCAAATAATGCCTACACGTATTTTGCAGGCACGAGATTAAATGTCAAGGTACTAAATTGATTAAGTTACAACTGCACCGGCATAAATGGTTTGACTAATGCACCAACCACAAGAGCGAGAAATACGCTGACAAGCGTGCCTAGCATCACGTATTCGGTGAGCTTTCTGTCTTGGCTTTGGGTCAAATCTCCAAAGCGAAATACCGATTTAGCGGCGAGAATAAAGCCTATAGCGGCCCAACTGTCTAATAATACGCAGCTCAACAGGAGTACACGTTCAAGCTGTCCAATTAAGCTCCCTGCTTGCGGTAGGCTATCAAGGGATGAATTATTGAGTTGCCAACGCTCAAGCAACATACTGGTAAATATCGATGCGGGGTGCAATATCACTAAATAGCCCACTATCAAGATTAATAGCTGAATATTAGTAAACGGTTTTACAAATACACTAAGTGCAATATCTGGTTCTGCAATTTGCCAAGTGACAGCTGCCAATATCGCAATGTGTGCACATTGGTCTAGCACAAAGGGAATAACACCTTTGTTAGAATAGGATTTAGCTAGGTCGATACAATAGTGGCTAATACCTACCGCTAGCGCAAAGACTAGTGCACTCCACTGCGCTCCCCAAAACAAAGTCGACTGCCAAAGCAAGATGATTGCAAGTGCAACACCACCGTGCGCTGCACTATGCCATAATAACTTGATGGACTTGTAGTGATGGGTGTTTCTGTCATGCACCCAACTCATAGGTTGAAGATAAAAGTCAGTAATTGTGTGGCCTATAACTAACCACAATAACAATACTTGCCATTCGTTCATAAAGTCCACCTCATTGTAATTTAAGCGTTGAGCATTCAACTATTAGTGAGAGCGTGCAATTGCTAAAAATTGGTCCAATAAAGCATAGTGTGCGCTATTGAGTAATTTAGTCACATTCACCCGGCTGGTGTTGAGTTGCTTTGCGATATCGGCATGGCTCAACTTAGGGTGTGAAATATGAATAAATGCGGCCTCGGCTTGTTTTTGGGTTAAGTTCGAAAGTAATAAATCCACGAATGCAAGGTTTAGCGTAAAATGGGCGTTGCTGTCATTGTTATACCTGAGCCTAGATTGTCCTATTGAGTCTAACCCACGGCCCGCAAGTACCAACGCAGCGCCTGTTGCAGTTGATAAGTCCGCTGCTGTGATATTGACTTCCCCGATTGCGAGACTAAGTCGGGCATCGCTATGCCGGCTAATTAAAAACAACCGTAGCCGTAACGCCACATTGAACAGTTTCGTGGCGTTTGGCAACACAAGTTGAAAGCCATCGCCTCGGTAAAAACTATAATAGCCCTGCTCTGCAAGCGCTATTTCAGCTAAGTAGTCTTTTAACTCGCTTTGTAGCCTTGTAAGTTGTAATTGTGACAGTGATTGGGAGCCGACAATGTCTGCTGTGATCACCGCACCTTGAGAGATTGATGTCATAAAGGTAACTTAATTTGGTTACATATTAGTAAGTAACTAATATTGGTTACATCAATTTTGGTATGAAGCTGGATAAAAAGCAAGCAGCCAATGAGGCTTGTTTTTCGTGAGACTATTTTACCAAAGTGAACGCATAAATGGAGGCAGATAACGCCCCCATTTATGTGAGAAATAAACGTTTATTAACAGTTCTAAGGCTTACTGGTTTTGAAATGTAAGCTACTCATTTTATTTATTTTTACTTTTTTAATTTCTGACCCGTAGTTGTGGATAGCACAGAGTCCACTTGATTACTGACTACTCTCATAAATGGACTTTAACCAATTGATGCTGCGTATTACGGTTTCTGGAAAAGCAGTTTGATGTGTGCCATCGGGCATTGTCTTATGAACTGATAAGCCGTTACTTTGCGTGCTGTTTAGATAGTCAATAAATGCATCGATCTGCGGTGCGCGTTTATGTTCTTCTGTACCAACAGAGATAAATACTTTGCCTTTTAGTGATTGTTTGGAGTTGGGGAGTGCTTTTAACGCATCTAGTTGCCTGACAGATGGACTGCCTAACATATAGTTGTCAAAAGTATCTGGCTGGGTGAGCAATATATAGGCGCCAAATAATCCACCTAGAGAATAGCCAAAGTAACTGCGACTATTGGGTTTTACCGAATAGTTGTTTTCCACATACTGAATAACTTGCTTGCGAATAAAAGCCGCGTGGGTATTGGCTTGGCCAAATTGGTACTTTTGCTGATGTTCACCGTTTTTTGATTCAGTAAAAGAGTAATCGGCGTAGCGGCTAACAAAAGGTCCTTCTTCGAGAAGCAGTGTAGGGTCTATATTTTTCTGCCAAGAGATACCAACGAGAATCACTTCATCAAATAAAAAGAAGGTTGACGAAGACAGCGCTTCGATGTGCCATACGGCATCGGTAAAGTAGATCACTGGGTAACTTTTATCTTTTGAGTACTCCTCGGGCAGCTTGATATAGAGTTCATATTGACGGTCGGTAGTAGTATCTTTTAGTGGAACAATTTGTGTTCCGGGCATTGCATATTGCGGTAATTCATTTGCATTCAGTAAGCCACAAAATAAGAGTAACATCGGCATAAACAACAAACGTTTCATCACACTTTTCCTTCTTTCATGTTATTTTTAAAGCATTCAAGGACACTAATTTAACAGTGCGAGCCACAAAGGCATGACGTACATTTGATGTTATGCTGAATTTTGTCTTTGCATTAAAAAACTAAATTTATCAGCTGGTTATAGTGTTGAGTTCAAACTGATTCGGGGGTATTCTGATATAAATAACCTGGACTCGGCGTAACAACTTATGCTCTGGCAGCTGTTACCTCTTACTACTGCGTTAAATTTGCTGACGCACAAATTAAGAAATAACCTCTGTCTCGCGTGATATTGCGCTTTTGAGCTTAGGTATGTGAGTTGACTAACTCACTTCTTATCTTAGGTTCGGGTTAAATAATAAGAATCGGCGTTGTTAGCGCGTGCGCTAGGCACATTGGGGATTTATGGTAGAACAATATTGGGTTGGTGATTTTTTTGTAGACTTATCACGCAACCAAATTTCACACCAAGGTGAATGTCAAACACTTGCACCTAAGGCGCTAGCGGTACTCACTTGTTTGGCTCGTAACCAAGGTAAAGTGATGAGCCTTGATACTTTGCTCGATACAGTATGGCCAGATACCGTGGTCTCCCCTAATACTTTGCAGCGCAGTATTGCACAATTGAGAAAAGCGCTTGGGGATGATGGTAAGGTGCAAGGTTACATCCAAACGCACGCTAAAAAGGGTTATAGCCTAGAGTGTGAAGTACGTTGGGGCGAGCAAACGAACGAGCTTACAAGTACTGAGCCGCAACTTGAAGTGATGCCAGTCCCTGAGCTTGAAGTGCAACAAGATAAACACGTAAAGCAAGGTCAGAATAAAAAGAAAATCAGTTTTTATGTGTTTGTTTTACTTGCTGTAACTATGCTTATTGGTGCTGTTAGTTATCAACATTTTTCCATAAAAAAACCGTCCCCCCTGATTTTTGATAGCTTACGTTCATTGACTGCAACTGACGATAAAGAATTTGATGCAAGTTATTCTCCCGATGGTGAATACATTGTTTTTCACCGTTATTTAGACAAGTTTTGCGATAATAAAATATGGGCAAAAAAAGCAGATACGCAGCAAGAAATCTTACTTACGGAGAGCTGGGGAGCATATGGCAGACATAGTTTCTCAAAAGATGGTGAGCAGCTGCTGTTTTTGGCTACTGACGCTTGCAATGAGCCCGTTACTCAAAAGCGCTGCTATGACCTTGTAACACTCGATTTTACTAAAGCATTAAAACGTCCCCAGCAGCCAAAAGTTATTCTCCAGTGTAAAAACTCAGTGGTCGATAAGCCTATTTGGTTAAATGATGGCAATGTGGTGTTGAAGCAAAAACAAGACGAGCGCTGGAAGTTGATCAATTACTCCATTGAAGGTGACAGCAGTGTCGATCTTTATAGCGTAGAAGAGGGGACGTTGATTGATTATGCCTATTCTCCTCAAGATGACTTAATCGCGGTAAGCAGTATTCATGCCGATGGCCTGCATTATATCAATATGCTAAAACCCAATGGTGAGTTGATCTCTAGCCATCCGATCCAGCGGTCACCGGAAATTGCTAAATTTCGCGATATCTTCCCCAGTTTTGACCCACTCAACGAGCAATTGATTTTTAGTACCGGACGCCAGCTATTTAGTCTCACTTATGAAGGGCTAGTAAGCAAAATTCAGCTACCGTTTTCAGATCGAATGATGCAACCTGAATTTCGCCCTGATGGCAAAAGTGTACTGATGATCAAAGGGCCCTACGACGGTGATATCGTCAAATTACCACTGACACAGTTAGCACAAGGCGCTCAAGCATACACCAGCTTCGCGCGAACTAACCTGGGTGAAGATCAGGCTGTTTTTCAACCAGGCGGAGACTTAGTGGCATTTTGGTCGGAGCGCTCAGGCACTGAGCAAGTTTGGTTAAGCGATGGCAATAGCACACGACAACTGACGAACTTTCCATTAGATACCTTTATTCGCGGGATCCATTGGGCTGAAGACGGTCAGAGCATATTGGTTAGTGCCAGTGGTGTGCTGACGCAAATTGCTTTAGATGGCGGTTTGACGTCTTACCCTCAAGCCGAACCTGTTTTACGCTTATACCAATGGAATAGCACAAAGCGACGGGCGCTAACTCAGATTAGGGTTAAAGGTGTGATGAAATTAGCAGTTTATGATTTTGCTCATAAATCGTTTGAGATCCTAACACAACGCCCCGTGCTTTGGGCGCTTGAAAGCGAACGTGGCAAAATTGTGTATAAAGATCGACTTGATCAGTTTTGGCAAATAGGTGCCGTTGAACCGCAGCGGCTCACGGCATTAAACAATCAAGGTGGCAGAAGCAAATCTTTTGTGATGCGCGGCAACGTGGTGTATGGCATAAATGAAGATAATCAACTTTGGTCCTATGATTTAGACAAAACCTCATTTACTATACTTGGAGAAGTGCCTACCAGTGTTGACTATCTTACCGACATTAACGACAACAATGTGCTGTTGATAAATCGAATATCGGCCAAAAAAGAAGTGGTAGAACTTATGATTGCCAACCAGTAACTGAAATATAACAATGAGCAAACTAATGGAATATCAGCGTTTTAGACAAGAGCTAGGGCAATTGCTCGTACAATATAAAGGCTATGGTTTTGTACTCGCCTTTTTGCTAAACCTGAGTATTTGGCATATTGCATCTCAGCTTTTTGCTGATCCCTTTGTCTCTAACTTTTGGAATCAAGTATTTTTTTCTTTGCTCTTTTCTGCGGTTTTTTGTCTGCGTTCAGCGCGAAAAACCACTTGATTTTCTTCGCAAAAGAAAGGCACAACGCTCATGTGCCTTTTTACCGTAAGCACGGCTATAAACAATATTGTGAAATGATCTTATACACTTGGTTGATATTGTCGCCCGCTTTAAATTCTTTGCTAATTGGTGTTGGGTCTGAACCAATCCAAATTTTTAACTCTGCGTCGAGATCAAAGTGACCTGCGGATTCTTTGCTGTATTTTGTAATTTTGCCGTATGGAATGCTGAGCATTTCAACTTTGCTGCCTGTCATACCTTGCTTATCAATTAAGATTAAGCGTTTGTTGGTAAAAATAAATAGGTCGCGGATCACTTTATAAGCTTGTGCTACTTCCTCTCCCGATATTAGCGTGTCTTCGAGTAGCTTATCTACTTCACCACCATCTACTTCGCTCGCATTGCCAAGTAGCCCACTTAATAGTCCCATTGTTGTTCTCCAGTTAGTTTGCTTACCAAAACTAGCTTAGGAAACTAGGCTAGTTTTGCCAAATTAAATACTCGTAGAGCGACACTTAACTGATGTCTCTGATCAGGCAAATCTTGCCATCTCGAAAAGCAAACTCCGAGCGACCATTAAGAGAAATTGTTTGCCCTGCTTTCATGCCATTTGCTAAATCTTGCGCTAACTTTGCTTTATAAAGCACCTCAATAATAAATAAGTCATTATCGCGAGTTGCCTTTTGCAAAGACTGGTTGCGCTCAGAAAACAGCTTTGCAGATTGATTTGCTAACTCAGCAAACGCTAACTTAGTGGTGGTACGTGTTGTGACTTCACCATTGGCTAAATTCTCAAACACCACATCATCCGTGAGCTGCGCCAACATGCCCGGGATATCAAATTGATTGTAGGCTGAGAGGTAGTTTTTAACTAAAGTTTCCATTTTTCCTCCTTGGTGTAATGGATGCTAATAACGATTTAGGAATAACAACTTAGATCGGTCTGCTCAACTTCACAGACGCGTTGCACTACTTTTTGCTGCGCCATGTGTCGCATAAATCGACCTAAATGCTCATAGTTTTTTGGTGCATTGGTAAACCCGCTTGCCCAATGGGCGAGCATAAATAAATAATAGTCACAAACTGTCAGTTGCTCACCAACTAAATAGGTCTGCGTTGATAATTGTTTATCGATAAGTGTAAACATATTATCTAATCGCCGCTGCGCGGCTTGTGAAAGCGTTAAACACTCTTGCGCTTGCAGCTGGTACTTCTCAGGATAAAAATACACCATGAGCTCTGGCTGAACTGTGGTTGTTAAATAAAAAAGCCACTGATAAAAAGTGGCTCTTTGCGGTGTATTGGTTGCTGGAATAAGCAGCCCATCGGGATGCTTTTCGCAAAGGTGCAAGCAGATCGCGGCACTCTCGAAGATTACCTGCTCACCATCGACCAAGGTTGGAATGCGTCCTGTTGGGTTGAGTGCTAAATAGGTCGCAGACTTTTGTTGTTGTGTTTTTCTATCGACTAGGAGTAATTCTTTTTTTAGTTGTAAGTGCTCAAGCACGAGATGTGGTGCCCAACTGGCATTACGAGGGTAGTAAAATAACTGATACATCCTTTATGGTCCTTGGCGATATTATTCAGCGTAGGCATGTGTTTCTCAGCAATACTTATTTTTACCAGAGATCACGCCAATCTATCATACATAACGTTTGCTCAATGTAAGGAAGATAATCTGTAGTGAGTTACCTGACCTACTACTTATTTTCTTGCCCAGAAAGCGTGTAGTTAAACTAGCTACATAATCACAATTTATTTTCGGTATGTAAACCGTTATTTGTTTCCGGAATTGGGATGGTTGAGCGCCTAGGCATCGCAATCTCCCCAGAATAAACTGTCATTTACCCTCAGAAGCTTATTTTAAATCAAAATTTACAACGCTGATTGTTGTTATCTTTTAATTAAGATTGCGATGTGGGCGGAGTGTATGCGAATTTGGAGTTTATTACTGTTGGCTATGCCAATCTTTAGTCTAGCTAATGAACCAATTTTGCCCCTGCAGCCAGTTAAACAGTTAGACGCTAAAAAAGTGGCGTTAGGTCGATCGTTGTTTTTTGATAAAAGACTCTCTCGAGGTGAACAAGTTAGTTGTGCCTCTTGTCATCATCTGCATAGTCATGGTGCAGATGTAAAGCCCCTTTCCAGCGGAGTAAATGGTGCGCTTGGTGAGCTAAAAACCCCCACTGTGTACAATGCGGTGTTTAACATTCGTCAAGCTTGGGACGGTCGGGCGCTATCGCTTTATGATCAAGTCGACGCGCCAATATTAAACCCAAAAGAGCATGATATGAGCTGGCCAGAGGTAGTGGCTAAGCTTAATCAAGATAAAGCTCTGGCTGCTAAATTTACCGCTATTTATGGGAAAGGTATTTCCAAACACACTATAAAAGCGGCAATTGCCACCTTTGAAAAGTCGCTGGTTACACTCAATGCTCCATTTGATTTATGGTTAAACGACAAGTCTATAACGCTGTCAGACAGTGCTAAGGCTGGTTATGAATTGTTTAAACGCTATGGTTGCATCAGTTGTCATCAAGGTCGCAATGTTGGTGGCAATATGTTTGCTAAAATGGGCACGTTTGGAGATTACTTCGCTGACCGAGACACACCAATCGCGCGTGCTGACTACGGCAGGTTTAATGTCACGGGTAACGAACAAGACCGCTTTGTATTCAAAGTACCGAGCTTACGTCTTGCGAGTAAACAAGCATACTTTTTCCATGATGGGAGCCACAACACGCTTGAGTCAGCCATCGCTACCATGGCTAAGTATCAACTTGGTCGCAATATCTCAGATACCGATATCAACAAGCTAGTTGCTTTTATCGATAGCCTAGCAGGACAACACCGAGAAATGGATTTGGATAACCACAATGAAGAATAAAGCCTTCATTGGTGTGCAGGCAATTTTGCTGTGTGCGCCTATTGCGCTGTTCGCGTATTTTTATTCCCAACAAGAAATCAATAGCCAAGCACACCAAGCGCGCGTTGCACTATTGATTGAGGCAAAAAGTGTTGATGCTAAGTTAGATGCTGCTGTGTTACAAATGCTCAGTGCGCAATTAAATCAATATGACGAGTTGGCAGAGCTCGCCCATGCCATTGATGCCCTAAACACGACTCAAAGAGAAGCGTTATTTGCACAGACCGCGCCCGAGATCCAGCAACAGTTTATTGCTTATCGGCAGTTATTAAGCGAAAAAGTACTGCAGGTTGAGTCTATTAAAACGGCGGCTGCGAGCATCAAAAATAGCTTGCTTTACCTCCCTGAGTTGGTCAAAGAACTCGAGCAAGCGGACCCTGAGCTAGCGCTCCAAACTAACAGAGCTTTAGCAAACTTAATGTTGGGTCAGCTATATGAATTTGCATTTCAGCCCATAGATAATCGTTCACCCATGAATGAACTCGAACAGCTTATCTATCAACATTTTAATGTGGCCGTCACCAACAGTGTTGAGTTGAAACAAGCAAAGCAGCGCTTTTTATCCTTACCGAGTAATCAAGCTTTTTCTGAGCTTTATGGTACATACAATCGTTACCATAGCCACACCATAGAACAAGCCAAACAACAGCATGAACTACTGCTGATACTCGCTATTGTACTATTTCTACTTCTGGTTATCTTTGCTAATCGCTTGTACGCCGCTAAAAATAAAATCTTGAGTACTAGCCAAACCTTGTCTGATGCTGTCGCGCGTTTAACCGAGGGTTTTGCGCTGTTTAGTCGCTCTGGTAATTTATTGTTGTGTAATAGCGCATGGCGGGAACATTTTGCGATCGAAAACCAAGAAGCTATGCCACGAAAACTAGAGCACTGGCAGCAGCAATTCGGAGAGGTATTTAACGCAGGCGCGAATTTACATCAAACAGATTCAGGTGCTTGGCTGCAAGTGAAACAAACCAAAACCCATAATGACGGTCAGGTTTTTGTCAGTGTTAATGTCTCCTTGTTTAAACAGGCCGAAGAAGAGCTAAGAAAATGGGGGCATGCTATTGAGCAGAGCCCCTCCTCTATTGTTATCACCGATCCAAGAGCGCGGATTGAGTATGTTAACCCCAAGTTTGAGCAAGTTACCGGTTATTCACTTGAGGAAATTAAAGGAAAAACACCTAAAGTACTGGGCTCAAAACATAACTTTACTGACTATAAAGCGTTGTGGCAGACCATTAATCAAGGTGAGGTGTGGCGAGGCGAATTTTTTAATCGTCGCAAGTCTGGTGATTATTATTGGGAGTACGCTTCTATTTCTCCTATCAAAAATCAGCAGGGAGAAATCATTAACTTTATTGCGATTAAAGAGGATATTACTGCACAAAAGAGCGCAAGTGCTCAGCTTAAGACGGCCGCTGCGGTATTTAATGCGACACAAGAAGGAATAATGACAACCAATGCTAAGCTTGAGATCACCGCAGTTAATCCCGCTTTTACCAAAATTACTGGATACGAAGAGCATGAGGTATTAGGACAACGGCCCACTATCTTGAGTTCAGGCAAGCATGATAAACACTTCTATGAACAAATGTGGAGCACTCTGAATAGTCAAGGCCAATGGGCGAGTGAAATCTGGAACAAACGCAAAGATGGCAGTTTATATCCCGAATGGCTGGCAATTAGCGTGGTACATGATGATAAAGGGTTGGTACAACAATATGTAGCCATTTTATCGGACATGACCGAGCGCAAAGCACAAGAAGAGCAAATCGAATATCAAGCTTACTACGATGTACTAACGGGGTTGCCAAATCGTACTTTATTGCTTGAACGCATTGAACAAGATATTAAACGCATGAGTCGCAGCCATCACCAAAGTGCGGTGTTGTTTATTGACTTAGATAGGTTCAAGCGTGTTAATGACACCATGGGGCATGAGGCTGGTGATGTTTTGTTGGTTTCTGTGGCACAACGCTTAAATGAACTATTGCGTAAAAGTGATACCCTGAGTCGGTTTGGTGGAGATGAGTTTGTCTTATTGTTGAGTCAAATTACCCACCCAGATCATGCGGCGCAAGTGGCCGATAAAATAGTCAAAGCGCTAAGTGAACCCTTTGTGATTAATGGCTTTGAAGTTTTCACTGGAGCCAGTATTGGGATCGCAATTTTACCCAGTGACGCAAAAGATCAAAAAGAATTATTGAGGCTTGCCGATCTGGCTATGTACAAAGCGAAGGAAGCTGGACGTAATCAGTACCACTTTTTTGCTCAAGAAATGCAACTACAGGTTAATCGTCGCGTTGAACTAGAACAGCATTTACGTGCTGCGCTTGAGCATAAACGGCTTACCGTCCACTACCAGCCTATCGTGGATATTGTGACGGGTAAGCTATATGGTGTAGAAGCGTTAATGCGCTGGCCTACAGATTTTGGTAAGTATATTTCTCCTGCTGAGTTTATTCCTGTCGCGGAAGAAAGCGGCTTAATTGCGCCTTTAGGTGAATGGCTACTGGGTCAAGCCTGTAGTGATATTCGCAGATTGAACAAAGCATTAGGAATGAACTGCTACTTGACGGTTAACGTGTCGAGTCAGCAATATCGACTCGGTTTTAATGCAACAACGATAAAAAAGATCATGCAGCAATCAGGCTTTCATCCGGAAAACTTGACTCTAGAAATCACCGAAAGCATTTTGCTTGAAGATGATAAAGCGGTCACCAGCTGGCTTCAAAGCCTAAGAGCGACGGGCGTTAACTTAGCTATCGACGACTTTGGTACTGGCTACTCTTCTTTGAGTTACCTTAAACGCTTCCCAATTAATATCTTAAAAATTGACCGAGGCTTTATTCAAGATATAGATCAAAGCCAAGATGCTGTGGTCTTGGTGAATGCGATTCTCTCAATGGCAGAAAGCTTATCACTCAAAGTTATCGCCGAAGGTGTAGAGCAACAAGGGCAGCTTGAGCGCCTACAAGGTCTTGGCTGCCAATACGTGCAAGGGTATTTTTATGCCAAACCCATGGCAATTGAAGGATTAATTGAGTGGGTTGAGCAGTTTGCCATTGTATCGGAGCGCGGATCTCACAAGTTGTGGTTGGATTAAGACGTAGTAAAGATGAGAGATTAGGTCTGCTCCATAAAGGTATCTATTACTTTTATAGCACCAGATTCATTCACCACAAACAAACTAGGCTGCGCGCATGGCGGAGCGGTTGCTTTTGCAGAGCGAGGGGTGAGACAACTAATCCCAATGTTCTCATTTGCTCGAGTGTCATTCCATAAGTGGCTCACTCATTGAGTCATATGTTTTGTAAGTTGGTCTGGTTGTCTCCCGAAGCTGCAATAATATCAATGCTAATTTCTATGCGTGTTGCCTAACGTTGTGGGTATCCGCTTTGTTGCGGTCACCTAGGAATTGACAGGGTTTTTGGCTACTCGCTGTACGTGGCTGACCCTTATAGAGGAAACCAGAGGCGCTTTCAGTTTAATCTAGTTACAATGATTTTAACCGACTAGCTTTTGTAACTGATTGTGGCACTGAATAAAAAACGTAATCAACTAACAACAATAGAGGTATGGCTGGGTATCTTGTTACTTGCGATGAGTTTTTGCACGCTAAGTAAGCAAGTAGTTACCTATCCTATAGAAAAGGCTATAAGCATAGTTCCCAATACCGTTTCAGTTGAACATGGGCTTTCCCAGAATTCAGTGACGGTTATGAAGCTCGACAGTTACTCGCGGTTATGGGTTGGCACACAAGAAGGGTTAAATTTATTTGATCTCAACGGTGTTGAGTTAGTCGGGCAAGCGCCTCACCTAACCCAGTTGAGTGGTCGTGTGATCCAAGGTTTAGCACAAGATCAGCGTGGGAATATGTGGGTTGCCACAAATCGAGGCTTAGATAAGATCAAGGTAAGTGATCTCAGCGTCGAAAATATCTTGCAAAAGTCAGATGCGGGCGCTGTTAGGCAGTTAGATTGTATGTCTGATGGCCGACTCGTTTACCTCAGTGACGGGGTGCTGTATCTCCTTGACCCTAATACGCATCAATCAACTAAACTTGCAGGGATCACTGGGCAAGCGGTTTACTTTTTTGCTTATAAAGATGTGCTGCTGGTACGTTTGCAAGATAGTATTATTGCTTATAACCCCAACACACAGCAGAGTCAGGCGTATCCATTACAGCCAGACGAAGCGAGGCTAGCGCTCTCTTTTAGCCGCACTCAAACTGGTGAGCTTTTGATGCTTACTGCACAAAACAAGTTGAAAGCTTGTAGCTTTACGCGTTGTCGTGAGGTAGTCGTACAGTATGGTGATAAACAACTTGAGTTTCGCCGAATACGGCATTTTGGTGATAAGTTTACCGCCATTACGAATATTGGTGTGGTTATCGGTAGTGCTGATTTTGACAATCTAACCTTAATCAATACGCCCTTCCCAGACATGCTTTACCCCACTTTTAGCCAGCGGGCAGGCATTGTACTGCGGCAAGATGGCGCGATACTCATCGGAAATTATCGCGGCGTGTTTGAGATACCAGCAAACTATCAATCAGTCTCTAGCTTTACCAGCGAGCAGTTTTTAGGTTCCGAAACGATATTTGCTACGGGCAAATTGGAGACCGCACAGGGAGAGCGACTCGTCATTGCTGGGGAAAGTACACTGTTTATTACTGCGGTAAATCGTCAGAAATTAACAGTTGAGCAGCAGTTTTCTATTCCACAAGGAATGAATGGACGTCACTTAATTGCCTTGAATGGGCGGACTTATTTGGCTTCAGATAACAAAGGCGTATTTGAAGTCACGATAGCAGGATTGGTTGAAGTCGATAATAGTAAATTGGCGCAATCGCTCGCTACTCCGCTGATCATAGATATGTATGCAATTGATCAGCACAATACACTGATCTTGCAAAATGCCACCTTAAGTAAGCAATCAACCCAAAGCGGGGTCGCTGAGGTCGTTTGGTCTGTAACCTTACCTACTTTTTCCAGTTACCGTTTGCTCTATAAATCGGGCTACTTATTTGTTGCTACATTAGACCGTGGCATTCTCTATCAGCAGGTTGAAGATGGTTTTGCTAAGCCTTCGCAATCTTGGCGATCATTACTTGAGCATGATATTGCGTTAGACCTATATGATGTTACACCAAGTCAGTTATTAGTGATGTCTGTAGAAAGTGGCGCTGTACTCGTTGAGAAGCGTGAGCAAAACTGGAAGATTGCAAAAACGTTACAGAGTGCTTCACACCCTCCCCTTACCACTTTGTGTGGCGCGCAAACGCAAACAGGAGAGTGGCTACTGACGACAAACAGTGGCATTCTTATTTATGACAATACACTTGAGCTAGATCGCTTTTTTACTAAGCTTGATGGTATCGGGGTGAGAGAGTATCAGCAATTTGGCTGTGGTCAGGTTGGTGAGTTTATTTATGCACAGGGGCATGGCGGGATCACCCTTATGCCAAAATCAAGCGCATCATTGCCTCATTCCGAAATAGCGCTAAACCTAGTGGGCGCTTGGCAAGATGAACAGATACTCCCTATCGATAATCAGAATATCGTTGCGGTTGCCCCTGATTTAGTCAAGTTAAAGTTTGCACTAGCCCCGCTGCCACTCGATGCCAGAGCACAGATCCAGTATCGTTTTGACAGCGAACGAAACTGGCAAACAGCAAGCTCGTCGACTCTGCTGTTTTCTCATCTCACTGAAGATAAATACATGCTGCAAGTGAGAGCGAAAAACTACAATGGCATGATGTCGTCCACTCGCCAGTTTGAGCTCCTGATTCTACCGCCGTGGTGGCGCAGCCCAGCAGCTTACTCTATTTATCTTAGTGCATTTCTTATCTTACTATGGGCCAGTTACCGCTATAGACTAAACAAACAGCAGGCTTATGCTCGCCAGTTAGAGCAACAGGTCGCCGAGCGGACACTCGAGTTACAACATAAACAACAAGAAGCATTGGCATTACACCAAGAAAAAGCTAGATTTATCAATGAGGCTAGCCATGATCTTAAGCATCTTTGCGGCCTTATCAAGCTAAATGTGAGTAATTTGGACTTACCGCTAGATGAACATTTTCAAGGGGTGACAAAAACGGCTATTCAAGGTGCAACGAGCCAACTTAGCCAGTTAGTCAACAATGTTGTTGAGATCTCACATTTAGATGCTGGAATGATATCACCACGACTAGAAGCGGTCAGTATTAATGCATTGTTTTTCTCGATTGAACAACAATTTATGATTAAATGCAGAGACAAACAGATCAGTATTGAAAGTCAGGTGGCAGGACCGCTGTTTTGTCATAGTGATGAGCACTTACTTTCTCGACTGCTCTTCAATTTAGTCGACAATGCAGTAAAAAGTTTGCGAGCCGGAGATGTCATTAAACTGCAAGCCAGCCATGATAGAGAGACATTAATCATTGCCATTGTTGACTCAGGTCCTGGGCTATCCCCTGATATCGTCAATAGTTTGCAAGCTGCATTGAGCGCAGAGTCTAAACGAGTGGTAGGAACTGGATTAGGGCTATCTATTGTTGTGGGTATTACTAGATTATTAAATATAGGTTTGGTCGTTGATAGTGGTTCGACTGGCACCAAATTTATATTGAAGTTTGAAGGATGAGAAATTGAATAAGAAGTTCGTTGTGATCGCAGATGATCACCCCATGTATTTGGAAGCGTTGAGCCTAAGGCTACAATCAGTCGCACCAGATATCACCGTTGAAGCTGTGCAAAACTACACTGAACTGTTTGATTTACTCAATAAAAAGTCATCCTCTATCGACGCTGTTATTGCGGATTTATTAATGCCGCATGGTAACGGCGTTGAAAGTGTCAAGTATCTTTGCGAACGCTTTAGTAATGTGCCGCTATTATTGCTCAGTGGGCAAGATGACTTTGTCACGCGTCAAGAGTGTTTAGATGCTGGGGCAAAGGCTTTTTTATCTAAATGCGATGATAGCGCTGTTTTGGTTGAACACCTCAAGAAAATATTAAAGATTAACAATAGTGGAAATACACCACAGCAACTTGATGCCCTTACTCCCACTCAATATCGAGTATTAAGTCTGATTGCACAGGGGTTATCAAATAAGCAAATTGCCAGTCATTTAGGCATAGCTGAAAAAACTGTTAAAGTTCATGTATCTGCAATATTTGAAAAATTAAACGTCAATAATCGAACTCAAGCAGCGCTGTTATTGAATAAATAATACTGCTGCACACTGCCTTATTACCTTACGGTCAATGCACTGTAAATCCTGATGTCTTCTTGTCTAGTACTATAGTCCTAGAGGGCGGCTTTAGACATATTTCTCAGCCTATTTTTTTGTTCTATCCTCACGCCATGTATTGCGTAAATCGCAATTTTGATTCGGCGAAAGTGTCGATTCACTACGTCCTGTTGGGCGAACAAAAAAATGTTAATCCATTTACTTAGTTATTCGCTCTTTTCCAAACTGAGTTGAGATTAAGTTTACTGTTGAGGTCTTCACTTTGCCTGATTTTAATCACGGGTCACTGTCTTCGATAAAACAAGCGCTGGGAGCTGTTAGTGCAGCAATTGCCATTCCGCTGGTGGCTGTTTGGTTTGCTGAGCTGTCTATTTGGATAAAGCTCTTGGTAAGTTTAATCACGGTGGTACTTTTAACCTATGGTTTCAAAACGCTTGCTAGCTCATGGCAGCACATGCTGTTGATGCAATCACAGGAGCATGACCACCAGCCTATTGATGATAACGTAGCGCTTGCGGCTAACTACCGCGAAGCGATTACTGAACTTGTCCCTCGTTGGGTGGGCATGCAAGATCTCGCTCAGTCTCAACTAGAAAGCAATGTGGTTGAGTTAGTGCAAAAGTTTTCAGATATCCACGGTCGCTTACAACATTCAATTCAAACGTCTGGACAGACAACCAACGCCATGAGTGGTCAGCAAGGTCTGAGCCAGGTTATCGAATTGGCCAATGATGAGCTCGGCAAAATTACCAAAATGCTGCAAACCGCGATGAATAATCGTCGGCAATTGTTAGAAGAAATGACCGAGCTTAATGATATTACCGAAGAGCTCAAAAAAATGGGGGCAGAAGTTGCCGCCATTGCTTCACAAACAAATTTACTAGCCCTCAACGCAGCAATTGAAGCGGCAAGAGCCGGTGAAACTGGCAGAGGTTTTGCCGTTGTTGCAGATGAAGTTCGTACGCTTTCTAGTCGCTCAGGCGAGACTGGGGATAGGATCACCAGACGAATTGACCAAGCGAATGAAACCTTACAAAAAACGCTGCAACGTACCAGCCAATTTGTGGAACAAGATGCCCAACGAATGAACGATGTAGAGCTGGGCATCGAAAAGGTATTGCATGAGTTCCGAGGTGCAGGTGAAGCAATTATAGCCAGTGCCACAGAGCTAGAGCATGAAAGTGAACTTGTCCAGCAGGATGTAGGCGATGTGTTGGTCGGATTACAGTTTCAAGATCGCGTGAGTCAAATTCTTGAAAGTATTAAAGAAGATATGAAGCGCTTTGAACAGCAAATGGAGGCGCACAAACTTGCTCATGCGCAAGGAGGTAGGGTTGAACCTATCAATGTTGCTGCCTGGCTTGCCACGTTAAGTAATACCTATACAACGGTAGAGCAAGCAGCATTACATCGTGGTGATGAGGTGAGCTCACAACCACAAGAACAGTCAGATATGACATTTTTTTAGGAGTAGATATGGCTAAGACCATCATGGTTGTTGACGACTCACTCAGTATTAGACAAGTCGTTGGCATAGCTCTACGTGGAGCTGGATTTGAAGTACTAGAAGCATGTGATGGTAAAGATGCATTGAGTAAATTAACTGGGCAAAAAGTGCACTTGGTCATTTCCGACGTCAACATGCCAAATATGAATGGTATTGAGTTTGTTAAGTCATTAAAACAGCAGCCTGCTTATCGCTTTACGCCTGTGATTATGCTGACAACAGAAGGGGCGGATGAGATGAAAGCAGCAGGAAAGGCTGCAGGAGCAAAAGCTTGGGTCGTAAAGCCATTTAGAGCTGAGCAAATGCTTACAGCTGTCAACAAACTCATCCTTGCTTGAGGGCTAATATGGCCGTTGATGTATCTCAAAAAGCAGATTTCACTATTATCGAATGCTCAGACGAATGCAATATCTTCTATGTACATGCGTTGTATCCGAGCTTTCAAACTGTGGTTGATGCGCAACCTAGTAAGGTCATCGTTGATCTCACTTCAGTGCAAGACATCGACACTGCGGGGCTCCAATTACTGCTATGGCTTAAAAAGCAGCTCCCCGCATCGAGTGAATTACTTATTACCACTGGAGATAATCAGCCGGTACTCGACTTTATGTCACTGTACCAACTCAATACCCAGTTAAGTCATTTAGTCGAGGACAAAGCATGAATCTTGAGCATGCTCAGCAACTATTTATTGGTGAAGCCTTTGAATTATTGGAGGAGATGGAGTCACTGTTGCTCGATGTTGAGTCACAAGACGCCCCAATTGAGGAGCACATCGACGCAATTTTTCGTGCCGCACACACAATAAAGGGTTCCGCAGGGTTGTTTGGTTTCGATGAAGTTGTGCACTTCACCCATAACGTCGAAAGTGTGTTGGATAAGGTCAGGGCAAAGCAGCTGACTTTTGATAGTGTGCTGGCCGAACTCATTCTTGATTGCCAGAATTTCATGTTACAGATGATCAAGAACCTCGATGAAGGCGGTAAGGAAAATGATAGTGGACAGGCACAACAACTTACCCAAGCATTGACGGGCTATTTGGGTGAGCAGGCGCTACAAGAAGATGATTTTAGCCCTGCGCCTAATACAACAAAAGCTTCGCCGGATATTTGGGTTATCGATATTCAATACGACCATGAAGTGTTCAAAGATGGAATGGATCCAGCCTCGCAACTTAAATTCTTGCAATCTTTTGGGCAGCTATTAGATGTCACTATTACACCACATTTCCCCAGCGGTGATTTTGATCCCGAGGTCTGCTATCTGGCAGTAGAGTTACTCTTCGAAAGCAGTGCTGGGCGCGCCCAAATCGCTGAAGCGTTCGAGTTTATTGAGCCTAGTAGTGAGGTCAAAATCACCACTTTTAAGGATATGCTTGAGGTGCTAAGTCATTATCCTGAACAGGTGGATGCACTGAAAAGTCGCTTATCTCAGTGTGGAGTGTCGCCAGCGGAGCCTGAGGAAGCAATACAGCAACCAGCACTCACAACGAACACGCCGCCTACTGAATCGCAACACCCAACCTATGATAATGCCTCTCCTCCCTCCCCCTCTATCGAACCGCAAACAGCTAAAGTATCAAAATTCAAATCGCTTAAAGTGGATGCAGATAAACTAGATGTGTTGATCACACTGATTGGTGAGCTGGTAACTGCTGGTGCTGAAAATGAGGTGATTGTCTCTGAATTGGGCGATGAGCGGTTGGATGAATCTTTTTCTTCTATGATAGCGTTAGTCGAGCAAATTAGAGACAGCGCGCTTTCGTTAAGAATGGTGCAGATAGGTGAATCATTTGGTCGCCTTAAACGTATCGTACGAGATGTTTCAAAAGAGTTGAAAAAAGAAATTCACCTTGAGGTTAAAGGGTCTGAAACCGAGCTCGATAAGTCGATGGTGGAAAAGCTGACCGATCCGTTGATGCATATCGCTCGAAATGCCATTGACCACGGTATAGAAGCACAAGAAATTAGAACACAACAAGGTAAGTCAGCTAAAGGTCACATCACTCTCAATGCGTTTCATGAAGCAGGAGCCGTGGTAATTGAGGTTAAGGACGATGGAGCCGGCCTAGATCCAGAAAAAATTAAGACCAAAGCACTGGAAAAAGGGCTAATTTCACCACAACAGAGTTTAACCACGGAAGCCTGTTACAACCTTATTTTCGAACCTGGTTTTTCTACCGCGGCAAATGTCACCAACTTGTCAGGTCGTGGGGTTGGAATGGATGTTGTAAAACGCAACATTGAAGAACTTCGTGGTCAAATAACCATTAATAGTGAGCTCGGACAAGGTAGCACCTTCCGGATCCGTTTACCGCTCACACTCGCCATTATTGACGGCTTTCATGTATCAATTGCTGATTCCGACTTGGTGATCCCAGTTTCCATGATCCAAGAGTGCCTGTCCTTTGACTGCGAAAGCCTTCCCAATGATCGTAACTACTTTAACCTTCGTGGCGATGTGCTGCCGTTTATACGCCTCAGAGACATTTTTTCAATTAATGAATCTACCATTGAGCAAGAACATATCGTAGTGGTGCAGTTTGGCGACAAGCGCGCTGGACTAGTTGTGGATAATTTGCATGGTGAATTACAAGCCGTGATTAAACCGTTAAACAAGATGTTCCGAGCCATTAAAGGGGTGGGTGGCACCACAATCTTAGGTACGGGAGAAGTGGGGTTTATTCTCGATGTGCCACAGCTGATTGAGTTTGCCGTACACCGAGAGGTTAAAAAGTGCACCGAGCCGCAATTGAAAATAAATAGGATAGATTATGAGTGATCTGGCTATCGCGTCTGAAACTAACGGTCAGTACGCCCAATATTTAACGTTTGTCCTCAAGAGTGAGTACTACGGCATCGCCATTAACTCGGTAAAAGAAATCATCGAGCATCGTGCCATTACCACGATCCCCCTGATGCCCGAGTTTGTAAAAGGTGTGCTGAACCTGCGTGGAGAAGTAGTGCCTGTGATTGATCTTAATATGCGATTTGGCAAGTCGCCGTCAGAGGTGTGTAAGCGCAGCTGTATTGTGATTGTTGAAATTACCTACGAGCAGCAAATCGTCTTGCTCGGCATAGTGGTTGATGCAGTGAATGAAGTACTCGACATCACCGCGAGCCAAATAGAGCCACCACCAACCTTCGGCGCCAAAATCCGAGCTGAGTTTATTCATGGTATTGCCAATATTGAGGAGCAATTCATCGTGTTACTCAAGATGGAAAAAGTATTGTCTGTGGACGAAATGGCCGCGTTAATTGAGCGCGCTATTGACTAATTAATAGTGCAGCGCAGCAGCTATCTTTTACCGTTTGCTGTGGATGCACTCGAAGAGATTGAAATATTAAGTGGATTACACCTTATGTTTAAAAATTTAAAAGTAGCTTACAGACTCGCATTGCTTGCCGGTGTGTTGATCGTATTAATTATTGCGATAGGTATTGCTGGTATTAGTGGGATGAAAAGTGAACACGACGCCATGGAAACCGTCTACAAAGACCGAGTTGTGCCGCTCAAAGACTTGAAAATTATTGCGGATAAATATGCTGTTAATATTGTTGATACCGCGCATAAGGTTCGCAATGGATCAATGGATTGGAGTACAGCTATTGAGAATGTTGAAAATGCAAAAAAAGTGATCAGCGCAAACTGGAGTGATTACCTAAGTACCGAATTGGTAGCGCAAGAAGTTAAGTTGGTTAAAGAAATTAGACCCCTATTGGAAAAAGCCGACGCCTCTGTGGATACCTTATTGGCAATCTTAAAACGCAACGATCAAAGCGGGCTCGAATACTTCATTATTAACCAATTATATCCGGTTATTGACCCTGTTTCAGAGCGTTTTTCTCAACTCGTTGATGTCCAGCTAGTCGTTGCCGAACAAGAGTTTATTACTTCGTCACAAAGCTACGAGAACACACTTATCTTTAATAGCATTGCGATCATCATTAGTATTCTCGCCAGTGTGTTAATTGGGGTTGTGATCACCCGCTCTATCGTCAAGCAATTGGGGGGAGAGCCAAGCTACGCAGAAGAAGTGGTGAGCCGTGTTGCTCAAGGTGATATGACGGTAGAGATTCAATTAGCAGCTAATGATAACTCCAGTATGTTGTTTGCCATTGCGCAGATGGTGAATCGTTTATCAGATGTTATTAGCCGTGTGCGTTCAGCTACGGACAATCTTTCTTCAGCGTCAGAGCAGATGAGTGCAACGTCGCAATCATTAAGTCAGTCGGCCTCAGAACAAGCCGCAAGCGTGGAAGAAACCTCCGCGGCGATGGAAGAAATGAGTGCATCAATTAGCCAAAACAATGAAAACTCAAAAATCACAGACGGCATTGCAGAAAAGAGTGCAACAGATGCAATCGAAGGTGGTAAAGCGGTTAAGCAAACGGTTGAAGCCATGAGGCAAATTGCAGATAAGATCAGCATTATTGATGACATTGCATATCAAACAAACTTATTGGCGTTAAATGCTGCAATCGAAGCTGGGAGAGCCGGTGAACACGGCCGAGGCTTTGCTGTGGTCGCTGCGGAAGTTCGAAAATTAGCAGCCAGAAGTCAGTCTGCCGCACAAGAAATAGGTGAAGTAGCAGGCAATTCAGTTGCCCTTGCGGAAAAAGCAGGTGATTTGCTAGAAGAAATCGTTCCTTCAATCCAGCGCACCGCAGAGCTGGTGCAAGAGATTGCTGCTGCGAGTGCTGAGCAAACCAACGGTGCATCCGAAATCAACACCGCAATTTCTCAAATTACGCAAGCCACCCAGCAAAATGCCGCCGCCTCGGAAGAGCTCTCATCTACTTCTGAAGAGTTGACTAGTCAGGCTACGGATCTACAAGATGTGATGACATTTTTTACGGTTGATGACAAAGCCTTAACCAATCCAAGAAACATGACTAAACCGCTCTCAAAGCTGCCAAAAAAGCAAGAGAAAACCACAAAAACCGAAGTGTTAGACGATGACTTTGACTTTGAGAACTTTTAAGTAATGCCTTGAAGGTTTATCGCTTGGAGAAACGGTATGCAGTACATAGAAAACAGCAGCTTTGAGCAACTTCAGCAGTGGTTTTATGAATCAACAGGCATTCTGTTTAATGATTCAAAGCGTCCGCTCGTTAGTGGTAGGTTGCAAAAGCGTATTCGTCAGATGCAGCTTAACAACTTGGCAGAGTATTTTGAGTTGCTAAGACGAGATGAAGCTGAGCAGCAGGTTGCCATTAATTTGCTCACAACTAACGAAACCTACTTTTTCAGAGAGTCAAAGCATTATGACTTTTTAACGTCTGATGTATTACCTGCACTCACCAAACAAGAAAAAGTCAGCGTTTGGAGTGCGGCCTCTTCAAGTGGGCAAGAAGCTTATAGCATTGCGATGTTAATGGCTAAGCAATGGGGGCTATTCAAACCGTGGCATATACACGGGACAGACATCAATACTCAAGTATTAAAACTAGCTCAGCGCGGCGTCTACCCCATTGATGCCAGTGAGAAGATCCCAGCTGATTTACTAAAGCGTTATTGTGTTAAAGGGAAAGGAAAAGACACTGGCTTTTTTATGGTGATGCCGGATCTAAAAAAGCATGTGACGTTTAAACAAACCAACCTGTTGAAAGTCAATCCAATCCAATCAAGCTACGACGTTATCTTTCTACGTAATGTCCTTATTTACTTCAATATGGATGAAAAGCTGCAGATTTTAAGTAATGTGCTTAATCATTTACGCCCAGGGGGCTGGCTATTTGTAGGGCACTCAGAGAGTGTTACGGGTTTTGATACCAGACTGCAGCAAGTTAAACCTGGATGCTATCGGTTTATTGTATGAACAAGCGTACGGTATATATCGAGCCTGGAGACTTTGCTGCGGGTTTGAAGCTCACCGACAGTTATAAAACGATACTTGGCTCTTGCGTCAGCGCCGTGTTTTGGGAGCCAAATACGCAATTTTTCGCGATGTGTCACTTCTTGTTGCCCAAAGCGCCTGCCGTTCAAACTGGACAGCTTGGACGCTACGGAAACCAAGTGCTACCTGAAATGTTGCGGTTAGCTAAAGGTGCCAGCGTGGAGCTCAATGATATGCAAGTTTACTTATTCGGTGGGGCCAGTAGCGAAAAAACACGGGGTTTGGCGGAGCGTTTTAAAGTGGCCAGCAATAATCTGAGGTATGCCCTGCGGTTTGTGGAGCATTACGGTTTAAAACTAGTGCATCAGGATATTGGTGGGCATTGTGGAAGACGCGTACTGGTTGATGCGAACACGGGGGCGTTTGCCTGCCAAATGGTAGAGAGTGCTGAATATGGAGTAGCCTATGGCCAGAAAAATTAAAGTATTAATCGTTGATGACTCAGCGGTTGTGCGCCAAGTATTGCAAGATATGCTACTGGGGCAGAGTGATATTGAAGTTATCGGTGCGGCAGCCGATCCCTATATCGCGGTGGATAAAATGCGCGGTAACTGGCCAGATGTTATTACTTTAGATGTTGAAATGCCACGTATGGATGGTATTACCTTTTTACGCAAGATTATGGCTAAACGTCCTACACCTGTTGTGATTTGCTCGTCATTGACAGAGCAAGGGGCACAAACAACCATGGAAGCACTGTCTGCCGGAGCGGTAGCGATATTTACCAAACCGCAGCTCGGTGTGAAAAGCTATCTAAAAGAAGCCAAAGCTGAGCTGCTTGAAGCTATACGCAGCGCCGCGAGTGCAAAAGTGAAGAAGCTCGATATCGCCCCCTCTGTAGGCCAGGTAAATACGTCCAGCGTATCTAAGCGTCCACGTAACCAAGCGATGACTAAAACAACAGAGCGAGTTATTGCTATAGGCACCTCAACTGGGGGCACAACCGCCCTTGAATATATTCTAAAACCTCTTGCTGCGGATACGTCAGGGATCGTTATTGTGCAACATATGCCTGAAAAGTTTACTGCTGCATTTGCGGCGCGCTTGAACGGTATTTGTAAGATTGAAGTTAAAGAAGCTCAGGATGGCGATCGGGTTCGTCCCGGTCGGGCCTTGATAGCTCCAGGTGGTCAACACTTAAGCTTGACCCGAAGTGGTGCATTTTATTATGTCAAAGTTAAGCCGGGCCCTGCCGTTAATCGCCACTGTCCGTCTGTCGATGTGATGTTCCGTTCTGTTGCTATGGTCGCCGGTCACAATGCGTGCGGCATCATTTTAACAGGAATGGGAGCCGACGGTGCAAAAGGCTTGCTTGAAATGCGAGAAGCTGGCGCGCATACCGTGGCACAAGATGAGCAGTCATCTGTGGTATTTGGTATGCCTAAAGAAGCCATCAAGCTTGGCGGCGCAGCTGAGGTTATTGCACTGGAGGAAGTACCCATGTTGATTAGCCGTCAAAGTAGTTCTGTTTAGGGGGATCGTATAGTGAGTGAAATTTCTGTATTAATTGTCGAGGACAGTGTCGGGCAAAGACAATTCGCTCAAGATATGTGTATTGGTTTAGGTTTCGTCAAAGTGGATGTTGCCGAGAATGGCCGTGCCGCACTGGAGAAGGTTGAGCGCTCACAGACGTGTTTTGATATTATCATTTGCGACTTAGAGATGCCGGATATAGATGGAATCGAGCTACTAAAATTGCTGTCTGAGCAAAGATGCCAATCAGCCTTTATTATTGTTAGTGGCAGAGAGATGGGGTTGATCTCCGCGGTGGAATTACTTGCTAGCAAACAAGGCCTCTGGGTTTTGGGATCGGTTAAAAAGCCTTTGCTGCCTTCTAGTTTTGAAAAGCTTTTAGACCGCTATTATCACAATAAAGGAAAGTGTGGACTGGTATTACCGCAAGAGAACAAATGTGACGTTAAGCTACAAAAGCTTCGTCAAGCGCTGGCTGAGCGCAAATTTTCATTACATTATCAACCTCAGATAGATATGCAAAGCGGTCGGCTTTGTGGGGTTGAGGCGCTAGTGCGCTTACCGCTCGACGGTGAGACGGTTTTTCCCGGAGACTTTATTCCCCTCTGTGAAGAAAATGGCTTGATTGACGAGCTCACTCTTGAGATCTTGCGATTGGCGGTTGAGCAGAAAAAGCGCTTTACCGAATTGGGACTCGATATTCAAATATCGGTCAATATCTCTGCGGTTTCGTTTGATAACGAGCGTTTTACTGATGAAGTTATGACGTTATTCAACGATATGGGAGCTGATGCGAAACGTATCACTTTGGAAGTAACGGAATCGTCTGTGATCAAGGATATTGCAAAAGCATTAAATGTGTTGGCTCGTTTACGCTTGATTGGTTGCGGCTTGTCTATTGACGATTATGGCACGGGGTACTCCTCGGTAAAGCAACTGTCTGAGATCCCTTTTACTGAGTTGAAGCTAGATCGTAGCCTAATTGAGGGAGTCGCTATTAAGCCGCATATTCAAGCTATTTTTGAAAGTACCTTATCCATGTGTAACAAACTAGGTATTAGCTTAGTGGCAGAAGGGATAGAAGTTGGTGCTGATTGGGAATATTTAGAGATGAATGGCTGTCATATAGGACAAGGATTCGCGATGGCGCCACCTATGGCTGCTGATGATCTTTTAACTTGGATTAAAAATGGTATGCATCCATTCAACAATGAGCTTGAAGGTAAAGTGCTAATACAAGCTTAAAACTGTAAAGCCCCTTGCCATTTTTTCTGAGGGGCTAATTAACCTGAACTTTGCTTAGCAATCTGTTCTCTAGCAGCTGTTATTCCTTATTACTGCGTTAGATTTGCCTGCAATAAGTTAGCGATTGACGCACAAATTTGTCTTGTATTAAGCAATAGCTTCTGGCTAGAGTGATACTAAGCTTTTGAGTTTAGATATTTTAATTGGTTAACTAAGCTCTTATCTCGAGCCTGGTTAATTATTTTTTAAAATCGCGAATAGGTGATTGTCGTAGAAAATACCTTGCTTAAAAATGGCTCGTTTTAAAACCGCTTCTTGTTCAAAGCCTGACTTTTGCAACAGCTTCATTGACGCCACATTGCCATCAAACACAGAAGCAAAAATCCGCTCAATTTTTGATTCAGAAAATACGACTTTGATCAGTTTTTGAATGGCAAAGTGTGCAACTCCCCTGCGCCAATGACTTTTTTCCAGCCAGTAACCTATTTCACCTGAGCGTTCATATTCAAACTCTCCGGGCGTAACACCAATACACCCAATCAGCAGATCTCCCTCACAAATTGCACGAATATAACCTAGTTTGCTCCCTTCATTAATCCACCAAAGAGCGTCTTGCTCTGTATAAGGCTGCGGGATTTTAGTCGACAGATATCTAGTAATGTCAGGGTCGTTCAGAATTGCTATGAGGCGAGCTTTATCACTGAGCTGAAATGACCGTAATGTATACAAGCTACTTTCCTTAATAATGGGGTTAAGTAAAAAACCTGAGCTTCGGATAATTAATGCCTTTCTAGCAGCCAGTTTTAGCGCTAACTGTGTTGAATTCACTTCCAGCTATTGGTGCGTAAATTCGCCTTGCCTACAAGGGGGTAGGTACCAGGGCGGTAGCAGAACGCGAGGGCGAGATTATCCCAAAACTTTCTGGCTGGATAAGAAAATAATTTTATGTGATTTTAAAAACAATGAGTTAACGCATGCCTTATCCAAACCTTAGGTTAAAAAGCTATCAATAACTTAGCACGCACTTTTGCTGCGTACAATACATCTTGTTTTGTGGTTAAGTTGGTGAAACGAAACGGTGTTTATATTTAGCACCCTAAGGTGTTACCTTTCACGTATATAATGATTTTTCACTACGTAGTCTAAGTACCTAATGGCATTTACGTGTTTAAATTTAAGCGGTGCGTTTAATTCAGTAAATAAAGGTACACCACCGCCAAGCAAGATTGGAATAGTAGTAATAATAAGCTCATCGATAAGGTCTTGTTGCAAAAAGCTCTGAATGGTTTTGCCGCCATCAATGTAAAGGTTTTGATAGCCAAGCTGAGCCAGTTGTTCGACGATGTCAGTGAGCTCACCTCGCACAAGCGATACTTTATCAGCAATACTTTTAGGCACCGTTTTCAAGGTGTTACTCAATACAAAAACGGGCTTCTTGTATGGCCATTCGCAATCAAACCCTTGGATGGTTTCAAAGGTATTGCGTCCCATAATGATAGCATCAATTCGTGCCATAAAGTCGGCAAACCCTAAATCTAGTCCTGCTGGGTTGGGGATCTCATGTAGCCAGTCAATACGATTATTTTTATCCGCGATAAAGCCGTCTAGACTTGCCCCGATATAGACAATGTTTGCCATGTTTTACTCCAATTGAACTGATGACCATTTCAAGATAAAATAAATTCTACTGTGTAGATTTATTTTATCTTAGCGAGCACAAAGAATGAGTGTCAAGGAAAAAAGGCGTGGCCGCCCTCTGGCTGATAGTGAAACATTGAGCCAAGCACGGATCATAACAGCGGCTAAATTACTGATGAAAGAAAGTAAAAAAGTTCCCAGTATCAGGGCTTTGGCTAGCAACCTTGATGTCGATGCGATGGCGATTTATCACTACTTTAAAAACAAACAGGCTTTGCTCGAAGCTTTGACCTGCTCTTTAGTTGATGAAATATATGAACCTAGCTGCGATGAACAGTGGCAAATAGAACTACAAAAGCTCAGTGCAAGTTATTTACAGCTACTCGACGACTATCCAGGGTTGTTAACTGTGCTGCTGTCAATAGAATCAGTAGGTCCAGCTCAAGTATTTCAAACTCGATTTGAAGAAGTGACTCAAACGCTTAAATTACAGGGACAGGCACAACAAGATGCGATTTGCTTACTCGTTGATTATTTACATGGCGTAGCACTTGCAATGGAGTGTAACCCAGATAGAGAAGCGTTAAATGTCTCGATGACAAGCGGTGCAATTGCACTAATTTGTAAAGCGATTGAGGCTTAAGTGTCATTGCGTTGTGGCGTTGTAAAGGGGCATTACAAAGTGTTTAGGCGAAGTAGCAGTTAGGGGCGCTTGAGATAACGGTTTGGAGTGGTGCCGATTATTTCTTTAAAATCTCTTATAAGGTGGGACTGATCGGTATAGTCCAACTGAGCAACAATGTCTGCCATTGTAATCGCATCAGATTCAAGCAGTGCAAGCGCTTGGTGCAGGCGATACTTTCGAATTAGCCATTTGGGACTAAAACCTATGTAGTGTTGGCAGAGCCTTTGTATTTTTCGTATTGGCATATCGCAGTGTTCGGCCAGTTGCTCAACCGTAAAAATATCGCTGTGATCTTGCAAAGTGTTGAGAATATCTTCAGCCATAGCTGCACCTGTGCTTAAGGGGAGTGCAAACGGCATTAAAAATTGTGATAGCACTGTTACCCGCTCTGCATCATCACTTGCCGTCGTTAATGAAGAAATCAGCGAACTTGACGGCACATCGCAAAGATGCTCCAAAGAAAAGGTTTTATCGACACATGCCAAAGGGGTGATATCAAATTGCTCTACTAGGGCACCTACCCTAAATTTAACCCCCAAGATCTGCCCTTTTCCATGCATTGTGTAATCGTATACTTTGCTTACAGGACCAATAATTTTTATTTCATCGGTACTTAGCAGTAAATGAAAGTTGGGATCTGGTAAGTTTCTTTGTGTATGGGCTTTATTATCCGGCAAACACCAGTCGACAAACCAAAATTGCTCAACAAGACCTTTTAACTCTGTGCATGGGAAATACCGTCTAAGTTGGTAGTTTGGAGCGCTTTGTTGTTGGTGGAGTACACCGTTGACTGGGCTAAGGTTAGATTTCATCGCTGCCTTGTTATGGATAGAGCTTATTGTTTGTTGTCGCGTTTTTACAATACCAATTTTAAATTGCGTGCTAGATTTAAAACAAGCTGCATGAAACTGCAGAGCAAGGTCAAACTCTTCTACTATAAAATTAAGGGAAATGCGATGCAACTAACAGGTGTGTACGAAATTATCAATTGGCAAGAAACCACAGAAAAACAATTTGATGATGGTGCTAAACTCTCCAAAGCTGTGGTTAATCTTGATTATATTGGTGATATTCAAGGTAGTAGTGAAGTGTACTACCAGCTTCATTATACAGAAGAAGGTGATGTTGAGTTTAATGGATTTGAAGCTGTCACAGGGCAGTTTTTGGGACAGCAAGGTAAAGTTGTGCTGATGCATGATGGACGCTTTAAACAAGGGAAAGCGATCAGTAACTTTACTGTAGTGCAAAGTGATGTCACATCAGTCACTGTGGGTGACAAGGGCTCATTTGAGTCCACTGAAGGAAAGAATGCGAACTATCAGATAGTGTCAGCGCAATAGTGCAAAACCCAGCGCTAGGCTAGGTATCGATATCTTCTAATGTCTAGCGTATGGAGTGCATCTACCAACTCAGCGAAATGGCTAATCACCACATCGGCCTGCTTTGCATAGTCAGGGATACCATTTGGTGCATATAAACATGACGGCATATTAGCATTACGTGCCGCCTCTATGTCGTATCGATAGTCGCCAACATACACGCACTGGTAAGGCGGCACTTGCCATGTTTGGGTTACTTGCAGTAATGCCGTTGGATCTGGCTTTGCTGGAGCGTCATCCCGAGTTAAAAGCATCGGGATCGGGAGTTCTGCTAGCTTGAGCTTTAAGCGAGCCGCCTTTGCGAAGTTCCTAGTGACGACCGCAAGCGGTATGCCCATTCTCGACAGCTGTGCAATCGAAGCTCGCACTCCTGGCAGCACTTCACAGTGTTGCGCATCGCATAGTTCATGCTGATGCACAATATTCATGGCCTCTTCACGCATGTACGGTGATGGTAATTCGGCAATAAAGCTAAGCAAATCTTGTCCAGCAGGACAGCCTATTTGTGCTCGGATAATCGAAAAGTCGAGTTCAGATGTCACTAAGGTGCCGTCTAAATCAAAAATGATGCCTTGAACCGGTATCCTATCCATTTTTATATCCTTTGGTTTCGCATGTGTACTGCGCAGCCCTAATTAAAGGTAGATACGTAATTCAGGTTTGTAAAGATCAAGTCGATGGAGTTTTGCTTTTGCAAGGTGAGAGGCTCACTACAAGTGCAGCGAGCCTAAGTTTACATACATTATGCGAGTTTTCGAAGCAATCCTTGGGTATTTTGCTTCATCGTATTTGCTACCATAAAGTAGCCTATAGTAGCGACGAATGTCGCGCCCGTTGCTGGTCCTAAAAGCCAAATATAAGGGTGTAATCGGCCATCGACATCGAATACTTGCATTTGGATCACCAACAGGGCAATGTCACTGACGACGGCTGCAACCAATCCAGCTAATGCGCCAAGTAATAAAAACTCATAGAGCGTAGCAAGTTTGATTAAGCGACCTTTAGCGCCCAGCGTACGTAAGATAACGATTTCTTGCATACGTTCAGCAAGGCTTGCCTGAACCTGTGAAATCAGTACCAAAGAGCCACTAATTAGCACAATACTCAATACAAAGCTTATTGCCAATGAGACCTGAGAAATCATCGACTGCGCCTGTTTGAGTCTACTTTGAATGTCAATCATGCTGATGGTGGGATAGTCTTTTAGGAACTGGCTGATCACTTTAGTGTCTGTCGCTTCAAGCTTAGCTGCAGTAAAATAAGTCACAGGAAATTGACCTGCAACCTTATCGTTAAAGATCATCACGAAGTTAGGCTTTAATGAGCCCCAGTTGACACTGCGTAAACTGGTTACTTTTGCCTCAATCGTTTGGCTATTGATTAAGAAGCTGAGTGTATCTCCCACTTCTATCCCTACTCGCTCAGCAAGCCCTTGCGACACTGAAACCTGAAGGTGATCTGAGTCGTCAAACCATTCACCCTTCACAATTTCATTGCCCTCAGGCAGCTCGTCAAGCCAGGTAAGATTAAGCTCTCGCCCTACCCCTTCTCTAGCATCTTCATCTTTTTCTTCACCTTCTTGCAACGAAACTCGTCGGGCAAACGCTTCACCATTGAGTGCATTTACACGCCCTAAAAAGACTGGGTAAAAGTGCTCATGAATAATACCCTGTTCATCAAGTTTACTTTGCATGGGCTGGATCTCTTGCTCAGCGATATTGATAAAAAAAGCATTGGGGGCATCTGGTGGCACTTGCATCTGCCAGTCAGAGATCATGTCGTTTTTTAATACCACCAAAAACAGCATCAGTTTTATCGCTAAAGCAAAGCTAATAAGTTGTACCGCGTTTGCATTTGCCCGTTTTTGCAGTGTAGCAATAGCAAGTGACCAACTAGAACCTGGGCTTAAGCCAAGTTTCCGGCCTGCTGAAAAGAACAGGCGTGAAATAACATAAAGCACCGCCATAAGCAGTAAGGTTGCCCCGAATAAAATCGCTGTGATCTTAATGTCGCGGCTGAATAACCACATCAATCCAAAAATGGTCAATACGGAGAATGACAGGTGGATCCGGCTAATGGCAAGCGTATCTCCTAAATTACGTCTTAGGACACGAAGGGGGGGAATATCAAACAAATCTAGCAGCGGCTTGAGTGAGAACATCATGGCACAGATCACGCCGACAGCGATACTGAGTAACCAAGGTCTAGCCCCTGCTTCCGGTAAGGTGGTATCCATAAAGGAAACCAAATAAGACGCGCCAACACTTTGCAAACCATATCCTATGGCTAACCCTACTATGACCGAAAAGCAGGTCACGAGTGAGAGGTGCAACAGATAAATGCGACGGATAGTTGTTCGGCTGCCACCCAAGGTTTTCATCATCGCCACAGGGTCATATTGACGTTCACAATAACGCTTGGCCGATACCGCCATTGCAACTGCTGCGAGCATAATGCCAAATAATCCCGCAAGGAGCAAAAAGCTTTCCGAGCGTGCCAAGTTTTCGCCCAGCGGTGATTGCC
This sequence comes from Pseudoalteromonas piscicida, assembly GCF_002744175.1. Classification (GTDB taxonomy): domain Bacteria; phylum Pseudomonadota; class Gammaproteobacteria; order Enterobacterales; family Alteromonadaceae; genus Pseudoalteromonas; species Pseudoalteromonas piscicida_B. The sequence continues at coordinate 121,700 of NZ_NKHF01000062.1, forward strand.
TATCCTTTATTCCTTGCCAAGACTGGTTGCTCTTTAATTGCGGCTTGAGCCATGTGTAGTATTCGCCCAACTGCTGCTCTGAACCGGAAAATAGTAATCGATAAAACACTCGGCTACCGGGCTGAATTGCTTTTGTGACGGGAATATCATCAAAGTTAATGAGTACGCGTTTATTTCCTGCAAGAGAGAAAAACGGTGCATCAGGCTCGTTCATAAGCACTTTACTTACGTTAAACTGCCCTGCCCCAATTTCAACTGTATCGCCCACTTTCAGGCCAAGTGAATAAAATAGCCCTTCACTAAGCCATACATTGCCTTTTTTGGGTGCGGCTTGTATCTGATAGCTCTCTCCTTCGAGGGTGTCCTTTAAGGTGAGTTGGCCCCTAAGTGGATAACTGTCTGTGACCGCTTTTAACGAGCCAAGGACCAATTCATCGTTGGCAAACAACATGGAATCAAAGTAAACCTGCTTGGCGGTGCTTAAGCCAAACTCTTGAGCCGTGGTCAGTAGCCTGTCATCGAAATCATGGTTACTTGAGAGCCTTCTATCGGCGGCAATAAAATCGGCGGATTTTTGTTCGATATTTAATCGGATACGTTCAGTGATGGAAGACAAGCTAAACACAGTCAGCACTGCAAGAGCAATTGCTGCTAAGATGATGGTAAGCTCGCCTCGCCTAAACTCTCTAGAGAATAAAGTGAGTGCTAACTTAAACCACATTTGCTGTTGCTCCTTGTTTGATTACTTCCAGTTTGCCAGCTTCAATATGAATAATGCGATCACATTGTTGAGCGAGCTGTTCATCATGGGTGACCAATACTAAGGTTGTGCCATTTTCTTTGTTTAGATCGAATAATAATCGCTCAATTAGGTGGCCATTTTTACTGTCTAGATTGGCCGAGGGTTCGTCGGCAAAGAGGATTTTTGGTTTGCCGATAAACGCTCTGGCTATGGCAACACGCTGCTGTTCTCCCCCTGAAAGCTGTGATGGATAATGCGTTAATCGGTGTGACAAGCCAACCTTTTCTAATAATTCTGTTGCTTGATTTTTAGCGCCTTTATCCCCAGCTAGTTCTGCAGGGAGCATAACATTTTCAAGTGCTGTCAAGCTTTGCACCAGCATAAATGATTGAAAGACAAAGCCGACCTTTTCAGCCCTTAGCTGAGCTCGAGCTTCTTCATTCATTTTTTGTAAAGACTCGCCATCTAAATGAACTTCGCCTTTCGAGGCGATATCTAGGCCAGCAAGCAGGCTAAGTAAGGTTGACTTACCAGAGCCTGACGCACCGACAATGGCGACAGACTCTCCTGACTTGACAGTGAAATCGATATCACTAAGGATAGTAAGGTTACCTTCGACGGTAGAGACCTGTTTAGTAAGGCCTTTTACTTGGATCATATTTAACTGAGAAAGCACTGACATGAAGTACTATTTCCTAAAGTTGTTGTTCATACTTGTTATTGTCATGGCGCCATTAAGCGCAAATGCCAAGCAAAAACTCATGATAGTTGGTGATAGCTTAAGCGCCGCTTATGGCCTGAAACAAGACGATGGTTGGGTTAAATTGTTACAAAATAAATACGAAACAGAACAAATTCCGATCGAAATTATCAATGTTAGCGTCAGCGGTCAAACTACAGGTAACGCTGTGGCAAAGATTGCGCAGCAATTAGAGCGCATTAAGCCTTCTCATGTGTTAATAGAGTTAGGCGGTAACGACGGGTTGCGAGGCTTCCCTATCAAAAGGCTAAAATCGAATCTAACGCAACTAGTTGAATCCAGCCAAAATTCAGGTGCTAAGGTTGCAGTTATGGAAATCCATATTCCACCTAATTTGGGTCCTCGTTACACCGGTATGTTTACCCAAAGCTATCAACAAGTCACAGCAAAAACAAATAGTTACCTCATGCCCTACTTTATGTTGGAAATTGCTAACAAGCCAGAATTAATGCAAGACGATAATCTACACCCTAACAAAGCCGCTCAGCCTCTGATCCGAGATTTTATGTATCAAGCAATCGATAAGTGGATAGAAAAGTAAATAGAGATTATACGTTGCTTGTCTTCGAGCACCTGGCTGCGCACAAAAGTAAAAAACCCGCACATAGTACGGGTTTGGGTGTGTTTTAGTTTGAAATTTGCAGGTATAACCTAGCTAAGTAAATCGTGATTACTTAAAGTTTGCGATGCTGGTTTTGGTCGCATTCACCGTTTTCCAAGCATATGATTGGCCTACGACACCGTAAGGTACGCCACTGACGTTCCAATTTGGATTTGCAAAGTAATCGTATTGCGTTGCATTACCAAATACATGTGGATAAGCCATGATACTTGCGAAGTTATCTTGTACGCCATGACCCATACCGTCTACGTATACACCACCGCGTGTGTCACCTTGTTTGCGCGAGTGCGCTAAACCTTGGTTATGGCCAAGTTCATGAACAAAAGTGGTCGCACCACAGTCGATACCTGTGATACTAAACATACGGTTACTCATGCTTGAATAAAGATTACCGTTAGTGCCTTGACCAACCCATGCTAAACCACATGTAATGTAGTTGCCATTACGCTCCCCTGTACCGAGTACCGCAACCATGTCTGCACGCCAAGTGTTGCGAAGATTAGCTACATAGTTGCTGTTTGTGACAGAGTCTAACCAAGCACTTGTTGGCGTGATATTATGGTTACCTAGGTTTTGGGTACCCGCAAGGCGCAACTGCAAGTCGATGCCATTTTGGCTGTAAACTTGGTTTGTAAATGCAATCAGTTGATTGATTTTTGTATTAATGTTTGATGTTGCAGCCGCTGATTGGTCAGTATAAAGAATACCAATATCAACGGTTACTGCAGATGCGCTTGCGGATAGAGCGAGTGCTGTTGCCAGCGATGCTACCTTTACAGTTGTTTTCATGTTATTTCCTTTCTTTTTAGTTAACGTTACTTTTGGGTTTAAAAATATCTTTCTGTACAGACACTGAGTTGTGTTGTGTTTCGTCGTGATTATCGTGCGGGTGTAGCTCTTCTTCTTGGTGCGAGCGGTATAAATCTCGCTTGGCCGCAATCCAACCGTACTGATCTTTAGATTCAAACACATAGTTGCCACTAGGTGCTGTGAGCTGACCATATACCGCATCTTTCCCCACAGTTAGTACCGTGGTGTGAAAACGCCCATCGGCGCCTGTGACTTTACCAAATACACTTTTATCGCCATTTTCAGCCAGTGATATCCCCGTCACTTCTGCAACGAAGGACTCTTGAGTTTGAGGGATAAGCAGCTCAAAATTGTCACCGCCCTCTAGGTTTCTCAGCGAAGTAAGATCAAACTCAATATAGGCTTCGTTACTTAAATCTTTTGGTAACACCTTAGCTGCTGTAAGCACAGCCTTAGCCTTATTTGATATTTTATTGACCGCATAAAAGTCATTATTGCCCGCGACCTTTGTTGTATTTGCACTTTGCTGAGGTGCTACTTCTATTTCCTCTTCAATAGAAATAGGCTTAGTGTCGATGTTAGGAGTATCTGTTGTTGTCTCGACTATGTGTGTTGAAGAAGGTGTTGTTTGCGGCATCATTTTCCAAAAGGCGATACCAATAAAACCGACCAGCAGAGCGACAATAAATAAGCGCATAGTTCACCATGAAGACGTTAAAAGTTGGTAAAATAATATTCATGGAGTTGTTTTTTTATCAACTTTTAATTTACCTTTGTTTTTCTAATCACTCGAGCATTATTAAATATCTGCATGATATGTATGCATAAATTTCATTAACAAATCTTTACAAAGTGAGGCGCTGTAATATGATAAAAGGTACGATTGTCAAACTTTTGTAACTTTATTGTGCTTTGTGGAAGTGTTTGATTAATTTGGCTTTATTTTGGAAGGTAATGAGAGGCTTAATGTTAAACTACGTATGTTCTTGATTTATAAATCTAACAATTTACCAAGGAATAGAAATTTTATTCATAGTCCAGAGGCTTGATCTGGGTATTTAGCCATCTGTTTTACAAAGTGAAGCTTAACTTGGTTTAGCAGCTTTTCAGGATCCGTCTTTGTGGTTTTTTCAATGGCGGGCATGACTACAAAGGTTTTTGTACGATAGTCTATGGCCATTGGTACGATAGGCACTTGGGCTGATTGTGCGATGTAAACAAACCCTTTTTTCCACTCAGGCGTGTATTTGCGAGTTCCTTCTGGCGCCAACCCTAAGATGAGCTTGTCACTATTAGCAAAAATATCGCGCACTTGTGCAACCATGCCATGGGGAGTATCGCGCCTAACAGGAATACCTCCCCACTTTTTTAACAGCCAGCTGAAAGGAGGTATAAAGATAGTATGTTTACCCAAAAAGCGAATTTCAACGTCGAGCGCAAGCTTTACTGCAATACCGATAATAAAATCCCAATTTGAGGTATGTGGTGCAACCGCAGCAATAAACTTGTCTGCGTTTGGGAAGTTTCCCTCAATTTTCCATCCCATCAGTTTGAGTATAGTTTTGCCTACCTTTTGTCCAATAGCACTCTTTGAGCGGGGAGTATTGGGGGGAAGTATGATCACAGTAATGCCCTTAACGATTGTTGTTATCAAGTTATGAAGGAGTGAGCTGGTATTTTAATAAAACCTTATTATGGTGCTTCAAGTCAATGATTAGTTTGGTGATATGCATTGATGGATTGGCTGCCACGTGTAATTTGGGTTAAATAAAATATCTCTCGTGTGGCCGCTCAGGTTGGGATTCTGCAGCTTTAATATCTGTCTTTCTTCAAATTTTGCTTTGGCAATCGCTTCTCTGGTAACTGGATGGCTAAAAAATAGTTTATCAAACGAACCATCCTCAATGGCCTTTTTTAATCCATAGGTTAAACGGGCCTTTAGGCGTTCGTTATCTTTATTGACGAAAAAGAACATTGCGGTGGGATAACAAAATGCAAACCTCGACTCTACCACTGCATTGTCAATGGTATGCAGTTCGGTCCAAGGTTCGTGTAACGCTCTTGGGAATAAGTCGAATCGCTTTTCTTCAAGCATTCTGGGCAGTGAGGTCGCGATACTTGTCACGACGCTAAAACCGTTTTTCTCGTATATTGCAGTGTCAGGCCAGTCAACTCCACTGCCAATGGTGAGGTTTACTAGCTGCGCTGGTGAGTCTATTGAAGCGAGCTTGTTGACCATATCTTTATGGATCAGTAATAAACGAGCTCCCATCATCCCCTTTAGTAGCGGTATGTAGACGGTTGCTAAACGCTTCTCTCTTTGAATTGATGTCATACTCCAATGGACATCAAGTAGCTCGCCTTGTTCTAAGATTTCAAGCGTTCGTCCTTGTGGTGTTTGATCGAAAGAATTTTCAACCAGTTGATAAGCACCATATTGGTCCCTGCTCTTGTTCAACGCGAGTCGGAGTAGCGCAATGTAATAGTCTTGTTTAGGATCCGAAAACTCTTTTGAAATATTATAACGGACTAAATCGCTTGCAAACACGGGAGTTGAAATGAATAAAATGAAGAGTAAAAATTTTATCATTGAGGTGATCATTCCTTTTCCTCATTTTATGTACTCAATCTGTGCCTTTGTTGTTGAGTAAAAGCTGAGTGTTATTGGTACTATTAAGGTCATAATCTAACTTTAGCTCAGCTTAGTGAACAAAAAAGGTGCCGAAGCACCTTTTTACTAAAATTCTTGTTTTAGAATGTAATGCTAAGCCAGTCGTCGCTGCCATCGAAGTGAAGAGATCTGACCTTTCCCTTACCCTCAAAGTTAACTAGGTTTACTTGGTCCTGCCACAAATCTCGAAGCGCCGTGTGGCGCATTGTGATCCCTGCTATCGGTGAGAACAGCGGGGTTTCTTGATAAACCCAAAAGAATTGACCATCAATTTCAGAGCCGACGAGGTGTAAAGGGAGCACTTTGCCTTCGTTTGTTTTCATCGCAAAGCGCCTATCGACATATTCTGCAAAACGCGCTCTGTCGGAGGCGTTATTAAATATATCAGCATTTTGGCTAAACAAGCTTTCTACCGCATGCTCGGTATCATGAAGGTAAAAACGATGCATGATTTCGATGTTGCCACTACGTTCGTTGAATAACACAGTGGTAACAGCCGCTTTAAGCTGGTGTGCCTGACAAAGCGGTGAAATTAGTACCAATAAAACGGCAAAGAGCCATACTTTCATTAGTTATCCTTGTTCTTTTCAAGTGGTTTCAGTTCAGCTTTCACATCTTGCATGATATCGCGGTACACTTTACCTTCTCGTGCTTTCTTTTTATAGAGCTCAAGGCGAGATTCTATAATGCGTCTTGGGTAGTGGTTGTTTTCGATATCGACATCGGCGGTTTCCCACCTAGGATCAACGGTCACAGATGCTAGTGGCTTATCTTTGTCAGTAATAATAAGCTTGCTGACGTTACGGGCATTGCGGCGCCAAATCTCGGCAGGGATTACGTGCTCTTCTTTGGAACCATCTTGGTAAGTGAGCTCAAGTAAGATTGGCATCACGAGTCCGCCAATATTGCTAAACTTAAGTACGTAATAGTTTTTGTCTTCTTTTACTGCCCGCTCAAGGGTACGCTTTTCCCAAGGCTTAAGCTCGGCTAAAAACTCTCGATACTCATTTCGTTCTTCATTAGTGACTGTGAATTGGTCGTTGTGATCGTAAAAGTCCGTTATGTCTTTGTTTTTATCAATCCAGAGAGCCCGTCCCTCTTCTTGATTACGCTTGACGAATAACGACATCGGCTTGCTCTTTTCAAACTCACGGAGACGACCAAAGTCGATATCGGGGTTTTTGGTGTCTAGCCTTAATTGGTAGATTTTATCGAGCGAGATGTCAACATGGTCTGTGGTGTAAAACCAGCCACGCCAAAACCAATCTAAATCGACACCAGACGCTTCTTCCATGGTCCTAAAAAAGTCAGCAGGTGTTGGGCGTTTATATTTCCAGCGCAGAGCATATTCTTTAAATGCAAAGTCGAATAGTTCACGACCTAAGATCACTTCACGCAGAATATTCAGGGCTGCTGCTGGTTTGGTATAGGCATTTGGGCCTAAGTGCAATACGCTGTCAGATTGTGTCATTATTGGGGATTGATCTTCGGACTTCATGTATGCGGTGATATCCCTTGGCTCTACTCCCCATGGAATCGTAGGGTCCCATTCACGGCCAGCGACACCATCTAAAAAGCTATTGAGGCCCTCATCCATCCATGTCCACTGGCGCTCGTCTGAATTGACAATCATCGGGAAGTAGATATGCCCTATTTCATGAATGACTACCCCAATTAAAAAGCGCTTTTCGGCTAGGGAGTATGTGCGTGTGCCATCATCTTGTAGTTTTGTGCGAGGACCGTTGAAGGTGATCATGGGATACTCCATGCCGCCTACGGGGCCATTCACTGATTGTGCGGTTGGGTATGGGTAATCAAAAGAGAAGCGGGAATAAACTTCCATAGTATGAATAACAGCTTCGGTGGAATATTTTTTCCATAGCTCTCCACCCTCTTTGGGGAAAAATGACATCGCCATTACCAGTGGCTGCTCGTCGCCGCCTTGCTGATAGCCTTTAGCATCCCACATGAACTTGCGTGAAGAAGCCCAAGCAAAGTCACGCACATTTTTGGCTTTAAAACGCCATGTTTTGGTGTCGTCGGTGCCTGCTTTTTCGTTTTCTAGTGCTTCTTCTTCGGTGACCACGAATACAGGACGTTGCGCTGTTTTAGCTTGCTCGAGCCTGTCTCGCTGAGTTTTGCTCAGCACTTGTGTTGGGTTGTCTAGTTCACCTGTTGCTGCAACGATATGATCGGCAGGCACTGTGATCTCAACATCGTAGTCGCCAAACTCTAAAGTGAACTCTCCACTGCCAAGAAATGCCTTGTTAGTCCAAGCTTCGTAATCGGTGTAAGCCGTTAGACGAGGAAACCATTGTGCGAGTAAAAAGATGTCGTTCCCGTCTTTCTCAAAGTGTTCATAGCCAGAACGTGCACCAACCGCATCCTCCTCAACGATATTAAAGGCAAAGTCCATACTAAACTGTACGTCTTTGCCTGGTTTTAGTGGCTGGTTTAGATCTATGCGCATCATTGTATCGACGATGGTCATTTTGAGCGGCTTACCACGACCATCTTTGATATGACTAATTACAAAACCAAGCTCAGTGTCATCCATAAATTGCTGACGCCTAAGTTGGTTTAGTGAAATTTTTGCATGTTTTGCAACTGGATTACTCTGTAATTCCTTCCCAAACGTTGCCGAACGCTCAGCTATCGAGTCGTTTTTAAAGATATTTTGGTCTAGTTGCAGCCATAAATATTTGAGCGTATGAGGTGAGTTGTTTTTATAGTGTATGGTCTGCGTAGCCGTTACCCTTTTGGCTTTTTCATCCAAGTTTACGTCAATATCATAATCCACTTTTTGTTGCCAATAGCGCTCTCCGGGTTCACCGGCTGCGCTGCGGTAGATATTTGGGGTAGGTAGGGTTTCGTCTAACTGGCGAAATTTATCTTCAAAGTTGCCTTTGGTTTGTGAAATGGCACTGGCGTTTGCAAGGTTGGATAAAGCAATAGCGACCAGTAGCGGTATGGCACGTGTTGATGTTGTCATTATAATATCCTGTTTTATCTTGCCAACGTGTTGACCGATAAAGCTTTTTAATTCAATTTGATACTGGGCGTAAACCCAAGCAGCCTGATTCTCCAGCTTTGGGATAAATAAAGCCTTCCGAGTGTCAATAAAATGACAAATAAAAATGTAGAAATCAAAGTTTTGAGATAAAGTAACAATTAATGCCTGTGACTGATTTTTGTCAATTTTGCATATTTTTTACACTTTTGTTTTTTATAGAGAAAATGACATATTCAGAAAAATTAATTTGTATGCCAAAAAGGTATTTTGCAGGGTTATTGTCTACATTTTATAAATAAATAAAGAAATCAAAATTAGTTGTTGATATTGACCTAACTTTGTCTTTAAAATCGCGCACTTTACAATCTCTGGGTAAAACTGGCGTTAGTTTTGCTCTGTACTAAATACCCGTTTAGCGAATCGAATGTGGTGGGCAGTATGGATTTCTACATACTAAAAAAACAAGAGAAGTTTGTTGCAATTCCTGCAGACGAACAAAACTGTAAAGATTATTTAGATGACGGCTATTTTTATATTGATAAAGTAGCTGCCTGTAACGAGAAGTCGGCGATTAAGCGTGTGCAAGATAAGCATAGTCGTGTTTTTAAGTTACCCGCTAAATTCTTTTTACTTGCATTACCAGTGATCATGTTTGCTTGGTGGCAATTAACCCATTAAGCGAGCAAAGCTTTAATATTCGCAAGACGAATATTGCTTGTCGATGTTATATTAGCGTTTCTTTAGGAAAAGGAACGCTAAATGAAGGTTTTACATACATCTGACTGGCACTTGGGGCAATCGTTTTACGAACATGATCGTAGCGAAGAACATCAACTTTTTTTGAATTGGCTAATAGATGTATTAGTCCAACAACAAATTGATGTATTACTCATCAGCGGAGATATTTTCCACACCGCTACGCCGCCTGCTAGCGCAGAGAAACAACTGTATACCTTTATTCAAAGCGCCTCATTCAAATGTCCTGACCTGCATATCGTGCTAATTGCAGGTAATCACGATTCTGCAAATAGAATAGAAACTGCCAAGCCACTCCTTACTTCATTTAACACTCATGTTATTGGTCGTTTTGATAAGTTAGCGCCTGAACAAGTAGTACTCGACTTGATGGTTGGCAAACAGCACATGCATGTTGTGGCGATGCCGTTTTTGCGCAGTGCTGATCTACCAAAGCCAGAGGACGATGCATTCGATTATCAAATTGGTGTGCAATTGGCTTATCAAAAAGCAAAAGAAACCATAAAAGAGGTACAGGGGCCAATCATTCTAATGGGTCACCTCCATGCTAAAGGAGGGAGTATTTCTGAAGACTCAGAGCGCAATCTCAATATTGGTGGTTTTGATGCCGTATCGGCCACAGTATTTGGTGAACAGTTTGATTATGTTGCTTTGGGTCATCTCCACAAAGCGCAGAGCGTCGCAAAGCAGACTGCAATTAGATACAGTGGTACGCCTTTGCCTATGTCGTTTTCAGAGCGTAACTATAAGCACCAAGTGCTTCTATGCGATTTTAATGAGCAAGGCCTAGTGGATGTAAAGCCCCTTTACGTCCCACGCTTTAAAGATGTGCTTTATATTCCTGAGTTAGGTGCTAAACGTCTGGCTGAGCTGTGTGAAGAAATCGCATCCCATGATTTTAGTCAGTTCGACAATGCGCCTTACATCCGTCTTAAATTATCCGCAGCAGAAACAAGCAGCCGTTTTCGTGTTGAGGTCGATGAGGCTTTGAAAGGAAAAAATGTTAAATTCTGCGGAATAGAGCGAGTATCTGAAGGCATTACTACGTGTGAAAATGTATTTGAGGATTTAGGCAAGGTAGAGTCATTGTCGCCCAACACGCTGTTAGATATTGCCTATCGAGAGATAGAGCCAGAGCAAGATACGGCCCCAGCTTCCCTACACGACAAACTAGCGGAAGTGATCGCGAGCATGGAGGAATAGAGCGATGAAACTCGAAAAAATAGTCATTTCAAACTTGGCGTCAATTGAAGCGGCTGAGGTTGATTTTACTGCGGCACCTCTGAAGGATACTGGACTCTATGCTATCACGGGTGATACCGGTGCAGGTAAAAGTACTTTGCTAGATGCTGTATGTCTGGCACTTTACGGAAAAACAGCGAGATTAAAGTCCGACGATAAAGAGAAGGTGGCGTTCAATGGTGACAATATCAAACTCAATGACCCTCGCAACTTGCTTCGCAGAGGATGTGTGTCAGCCAGTGCTACCGTGGTGTTCATTGCTCAGGATGGCAAACGTTATCAAGCCGTATGGTCTGTTGAGCGAGCGAGAAAAAGCCCTAAAGGCAACTTAAAGACCGCCTCCATTGAGTTATATAGCGTACCGGCGATGACTTTGGTCTGTGAAAAGAAAAAAGAGACTGAGCAGAAAATTGAGCAATTGGTTGGGCTTAACTTTGAGCAGTTCACTCGCGCGGTATTGCTTGCACAGCATGAGTTTTCTGCATTTTTAAAAGCGGGTGGGGATGAGCGAGCGCAGTTACTAGAGTGCCTTACTGGGACAGAAAAGTTTAGCAATATAGGCAAAGCGGTTTTTGAAGCGCACAAGCAAAAGAAACTGGAACTGCAATCTTTGCAAGATAGATTAGGTCAAATCGTGCTCTTGTCACCAGAGCAGCAAGCTGAACTCGAAACACAAAAATCGCAGCAGATTAATGCGAGAAACCAGTTACAAGATACAAGCACAAAATTGCAATCTCAGCTGCAGTGGTTAGCCGATGTTGAGTCAAGAAAGCAGAAAATCGCAGCGATAAAGCAAGACTTAGTTGTACTTGAAGAAAGGTTGAAAGATAAGGAAGCTGAACAACAACATGCTGAACAAGTATTAAAAGCGAATGAAGTGCGCGATAACCGAGAGCAGCATGAGTTTGCCAAGAGTCGCAAGGCACAGTTTATCCATGAGCTAAGTGCCCTGAAACAACAAGACTTTGAGTCTGATTTAGCTCGCTTGAATACACAAATACAAGAATTAGAACAGCAAGTTATTAAGCAGCAAAATGATTTTACTGCGTTAGAGCCGAGCTTTAATGCCGTTCGACTGCTGGACGAAAAACTAAGTCTGCATAAGGCACAAGAACAAGAAACCAAACCATATTTGGAAAAGCACACAGGCTTAGTTCAGCAACGTGAAGCTGAGCTCACCGAGCTGACAGCGAAGCAAGCCAAGGTGGATAATGAACTTAGACAACTGGATCAAGACTTAGCCAACCTTAACTCTGTAGCAAGTATAGCTAAACAGTGGGATGCGGTTCAGCCTCAATTTGATGATCTACAGCGGTATATGCAGCAGCTTGAGACACATACCACACAGCTAGATGCCTTACCGGCTAAGCAACAGCAACTCACTACAGAGCTTGTGCAACAACAAGGACAGGCACAACAATTAGATACGGTCTATCAAGCGGAAGCGAAAAAACTCGAGCAACTACAAAGCAGACTTGCACCATTAACAGAGCAAGATCTTAATCAGGAGGTGCAAAACTGGTCGTTGTGCGTTCAAGCTTACCGTAGCATTGAGGAGGGTGACGCCTTATTACACCAGCTGCGAGCACAGCAAACGCAGCATCATATAGGCTTAGAAAGATTAGAGTTACAGATCAAAGATACCAAACGGCAAGATGAATTGTCTAAACAGCGTCTGGCGCTAACCAGAGACAATCTAGAGCAAGTTCAATTGAGGGCAAGTGAGCGGATCAGCGACTTACGCTCGCAGTTGAGAGCTGGCCAAGAATGTATGGTATGCGGTTCAAAAGAACATCCTTATGGTGTTGAGCACATTGATGCTCACTGGGAGCAGTTATTGTCTGATTTCCGTTCACAATATCAAGCCGCTGAGCAGGCTCGTGAGCAGGTTTTACAGCGTTATAATCAGCAAGTTGGTGAAAAAGAGCGAGAGAATGCACTTTGGCAATCTGTCTCACAAGAAATAGCCCATTGCACCAAGCAACTCAATGACAATCATGAACGGCTAAACAGGATGCCTGAAACGTATCTGGTTGGGAGTGCAGAGCAAGCCGAATTAACACTCGAGCGTGTACAGTCACAGCTTGCGCAGCTATCTCAGTTAAGAAGCGAGATAGACGGCCAATGGCAAGTTGTGCAAGAGGCGCAGCAACATCTTGACCGAGCCAAACAAAAAGGACAGGCACTGCAGCAACAGCATCATGATTTGAATAATCACATTACTTTTTTACAAACCGAGCATAAGCAGCTAGCACAAGCGGTCAGTGCATTAAGGGACAGGCTAACTTTATTGGTTCCTGATACTACTTGGTGGCAACGCTTTGATGAGTCTGCAAGCTCTGCGTTTAAAGAACTGAAAGAGCGGGTACAGCATTGGTTAGCCGTGTCTGAGCGTCATGGTGCATTACAAACGAATAAAGCACAGTTGGAAAACCAACTACGTTTGGTGAGCCAACAAAAAGAAGATGAAATTTCGCGTGTAACCGAGCTTGAGCAGACACTAAAACAACATCATCACAGCATGGAGACTATAGAGCGTGAAAGGGCGGAATACCTACCTCAACAATATAAGAGGCTGGATGATTGGATTGCAGATCTGAAACAGCAAGCGCATTCTTGCAAAGAGCGGCTCGTTAACACTCAACAGCAACTCACTCAGACTGAGGCAAAGCGAGATAAAGCTTTGCATAGTATAACTCAACTAGAGAAGCAGATAGCAGAATATACCGAACGTCTTGCTCAGCTTGATGAGCGCTTTACTAGTTGGTTAAAGCAAAATGAGCTCACCAAGGAGCAAGTGCTGGCTCTATTGGGTGCGAGTGTTGAACAAGCCCATGAGCATCTAGAAAAATACAAACAAGCTCAACAGGAACATCAAAATACCAAGAGTCTGCAATTACATCAGCAACAGGAACTTGCACATTTGATGCAAAAGTTCCCAGATGGTATCGATAAAGAATCAGTTAAACAAGAGCTTAATACGACCAATCAAACGCTTGAACAAACGCAAAACCAGTTATTACAAATACAAAGTGCATTAGAGGTTGATGCGCAAAATAAGCTACAGTTTTCGCAGCAAGCTACAAAGTTAGCTCAATTACAGGAAGACTACGAGCACTGGCACTTATTAGATAAGCTGCTCGGTGACGCCACAGGTAAAAAGTTACGTAATTGGGCGCAAACGCAAACCTTAAAAATCTTATTACAGTATGCTAACCAGCAATTGCATACGCTATCAAGACGCTATGTACTTACAACAATTGAGCAGTCTTTAGAGATAGCGGTTATAGACAAAGACATGGCAGATGAACAGCGCAGTGTAAATACGCTTTCAGGAGGAGAGTCATTTTTAGTGTCACTCTCACTTGCGCTTGGACTTGCCGCGCTATCATCGAATAAAGTACAAATACAATCGCTGTTTATAGATGAAGGGTTTGGTACATTAGATCCCGATACTCTGGGTGTTGCCATTGATGCGCTGGATGCCTTGCAGTCACAAGGGCGTAAAGTCGGGGTGATCTCGCATGTGGCTCAGATGAGTGAGCGAATAGCTACGCGGATCCACGTTAATAAGCAACCCGGAGGTTATTCATCACTAAGTTTAGTCCCACAACCATAAGGAAATTTGGATGCCGACATTTACGGGCGAAGAAGCCCAAAACTATGACTTAAGAATCACTAAGCTAGTGCCTGGCTATGAGTTGCTTCATCAGCTCACAGGAGCACAATTACTTGCACTTTACCCAAAGCAAGCCTCCATTTTAGTAATAGGTGCAGGGACAGGTAAAGAGATTGTTGAACTGTCAAAGCTCAACCCTTCGTGGCAATTTATCGCCCAAGATGTATCTTCAGATATGTTAGAGATTGCAGATCAGAATTTTACTAAGTTGGGATTAAAAGAGCGCGTGCAAATCCACTATGGCGCTATTTCGCCTAAGGTTTATCAAGCTGATGCGGTGTTATGTTTACTCGTGATGCATTTTGTTAAGGATAATGGCGACAAGGCCAGCTTGTTTAAGCAAATGCATGAACAGCTAAAGCCCAATGGCAAGTTGTTTATTGCCGACTTAGAAAGACCTGCAACGGGTTTTGAGCGGGATGCTCAGCTGATAGCCTGTAAGCAGCTTGGCCTCTCAGAGGTTGGCGAACAGCGCATGCGAGTTAATTTGGAACACGAATTTTATCCAGTTGATAAGATTCGGTTGGCCGAACTCTTAAATACCGCAGGCTTCGATGTTGCAAAGCCCTTTTTTAAAGTGTTGGGCTTTTCGGGCTATGTTGTTAGCGTGAAATAGAACAAAATTTTACCAAGTCGTTATGCGCGGCTTGGTTTTCTCTCATTTGAGTCACACCGGTACTTATGCCGCTCCCTCTGGTTTAACCACGTTCAATAGTTTCAATTTTTCTTAACGCTTACCCAATTTGAAGGGTCTAATCAGACGTTAACTGCTTTAAAAATTTTCATTTAGAACAAATAAATAGACAAAATTTTTGTTTTGCTTACATGGACGTCGGTACCTTGGCGTGAGCAGGGGGCGGAAGCGGTGTTGTCGACAAAACTGCCTCGCTTCAAATAGATCACTTGATAATGTAAATAGGTACAGTGCCAATGGGTGCAAGAGGCAAAGGTCTTAGGGCTTGTCGAGTAATAAAGAAATCTATTCTTAATAGAATTGGATGGGCATGAGCTTGATTCGAAGTTAGTAAAATACTGATCTTATGGCTATAGCTTGGTAAAACTCTGATCTGGATTTGGGCTAATGATCCAATAGATCACTATTTTACTAAGTAAAAACATGATCTGTAAGTGTGCCTGTCCTTCTTATTTTTTGTTCTACTATAAATCTTAGAGATTTACCTTTGTGTGATGATGTTTACTAACTTATTGATTTTTATATTACTAAGCTGTCGATAGTCTAGAAATGGTGAAATAATAAGACGTAAGTGATAGTCAACGGCAAACTCGTCGTCTAACCACATTAGGTTGTTAGTAAAAATCTGATCTCTGAGTAATGATTTTGCGTAAGTACGCCCCGAAATTATATGCCAATCATATGTTTTTATTGAAAAATCAGGAGCTGAGAATAACAGCGCCTCTTGACTTGAGTGTTGCAGTAACTGGTTATCCCGATATGCCTGCCAAGTTGGGTAGTTAGTAATATCGTGATCTGTGAGCTTTGCAGTAAACAAAAATTTAGCGAATACATTAAAGATCTTACGCCAGCCATTACCACAGTGCTGGTTGATATGATCGATTTCTCCGGGGGCTAGCGGAGTGACTTGCGTTAGGTTCTGGTAAGGCTCTAGCTTTGGTGGGTGTTCGATGTAAAAAGCGACCCTGCCTGTTTTGGCTCCTAGGCCTTGAGTTAGTATTTTTTTGCTCTGTACTGTGATCATGGTACTTGGCTTTGAACTATAGATGCATAAATTGAGTAACTATACCACGATATCGTTCAGAAGATGAAAGTAACAAGCAAGTAAAAAACCATTGAAAATTAAACTAAAATAAAAGCATTTACGTATTAGACCCAATACAAATTGGAGAAATAATATGAAACTACGTCACTTTCTCGTTGGTGTATTTGCAAGTATAGCTGTTATGGCTTGTACCGGGCTGCCTAACGGAATTAAGCCGGTGAGTAATTTTAATGTAGAACGATACACTGGCACATGGTATGAAATTGCTCGGTTAGATCACGCTTTTGAGAGAGGCATGCAAAATGTCACCGCGACCTATAGTGAAAATAGTGATGGTTCAATTAAAGTTGTGAATAGAGGTTATGTGACAGATGATAGTCAATGGAAAGAAGCGATTGGTAAAGCTAAGTTTGTTGCAAATGATGAAATAGCGCATCTGAAAGTTTCATTTTTTGGTCCTTTTTATGGCAGTTATGTGGTGTTTGAGCTAGACGAAGATTATCAGTATGCCTTTGTGACTAGTTACAACCGAGACTATCTTTGGTTACTTTCACGAACGCCTCAAGTATCAAAAGGCATTATTAAGCGTTTTGTGACTACTGCAGAAGAATATGGATTCAACACCGATGAACTTATATTCATGAAACACGATCCGATTTCTGAGTAAATAATCTGGACTTCGAATAATTAGTGCTTTTTTAGCAGCCAGTTTTAGCGCTAACTGTGTTGAATTGACCTTCAATAGCCAGCTTATGGTGAATCAGTTCGTCTTACTTACAGTATGTAGCTATCTTAGCAAGAGCTGGGTGCGAAGCAGTGCTATCCCCACCCCCTGTGGTTAGATAAAGAAATAAAAAAAACAATGAAGTAGCTCATTCTTTATTCAGACCTCAGGTTAAAAAACGTAAACCCCCTTTACAACGATGTTCCTATTATAGTGTTTTGAATTTGTCTTATTCCTGTAGGAAAGGGTTAATAAATCAGTCAGTCAACTGTAACAGGAACACTTCACACTGTTGCACGCTTTACAAAAAACAATACTTAGGAACTGGAGTAACTCATGAAGCGTGTAGCATATTCTTTAATTGCAGCGGCAGTTGCAATGGCACTTACAGCCTGTGATGGCGATGATGGTGAACAAGGCCCAGCTGGTCCACAGGGTGAGCAAGGTACAGCAGGCCAAGATGGCACCAATGGAACGGATGGTGCAGACGGCTCTAACGGTACGGACGGACAAGATGGCAGCGATGGTCAAGACGGTGCAGACGGTCAAACAGGTCGCGATGGAAGTTACAGTGTACCCGGACTTGTTCGCATCGCGACAGTACCGGCCGGTGCAGAAGTAACAGGCTTGTTTTTGTCTGAAGGTGGTGATTTATTCTTTAATGTTCAGCACCCAAATGATGCCAACACAGAAACTGATAAATTTAATAAAAAACCTTTCAATACAGGTACTGTGGGTGTGTTAACAGGCGTTAACTTTAATAATCTTCCTGCTAATATCCCGAGTGCACCTATCCCTGCATCGACCATGGAGCAGCAAACGGTTATTTCTGCAATTGGTCAATATCAAATCTTAGGTCAAACTGGTGATACTTTTGCAAGCTTGGGTGAAAATGGACTAGCTGGCGGTCTTGGTGTGCACTACAGCATTTCAACGGGTGAAGAAATCATTAAAAATGATAACCCAGATTTCAACGGCTTCATTCCTGTGGATGCAGATACCGGTTACTTATTCACTAACTGGGAAGCATACCCTGGCGGCGTAAGTCGTTTGAAAATGAGCAAAGCGACAACGGGTAAATGGTCAATCGAAGAGGCAATGATGGTTGACTTTGATGGTGTTAAAGGCACCGCGGCAAACTGTTTTGGCTCAGTATCTCCTTGGGGCACGCCACTGACTTCAGAAGAATGGATTGTTTGGTCAGAAGTTGACTCAACACAAGATCCTGACTGGAATAACCCTGCTGAAACTGGTAATGACACAATGGAAGCGTTAACAGCACCAGATTTCCCTAATCCTTATCGTTACGGCTATATCGCTGAAATTCAAAATCCAACAACAGATACTCCAGATGTAGTTAAGCATTTCACTATTGGTCGTTATGAGCATGAAAACTCAGTCGTGATGCCAGACCGTCGCACGGTTTATTCATCACAAGATGATACTGGCGGTGTATTGTTTAAGTTTGTTGCTGATCAGCCTGAAGATCTGAGCGCTGGTACTTTATATGCAGCCAAACTAACTCAGGATGCTGGCCTGACTGATCCTGCCGTTACTGGGTTCGATGTATCTTGGGTTGAGTTAGGTAGCGGTAGTAATGCGCAGATAGAAACTTGGATTGCTGAGTATGACGGTATTAACGAGTCTGACTATGTGGCAGATCAGACAAGCTACCTATCTGTTGCCGACGTTAAAGCATGGGCTGAAGGAGCTGCAACGTATCCTACCATTGAGAATGGTGGTGGCAAGGTAACAGCTGGAAAGCCTATGGATAACCGCGCGATTTTCCTTGAGTCTCGTCAGGCTGCACGTCAAAAAGGCGCAACTGCGGAGTGGCGTAAACTGGAAGGGATCAGCATCAACCATAATCGCGTGCTAGAAGCGGTAACTGGTCAAGATGTCGTACCTGGCGAAGTGGTAGACAAAGCTTATATGTATATCGGTATCGCTGATTTAGATAACACGATGATTGATGATAAGGGTGACATTCAACTTTCTGCCCGTGTGAAAGATTGTGGTGGTGTATACCGAGCACATATCGATAACAGCTATAACCTCACTCGTATTGAGCCGGTTGTAATGGGTGGCACTTACCGCTCTTCACTAACTGGTGCAGAACGTTGTGACGTTAACCAGTTGTCACAGCCAGACAATGTTATTGTGATGGAAGATGGTCGTATCATCATCGGTGAAGATGGTTTCCAAGAAAACAACACGCTTTGGCTTTATGACCCTAAAGCAAAATAACTGAGTGTATTGCAGTGCATCTAATGATGCGCTGCATTTTTTTATCAAAATTTTGGAGTCATAAAAATGAAATACGTTAGCCTAACTCTAGTGGCATTAACGAGCGTAGCTTTGCTTGGTTGTAATGATGAACCAGCCACAGGGCTAACCAATACAGCATTTATTGCCACCGCACAAGCTGCAGCACCGTATAAGCGGGGAGATGACATTCCTGCTACCGCATTTATGCTGCATGATGAAGTGTATAACCCGGAATCGGTGATCCCGCCTCAGTGCTATACCAAAACGGATGGGGTAAACAACCCATGTTATGCCTGTCACCAATCTTATGATGAGAAAAGTCGACCTAATATAATGCGTGATGCGAATCTGCAAGGGGCTTATGAGTTTTCTGATCTTGGGTTTAAAAATCACTGGAAGAATCTGTTTAAAGATCGCTCAGAGCTTATCAAAGATATTTCAGATCAAGATATTACTAACTGGGTTAACCAAGATAACTACACACCATTTATCGAAAAATTAAAAAATAATCCTGATTGGAAAGGTGAGATCACACCTATTGAAAACTTAGCCTACCCTGAAAAGGCGTTTAACGAGCTAGGTATAGCTAACGATGGGAGTGGTTGGGTGGCATTCAATTACAAGCCTTTCCCTAGTACATTTTGGCCTACAAATGGTTCAACAGGGGATGTCATGATCCGTCTTGCTGACAATTTCAGAGAAAAGGGCGATACATATAATCAAGATGTCTATTTGGCGAATCTTAGCCTAGTTGAAATGGCTGTAAAGGGGCTTGACGAAATATCAACACCGATAATTTCCGAGCCACGAGTTGGTGTGGATTTAAATGGCGATGGTAAGCTCACAAACATTACCAATATAAAACGTAAAGTGCACTATGTTGGCGATGCGAACAAAGTAGAGCTTGCTCATCAGCTATATCCAGAGGATACAGAGTTTTTACATACTGTTCGTTATATTGGAGTTGATGAAAATGGACAGGTATTTAATGCACCACGAATGAAAGAAGTGCGGTATATGAAAAAGCACAACTTTAAATCTAAACAATCTCTAGGTGCAGCCTATTATCGCGAAGCAAAAGAAAAATCTTTTGAGAACTATCCTCAAACCCTCTACTTAGGAGATCAAGGGATAAACAATAACTTTGGTTGGACTATCAATGGTTATATTGAAGACAAATCTGGTGAACTGCGTCCACAGCATAAGCAAGAGCTTGCATTTTGTAATGGCTGTCATAAAACCATAGGAGCAACGTATGACCAAACATTTTCGTTTGCACGCAAGGTTGAAGGCGAGCTTGGGTGGGGTTATATCAACCTAAAGGAGATGCAAGATGTACCTAATAAAGGTGAAATACAGGGCGAGTTTTTAACCTATATGATGCGTGTTGGCGGCGGAGATGAGTTTAGACAGAACCAGGAAATGCTAATGCGTTGGTTTAATAAAGATGGCACGGTGAATACTGAAAAGGTTAAATCTGCGGAAAATTTGTATGAGTTGATCACCCCTTCAAAATCCCGCGCTCTTGCGCTAAATAAGGCATATTTAACCATAGTAAAGGAGCAAAGTTATCTGTTTGGCCGCGATGCTACTATCGTAAAAGCGCGCAATGTGCTGGAGCAAGTAGACGATTCACAGCAGCCATTAGAACCTCAACACCGCTATGTATGGGACATGCAGCTAGATTGGAGTACAGCGAAATAAAAACCTGAGAGAGGGGGTTTTCCCCCCTCAAAAAATACTGTGGACAGGCATACAACAAATACTGTGGACAGGCATACAACAAAGACCTTCAACAATACCGTGGACAGACACCTGTAGTTTCTTTTTTCACCCAGAATGTACTGGAAACTCCTGTAACTTCAGCTACGCTTTAGATTCTTTAATTAACATTTCAAAGTTCAAGGAGTGAACGATGGGATTGCCACGGAAGTGCCAAATCAGCTTGTCGGATACCCAATATTACCACTGTGTGTCACGTTGTGTACGCCGAGCGTTTTTGTGTGGAGAGGATGAAGTAACGGGTAAGTCTTACGAACATCGGCGTGGATGGGTCGAGGAGCGACTTCATCTTCTTGCTAAGTCGTTCTGTATTGATGTTTGTGCTTATGCGATCATGACAAATCACACCCATCTTGTGTTGTATGTCGATGATAATAAAGCACAAAGAATAAGTGATAAATCGGTGTTGACTCGCTGGTATACGCTATACAAAGGTTCTTCGTTGGGTCAGCGCTTCTTGCAAGGGGAAGTATTAAATAAAAGTGAGCAGATGATCTTACAAGAAGAAGTCGAAGAATATCGAAGTAGGCTTGCAAATATTAGCTGGTTTATGCGGGGGTTGAATGAGTTTATAGCTCGAAAAGCCAATAAAGAGGATGAGTGCACAGGGCACTTTTGGGAAGGGCGTTTCAAATCTCAAGCTCTGTTAGATGAATCAGCGCTGTTGGCATGCATGGTCTATGTCGACTTAAACCCCATCCGAGCAAAAATAGCTGATATCCCGGAAGGGTCGGAGCATACCAGCATCAAATTAAGGTGTCACGCTGCAAGAAAAGGAGAGCAACCAAAGTCTCTCATGCGATTTGTAGGTAATAGCAAAAAGAAGATGTCAAAAGGGATCGCATTTGAACTAAGCTCATATCTAGATTTAGTTGATGTAACTGGCAGGAGTATTCGTTCTGACAAGCCTGGGTATATAGATGGCAGCCAGCATCCCATTCTCGATAGGCTCAATATTTGTTCTCAAAATTGGTTGAAGCTTACGACTAAGTTCGAAGAGAGTTTTCATGGAGCTGTAGGTAAAGCAAATTCAATAATATGTTTCTGCGAACATCAAAACTTTAAACGACGAAGTAATATCTCAGCGAGCAAGCAGTTGTTTGCATAGTATTAAGTTTAGTTGAATTAGTGTAATTAGCTCATTCTTAAAAGTGCCAAGTGCCCGTTCCTTCTGCCACGAGCTACTAGAAGTTACGCATTACACATTCATAAAAATCAGTTAATTCAAAAGTAACCAAGCCTCTAGTTGAATCATTATGTTATTGGTCAAAAGGTAGTTTTGCATTCAGCTTGGCTTCTATCATTTTTTGAGTGCCTGTCCATTTAAAACCGTCCTTTAGAATGCCGCCCCTAGCTTGTATAGAACCGAACCTATTGTTTTTACGTTCAACTTTCGCTCTGTTTGGCTCGATAGTGAGTAAAATGAACACGAAAAAGACATTAACTATCTTAAGCCCGAGCGTTACAGCTAAACTTAATTGCGCTATCAATGCCTGTAATGTAATCAAGTGCCTGTCCATGGAAACTCCTTTTCATACAGGTAGTTTTAAGTAAAATAACTTACTATAGCACCTTTTAACTATTTTTCATGAGGTTACGGCTTTATTGTACTTCACAAAATAGGAGTCAGTAAGTTTGAAAGGCACTGTTTTGGGTAACTATATTTATTGCGGTGGCTGTCACTACATGGTTGCTTATAATCTAGAATAAAGCTCAATCACCTTCATTACAGGAGCCAAGTTCTTTGTCCTCGCAGGTGGTGCTACAACAGAACCTGATTAGTAGTGGGAGATTATGAAAACTGGCATAAACGTAGGCAAGTATTTATGGCCACTAAGTATCAATTATCTCAACAGGTGGCACTAACAGGGGAAAATCAATCCTTTCACAGAGCTGCCAGTATCAGTATCTAGATACTGGCAGCTCTGAATTATGTTAAATTCCTTGCCTTTGCTTTTTATTGACGTAATAACAGTATAGAGATGTATGGCAAAGTTGAGTGGACGATAAGAGAGCTGGAATCAAAAATATCCCAGCGAGAAATTGCCGAGCCCAATGAATTAACGAGTCATTTTTTACTTCAACATCAGAAGCTAGCGCTTTAAACAGATAGCCTGCGTTTTAGATTATTAATCTATTGATACAAAGCGCAAAACCAAAAGAGAACAACATAATCGAAATCCTAGCTAGCGCGATTAAATAGAAGTTTTGTTTCGAATAAGACCTGCGACCAGAAGAAGGCTGTGTTCCCGATAGTGTTTTGTGGGTGCAAAGCGGCTAGCCAGCTCGTATGGATTAGTCAGAGTTTGCCCGGAGATTAGGTTTCTCGGTTTTATTTAAGGAATGAAGAGCAGTTTTAAAGCCACTGAGATCAGGATTTGACTAACTGGTGTGTACTTAGGGAAATTAAGATCAGATTTTTACTAAGTAGAAGCTGAAAAGTAAGCTCTAGATCACTTTTTTACTAACATGTCTTGCAAACGAAGCTTCATAGATCATTATTTTACTAACTTTGCAGACGTTGAGTTGGTAAATTTGCGGTGTGTAGGGAAGTCGTTGCTGATATTTTATGCTAAATGTTGTAGTTTCAAAGAGTTAATTAAGCAATGTTAGTAAGATTGTGATCTAAGAAAGGCGCCATAAGCGGCGCCTTAGTTAAAATATGATCCAATAAAGCGTACTAAGCAATACACCGGTAATGACTAGGTAAAATAATGATCTAAAGCACTTAGGTTTAGTTGCAAAGATAGTAACAAGAAGCAATACCGCCAGGGTCATATAGCCGATAAACTCCAAGCTACCATAGGCACCTCGAGTTATAACTGCAAGTGCAAAGCTAATGGAGAGGCAAAGCCAACTAATAATGGTTAATTGGTTTGTCACGTTCCCTTTCGGACGTGCACCATATACTTCTTTAAAGTGATTGGGCTTTGCGACAGCAAAACCCATAAACGCTAACAAGCAAAGTAAAAATGTCAGCCATTCCATTAGGCATTTACCTCGTGTTTTGCTTGGCGACGTGGAATCGCTGGAGTTGTCGCCTTACCATTTGTTTGGAGTTTTTTAGCTTGAAGCATGAAACCCGCCGCGATACTAATAGCCAAGGCATCAAAACCAAACAATACCCACTGACCATTAAATAAATAGCTCACAAGATTGCCATCTGTAGTTAGCATGTTTACTAGTGGCAGTAAGCCCCATAATATAGCGTTTAGCCTTGCCGACTGTAGCCAAGCTAGTTTATCCGACTTACATAGAGCGCATACAATGACTACTCCCCAAGTGACGAAAAACGCTAAAACTTCTTTATCTGCGCGTCCTGCCAATTCAGTGGGCAGCATGCGATTAGCATGAAAAAATATCGCTGTTGCAGCGGGTAGCCCCATGATTGTACCTAGGTTCAAGGACTCCACCAATTTAAGTCCTATACTCGGTTTTTTATCACCCTTTAACTTCTGACGTAACCTCTTTGCCCACATGACAGCACCTGTGGCTATCATTACACAGCCAGCCAACCCTGCAATAAAGTATAGCCAGCGTAGGACTGGCGCTGCTAATCGCCCTGTATGTAGCGCTATCATGCCGCCAAACATATTCTCAGCTCCAGACAAATTTACATTGTGTGTCCTCAGTAATTCCCCTGTTTCAGCACTATACATCCAGCTTGGTGGATCGTCCTGTACAGCTCGTTGAGCATTAGCATAGAGCTTAATGGTTGCGTTAGTGTCTCCAGGGGAAGAAATGACAATACGGCGAAGCGGTGCGTTATGTGAGCTAGTAAAATAATGATCTAGTGCCTGTCCTAGAGCGAGTGCTTGCAGTGGCTGTCCTGTTTCAGGGAGCTTTGCTAGTAATGGGTAGCGTTCGCTTCTTAGCGTTTGTTTATCTTCATAGCGTTGCTCGCCAGGCTGTGGTAGTAGCATAAAAATGAGGGTTACTAAGCCTGTGTAAGTGATCATAATATGAAATGGTAAAGCAACCACTGAGGATACGTTATGTGCATCTAACCAGCTTCTTAGCCCTTTTCCATTTCTAAATTGGAATAAGTCTTTAAAAATACGTTTATGGATCACCACCCCAGAAATAAGCGCGATCAACATAAACAAAGTTGCAAAACAAACAATCCAGCGTGCTGTGATTGCATTCATATAATGCAAGTCAAAATGCAAGCGGTAGAAAAAGTTCCCGCCTTTCGTTTCCCTAAATTCGGGCAATGGCTCCAGTGTTATAGGGTTTAAATATTCTGCATGACGCTTTCCTCGTCGCTCTCCTTCAGCTGGTTTGTCTGAATACATAAGCAACAAGCTTGGGCGCCGCTCTGTCGGCATCTCTATTCGCCATGAATCAGCTTGAGGCGCTTGCAACTGAAATCGCTCTATACTTTTTGTGATTGTTTCGTTTTGTAAAGCACGATCGTAATGAGGAAGATTGTGGGTTGCTGGTTGAGCCCATAGGCTAATTTCGTGCCTAAAAAAGCTGGCGGTTCCCGCAAAAAAGATTAAAAACAGCAGCCAGCAAACGAGTAGGCCAACCCATGTATGAAGCCAGGTCATACTGCGAAAAAAAGAGTCTCTCACAGCGAGCCTCCAAAATGCGTCAATGCGCCATAAAGAATACAAAGTATTCCGATCATGCCAAGAAATACCTTTCTAAAAGATCGGCACCCAAACACCCAAATAAAAACAATGGCGTAAAATACGATGCCTGTGGTTAATGCATATAAAAGCGCATCAAGGCGCTTAAGTGGTAGAGTGAGAGCTAACAAAGATGAAGCTAAGGCCGTTACGTAGTAGCCACCAACGATAGCAATAAAAAAGCGCGCTAGCACTTCTGCTCTATATAAAGCAGCCTGTTTACTTGTGTTATCCCAACTAGGCATAGCAACCTTCATAAAGCGTTTAAGAGTAATAGATTATTATCCAATAATTTGCATATAAATGATAGTGATTCGTACTTGTTTTAAGTTGAGTGTAATGATTCTGGAGACTAAATATAAGCCTGTGTGGGTGTGATGTCAGTTGTGACATAATGTTGGGCGTAGCAATAAAGTAAAAGCGAAGCACATATAGATGGATATTTTTGAACAAGTAAGAAAGTGTCGGCTTTGTGAAGGGACTTTATCGATGGGGGCTAACCCTATCATTCAAGGAACTACGCAAGCTAAAATACTAATCATAGGACAGGCACCTGGTCTTAAAGCACATCAAAGCAATAAAGCGTTTAATGATCCGAGTGGCGATAGGCTACGAGCTTGGCTGTCTGTCAATCACGAACAGTTTTATAACCCAGATTTATTTGCTATCGTGCCAATGGCTTTTTGCTATCCAGGTAAAGGGAAGTCAGGTGACTTACCTCCACCTAAAATATGCGCACCCACTTGGCATAAACCAGTATTAAAAACGCTCAATCAGGTTTCTTTGACCTTACTTGTGGGTCAATACGCGCAAAAGTGCTATTTATCGCATTATTCAACCGTCACAGAAGCGGTGAAAGCTGCCGATTTCGCCAACCAAAACCCATTGCCTTTGCCTCACCCAAGTCCAAGGAATCAAATATGGTTAAAAAAACACAGTTGGTTTGAAACTTGTGCAGTACCGCAATTACAGGCTCGTGTTAAAGCTGCAATAGCGCACTGATATTCAGAGGAAAGAAGAAATATATAATACTTTATTCCTTCTTCTTGTTTGCTACCCAATCCAAACCTCTTAAAACTAGGGAATAAAGGTCATATTCACGATTATTTATCATCATTTAGTTGCGTAATTAAGTGTATTACCTCATACTTCAGCTTGTTTACATAACGAACACTTTTTAACATTTTCAAAGGACTTGATAATGATATACAAGACTACCGGTTGGGCTGCTGTGCTCCTCTCTTTAGTTGCATTTTATCCGAGTATGCAACCTGGTGCGTTTTCTGTAATTGGTTTTTACCTTTGCCTGTTTTCCCTCATTATTGCGGCATTTGCGAGTCATATGGACAAGCCGATTTACTTCCGTAGTGTAATAACTTTATCACTAATCAATATTTTATTAGTGAATGACGGAACTCGAGCTAGTTTATTGATGGGGCAAAGTGACTGGGTCTATATTGGTTCTATGTATGGCATTTTTTTGGTGGTTGTGAGCATATGTGGGTTTTTGGTAAGCCGTGATTTGCTGACTGCTACGTTAGAAAGTAAGCCTTTCAGCAAGTAGTTTTATATTAGTGCACAAGGCCTTGCTTGTGCACAAGCACTCCTACAAAAATCAACTTGTCGCCAATGTTTGCGCTATAGTTGTGGTGGGTCTTCCTATTAGCTGACTAAGTGCTTTACTGTTTGAGGCTAAGTGGCCTTTTTGTGCTTGAGTTTCAGCATCAACCAGTAATAGCGCAAAGTTTTCTGGCACACCGAGTGCCACAAGATATGCTAAATATTCGCGACTTGATACAAAATTGGGCTTTACCTCTGCTTGGGTGTGCGAAGACACGGCTTGTGCCAAGCTATCAATTGTAAAGGCTGTGTCGCCTGCGAGCTCATGAATACGATTTTCATGACCAGTCTCACTCAATACTGTTGCAGCCGCGAGAGCATAGTCTCTGCGTGAAGCACTGTTGATTCTTGCTTGTGGCGCGATAGAAGTAATCGCTTGCTTAGCGTTAAATACAGGCGCTAAATCCGTATAGTTTTCGTTATACCAGCCATTTCTCAATATGCTGTACGCTATACCACTTCTCTTTAAATATGCTTCTGTTTCTTTATGCTCTTTGGCGAGTTCAAGCGTCGAACTATCTGCATTTAAGATACTTGTATAGGCGATAAAGCTGACTTGATTTTCTTTTGCTGCATCGATCACCGCCTTGTGTTGCTGTGTGCGACTCCCTATTTGATTGCTCGATACTAGTAGCAGTTTTTGCACGCCTGCAAGCGCAGTTTTTAGTGTGTTTGGGTTGTTGTAATCCGCTTCCCTTACCTTCACACCAAGTTGAATTAGTGCCTGTCCTTTATCTTTATCTCTAACCAGAGCAACAATATTGGATGCTGGTATTTTTTGAGTTAGAAACTCAACGGTGAGTTGACCTAATTTACCGGTTGCGCCAGTGACTGCGATCATTATGTATTCCTCTTTAAAGACTTGAATGTATTGGTTGATGAGTATTATGCGCGGTAATTTTTGTTATCATAAGATGAGTAAATCAGTATGGTGAGTTCGGTAAATGAGTACAATCAATCTAAATGCACTGAAACTCTTAGCAATATTTGCGACCGTGGTGGATACGGGGAGTTTTTCGCAAGCTGCG
This sequence comes from Pseudoalteromonas piscicida, assembly GCF_002744175.1. GTDB lineage: Bacteria > Pseudomonadota > Gammaproteobacteria > Enterobacterales > Alteromonadaceae > Pseudoalteromonas > Pseudoalteromonas piscicida_B. The sequence goes on from NZ_NKHF01000062.1 coordinate 149,790, forward strand.
CGTAAGCTAGCTACAAGTCGCTCTAGGGTGAGTGAACAGATCTCTCACTTGGAAGAAATGTTGGGTGTCCGTTTATTGCAGCGCAGTACTAGGCAGCTCACACTTACTCGTGAAGGGCGAGATATTCTGGCACAAGCTCATTCCTTGCATGCTATTTTAGATGATATTGAGGTGGTATTAGATAACAAAGATCCCCATGGGATGGTGTCAATCACCATGACGCACGACATTGCACATAAGTTTCTTTTGCCAAAACTTGCAGAGTTGACTGCTCGCTACCCGAAGATCCAGCTTAATATCATCGTTGACGATGACAAGCGCGATATTATCAATGATCAAATAGACTTGGCGCTTAGAGTTGGCTTTCCCAAAGACAGTTCGCTTGTTGCTCGGCAGCTGCATCAAGAGCGCTTTAAATTGTATGCCAGCCCTAGGTTGATCAACCAATATGGGTTACCTGCGGGTGAAGCCCAGTTAAATCAATTACCTTGGTTGTTACTCGAGCAAGCTAAGGTAACAGGCATGACTCAGCTTTATCGTGATGGTATAGCGGTAAACCTGGCACCTAATCAAGTACACTGGTGTAATTCTCCTATGCTGTTACAACAAATGGCTGTGGCGGGATTAGGGGTAGCACAATTACTGCCATCAACGGTAAAGCAAGAAGTAGGGCGAGGTGAGTTACAAATGATTTGTCCTACGCTAAGTAGCGAACAACTAGTCTTTTCTTTGGTTTATCCGTCGAGAAAACAAATCCCTCCAAGGACTAGAGCCGTTATAGACTTTTTACTTGAGGCTGAGTTATTTAATTAAATGAGCTATTGATTTTCTTAAAAATAGAATGGTTGGTGTTATTTTTACAAATTTAATTATTTCAAATCGAACGTATACTTTTCTCCAACGGCTCGCGAAGAGCTCCCTAATATCGATTGAATTTATAGAGGAAAGTATCATGAACTTAATTAACATCATCAAACCCAATAGCACACTAGCTTCACTAGCATCGCTATTTGGTCGAATTGGCTTATCAGCAATTTTCATTTTGGCAGCGATAAATAAAATTCAATTTTATGAGGGGAATGCCGCTTATATGACATCGAGTGGTTTGCCTGGAGAGTTGCTACCATTGGTGATCGCATTTGAGCTGATCGGTGGTCTATTTATTTTGGTTGGGGCATTCACTCAACTTACTGCAATAGCATTTGCAGGGTTTAGCGTTATCAGTGCACTGCTATTTCACTTTGAACTGGCCGATCAAATGCAGTTTTTAATGTTCTTTAAAAATATTGCAATGGCTGGTGGCTTTCTGGCGCTAGCCGCCGCAGGTGCTGGCCAATTCAGCATAGATAGCAAATTCATGGTAAATAAATCATAACAGTACAAATTAAAAAGCGGCGCACAGCGTATTGTCTGTGCGCTAGCGCGAAGCCATCAAGCTCTTTTGAACTTGGCTTTTGCTATCAAAAAGAGCAATAAGGTTTGTCCTGTTAACACAACAAGGTGCCAGTACAGCGGAAAACCCAAAGCACCGTCAATTATGGTCAGCGCTAATTGAGAGATATGAAAAGTAGGTAATAACCAAGCAAACCATTGCATCCCTTCTGGAAACACTGTGATAGGTAACCAAAGTCCAGACAACAGCGATAAGGGAAGATAAATTAAATTGACAACCGCAGGTGCAGCCTTTGCCGACACAGAAAGCCCCACAATTAAGCCAAGCATACACAAAGGAAAAGTACCGACCAGAGCCAGTATGACCACTAACACCCACTGTGCGAGGGTTAATGACACCCCTGAAAACAGCGCCAATAGGCTCATTAAGCATGCAACAAGTAATGAAAATGCTGTGGCACTCACGCATTTAGCAAGTAAGTATTGATAAGGGGAAACCGGCGACAGTTGCTTGAGTACAAGCCAGCCATTTTGTTTTTCCAGCGCAACATTCACGCCAAAGGAAAATAGCGCAGGACCAATCATGGCGAATATCAAGTAATTGATAAACATATAATTGTGAGAGTCGTGATGGCTAAAAACGATACCAAAAAAGAGATAAAACAAGCAGGGAAACAAAGTCGCAGGGATGACAAAACCTTTGCTTCTAAAGGTGCTAAGTAGCTCTGTTTTGCTTTCAAGAATAAAAGAGGTGGCATTGATCATAGTGTTAAGCCTTCTGTATGTTCATTGAAGCTAAATAAGCTTCTTCTAGATTCATTGGTGCGACATGGAGATTGCAAATGCTGAACTGGTTTAATAGACGTTGCAGGATCTGGTTAGGTTCGTCAGTCAAAATAGTGAATTCGCTTCCTTGCACTGTTAGGTCAACCAGAGGTAAAGCGTCGACTAAAGCGGCCACAGGCTGCGCACAACTAAAGCGGATTTTTGAACGTTGGAAGTTATTAGCAATTTCTGGAATGTCGTTTAACTTTTGGCATTGCCCCTCTTTGAGTATCAATAGCTCATCAGCTAATGCTTCTGCTTCATGAAGATAATGTGTGGTCAAAAGTACCGTCTTATTTTGTTGTTTTAGTCTTTTAATGGACAGCCACAATTGCTGTCTAGACTCCACATCCATACCAGCGCTAGGTTCATCTAAAAAAACAATATCTGGGTTTCCTACGAGTGCAATCGCCATAAACAAACGCTGTTTTTGTCCTCCAGACAAGGTATCAAATGTTTGCTCTAAACATGTTTCTAGTTGGCATATTGATATTAACTGCGCCAGTAAAATGGGGTCTTGGTGGTAGCTAGAAAATAACCTTAAAAACTCGATGACCTTGGTGTGTAATGGTAATCCTGCTAACTGCATCATAGCGCCGACTCGCTCGCGGCAATGAGCTGAGTCTGGGTTGTGTCCAAGTACAGAAATGTGGCCTGAGGTTGGCGTTAACCGGCCGAGCATTATATTGATTAAAGTGGTTTTTCCGGCACCATTTGGGCCTAAAATGGCATATACCTTACCTTGCTCAAGCGTTAGATTGAGTCGCTCAAGAATTGGCATATTATCGTTGTATGAAAAGCGAATATTGGTTAGCTCAATTGCATTGCTCACTGTATTTACTCCCGAGTTTTGACTATCGAGCAGTATGCAGTGCATCAACGAGAGAGGTGAGTGAGGGTTGTCAGGAAATGAAATGACAATTGTCAGACACAATACCAATCTAGTTAATTAAGAGAGCTATGTTTCGTCCTCAAATGAACCTGTTAGTTTAATAAGTCGCAATAACAGGTGCAGCGCTAACTGCACCATTGTATTTTACAATCCAGTCATTTTTGATAAGTGTGTAGAGAGGGCTAGCTGGATCTTAGTGTTAGGGGCTTTTACCGTAAACAATGCTTCTTCAAAATCTCCCTTTGAGAAGCTGTCGTGAATATTATTTGATAAGGCATAAGGTTCGCTGGGCATACCAGTAAATGGGAAAATCATCCGATCCATACCGCCGTCACCGTCTTCGTCATGAATAACGTGAATGGCGTATTGTCCAGCGGGTACATCTTCAAAAGTAACCGAAGTGACGGGTGTCTGTGGTGAAACAATGAGCTTGCGAAAAAAGTGTGCGTCAGGATCATTCACATTCTTATCGCTATGGTAGTCGGCACTATTGTCAAATAGCAATACTAGCATCTGACCATCAGTGTTGGTAACGTCGGTGATTTCAACGGTAAGGTTAGTTGGCGGACCTGCAACCGTATTCACACTGACTGGACTTGTTGAACTGCACGCTGCAAGTAATGTCAGCGCAAATAAAATAATTAGAGACCTCATCCTTTGCTCCTATCAAGCGTTAAACTATAGCCCCACAAGCTTGTCATATAATTGTGTGATTACTGTTAAAAATTGTTAGATCTAGATGCAGGAGAACACTGTTCTGACCACTATGACATGAATATGCAAAAACTTGTGTCTTTCATTCTTTTTAAACGAACGTATTACCCAATTTTAGCTAATTTTAATCTCTCATCACTTTGATAATCTAAACACATAACGAAACAGTAATGGAGTTTCCATGAAAATTATCAGAGTCAATAAAGCACACGCGACTCAAGACGGCGGCGGTGTCAATATTAACCGGATCTCTGGCTTTGACGGAAAAAGCCTTGATCCATACCTTATGATTGACGAGCTGAAGTCAGACGACCCGAATGACTTTATTGCGGGTTTCCCGCCGCACCCACATCGTGGTATTGAAACCTTTACGTACATCCGCAAAGGCGGGTTTGAACATAAAGATCAAATGGGCAATGTTAAAGCAATCCGCAGTGGAGACGTGCAATGGATGAGCACAGGCCGAGGCGTCGTACACAGCGAAATGCCGCTGAGCGATACCGAAGGCATGCACGGCTTTCAAATCTGGCTGAACATGCCTGCAAAAGAGAAAATGCGGGCACCTAAGTATCAAGACACAACTGAACAGCCAGCTCCTAAAATCACCATAGGTGAAGCGGGATATTTTAAGGCGTTAGCAGGGACTTGGCATGTTGAAGGCCAACAGCTAGCTTCACCACTACAAGGTTTAGCGGGGAATGGCGCCCTTGCAGATGTGGAGTTGGAGCAAGGTACTCAGTTGCAATTAGATCTCACTCAGTTTGCTAAAGTGATGATTTATATCCACTCTGGTCGGTTTGAAAACTACGGCGAACAAACGCTTTTGGAGTTAGACCCAGAACATCAAATGAGTTTAATTGCAACGGATAAAGTAGGCTTTGTTATTCTTGCGGGACAGCCAATCAACGAGAAAATCGCACATATGGGGCCGTTTGTAATGAACACACAAGAAGAGTTGCATCAGGCGGTGAGAGATTATCAACAAGGTCGCTTCGGCGATATTGTATAGGGGGTTTACATGGGATTATTAATCGATGGTCAATGGCACGATAAATGGTATGACACCAAAAGTAGCCAAGGTAAATTCGAGCGCGAGTCTTCAAAATTAAGAAACTGGGTAACTCAAGATGGTAGTGCAGGGCCTTCTGGAAAAGCTGGCTTTAAAGCGGAGTCTGGTCGCTATCACCTGTATGTGTCGTTGGCATGTCCTTGGGCGCATCGCACGCTTATTTTCAGAAAGCTCAAGCGACTTGAGGGGCATATCGATGTCTCTATTGTAGACCCTGATATGCTTAATCAAGGTTGGACTTTTAGCAGCCAACGTCCAGAGGTCGGGGATAACCTGCATCAACAAAGCTTTATGCACCAATTGTATACAAAAAATGACCCAAATTATTCGGGTAGAGTAACCGTGCCTGTCCTTTGGGATAAACAAACCAACCAGATAGTGAGTAATGAGTCGAGCGAGATCATTCGCATGTTCAATAGTGCGTTTAACCATATCACTGGCGAGCAGGCAGACTACTACCCAGAGGCATTAAGAAACGAAATCGATGCAGTCAATGAATTTGTCTACCATCATATTAATAATGGCGTATACAAAGCCGGTTTTGCTACGACCCAAGAGGCATATAACGACGCGGTAAAGGCATTATTTAAGGCCTTGGATAAACTAGAAACTCAACTCGCAGCACAGCGTTATTTGGTGAAAGGCCAGCTTACGGAAGCTGACTGGCGCTTGTTTACAACCTTGATACGCTTCGATAGCGTCTATCATGGCCACTTTAAATGTAATATTAGGCAAATTGAAGACTACCCGAATCTTTCAGGGTATGTTCGAGACTTGTACCAGCATGCTGGAATAGCTGAGACAGTCGACTTTGCACATATCAAGCGGCATTACTACTTTAGCCACACTATGATAAACCCAACCCAAGTGGTGCCAGAAGGACCCGCAATAGATTACCTTGGTTATCATAATCGTCAGGGGATTTCTTTGTAGGCAAGTATAAACAATTGCCTTTAGTTAGATTTGGACTAAATTTAAAAGTGCGTTTGGGCTCTGTGCTAAACCTGTCGTCAGAGGCAAACGCGCTTTGGGTTTTATTACCTAATAGCTAGGCTACTGTCCAAGGAGAAAATGTGTCTTCTTCCCAAATTGCTAAAGGCGCTATCATACTTTTGCTGGCTGTGATGTTGAGTGCTATTTTATATTTTGAAAACAGTATTCAAGATGATCTGAACGAAAGTTTTTATCAGCGCTTAGAGCAGGTGCATTCGGCGCAAAACAACATTTATCTAGGAGAAATTGACGCAAGCCGCCGGTTTCTTTATTTTTTACTCGATACTCCGCCAATCCAAGGTATTGCCAGAGCGCAAAAAAATAATGGGATAGACCCACAAGAGAACACTGAGCTTGATGTATGGCGTGCGCGACTAAGCACCATATTTAGGTCGATGTTGTATTCTTATGATGGTCTTAATCAGATCCGCCTACTTGATGCAAAGACAGGGTTAGAGCTTGTTAGAGCAGAGCGCCAGCTTGGAAAAGTTATTTCGGTATCTGACAGTAAATTGCAAAACAAGAGCCAGCATGACTATTTCACACACTCCTTACAACTGCCGGAACGTACTATCTATTCAACGCCTATCAATCTAAATAGAGAGCATGGTCGAATTGTTACTCCCATCCAACCAACAAAACGTTTTACTCTGCCAACTTACGATATTGATAATGAGTTATTTGGCATTTTAATTATTAATGTCAATGCTGAAAAAATGATAGAAAAACTGAGCGCACAAGTACCTAGTATGCAAAAGGTTATATTACTTGGTGAGGATGATTCATTTATCTACCACCCAGAGTTTGCGCTTCGCTACAGTAAGGATCTTAACCCGGAGCTGAATTTTCAAAAATTATATAATGTTCAGCCATGGTCAAATCAGCTGCAACTGGTAGAAGACAAAAAAACGGCTGAAAGCTTTCTCGCCTTAATTAATGATGTGGAAGGAGCAAACTTCCATAACTTAAAAGTGCAATTAGTGAACCTCATCCCCTTTACTATTTACCAACAAAACTTAAATGAAAAGCGCTTGACTACATACACGTTATTGGCTGTTGCATGTAGTGTATTTGCATTAATCTTCTTTGCTTTTTGGCAATACACCCAAAGTTTACGCACATTGGATTCCACTCGAGCTGAATTTAAGGCTATTTTAGACGGAGCGTCAGATGGGGTACTTGGGTTTGATATGGGTTTAAAGCTTACCAGCTTCAATGAATCTGCTAAACACTTTTTCAGGCAACTCAACAAAAGTAAGGTAGGCCATGATTCTCGGTTTTTACCCGAGCCTGTGCATCAGTTTGTTGAACGTAATGCAAGTAAAGTGCTGTTAGGCGAAGAGGTGGGAGCAACATCGCTGGAGTTAAATCAAAGCGCGCAAGAAAACAAGTGGCTGTCACTGAGTTTGTCGCCGATCTATGGCGGCAAACAAGGGATACAGGGGGTGGCCTTATTTGTGGAAGATATTACTGATAAGAAAGAAGCTGAAGCGCAGTTGCTAGGAGCAAATGAACGACTTGAACAAGAAGTGAAGGAGCGTACCAAAGAGTTGGTAGATGCGCGTGACAAAGCGGCCAAAGCGTCTGAGGTGAAAAGTGCGTTTATTTCGACAATTAGCCATGAAATGAGAACGCCACTTAACGGCATATTGGGCTCACTCAATTTGGTAAGAAAAGAGCCGGTAACAAAACACCAACGCAAGTATTTAGAAATGATGGAGACCAGTTCAACTACTTTACTATCGCTTATCAACGATGTACTGGACCTCTCCAAAATTGAAGCTGGCAAGCTAGATATTGATAACGAGCCTTTCAATCCACTTTCAATCATTGAGCATGTTGCTTTATCTATGTCGGCAAAAGCAAAAGAGCAAGGTCTTACTTATGTTTTAGATCAGAGCGGCCTTGAACATATTGAATTATGTGGTGATGCTGCACGTGTTAAGCAAGTGGTGTATAACCTGCTCAGTAACGCCATTAAGTTTACGAAAAAAGGACATGTAAAGCTCACGGTGAGTTCAGAGCAGTTAGATGATACGGTTTGGCTCAAAGTGATGGTTGAAGATACAGGTGTTGGTATCGAGAAATCAAATCATAACAAGCTATTTCAATCGTTTAGTCAAGAGTCTAGCAATACCTCAAATGAGTTCGGTGGCACTGGTCTGGGGCTGTCTATCTGTAAACAGCTTATAGAAAAAATGCTAGGTCACATTCGCTTTGAAAGTGAAAAATTTAAAGGGAGTAAATTTTGGTTTGAATTGCCGTTTTCTAGTGTTCAAACCAAGCCCATTAATGTACCTAAGGTTCTAACGGGCAAAAAAGTATCGGTATCATGCAGCAGTGATTTGGAAAGAGATTATATCGCAAAACTCATAGGTAAACTGGGTGGAGAGTATATTGAGGATCAATTAAATAGCCAACTGTGTATCGTGACCGATGAAACAGCCTTTGCGCAATTGCCCAAAGCGAAAAGCGAGTTCGAGAAATTAATTCTAGTGGGTGATGAGCTGCAACACATCAATGATAGCGATAATCTTTTGCACCTTTCAGATCCTATTCGACTTGGCGAGATTGTCTCACTATTCGATTTAACCAAAGCAATTAGGTTACAGCCCAGCCTAAAATCATCGGGCGAAGTGACGGCACTTACTGGTAACTTGGTTGCTGGGTGCCATTTCTTGGTGGTTGACGATAACCAAATTAATCGCATCGTGGCCAAGGGGATTTTAGAGGGGCAAGGTGCCAAGGTGAGTTTTGCTGTCGATGGTCAAGATGCGGTAAATAAACTACTGTTATTTGAGCATCAGGAAGTCGACTTTGATGCCATCTTTATGGATTGTAATATGCCTGGGATGGATGGTTATCAAGCAACGAGAGCGATTAGACAAGGTCAAGGTGGAGATAGATACAAAGACAGCCCAATTATTGCCATGACAGCAAGTGCATTATCGGGGGAAAGGGAGCGTTGTTTAAGTGCAGGCATGGATGAATTTGTTACAAAACCTGTGGTGGTAGAGCAGCTCTTTGAGGTGTTAGAGACCTTAAATATTCATGCAAAAGAAGATGACTCGATATTAATACACCCTTTTGAGACAAGTGATACGGTGCCAGAAACTGTGCCGATAAGAGAAGGTGATTTACTTGAGCGTTTATCAGGTGATCACGGACTGCTTAGCAAGGTATATAGCTTATTTTTAGACGACTCTAATAACCAGATGCAGCAGCTGACCATGAGTATAAAAAACAGCAACTGCGAAGCATCTGCAAGGTACAGTCATGCACTTAAAGGGCAAGCAGGAGATTTGTCCGCCGAATCCTTATTCAATGTCTTAGATAAGATTGAATCACACGCCCAATCGCACCAGCCGGGGCAATGTAAAGCACTCCTTGAGGAAGTGCAAGGTGAATACGAAAAAGTCGTTATGTTTGCCAAAACTCGCATTATTGAGCTAGAGCATAGTAGTGTTCAACATGGCTAATAGCAGATACTAGGAGACGAGTGAGAGCTAACGGCGAGTAACCCGCCACTTTATCTCTGGCCTCTGTATAAAATACCTGAACTCACAAGCGTAAAATCACGCCAGCCAGAAGTTATTTAGGCCAATCGTAGTCCATTTGTGTCGCTGTTTTTCTGGCTATAGATTGTCCAAAGCGTTTTTTTACTAGCTCTAAGCTCATATCAATACCAGCGGAAATACCGGCTGAGCTAGTAAAATTTTGATCCATAATAAATCTAACATCCTCGATAACGTCTAATGTTGGGTATTGCTCTCTCAAGTCATCAATATCTTGCCAGTGTGTAGTGACCCGCTTACCATCGATCAGTCCGGCTTCTGCATATAAGAATACGCCAGTACACACAGAGGCACACTGAGAGGTATGATTGGCAGTTTCTGCAAGCCAGTTTAGGACGTTATGATCGCTGCAAATTGTGTGATGTAACCCACCAACAACGATTAATAGATCAAACTTTGGGTGCGAGTAAATGCTGTAATGGGGGTTTACACTCATGCCGCCGCGAGAGGTAACTGGTACGTGACTAGGTGCCACAAGGCTGACATTGATCGGTGTATCGATAAATCGCTTCGCTGTATTGAATACTTCAAACGGGCCGCAAAAGTCTAAACACTCTGCACCATCGTATATGAAAATACCTACTTCCATTACTTATTCTCACAGATCAGTTTTTTACTAACTTGGCTGATTTTGGTTAATTTTTCAAGGTAAATTGTAACAACCCATGAAAAAAAACTATTTTTTTACATAAAATATGGCACCAGCCCTGATGAACCCTGTATTTGCCACTCTATCGCAGAGAATCTCGCATTTCCCGCAAAGCGATTGCACTTTTATCTGCTATCCGTAATATCTTATGCACGATAACAACAAGCGATGAAACAATATATGTTCAAACCTTCAATCACATTATTAAGTGCCTCAATCTGTTTAGCCTTAGCTGGTTGTGCAGGCACTGCAAACAAGACACAAGAGCCAGCAAAGCTAGTTCAAGATAAACAATATGACAATGTGCTTCTGCAGGAGTTCTCAGGGCCTTATCAAGGCGTTCCTCAGTTCAATAAAATGAAGTTGAGTGACTTAGAGGCCGCACTAGAAATCGGTATGGCTGATAACCTAAAAGAAATTGAAGCAATAGCTAATAACCCTGCTAAGCCGACTTTTGAGAATACAATTGTGGCACTAGAGCGCACTGGTGACGCCTTGGATCGTGTTTTTACCTACTATGGTTTATGGAGCTCTAATATATCGAGCCCAGAGTTTAGAGAGATCCAGTCACGAGTGGTTCCTAAGTTTTCTGAGTTCAGCTCTAAAATCACGCAAAATCAAAAGCTTTTTGAGCGTGTTAAAGCGGTATACGAGAGTGCAGAATACAAAAAGCTAACGGCTGAAGAGCAACGTATTACTTGGATGCGCTACAATGGCTTTGCGCGTAACGGCGCAACGTTAAAAGGTGACGAAGCTAAGCGTTATGCAGACATTAACCTTGAGCTATCGAAACTACACACTAAATTTGCAAATAACGTATTGGCCGACGAAGAAAACTATGTCGTGTATCTTACCAAGGCGCAACTATCAGGGTTGCCTGAATCGTTTGTGGCCTCTGCTGCTGCCGCTGCGAAAGCGCGTGGAAAGGCGGATATGTACGCTATCACGAATTCTCGTTCTTCGATGGATCCGTTTTTAACTTACTCAACAGAGCGTGAGCTGCGTGAAAAAGTATGGAATAACTACTATAACCGTGGCAACAATGGCGATGAGTTTGATAATAAAGCCATTATCTCTGAAATTCTAAAGCTAAGACACGAGCGTGTTAACTTACTAGGTTATGAAAACTATGCTCAGTGGCGTCTTGAAGACCGCATGGCTAAGAAACCGGAAAACGCTATGGCGTTGATGAAGAAAGTCTGGCCAGCTGCTATTGCTCGAGTGAAAGAAGAAGTTGCCGATATGCAAGCAATTGCAGACAAAGAAGGCGCTGACATCACCATTAAACCTTGGGACTATCGTTTTTACGCTGAAAAAGTACGTCAAGCCAAGTATCAGTTAGACTCAAATGAAGTCAAAGCGTATCTCCAGTTGGACAACTTGCGTGAAGCCATGTTCTATGTCGCAGGTCGCCTGTTCAACTTTGAGTTTACTGAAATTAAAGATGGTTCTGTGCCTGTATTCCACCCTGATGTGCGAGTGTGGGAAGTTACTGATAAAACATCGGGCGAAAATATTGGTCTGTGGTATTTAGACCCATTTGCGCGTAAAGGTAAACGTTCAGGTGCATGGGCGTTATCGTACCGTAGTCACACAACATTTGATGGTAAAACCAATGTGTTGAGTTCTAACAACTCAAACTTTGTAAAAGCACCTGATGGTGAAGTAACGTTAATCTCTTGGTCAGACGCTGAAACTTACTTCCATGAGTTCGGCCATGCACTTCACGCACTATCATCAAATGTTAAGTATCCAAGCTCTAACTCTGGTGTTCGTGACTATACAGAGTTTCAGTCACAATTATTGGAGCGCTGGCTTGCGACTGATGAAGTTATCAACCGTTACTTAGTACATTATAAAACTGGCAAGCCTATGCCTAAAGCGCTCATCGAGAAAATCAAAAAGTCAGCAACCTTTAATCAAGGTTTTGCAACGACTGAGTACTTAGGCTCGGCGATCATGGATATGCTGTTCCACACTACAGATCCAGATAAGATTGGTGATCCGGTTGCATTTGAAAAGTCTCAATTAGATGCGCTTGGTATGCCTGATGAGGTGGTTATGCGTCACCGCACCACTCATTTTGGTCACGTTTTCTCTGGAGAGGGCTACTCTGCGGGCTATTATGGTTACCTATGGGCTGAAGTATTGACGTCTGATGCGGCTGAAGCCTTTGCTGAATCTCCAGGTGGCTTTTACGATAAAGACGTTGCACAGCGCCTAGTGGACTACCTATTCTCGGTTCGTAACTCAATGGATCCAGCAGAAGCCTATCGCAAGTTTAGAGGTCGCGATGCTAACGTTGAAGCATTGATGCGTGATAGAGGCTTTCCTGTAGAGAAGTAATGTCACATTGATATCATTGAAAAAGCCCCTTAGTTAAACGCCTAGGGGCTTTTTGTTGTGTGCGTTATCCATAAGGCCTTCTTGCCTGAAAAATTTAAGTTATACCAAATGTATTAAGTAAATGAGCTATTTCATCCTTCAAATTGATGGAGAATTAATTCAAATGGTATTAATTAGTATGATGCTTAGCGTTTGATTGTTCACTGAACAAGGATTTTAGTCCGTCTGCAAACTGTTTTAATTGCGCTTTCATTGACCGTTTGACACTGACTTCAAGGCTACCCAGAATAGTTCTGCCCTTAATATAGATGCGAGGTCGCTGTTTTATTTGGCTATTCGTGGCTAAGGTATTACGTGTATTTTCTACCGACCCCATAATATTGTTAATGTCGGTGATCACATCGACTGAGTCGGGAATATAGATTTCACCACTGCCTAATATACAGTCCAAATGTATATGCACTTCAGAGTGGCTGAAAATCGCGTTAGTAAAGTCTAACTCTATGCTGCCAACATAATTCTTTAAGTGAATTTCTTTGGGGACAACCCATTCGCCACTGCGGTAGTTAGAGCCTAGCATGGACGTAATCTGGATTTTTTCAGCGTCATCGGCCGATGCGGTAAATTTGGGTCCTAATCGAGCGGCTTTTTCACTGTGATATCTAGGATCTGACTTGAGTGGTAAATCTGCGCTCAAAGCTGCAATATGTTCTTGATCTGTTAGATTGTAGGCTTCATCTAATCTTCTTTCGAATGCGTCAGCTGATAATTCACCATGGCTATAATTGAGTATTAGCTGATCAATGACTTCTTCCCTAACCGATTCGAGCGGTCTATCTTGTAGTGGTACTGGCATAACTGAGGCTCCATTCTGTTGAGGTACTAACTAACCTGAACTAGGCATAGCAACTTGTTGATGAGCAGCTGTTACCCCTTGCTACTGCGTTAAATTTGCTTTTTATTAAGAAGTAACTTCTTATCCCGAGCTCAGATTAACTAAGATAGCAATAATTAAGCCATTAATAATTAATATAAAAAACAATAAGTTAGATTTTTTAAAACGACACTTAGTTTAAAGCATCGCGAAAAAGTAGTGACAACCCTCACAAGTTGGTCAAAATAGCGAACTATTTCTTCATATAAAGAACATACAACCGTAAACAAGTTGAAATCAAAGCTATATTTGCTAAGGTAATAAATGTCCGCTCAATAATCAAACAAGGAGATTTATCGTGGCGAAAAAAGACGATGTGAAAAAGCTTAAAAAAGAAGTAAAAGCGCGCAAAGCAAAGATCGAAAAGCACGAAGCAAAGATTAAAAAGCTGAAAAAGGCAATTAAAAAAGCGTAGTACTGCAGAGTATGAGCTTTAATTTTGAAGGGAGCGATATTCTATGCTCCCTCAGTTATTCCTACTACTAAGATGTAACGCTGATCAGGTTTGCAGCTCAAAAATTATAGCTACGTTAATCACGTATAGCTTAGCCCTCCATACGTTAATTGCGTATACTTTTAGTACGAAAAGTGTATTTGTCGAATCAACCATATTTGATTAAGCCCTAGCAATCAAACCTGTGTTATTCAACTAAGATAAGTGACTGAACAGTAACCAAGTACCAACGCTGATGAGTACCACGCCGCCAAATGTTTCAGCCCTGCTACCAAGTAGTTTTCCTGTTGAATGGCCAATCATGATCCCTAGGGTAACCATGGTGGTTGTTGCAAGCCCTATAAGTGCTGCGGCTAGCCAAATATTCACCTTAACAAATGCGAGGCTGACACCAACAGCCATGGCATCTATACTTGTGCCGAACGCGGTGATGATGGTTTTGAACAGCGGTTGTTTGGCTTGTGACTCTGTTGTAGCTTCTTTATTGCTGAGGCTATCATAAATCATATGAGTACCAAGTCCTAGAAGCAAAAAGAAGGCTATCCAATGATCCCAAGCGGCAACGTAATCAGCTGCTGACTGTCCAATGAACCAGCCAATGATAGGGGTGGTTGCTTCGATAATACCAAAAATAAGGCCTATCTTAATCGCTTCGGTTATGCGCGGAGATCTTAGGCTGGCGCCTTTACCTATCGCAGCTGCAAAGGCATCGGTAGACATAGCAAGCGCTAGCAATAGCAGGGTGACGAAATTCATTTACACAGCTCCGGTCGGGCGGTTTGAGTCCAAGATATAGCCAGAGACCCGACCACAGATATGGATATATCGTTGGTCTCGCCAACCTAAGTGGTGTTCGCACCATGGTATGTGGCCAGTTATGCTGACACGAACGCTTCCAAGTTCTGGAAGCCGGCTACTCTCCAACAGATTGCAATTATATCAAGAATCGAAGTGATAAAGCACTATCTTTTGCTTGTTCAGTTATGCTTATTATTAAAGTGTATTTCTGTCGTAAACAGTTGTTCTGTTGTGCCTCCTAAAGCTAGCACCTCACCTTGAGGGCTTACTAAAATGCTCTTGCCGATAAACTGTATGCCTGTTTCCGTATCGTGATCCATGCCCAAGCGGTTGGCTGAAATAATATACACTTGGTATTTTTGAGCTTGTTTAATGATGGTTTCCAAACTGTCTTCACCGCAATAGTTTGATGGATTCACAATAAGCTGAACGCCTTGTTTTGCTAGTTGGCATATTCCTTCTTCAAACCAAATGTCGTAACACATCAAAACACCCACTTTTACTCCCTTTATTTCATGCACTTTAAATTCATTACCAGCGGCAAAAAAACGTTTATCGGGAGGTGCGAGAAAGACCTTGCGATGTACTCCGAGGTAGCCCTCAGGGCCAACAATGAGTGCACTGTTAAAGTGACTGTCCTGTGCTTTTTCACGCTTTACTTTTTCAATAATGCCCGCGATGATGACTCCTTGCTTTTGGTTGGCGATTGGTTGCAGCAACTCAAGCGTACGACTATGTGTTAGCGCTTCGGCCATTTCATCTACGTGAGCATGAGAAAGGAAAATGCTGCCAGAGGTACACAGTTCAGGCAGCAGGATTAGGTCAAAGTCACTGGTAGATAGCGCGTTTACTATTGAGCTAAGGTTGTAGTTTGGTTTGCCATACTTGACATCAAACTGATAAAAGCCGATTTTCATACATCTACCTGCACTCGTTTTTGTTAGTGTGGGTTGGCCAATTAAACTGTCTAAATGTTAGATTGAATCGGGCGCTCAGCGTTTCAGGCGCGCGCGGTACGGCATGTTGGTATAACGCCTGAAAGCCTTTCCCCATAATAAGCAGCGAGCCACTCTCTAGGGTTAATGTGAGTTGCTCTTCATGATTTTGCTCCCGACGGATTTGAAATGTGCGTTCAGCACCAATGCTCAGTGACGCAATCACATCGGTTGGTCCAAAAGCGGGTAAGTCACTATGAAAGTCCATGTACTCTTCGCCATTTGGGTAGTAAATACAAACACATACATCAAACTCGATACCGCTTTTTTGCTGTAGTTGCTGTTGAATTGACTCAATAACTGGTGGCCAAGCTTGTCGTCTACCATGGCATTGTGGAAAGATATCTGGATCTATCAATCGAGGTTCAACAAACATCATTTTCCAAGGTAAAATCTCAACCTGTTCACCATTGGCAAGTGTTATCGCTTCTGGCTTATCGAGGTCACAGTGACGGTTGAGCCAGTCGAACAAGGTTTGCTCATCTTTATCAGAGAGAAAAGCCTGAATGTACTGTGCTTCACACTGTAATGGCAGTTTCATTACGGGTTCCTTGAATTCACAGCGACTTATTTGCCGCCTCAACAGTTAAAAATCTAAAAAGTAGTGCTCTAAAGTAATACGCTAAAACAAGTGCCTGTTTCGGTGTCTGAGATCACGTTTATTCTTCCCTTATGACGATGGACGATCTGTTGACTAAGCGCAAGTCCAATTCCTGAGCCGCAGGGTTTTGTGGTAAAAAACGGCACGAAAATTTTATCAACAGCACTGGGCTCTATTCCTTCACCATTGTCTGTGACTTTAATCTCACACTTGCCATAGCGATTAATGCCCGCAGTTACCTGAACACGTTTATCTTGTTTGTCGGCTGTTGTATTGAGTGCATCTCTGGCGTTGCTAAGGAGGTTCAGTAGTACCTGCTCTATCATCTTCTTATCGACATTGATGCGCAGTGTCGAAGGGGAAACCTCAAAGGATAAGAAGATTTTTGCTTCATTAAAGTCGTTTTGAACAAGTGGGGCAATATCATCAAATAGCGTTTGTACCGTAATAGGCTTTAGATCGAGTTCTGGTATATGGGTGAGCTTTCTATAGTTATCGATGAAGCCGAGTAACGATTGGCTGCGTATGCCAATCGCTTGTAAGCTTTGAAGATAGTCCTCAACGAGATCTTTGTCTGTTACAGCTGCTGCTAAATGATTGTTCGTCATGTTCACTAGCGTATTAGAAAGTGAATAGATTGGCGCAACTGAGTTGCCAATCTCATGAATTAGTACTCGGATAAGCTTTTGCCAAGATTCAATTTGGGTACTTTCAAGCTGTTCCGAGATAGCGGTAAATAGCCAAAACTCATATTGGTTATTGTGATTAGAAAATGTGAAATACTTAAATAGCAGATCGTTGGCAATGTGACTGCCCACTTTAGCTTGTTCAAGCTCTGGGTGTGCTGTTAACAGTGAGTTTCCTGTTTCTGCATTGCGAATGTCCAGTAGCTGCTTCGCACTGTTATTACAGAGCAAAATAGTGTGGTTATTTTTGATAAGGACGAGGCCTGCCTCAATATGTTGCAGCATGGTTTCGTAGGTGGTGATCTGCTCATTTTGCTTGGCTTTATCTTCCTGTGCTTTTTGCATCAACTCGTTGCAAGCGGTGAGTGCCTGCTTGCTAATAGGATGCTTATTATTAATCCGAAAACTACCATCTTGGTACTTGAGCGCTGTAAATACCTCTTCGAACTGTTGTTTTTGGTTTTTTAATGTGGAAATTGATAAAACAGTGAACCCTGCGGCAATACCAACGGCGATGGCACTAAAAAGGTAGGCGTAGCTATGAAGAAAGCCCAACACCCCAAGTGTTGCGAATAAAATGGCACCAAGCTGAAAAACAATCATTCGAGCAAGCGGATTACTCCACATCATACTTCTCCATTTTACGATAAAGTGATGCGCGTGTTATGCCAAGTGCTTTGGCAGCGTGACTGATATTTCCCTTGAAGTCTTTGATCGCGCGTTCGATGGTTTGTCGCTCAATTTCTGCCAGATTGTAGCACTCTGGTGTCGTGCTATTAGATGCATGCGTTTTTGATACAGTAAGCTGAAATTCTAGGTGTGCCGAGTCTGATAAAATAACGGCACGCTCAACTAAGTGCTGCAATTCACGGATGTTACCCGGCCATTGGTACTGCACTAGCTCTGTCATCATTTTATCGGTGACTGTCCTGCGCGTTAATTTGTACTTTTTACTATATAAGTCAGCGTAAAACTCGATAAGAAGCGGAATGTCTTGAGGCCTATCTCTTAGTGCTGGGAGCGTCAGCTCAACCGTATTAATGCGGTATAATAAATCTTGGCGAAAGCTACCTTCACGCACCATGTCGTATAGGTTCATATTGGTTGCCGTGATCAATCTCAGATCGACTTCAATTTGCTTGCTGCCACCGACTGGCGTCACGACTCTATTTTGGATGGCGGTAAGTAGTTTACCCTGTAATTCTAAAGGAATATTCGCGATTTCATCCAAAAATAACGTGCCTGAGTCTGCTAATTCAAAACGCCCTGGCTTGCTGCTTTTTGCATCGGTAAAGGCGCCTTTCACATGACCAAATAGCTCACTTTCAAACAACGAGCTGGCAATTGTCCCCATGTCAACAGACATAAAGTTATGCTCTTTTCGCAATGATTGTTTATGTAGCTCTCTGGCGACGACTTCTTTGCCGGTGCCACTTTCACCTAAGATCAGCACATTGGCATCGGTTTTTGCTGCTTTCTCTATGGTTTGAAAAACTTGCTCCATGGCTGGGCTTGACGCTATTAAGTGCTCAAATGGCTTATTTTGTGCGGCCATTGAAAGTTGTGCGATTTGTGTCAGTTTTTTGGACTTATGGCGTTGCTCGCTCAGCTCAATACAGTTTGCGACTGTTGCCAGTAATTTCTCATTTTGCCAAGGCTTAAGCACGAAATCATTAGCACCAAGTTTTATTGCGTCCACCGCCATTGTTAGGTCACCGTAGGCGGTAAAAAGTACTACCACAGCATCCTCATCTATTGCTTTTATCTGTTTCAGCCAATAAAAGCCTTCAGCACCAGAGGTAGACTCCCGAGTAAAGTTCATATCCAGCAATACCAGCGAAAAATTCTGTTCAGACATTGCTTGTTTAATGTCGTGCGGATTATCTAATGTCACCACTTTTTTATAATATTGTTTGAGCAGCATTCTTGTGGCAACAAGTATTTCGGTATTGTCGTCTACGACTAAAATTGCTTTATCGCGGATCGCCATGGGATCTCCTTACCTTGCAAAACTGTACGATATCGTACACTAGGTGTTTAATTTTTTTACACTCTTTTGTTCCCTTATTTTATTGTATAAACTTATCTTTATGATTTTTATATATTTTTCAGTTTGGCATGTAACTTGAGTTATTTAGCTCACCTAAACTCGAGTGAGTGACAAAATGGATAGAAAAATAACTCCTAACAAAAAGTTCCAGCTTTGGTGGTTGGCTTTACCTGCGATAGTGGTCGCATACTTTGCATTCGGAAGCAGCGCAACAAGTAGTGGCGGCCGTTTTAATGTTGACATAGACAGGGTCAAGATTAGTACCGTAACAGAAGGTGAGTTTCATGATCTTATTCCCCTAAGAGGAAATATCACACCGAGTAAATCCGTGTACTTAGATGCCATTGAAGGCGGACGAGTAGAAGCGCGTTTTGTGGAAGAGGGAGCCATGGTGAAAAAGGGTGACAAACTGCTCGCACTAAGTAACACAAGCTTGCAGCTTGATGTGATTTCTCGTGAGGCACAGATCTCAGAGCAGCTGAATAATTTGCATAATACGCGCTTAGCCATTGACCAAAACCGCTTAAATTTAAAGCGCAATCTATTGGAGTTGGACTTTCAGGTAAGTCAAAGTGAGCGAAAACTAGCGCAGTTTAAGCGGCTCGGTAGTGGCAACCTAGTCTCAAAAGACGAATTACAAGCAGCCGAAGACGAAACTGAGTATTTGAAAAACCGTCGTAAGCTTATTATTGAGCAACAACAGCAAGATGAAAAGATCCGTACAGCACAGATTGCGCAACTAGAAGACAGTGTTGAGCAGTTGAACAAAAATTTAGCGTTTGCACGCAAGAACCTAGAAAACCTGATAATCAAAGCGCCGATGGATGGCCAGTTGACTGCGCTAAACGCAGAGTTAGGCGCATCAAAAGCAAGAGGATCGCGTTTAGGTCAGGTTGATATAGTCTCTCAGTATAAAGTATCGGCACAAATCGATGAGTTTTACCTTGGTCGTGTATATGCAGGACAAACGGCAAGGTTAACGCTACAAGGTCAACAATATGAGCTAACACTAGCAAAGGTCTATGCCGAGGTGTCAAATGGTCGGTTCGAGGTAGATTTAAACTTTAATGGTGCGTTACCAAGCAGTGTCCGTCGAGGGCAAAGTTTGCAGCTTGATTTATTACTGGCGGACGCCAAACCGGCAACGCTGCTACCAAGCGGTGGGTTTTATCAAGATACCGGAGGTAAGTGGGTGTTTGTATTGGAGCAAGGGAGCCAAGTCGCGGTGAAAAAGCCGGTGACGTTTGGTGAGCGGAATAACAAATTTATTGAAGTACTGGATGGGCTGTCAGTTGGTGATCGAGTGATCACTTCAAGTTATAGCAGTTTTAAGGATATGCAGTCAGTAAGTTTGACTCGCTAATTATTATCCAATCCTCAAGTGAACAAAATTCAAAAGGCACAAGAATATGATACAGCTAACAAAAATAAATAAGGTTTTTCGTACTGACTTGGTTGAAACTTACGCCCTAGAGGAAGTCTCGCTGATTGTTGAGCGTGGTGAGTTTGTCGCCATCATGGGACAGTCGGGTTCAGGTAAGTCTACCTTGCTTAATATTATCGGCATGCTAGATCAGCTTGATGGTGGTGAGTATGTTTTTGATGGTAATGACATCAGTCAGTTAAGTGAAGGCCAACTGGCGGATATTCGTAAAGACAATATAGGTTTTATTTTCCAAAGCTTTAACTTGATTGATGAACTGACGGTATACGAAAACGTTGAGTTACCTTTGGTATACCAAGGTATTGCAAAAAAGGAACGCGAGCAGCGTGTGACTGCCGTATTGGAAAAGGTCAATATTGCTCATCGCAAAGATCATTATCCGCAACAGCTATCAGGTGGTCAGCAGCAGCGGGTTGCAGTTGGAAGAGCCATTGTTGCAAAACCAAAAATGATTTTAGCGGATGAACCAACTGGTAACCTAGATTCAAAAAATGGTGAAGAAGTCATGGGGCTGCTTGCACAGCTGAACCAAGAAGGCGTAACTATTGTGATGGTGACGCACTCGGAGCACCACGCAAATTATGCTCACCGGACCATTCATGTTTTGGATGGACATATTGTTTCTAATCAGATGCAGGAAGTGCGTTATGCTTAAAAATTATCTATTGATTGCGTATCGCAGCTTGCTGCAACAAAAGCTTTATTCGACTATTAATATTTTGGGCCTGGCGATTGGCTTGGCCATTTGTATCAGCATGGCCATTTTTGTTGAATCAGAGCTTGGCTACGATCAGTTTATTAAGGACCATGAGCAAGTTTATCGCTCATCGGTAAAGTGGATGCCACCCAGTGCCCCTGAAATTTATTACGCACAAGGGCAGGTGTTTAATGCAGAAAACTACAAAACACATTTTGAAGAAGTAGTAGATGCCACTCGATTTAGACAAGTGAGTGTTGCGCTTGGTGAAGGCAATGAGAGTTTTCTTCACGAGGGAGTGTTGCTTGCTGATGCAAACTTTATCGATTTCTTTTCTTTAGAAGTACTGCACGGTAATAGCCAAACCGCGCTCAATACACCTAATTCCGTGGTATTAACAGAAGCTGCTGCACAACTATACTTTGGCCGCACCTCCGTTGTTGGCGAATCTTTACTTGGTGATGGCAAACTACCGTTAAAGGTCACGGCGGTGATCAAAGATTTACCACAGCGCACCCACTTAAATGTATTTGCACTGATTAGTATGGAAACGGCAACAACTTATTACGGTGATACCCGTTGGCAGCGTGATCCAAGCTTTAATTATTTCACGTACGTAAGGCTTGCTGATGGAGTAACAGGGCAGGATGTTGAAGCGAAAATTCCAAGCTATTTAGAAAACCGCTACGGGCAGGGAGCAAGTGACACTCTTGGCTTTATATTGATGCCTGTCACCGATATTTATCTTCACTCTCACATGTATGGTGAGATGAAAGAAAACGGTGATATTAATACGGTGTACTCGTTTAGTGTGATATCGGCACTTATTCTCTTTATTGCTTGTGTTAACTTTATGAACTTGTCGACAGCGACGGCCACAAAAAGAGCAAAAGAGGTCGGGGTGCGTAAAACGCTGGGTGCCAAACAACAGCATTTAGTTGTTCAGTTTGTGGTTGAAGCGATGATGCTAAGCTACATTGCCTTGATCATTGCTGTGGCACTGGTTGAGGCTTGTTTACCTATGTTCGCCAGTTTTATAGGTAAACCGCTTAGTTTTGCTTTTTATTCAGAGCCTGTCATCTTGGTCACTCTACTGCTACTTGGCGTAGTCGTTGGGTTAGTTTCAGGTGCATATCCCGCTTTTTATCTGAGCCGTTTTAAGCCTGCTAAAGTGCTTAAAGGGGAGATCACACAGGGCAAATCTGGTGCGTTATTACGCAAAGGGCTGGTGGTATTCCAATTCAGCGTTGCTGTGGTGCTTATCATTGCCACCGCGGTATCGAACCAACAATTAAAATACGCTCGAGCCATAGAGTTGGGGTACGACAAAGATAATACTTTTGTGCTGAGCCGCCTATACACGGACATCGCAAGCCAACAGCGCAGCGCACTCAAAACGGAGCTGCTTTCACACCCAAATATTGACAGCGTAACGGCAAGTTCTGCCGTACCAACAGAGAGCATAGTCGATGCTTTCGGTATGATTAACCCCAAAACGCAATTGTCGCAAACCATGCCCACCTTGGCGGTCGATGAAGATTACTTTAGTAGCTACAACATCCAGTTACTCAGTGGCCGTGGGTTTAGTCGTGACTTTCCGGCTGATAAGTTTGTTATGCCAAGTGAGGCAATTCCACACCCTCGCTTTTCGGTTGTGATTAACGATAAGGCGGCACAAAGCCTAGGATTTAGTGCTGATGAGGCCATAGGTAAAACGTTCGAAGTGAGGTTAACTCGGCACTCAAGTGCTACAGCGACCATTATTGGCGTAACGCAGAACTATTATTTCTCATCGCTTAGAACCGAAATAAGTCCGACCTATCACCTACTTAGAGAAAGTGAGGGCAATGCAATGGCGATCAAATTCCATGGCGACACGGCCCTTGTTCGCGACTTTATCGAGGCTACTTGGCGTAAGTTGGTGCCAGAGCAACAAATGGAGCTGACATATCTTCAAACTAAGTTTGAACAGATGTATCAACAAGAAGACAAAGCAATCATCGTGTTTAACTTGTTTTCTGTCCTTGCCATTTTCATTGCGTGCTTAGGATTGTTTGGTCTTGCCTCTTTTACGACTAAGCGTCGCACTAAAGAGATTGGCGTGCGTAAAGTGCTAGGAGCTTCGGTAATGGATATTGTCATCCTGATCAACAAGGAGTTCTCAAAGCAAGTGCTGATAGCAAACCTTATTGCTTGGCCATTGGCGTATCTAGTGATGAGAGAATGGTTGAATAATTTTGTTTATCGTATTGAGTTATCTGTTGAACCATTCTTGATTGCCGCGAGCTTGGCTTTTGCAATTGCTTGGCTCACGGTTGGACTGCTTACCATGGTTGCCGCACAAGCGCGCCCTATTAAGTCATTAAGGTACGAGTAATGGTAATGGAGCAGGCCTCACTATGAGGCCTGAGCTGAGTTAAGCGCCTGGACCACATTCCAAACAGTGTTTAATGATGTCTGGGCCAAACTTCAAATTTGCGTTCAGGTTTCTGAGCGCTGTTCTTAAACCTTCTTCTATTACAGGGTGATAAAACGGCATTTCAAGCATTTGGGGCACGGTCATCTTGTTTTGCAGCGCCCAAGCGAGTAAATGGGCGATGTGTTCAGCAGCTGGCCCAACAAATTCAGCCCCTAAGAATAATCCACTGCCTTGCTCAGCATACACTCTCATATACCCTTTGTTCTTTAACATTACTCGGCTTCGGCCTTGGTTTTCAAAGCTTACCTCGCCGATGGCAAAGCAGCCACAATTGCCATATTGCTGCTCTAGCGCTTTATAGTTTGCACCTACCAAAGCTATTTGTGGGTCGCTAAATACCGCTGCAAGTGTTGCGCGGCGTAGTCCTACTCTCACGTCGGGAAAACGACCAGCGTTTTCGCCTGCAATTGTGCCTTGATCTGCAGCTTCATGTAGTAGTGGGATCTGATCACTGGCGTCGCCGGCAATAAAAATGTGGCTGTTGCCTGACCCATCAATACACTGCATGGTATGTGGGTCGGCCAGCGGAGTGCCTCTGTCATCAAGTTCAAGTGTGGTATTTTCTAGCCCGAGATTATCTACATTAGGCACTCGGCCCGTAGCGGCCAATACATAGTCGAATTGCTCCGTTTGCGGGTTACCTTGCTTATCTACATAGGTAAGCTCGGCTTTATCTCCAACTTGCTTCATCTGTGACACTTTGGCATCTGTATCTAGATAAAACCCTTCGCTGAATACCGTGGTCGCATAATCTTTTACGACTGGATCGGTTAGTGGTCCGAGACCGCCACCAACACCAAAAACTTTGACCTTTACACCAAGGCGGTGCAGTGCTTGACCAAGTTCTAGGCCGATCACCCCTGGGCCAAATACCGCCACTGACTGTGGCAGTTCATCCCAGTCAAACACGTTATCGTTAATGACTAAACGGTCGCCAAAGTTATTAAAAGCATTGGGATAGTTAGGTCTTGAGCCTGTGGCGATAACAAAGCGTTTAGCGGTGATCTGGGTATGGTCATCTACTTGCACTGTGTGATTGTCGATAAACTTAGCTTTGCCTTTTAGCTTGTCTTGCTCGGGCAATTCATCAACGGCTTCAACGACAAAGCCAACAAAACGATCTCGCTCACGCTTCACTCTATCCATCACGGTTTTGCCGTCAACTTCAGCAGGTGATACATTCACACCGAATTGGGGAGCGAGTGTTGTTTGATGCGCGGCTTCTGCTGCGGCAATTAGTAGTTTACTGGGCATACAGCCAACACGAGCACAGGTTGTACCATAAACGCCTGACTCCACCATCAGCACATCTCTAGTATATTTTTTGGCATTTCTATAGGCACTAAGACCAGCTGTTCCCGCACCAATCACGACTATGTCAGTGTTTATCTTTTTCATTTTTTGCTCCGAAATCAGAAAGTGTAAACCCCCATGACAGCTAGTCAGTAGCTATTGTGTTTAGTTGTGTAGAGGGGGAACGTGTGACTTGGTGGGGGAGTTCACCAAGTCATTTTGTGAGAAATCAGTGGTTAAGCGAAGTACTCTGCTAAATCGTCTGAGCCGCCAATATGTTTACCACCGATGAATACCTGTGGAACAGTTTCACGGCCAGATAACGCTTTAAGACTAGTCAAAGAGGCTTGTTGTCCTAAAACCAGCTCCTCGTAAGCTAAGCCCTTTTGTTGTAATAGCGCTTTGGCTTTTTCACAGAATGGGCAACCAATCTTACTGATAATGGTAACCGGCTCGGGCTTAATTTGACGAGGGTTAATGTACTCTAACATGGTATCTGCGTCAGAGACTTCAAATGGGTCGCCTGGTTTTTCTGGTTCGATAAACATTTTGTCAATCACCCCATCTTTTACAAGCATCGAATAACGCCAGCTACGTTTGCCGAAACCCAAATCGTTTTTATCTACCAGCATGCCCATGCCATCAGTGAATTCACCATTACCATCTGGAAGTAGCGTGATGTTTTGCGCTTCTTGGTACTGTGCCCAAGCATTCATAACAAAAGTGTCGTTTACCGATAAACATACGATTTCATCAACGCCATTTTGCTTAAATACGCTGGCGAGCTCGTTATAGCGCGGGAGATGCGTAGAAGAACACGTTGGTGTAAAGGCACCAGGTAAAGAAAACACAACAACTGTTTTGCCTTTAAAAATTTCATCAGTGGTAATGTGTTTCCACTCTTCGTTTTCTCTAATTGGGAATGTAACCTGTGGTACACGTTGACCTTCAATATTCTTTAACATTTTGCTTTCCTTCTTAAGTTGATGTAGCCATTATGCCGAGATGTTTTTGATTTGTATAATTGATAGTTGAGATTGAATCGTTCAATAAAATTGATTGTACTCCATTTCTATATTTATCATTGTTGCTTTACTTAACCTGATACCCTACTAATTGGCATAAGGATAGATGAACGAAAGATTATCTGGAGAAAATGCAGCGCTAAGTATCGTGGAATTACCTCAACAGCGGGGCGCTTTTTGGAGTATTACCTGTTTAACCATTAGACCCACCATGCACGCAAGTAAAAGCTTTATTCATACAGGTAGGCATTGAGCGGGAGGATCTGACCCTTTAGCCCGATTCTCCCTGTTAATCTGTTAGTCGTCTAGCTTAACGGTGCCTGCTATTTTATCTATGCTCACAGCACCGGAGCCTGAGTCAGTAATAGTGAGAGAGCCCGCTTTTACGACACGAATGTTGCCAGAACCATCGTCAATTTGAACATGCCCAATGACGTTTTCGATATCGGTATTGCCAGAGCCATCAACGATAGAAACGTTGCCTTTAGCGTCACGCACTCGAATATTACCAGATTCATCATTAATCTTGACGTTGTTGCCACCCTCAATGACCATTGAGCCCGAACCATCTTGGATATTGGCATTACCACTAAAGTTGCGAACGGTAAGATCGCCAGATTCATCTTCAATATCGATATCACTGCCACCGGTGACATAAATATTTCCGGAGCCATCATCGAGGGTTAGCGATGTGGTAAGACCGTTGATGGTGATATCACCAGACCCATCATCAATAATAAGTGTATGCGCGTTGCTGATATGGATATTACCACTACCATCATCAATTTCTGCATCTTGAATATCTTCAAGCGTGATGTTCCCAGAGCCATCATCGAATTTAATCAGCCCCTGAATGTTCTTAATTGTCACATCGCCTGAGCTGTCATCCAGTGTGAGTGCAAGCTCACTTGGCATAGTAATCGTTAAATCGATCCTTGGGCTACTGTCACGATACCATTGCACGCCTGAGCTGGTATCTGCCTCTGCCACGAGTAATGCTGTGCTTCCTGACTTCTTAAGGGAAAGCGCATAATCTTCAGATTCTGTGGTTAACACGACCGCTTCAACTTGGATATCTTGCTGGTTATCTTTACCGCGGATATGAATGTTGCCTGAGGTGGTATTTGCATCCAGTTTGCTGATGTCTGCGGCATTCAGCTGCAGAGACTTATGGAGTGTTTTTGTTGCTGCTGCACTAGGGGAGATATGCACAACGCAGCCTGACAATACACTGAGCGCCACTAGGCTGGTGATGAGTTTTTTCATTATTGTAGTTTCCGTAGTAATGATGTCATGAGGTTACCATTCAGCAATAGTTATACCAGATTAAATTGTATTTAGAATCAATGAATTAAAAATATATTAAGCTAGGCTCTGGTCAAAACCACTAACCTGATTGGTGAGCAAGGCCAAAAAGTGGTCGTACTATTTTTGTCATTTGCTTGTAAATTCGCCCCCTTACACTGGGTTGAAGACTTGTTTATGTTGCGGATGTCCAATGAATGAAGCGAAAAACGCTGCAAAACTACTCGTAGTAAACCCAACCCCATTTCTTGACAGTCATTGCAAGCCAGATGCCGCAATATTCTTAGGTGTTGGGAGTGCAGCAAGTGCGGTAAATTTAGGGTGCTCGTCTTGTGTTTTAACCAGCAAAGGTTTGCCTTGGTTGCTGATAGATTGCGGCTTTGACACGGTATCACGTTACCAACAGCACTTTGCATCATTGCCAGATGCGGTGTTTATTACTCACCTTCATTATGATCATGTTGGTGGGTTAGAGCAGTTGTATTTTCAAGCCGCGTTGAGCCAACATCAAATTACCCTTTACGCTCCAGCAGAGCTTATTGTAGGGTTATGTAATATTCTCGCTTATACCGGGCTGAGCGAAGGAAACTGTGGGGTATGGCAAGTTTTTAGGCTGTTCCCAGTCAGCGATAGTTTTATGCATCGCGGTCAAAGGTTGTATAGTTACCCTGTACGCCATCATGCACCACGTAGCGCATTTTCGCTGCACCTTCCTGGTATCGTGTTTTATAGTGGTGATACCAAAGCGATCCCTGAAATTTTACATCACCGTGTTTGTAATGGTGAAATGATATTCCATGACTGTAATCTTAGTGGTAATCCAAGCCATTGTGGTTTAAATGAGCTTAAAACAAGTTATCGCGCTGACTTGCACAAGTTTATTAGAGTCTATCATTACCAACATAAAAGTGATGTAACGGCATTTGCAGCTGCAGATATTCAAGCTGTTGTCGCTGAACAGGTCATAGCGCTCTAGCGTTAGTATGACGCCAACATGCCTAATACTTGCTCATCTTGAGGGAGTACGTAAAACGCTAACTAACCTGAGGTTTGGATAAGAAATGAGCTAACTCATTGTTTTTAAGTTCACATTAACTAATTTTCTTGTCTAGCCAGAGAGTTTTGGGGATAACTAGGCGAATTTACGCACCAATAGCTGGCTATTGGAAGTGAATTCAACGCCGTTAGCGCTAAAACTGGCTGCTAGAAAGGCATTAGTTATCCGAAGCTCAGGTTAACTACGTTAAAAACTATCCCTAAGTCGCACAACTTTTGCTTTGCCGATATAGATATAGGTATCTTGCCGTGGGCAGGGGCGGAGTTGTCGGTGAGGTTTTTTCACCTCAAAATAGCTCGCTCAATTAAGTAAATTGCTGTGAGAAGAGAGGTAAGTTTTTAACTCTCGCACGAATTCGCTGCCAATTTCGTGGTGTATGGCTTTTATATTTTCAGCACATGCACTGGCGTTGTGATCAAGAGCTGAATATTCAAGTGCTTGTAAATGCTCTGCCAACACCTCGGCGCCCACCGCTTTGGCGGAGGTTTTAAGGTAATGGGCTTCGTCTTTTAACGCTTGAAACTGACCCGCTTGATACGCGGCTTTAATGTTTGCACAGCTTGATTTGGATTGTATCAAAAAGTCGGTATAGAACTTTTTAGCGGTGGCAAAATCATCACCAATCAAATCAATAAGCACTTGTGGGTTGAGCGTTTTAGTCATTGCGTAAAGTCCAAGTTTAGCCATTTGCCTAAGGTGTTTTTAAGCTCTTCTAGTCTAACGGGTTTGCTTACGTAGTCGTTCATACCGCTATCTAGACATAACGCTTTATCTCCTTTCATTGCGGCTCCTGTAACTGCAACAATGGGAATGGCGCTTAACGCTTTACTAGATTCAAACGAGCGAATTAATTTAGTCAATTCATAGCCATCGATTTCGGGCATATGGCAGTCGGTAAGTAGTAGCTGATACTGCTGTTGTTTAAACATCTCTAGTGCTTCTTTACCATTGTTTGCAATGTCGCAAGAAATCCCGAGTCTTGAAAGTTGTTTTACCAGAAGTTTTTGGTTAAATGGATTGTCTTCTGCAAGCAAGATATGTTGCTCACCAGTTTTAACCGTATTGTCTTTAACTTGGTGCTCTGAGTCTTGGTTGAGAGATAAAAGCGCATCGAGTTCGCTCAGATCGTCTAGTTTACCTAACTCTGGTGCCTTATCTTGTTGGCTTGAGCGTTGTAGCTTTGCGAGTAACTGGCTAACAGAGTACTGGGTTTGCGGGGCTAACGGTTTAGGCTTTTGAGTGTCCCATACGCGACTGTCAGTGGTGTCAAGGATACACTCATCAGCAAAGCGTAACTCAGGGAGTGTTGCCTTAGTCAGGGTTGTTTTCACGCTATCTTGTTCAGTGAACACTCGGATGACAGCTGCGCTTTCTGTTTCAGTTATCTCTTCCAAAGAATCTATCACTGTCAGTGTTTTACTGAGATGAGTGCACGCGTTATATAGCTGCTTAAGCGTTGTCTTGCTTTGCCATGGATTGTCGCAAACCCAGTATAGTGTGTTGAAGAGAATGTTTGGGGTTTGTTGTGTCCTTGGACGCCAAATAGGAATGGTAATAGTAAAGGCAGAGCCTTCTCCTAAGTTACTTTTCAATGATACTTTACCGCCCATTAAATCGATGAGTTTGCCACAGATAGCTAGTCCCAACCCGGTGCCTCCATATCTTCTGGTGATTGAACGCTCGGCTTGTGTAAAGGGGGTGAACAGTTTCTTTTGTACATCTGGCGCAATGCCTATGCCGTTGTCTTTAATTTTAAAAATAAGGTGAGATAAGGCAACGCCTTCACAATGCCAATGGACATTAATATTAACCTCAGCGCCCCCTTGGCGGTCGGGGACACTAAATTTGATGGCATTGCTGACGACATTAAATATGATTTGTCTGACGCGCTTTTCATCGCCAATCACTTCCAAGGGAAGTGCAGCATCCTCAAATACGGTCAGTTTTACTGACTTCTCTTTGGCATGGGCTGCGAATGTTTTGAGGATGTTATTCAGCATTTCAGAGGGAGAGAAGGGGTAGCTTTCGAGCTCCATTTTGCCCTGTTCCACTTTTGCCAAATCTAAAATATCATTCAGTATCGAGACTAAATTGTTTGCAGAAATTGATGCTGTTTCTAGTAACTCGCGATTATCTTCATCAAGCTCAGACAGTGCCATCAAGTCTAACGAGCCAATAATGCCATTCATTGGCGTTCTGAGCTCATGGCTCATCATAGATAAAAAGTCGGACTTGGTGCGATTCGCCTGTTCCGCTTTAATGATAGCAGATTCTAGGTCAGCAGTGCGCTCCGCAACTCGCTGCTCTAGTTCTTGATTGATATGCTGCAGTTTTTTCTGAGCGATATATACGTCTGTTTGATCAATTACAACGCCATCAATGCGAGACGGTTTACCTTGGTCATCAAGCCCTACAACGCCTTTAGCGTACACCACGACAATGTCTTTATCATTTAATAAACCTCGATAGCGTTGTTCAAAGATCTCTCCGCTGCTGAGTGACGCTTCAAGTGCCTGAACTACCCGTTGTCTGTCATCAGGGTGTAGCCTGAGTTCCCACTGGTGTAAATTGCCGATATCATCATCAGACAGTTTGAAAATTTGGTTGGCTTGATTGTCCCAGTTCCAAATCCATTGTTGTGCAACACGTATAGCGCGCCAAGTGCCAATCTTTCCGGCTTGCATTGCCAGCTCTTTACTCTCTTCAGCATCATGTAAGGCAACGAGCATATCTTTTTCGTGTGTACAGTCAGCTAAGATCCCATACACACTATGAGTGCGAATACAGTACTTAACCTGTTCTCCTTTAAGTTCAAACCAATGAATTGACCCTCTTACCTCAAGTCTAAATTCAAAATGCAGCATGAGCCCGAGCTCGATATGATGGGCCAAGAGTTCTGCAAATAACGGTTGATCTTCGTGATAAATCATACTTTTTAGGGTTTCCCAATCAAGCTCTGCTGAAGCGGGCAAACCAATCAAAGATTTAAATTTGGGAGAGAAGTATGCGGATTTATTCGCTAGGTCGTAACACCATACGCCAAGGTTGGCACTATTCACTGCATGCCTCAAGATACGAGTTTGTTCGTCTTCCAAGGGATTCTGACAGTAGTAAGCTGAGAGTTCAGCGACATGCACAAAGATTTCATTACTTTCTACATCATAAAAAGAGAGTAAAAACTGGATGTTTGGCGCAGTTCTCAGTGATACCTGCACTAACGATCCATCTGCAATTGACTTTTGCTGTTCCTCAACACAGTGAGGGAACAGAAACAAGTCATCTAAGTGTTGGCCAATAACAGTATTCGTGGCCTTTAATAGCTTTTCTGCCACGGCTGTGGTGTGGCTGACACTCCAGTCTGAAGATACAACCAAAATTGGCATACTGTCTTTTAACGCTGTTAGCATTATGACCCTCCTAAGCTCTCATAAAATAATATAGCAGCTTGTTAGTCGCTTGCTGTATTTATGAACAATCAAATGCCTATAACGGTATGTTTATGTCTTGGTGGGATGTACACGAGTGTCTTTATGAAGTCAGGTAATAGAGTGGGGTCATTATTATTTAACCTGAGGTTTGGATAAGGAATGAGCTAACACCTTGTTTTTAAGATCACATTAAATTATTTATTAATCTAGCCAGAGAGTCGAAAGTGATTATGCGTCAGATGCGTATTCCTGAATAAGGATCAGAGCATTATTATATTTTTAGTAATCCTTTTTTATGTTTTTATGCTTTCCTAGTAGCACTAAAAGCATAGATGTGATAAAAAGTAATCAAATTTAACGAAGAGTGAGCTGGCTTTTCGTTAAAAAGGATTGGTTTTTAGGGAAGACAAATTAATATCAATAGGTTTGTTTATGCCCCACAGAGTATCGCACCCAAGTTCACATACATCGCTGCCACTTGTATTGGTATTGACCGTGTTGTTGTTCATACTCACCCTGTTGAGTTTTCCGAGTAACGGCGATGAACCAGTTGTTGCTATTGCCAAAGTGCAAAATAAGCAATAAGCCAACTTTGTATTTTATCGAAGCGCAAATGATAAATTCTCACTGATTGTAAAACTCGTAATCTTACAAGTGTGACTGGCTTAGTCTTTTGTTAATTAAAACATGGGCTTACTTATACACTCTCCCCGCTATGCCTTTTAGACCCTACACTTTGTCTTTCTTTTTAGCGCTATAATTTGCTTATTATTTCTAACTCGGTATAGTTTGACGTCGGCCAGAGTATATAAAAATATTGTCCACTTTTTGGACATTAAATAAGAGTTGGCTTAGTTCTCAGAGGCAGGTATGCAATTAATTCAGTTAAAGTCAGATGACCCACAAGTAGTGGCAGTGTTTTCTGAAATAGATAAGCTAATGAATAGCTTATATCCGATCGCTAGTGCGCAATCTTTATCAATTGAGGAAATTAACCAACCTAACGTCTATGCTGTTGGATTAAAAAATGATGATGGGATTGTGGCATGTGGTGCGATTGTAAAGCAGTTTGATAAAACGCTATATGGCGAGATCAAGCGGCTTTATGTAAAACCGAGTTACCGAGGTAAGGGATTGTCAAAACGGATCATGCAAATTTTACTTCACTATGCAGGTGAAGCGCAAATTCCTTTAATACGCCTTGAAACAGGCTCTAAACAAACCAACGCCATTAGCTTATATGAAAGCCTTGGTTTTGAACGCTGTGAGCGTTTTGGTATGTATCGCGATAATCCTTTGAGTGTTTTCATGTCTCTTTCACTAAGTGCATAAGTAAAGACGCATTCCTAAAATAGGTATAATGCCGACCAGTACGAATGCCACACTTACCAATCACAGTAGTGTTGCCTAGTTATGTACTACAGAGCTGCGCTGTTCTTCATCGGCTTACTTAATGCTGTGTTTATACTCGCAGCTAACGGTTGCTAGGGCCTATTGATCTCTCAAGTTTGTTTTTGCAGCCGTTTGATTGCCATTTATACAAGGTAAAGCTTGTGTAGCATAGTTATGCTACGTGAGTCAGGGTATAAAGACTTTGTGCTCCTGCAAGGTCACCTTACCCTACATCCTTGTAGGGCAACACAGTAGAAATGCCAATCAAGCGCTGCCCTCAGGAGAACAAAAGTCAAACAGCAAAGGTCAACAGGCTCTAGTGACCTGTAAAAGTAAGTAGCGAAGTTTTTGGCTACTTAAGAGCGGTAACGCCCATATTGTATAGCATAAAGCCATAAATATCGGCGTATTGCTCTATGGTCTTGCTGATAGGCGTTCCCGCACCATGTCCCGCATTTGTTTCAATTCGGATAAGCGTAGGGTTGTCGCCGTTATGCTTACTTTGTAATTCGGCTGCAAATTTATATGAATGTGCCGGTACAACACGATCATCATGGTCGCCCGTAGTTATCAGTGTCGCTGGATAATTTACGCCAGATTTAACATTGTGTACGGGCGAGTAAGCTTTAAGGTATTCGAACATCGCTTTGCTGTCTTGCGCAGTGCCATAATCATAAGCCCATCCAGCACCTGCGGTGAAAGTGTGGTATCGCAACATATCTAGTACACCAACAGCGGGTACAGCAACTTTGAACAAATCCGGACGCTGTAACATCGTCGCACCGACCAACAATCCTCCGTTAGAACCTCCATTGATGGCAAGCTTTTCACTGGATGTGTAGCTTTTTGACACCAAGTATTCACCTGCTGCAATAAAGTCATCAAATACATTTTGTTTTTGCATTTGAGTTCCTGCTTTGTGCCAGTTCTTACCGTATTCACCACCACCACGTAGATTGGCGACTGCATATACGCCACCAAGTTCTAACCATGCGGCTCTTGTGGGACTGAAGTAAGGCGTGAGGCTGGCGTTGAATCCGCCATAACCATATAAAATGGTTGGATTGCTGCCATCCAGCTTAAGCCCTTTTTTATGGGTTATCGTCATCGGTACCCGCGTACCATCTTTTGACTTGTAGAATACTTGTTTTGAGACATAGGCGTCAGAATCAAAGTCTACTTTGTCAGCGTTATGTAATTCACTAGTGCCAGACTTGGGGTGATAAGCAAAAATAGATTTTGGGGTTTTATAGTTGGTGAACGAGTAATACAGCACGTCGTCTTTTTCTTCGCCACTAAAACCGCTCACGCTTCCAACACCCGGAAGTGAGATATCTCGAACTAGCTTGCCATTAAAGTCGTACTGCTTAACGAGTGAAATGGCATCTTTCATGTACGTGGCAAACAGGAAGCCCGCTCCAGTCGATACAGACAAGACGTTTTCAGTTTCTGGGATCACATCTTGCCAGTACTCAGGCTGGGGATGTTTTGCATTTACTTTGACCACGCGGCGGTTTGGAGCTTGTAAATTGGTGCTCAGGAATAAAGTGTCGCCTTCACTGTGGATCACATTGGTGTCTGAGTGAGTATGCGCCAATACGGTGATCCAATCACTATTAGGGTTGCTTAACTCACGAATAAATAGCTTGTTACCCGAGGTTGAGACGGCAGCAGAAATCACCAAGTATTTTTTATCGTCGGTTACATTCGCATAGACATAGCGGTGTTTTTGCGCGTCGGTTGCGCCGAACACCACTTTATCTTGTTGTTGTGTTGTGCCTATTTTGTGGTAGTAGACCTTGTGTTGATCCGTTTTAGCTGAGAGCTCGCTACCTTGAGGTTTATCATAGCTTGAGTAGTAAAACCCGTCGTTACCAAACCATGAAATATCACTAAACTTAACGTCAACTAAGGTTTCACCGACTTGTGCTTTGGTTTCGGTATCTAATACGATGACTTTGCGCCAGTCGCTCCCTCCTTCTGAAATTTGGTAAGCCACAAGAGAAGCGTCTTTACTAAAACTTAAACCAGCAAGAGAAGTTGTGCCATCTTCACTCATTGTATTTGGATCCAAAAAGACTTCGGGTGCCTGTCCTTCCTTTTGACGATACAAGACACTTTGATTTTGTAAGCCATTATTTTTATAGAAATAGGTATAGTTGCCGTGGGTAAAAGGTTGAGAAACGCGTTCGTAATCAAGCAGCTCAGTTAGTCGCTTTGCTATTTCTTGGCGATAAGGGATTTTTGATAAATAGGCTTGAGTTGTGGCATTTTGTGCCTTCACCCAACTTGCTGTTGCTGCACTTTTATCATCTTCAAGCCAGCGATAAGGATCAGCCACGTTAGTGCCAAAATAGTTATCTACAACATTACCTTTTGCCGTCGTCGGATACTTTAGCGATTGGCTCGCCATTGACTTTTCTTGAACCGAATTGTCGTTGCTTACACACCCTGTTAACGCAACTGCTATTGCCGCAGCCATAATACTTTTTATCATTACTACTTCCTCTGGTTTATCTCACGCTGCAATGTTGCCGTCCTTTATTGTTGCTAAGGTGGCTGGGAGCGTGAATTTTTTTATCTCATTCAAAGAATGGCTTGGGATTGTAGAGGTGAAAGTGGGTTTGTCCACAAAATATAGACAGACCCACCAGTAGAGGAGATTAATTCAGGTTGTATTAACTGACTATTCAGATTTTTGCATAAAAATAGTGACTTCGGCCATTACGATACCGAATTTTTCGATGTAGGAACGATTGATTAATGTAGACTGGTCAAACGACCACATCCAATCGTCGAACTTTACTTCGTAGGTAGTATCACCCACAGGCAAGTCCATTCTATATTGCCAGTTCATTGCATTGCCAAAGGTTTCGCCGGAGGCTGTATCGAGAATATCGTCAGCACGACCGCTAAACTGTCCATTCGTTGACTTTTGGATGGTCCAAATGCGAGTTTTTACACCGTCTCCAAGTAAGTATTCGAACGATTCGTCTAGTACTAATTGGTTGTTTTCATCGATAGAGCCTTTGATATTGACTGTAAACTGTTGTACCAAGTTACCATCTCTATCTTGAACGATCCCCCAAGCTTTAATATCGCCCACAAAAAAGGTATAGGGATCAAACTTTGGACTCAAGGAAGTATATTTTCCTCCGTCGATGCCTGAGCTACAAGCTGATAATAGTAGTGCGATGACTACAATGAAAGTATTGCGCATTTTTATCTCCTAAGGCCTAAAAGCTCTGCCCGCATTTGTGGTTCTGATGTTTTTTCGCCAAGCCAGATGTTAAAAAACCAGTGGGTAAAGTCGCTATCTTTCACTTCCCCGATTAGCTCCTGACCTTGGTAGAACTGTGTGTACCCAGCCGGAGTTTTGACCCCAAACAACCTAGTGTTTTTGGATACATCTGGAAAAATCTGCTTCATTTGTGTCAGCCATTGCTGCCCTAAAGTTGGGTTTTCAAATCCTTGTTTTTGCATTTCTTGCAAAGAACGCACTGCAATATCCTTACCGTTTAATGCTCGTAAGTATTTGAGCTCTAAAACAAAA
The DNA here is from genome assembly GCF_002744175.1 of Pseudoalteromonas piscicida. GTDB lineage: Bacteria > Pseudomonadota > Gammaproteobacteria > Enterobacterales > Alteromonadaceae > Pseudoalteromonas > Pseudoalteromonas piscicida_B. Next base: position 186,436 of record NZ_NKHF01000062.1, read on the forward strand.
GGCCGTTCTTTCGAGAAGTTGCCTTGTGGTGCGTAAAGACTAGCGTCATAAACGTCCCAAAACAAATACGTCATTCTGCTGGTTTCGCCAACTTGTTTAGGGTTGTCTATAAATTGCGAAACAACATTTTCACTCGCGGTTACCGCAAAACTTTGAAGCAGCACCATTAAACCTATGATTGTCCTTTGCATGTTTGCTATCTCATGTATTCAGGTCGTAGTGTTGTATACGTAGGGAAGGTGGGAACTGTTCACTTTACGCTGAGCCGTTGCCATTGTTATCTTTTAGAGCAATTTGCTATGCTGAGCTCAGTGTTAACTATCGGAGCTACTATGAGCCTGTCTATTCGTCCTGCAGAGATAACAGACGCAGCAACCATCTTGCATTTTATAAATGAACTAGCAATATACGAAAAAGAGCCTGATGCGGTATTGAATTCCGTAGCGGAAATTGAAAAGAAGCTTTTTGGACAAGATGCCAGAGCGCACAGCGTGATCTGTGAGCTTGATGGTCAAGCCATTGGTTTTGCCGTTTACTTCTTTAATTATTCTACATGGTTAGGAAAGCATGGTCTTTACCTTGAAGACTTGTATGTGTCTCAGGACAAACGTGGTGTTGGTGCCGGGAAGGGGATTATGAAATACCTGGCAAGGCTCGCACTAGAAAAAGACTGTGGCCGTTTTGAATGGGTTGTGCTGGACTGGAACAAACCGTCTATCGACTTTTATGAAAGCATCGGTGCAGAGGCCCAGAACGAATGGATAATCTATCGTTTAACTGGGCAAGCATTGATCGACTTTGCTGAAGAGTAATGAGCCGGTGAGCACCTACTTTTAACAGTGCATGTTAGGTGTCGATGTGACCCAAGTCTCGATTTGGGTCTAGCTGATCTCTCACTCGTCTTTTTAGTATTTTTGCTTCGGGAAAGCCATCATCGGCTTTACGACACCAAATTAAGGTGTCGTTAAAGTAAATTTGAAACACCCCTTTACTTGCTGGCGCCAGCGCAACCTGCTGTAAGTCATCAGAGAATGTTGAAAGGAGCTCCTGAGCCAACCATGACGCTCTTAGCATCCACTGGCAAAGTACACAGTAGTGGATCGTGATTACCGGTTTGTTCATAAGGCTTAACTATTGGAAACGTAGAATCTAGATATTACATTGTCTTGATTCACTAGGCTAGCACGGCACTACAATAATGGCTCAGGAGAACTTTTCTCGAGATTTGATTTTTCAGCATTAGGGCGAGCTTATGCCTTTCGCAAAATTAACAAATTCGCTGAATATTGAGTCCTTGATAAGCCTATCCGGTGTGAATGCATAATAGTTTTGGTAAGCACTTTTTATCGTGCCGAGTAAAGTTACATCATAATGCTGTTGTAGCTCAGTTTTGATAGAAAGTGGTGCTGGAAAAATGCCAAAACCTTGATGTCCAAGCGCTTTCATTAATGCGCTATCGTCTACGTGTCCGGCAACTTTAACATCAATCTCTTTTTCTTGTAGCCAGTATTGGATTGCGTTTGTCACAGGGCTATTTTTCGCTGGGAGAATAATAGGTTGATCTTGCAATGAAAGTGGGTAATTAGCGCGTAGGCATTCACAGCTTGAAGTCGAGCCATAAAGGCCAATTTGGCTCTTGCCAATTTCGTGACAAAACACGTTAAAAGGAAGGTTGCTATCTAGTGGCTTATCCGCAAGTACTATGTCTAACTTATGTGTTGCCATCTGAGCGAGCAGCTCTGATTGCTGGCCGTCAATGCAGTGCAGGTTTGCAACTTGTTCATTTTCAATCAGTGGCGCTAACCATTTTGATACCAAGGATTTTGGAATAGAATCCGAAATACCAACCTTCAACGTCCTATGCATTGCGGTTGCACCGTCTTGGGTCGTTTCCAGCCACTCTTTTGCAATTGAGAACATATCGTCCGCATACTGCTTGGTCAAAATACCAAAGTCGGTCAGCCTTAACCCCCTCCCTTCTCTGATAAATAATGGTTTGCCTAGTCGCTCTTCAAGGCTTGATAGTTGAGCACTGATCGTTTGTGGCGTTAGGTGCAACACTTTACTTGCCCTCGCAATACTGCCTTCATTACTCACTTGCCAAAAATAATAAAGATGATTGAAGTTTATGTTCATACAGTTCGTAAAAACCTTATGTTTAGTTAGATATAATCAGCTTTTATCTTTTGTTGAACATTAGTAGATTTGAACTCAAGGCGCAAGTATTAGTTGAGCTAATGGCCTGTAGTAAAGTGGATTAATACTATTATCCCAAAATTTGCTCCAGTATTGATGCGAAAGACTGAGGTAGACATGAAATTAAATTTAATCGGTGTTGATGAACCTATCGGAGCTGCTAGTAAAGTGGCTTTTGTAAAAGCGATCAACGCTGCTTTACATAGATATACGCAGAATATTCGCAAAATTAATGTTCGAATTGAAAAGCAAAAAAGTAAACAAACAGATAAGTTTACTTTGTGTCATTTAGAGTTGTTGTTACCAGGACTACCTACGTTGACAGTTAAAGCTAAAGGTAAAACCTTAATTCAAGCGCTTAATCGTGCATTGCACAACAGCAAGCAAATTTTGAAACAGAATTATTTCAAACTCAGTCAGTAGTGCAGCTTAAAGACTGAGTGGTTCCATTCCCAAGCACTTGCAGTGGCAAGGAAGCCACGCAATTTTTTCTAAAGATCTCAGAATAATTACCGATAAGTTGACCAAAGGAAATCATATCGGCAACCCAAAATGAATGCTAACTTTCTCATTCATACTCCTGTCCAATCCTACACGGCACAAAAAAAGCAGGAGTTAGGCTCGGAAAAATCAGAACAGTCTGAACAACTTGAGCCTCTTCGGCTTTCACAAGAGGAACTGTCAACGCTCTCTGGAGAAGAAATAAAAAAGAAACAAGAAGAAGCAGCACTTCCTCCACACATCCAACAAATGGTAGAGCGTCTTGAAGAGCTGAGAGAGCAGATAAAAGAAGAGCAAAAATTGCTTGATGAATTAAAAGCTAATGACACTTATTCGGATGAAATGAAAGCCGAGTTGGTGACACAAAAGCTTGAACACATAATGGGCATGCAGAATCAAGTTGTGGAGTTGACAAAAAATATCCAAGAAGCATTGAAAAAGGCAGGTATTTCTGACCCTGGTATTTTACTTAAGGCGCTAGCTTAAGAAGCCAACTAATAAAATTTTACCTTGAGCCAAGTTGGGACGCTGACAACAAAGGTCAATTCGCATATTTTCAGCACTATTATACAGTCGTTTGAGCTTTGAAATTGGTTTTGGAACAAGTTGAAGTGTCTTTACGCGTAGACTTCTTCGAGTAATGCCATCTAGGAATGCATAAGAAGTTGAATTGAGTGCCGAGTGGCATGCACTTAACATTTCCTCCGTTATCTGATGCTGATGAATCGCTTCATATCCTGCTTGCTCTGTTAATTTCCCTTTGGATGCCGCTAACACACAAATTGCGTAGACATCGAAAATACCAATTGCGCGGATCTTTTGGCTACTTGGATCTTCGTAAGCGACCATCATGCAAGGTAGGTTATCAGGGTCATATTCCATCTTTTGAACCTGGTACAGTCTTAGATCCGTATCAATATGCTTGTTCATCAGTTTTTCTAGTTGCGCTACTTGAGGTAGTGGCACGCCTTTATGGATGGTATGGATTTTTCTTGTTTTTGTATTCTCTTCTGCTGCTTTTACAAGTGGCATGATCTTATTGTGAAGGTCATCATCCGCGAATGGTTTAGATAGGACAAACTCAGCGCCGTAATCTAATGCCAGTTTTATCTGTTCACGATCGTCCACGGTCGTCACCATCGCCATAGTGACCCCCAACTGCTTTTGCTTAATCGCTTTGACTAGCGCTAACCCAGAAATATCCGGCATGTGCCAATCGGTTAAGACAATATCCGGATGCCAAGTACCAATTACTTTCAGTGCTTCTTTTGCACTCTGAGCCTTTTTGATCAGTAGCTTACGATACCTGAAACGCGCTAAACCACGGTGAATAATTTCCAGTGTTGCAGCGCTGTCGTCTACTAGCAATATTTTCACACATAACCACTTTATTGAAAAATATAGATTTATTATAGGCACGATTTTTAACCAATACTAAACTGAATATAAGAAATTGACGGGTATGCGATATGTTTTTAGACAAACTACCAGCTGATGTATATGTATATATGGCAGTAAACCTAGGGCTTTTGATATTAGCGTTTTGGTTTTACATTTTATTGTTGATGCTCAGAGAGTTTCGGTTAATGGCAAAAGGTGTGAGAGGAGCATCTAATACCGAGCAACAATACATCATTCAATACTGTCGAGATGCCATCAATAAAGCGATGGTGTTTGCCGAGGACAATCAACAAACGATCAAAGAGCTCGCGGTGTTACAAGTCAACCTAGAGCAACAATTGGCCGAGATTAAGCGCTCAACGAAAGGTCAGATATCGGCTGAAGAGCAGGCCAAAATTGACGATCTAAATAGTAAGCTCGCAAAATCACACCGCTTAATCAAAAAGCTTCGCGGTGATCTAGTCAAAAGTGTAGAGCGTCTGAAAGAAACGCGTAAAAAGCTATATGATCAATATGAGTCTACAGAAGCGTTACAAAAAGAAAATGAATCGCTCAAGCAACAATTAGAAGCAACGAAGTCAACAGGTGGGACATCTGAGCAAGAGATAGAACAGTTGGTAGCTACATTTGAAAAAGAAAGACAGGATATGTCCCAAACGATTAACGAATATAAAAGGCAAATAGCCGAGCAGAGCCAAGCATTGCAACAGTTAATGGTCCAAGAGCAAGAAGTTGAAGATGGCCCAAAGCTACAGGCTATCCAAAAAGAACTTGAGCAAACCAGAGATGCGTTGGAACATCTGTCGAAAGAGAAAAAATTTATAGAAAGTAGGTACTTGGAAATTGTCAAAAATCAAAGCGAATAGTTAACAAAATGTTTTATTTTTCGTGACATTTACTTGTGATTTGTGTAAGGTCAAGGCATTAATTTGCCTTAATTGCTTTTGTCTTTAAAGCATGTGATCACAAAATCAAAAAGCAGTGTTTAGAAAGCGGAGGCAATGGTAAAAGGATTACTTCATGGCCTATATCCCAGATACGAGTGCACAAGATTCGGTTTTAGAAAAACCCAAAAATAATAAAGTAATGATGATTGTCGCCAGCATGATAGTGTTGGTATGCCTGTTTTTTTTTACTCCTATTTTAAACCAATGGTTTAGCGGTCAAACTGCTGTTTCTATAGATAAAATTCATATATCAGCTGTAAAAAAAGGCGATTTTGTCAGAGATATATCTGTCCAAGGTAAGGTTGTCGCTGCAAGACGTCCAACTATATACAGTCCTGCTCAGGGCACAGTTACCTATTTAGTTGAGTCTGGAGATAGTGTGGTGGAAGGTCAGACGTTGGCGATGATAGATAGCCCTGAGTTAAAAAGCGAATTTGCTCAGCATCAGGCTGAGTTGAACCGCTTAGATACAGAGCTACAACGTCAAATTATTCAAGCTAAAAAACAAGACTTGGCACAAGAGAATTACATTGGAAAGGCTACCGTAGTGCTAAACGCGGCGAAGCGAGAAATGCGTCGTTCTGAAGATGGTTTAAAAACTCAGGTTGTCAGCGATATAGACTACCAAAAAGCAAAAGATGATCTAGAGAATGCACAACGAGAGTACCGCTTGGCACTCAAGGAAGTTGAATTGCAAAAAGAGAGTCAAAAATTTGAGATTCGTACCAAAGAGCTAGAGCTTGAAGCGCAAAAAGTAAGAGTAGCAGAATTAGCTCGCCAAGTAGATGCGTTAAAAATCTTATCTCCAGTGAGCGGGTTAGTTGGTAACTTGGCAGTGGAACAAAAGAATTCAGTGGCCAAAAATCAACCTTTGCTTAGTGTGGTTGATCTCTCTAAGTATGAAATAGAAGTGCAGATCCCAGAAAGCTATTCTGATGATTTAGCACTCGGTATGATGGCTGAGGTTAATCTAAATGGCGCATTATACAGTGGAGAAATTGTTGCCATCTCCCCAGAAATTGAAAACGGTCGAGTTGCTGGAAAAATTAGATTTAAAGAGGATTCAATTCAGGGGCTTAGGCAAAATCAACGATTAACGAGTAGGATCGTGCTGGAACAAAAACAAAACATTGCGTATCTGCCTCATGGCCAATACTTGGAGGCATACAACGGGCAATTTGCCTATGTTGTGGAAGAAGGGGTCGCGGTAAAAACACCGATACAGATTGGGCTAAAAAGTATTGGTCAAGTAGAGGTACTATCGGGGCTTAGTGTTGGAGATCAGGTTATTACTTCCGATGCTCGGATCTTTAAAGACGCCCCTAGTGTAAAAATTATTCAATAAGGGATCTGCATTATGCTTTCCATGAGTCACCTATCAAAAGCTTACTATACAGATACAATAAAAACTCAAGCTTTGCAGCCATTTGATTTGAACATTGAGCAAGGAGAGTTTGTTGCTGTTATTGGCCCTTCAGGTTCAGGCAAAACTACGTTTTTAAATATCACTGGGCTATTGGAAGATTTTTGTGAAGGTAGTTATGAACTTGATGGTGTCAACGTCGAGACATTGAGTGACAAGGCCAAATCTAAGCTGCGGAATGAAAAAGTGGGCTTTATTTTTCAAAGCTTTAATCTTATTCCAGAGTTAACGCTGTATGACAATGTAGATATGCCGCTACGTTATCGTAAGTTATCTTCGAAAGCCCGTCATGAACGGATAATGGACGCATTAGATAAGGTGGGTCTTGCTTCGCGTAAGGATCATTACCCTGCACAGTTATCTGGTGGGCAGCAACAGCGAGTTGCGATCGCAAGAGCCATTGCTGGTAAACCTTCATTTTTGTTGGCAGATGAGCCGACCGGAAATTTAGACAGTAAGATGGCTGATGGCATTATGGCGCTACTCAAAGACATTAACGCTCAAGGTACAAGTATTGTGATGGTGACCCATGATCCACTGCAGGCTGCAAAAGCACAGCGTGTTATTGAGATCCGAGATGGTGTATTAAGCGAGGCTCAAAAATACGATAAGGCGATTGCTTAAGGGTTAGTTATGTTCGGTTATTATCTTAAATTAGCGCTTATCTCGTTGCGGAAAACACCATTTCTTTCTCTACTAATGATAGCAACGATTGCCATTGGTATAGGCGCGGCCATGACAACCTATACGGTTAGCTATTTACTTGAAAAAGATCCCATTCCTACTAAGAGTGAGCGCTTATTTAACGTACGCCTGAATAGTTTTGGACCTGATAAGCCGTTTAATATTTCTCAAGGAAAGGAGGTACCACCGTCCATCCTTACCTATCAGGATGCAGTCAATTTGCAAAATGCTCAGCAAGGTGTACGACAAACCCCGCTAGGCAGTTTTAAAATGATGACGCGTGGCGTTGAACAGCCAGTTACTGATGCAAAAATGACCGCTATTAGGAGCGCATATCGAGATATGTTTAGCATGTTCGAAGTACCATTTAAATTTGGTAGTGCTTGGGACGAAACCGCTGATAGAGATGGTTTACAGGTTGCGGTGATTAGCAGCGAACTAAACGAAAAACTGTTTAATGGTGAGAATTCTGTAGGTAGATCATTGCTTATCGGTGAATATCAGTATCAGATTGTTGGAGTCACCGACAACTGGTATCCCGTACCCAAATTCTTCGATTACAGAACTCGAGCTTATAACAAGCCTAGAGATATCATTATTCCCTTTCAATCCCAAATAAATAATGCACTTTGGACTAGCTCTGACGTATCATTTTTGTGTTGGAAGGAGCCAACAGATGAGTCCTTTTCGGCTATCCTCGCTTCTGAATGCGTATGGGTATCTTATTGGGTTGAACTCGACTCTGCACAAGCAAAAGACCGCTATGTCGAGTTTTTGGTCAATTACTCCAATGAGCAACGGCAATATGGACGTTTTCTTCGTGACCCGCTGCACCAACTTCTTAATGTAAGAGAAAACCTAGTAGACAGAAAAATCATCAAAGATGATGGAAATGTAGCGGTGTGGCTGGCATTCGCATTTCTTGTTGTTTGCCTATTAAACTGTATGGCGATGATGGTAGCTAAGTTTCATACAAAAACGGGTGAGGTAGGGCTACGTAGAGCGGTAGGTGCATCTAAGCAAGATATTATTGCGCAGTTCACTGTTGAAACATGCATTATTGGCTTACTTGGTGGATTACTCGGTTTACTCTTTGCTCAGATTGGTCTTGAGTTTACTGCTCAGCTATATAGCCACCTTTACGCTGAAATGCTCGAAATGACGTTAGGTATAGTGATAATGACTGTTTTATTAGCAGTAGCCTGTGCTATGGCGTTTGGTCTCGTTCCTACTATACAGGCTGCCAGTGTGCAGCCATCAAGCCAGCTGAAAAGCCTGTAGGAGTTAAGCATGAAAGACCTATTACCCATTTTAAAGACCTTTAAGAAAAACAAAGTGTCTCCATTGCTATTGATCCTCCAGATTGCATTGACATTTACCATCTTAGTTAACGCTATCTTTATGATGGTAACGAAAGAGCAGGAGCTAGTACAACCAACGGGGCTGGCTGAAAATCAGCTATTTAGCTTTAGTACTAACCTAGAAGGTACTAATGAGGAGAAGAGGGCGGCGTTAGACGCGGACCTTGCTGACATTAAAGCCTTAGCCAGTGTAGAGAGTGTGAGTACGATAACCAGTATGCCATTGACTAACTGGGGGCGTTCGTTGGCTGTAGGCATGACCTCTGAGAAAGATGAACGTGTCACACATGCTGGTTATTACGGCTCTGATAATACGATTGTAAAAACGTTAGGACTGCGGGTGGTTGCTGGTAGAAACATACAACACAATGATGTTGTGCATAAGTATTATGATGGTCATACAGAGTCAGCGAGTGTGTTAATCTCTCAGGATCTTGCACAAAAAATCCGTCCAAGTGACTGGCGTAGTGTAGTTGGTGAAACCATTTATGTAGAGTTTGTTCCGCAAAAGGTAGTTGGTATCGTCGAAACGATGAAGTCCCCTTGGCGCTTTTGGTATGCGTATGACATGGCTGTGATCAGTTCGGTGAGAGAACACTATGAGCAAAGTATGATTGTTGTAAAAGCCAAGCTTGGACAACGAGAGATTGCAATGCAAGAAGTGCATCAGCTGTTAGTTAAAAAACCAGGACGGCAAATTGATGGATTTAAATCTTTTGAACAGATAAAAACTGAAAACCTACAAGCTGACTATGCGGTGAGCCAAACTCTCAAAGGAGTTATCGCCGCATTGGCATGTGTAACCATTTTAGGAATTTTTGGTCAGGCGCGTTACACCGTATTAAAGCGCAACAAGCAAATTGGTACGCGCAGAGCTCTAGGTGCAACGCGTGGTGATATATTGCGTTACTTTATGATTGAAAACGCTGTTGTGTCTTTATTGGGTGTCTTGCTTGGGATGATTATTGCGATTATAGCAAATATTTATTTAGTCAATTACTTTGGTCTCACCAGTGTTCCTGGTGATTATTTGATAGCAGGAGCTGTGGTGATGATGATTGCAGGTCAGCTTGCTGTAGGGTATCCAGCCATGATCGCTGCAAGAGTATCCCCCGCGATTGCTACTCGTACTGCCTAACGCATTGTTTTCAGGCAAGTGCTTGTGACGCACTTGCCTACTCAGTTTCAAGTGCTTCGTAACTTTGCTAGAATTATAGCTGGAGGCTTGAAACATTATGCTTAAAATCTCAAATAACGTCACACTTGCATCATGGGAGCTCGACATTTCTGCTATTCGTGCGCAAGGCGCTGGCGGGCAAAATGTCAACAAAGTCTCAAGCGCCATTCATTTAAGGTTTGATATCCATCGCTCAACCTTACCTGCGTTTTACAAAGAGCGCCTGCTAGCACTTAAAGACTCGAGGATCACCAAAGAAGGCGTGATTGTGCTGAAAGCGCAAAGTTTTCGTACTCAAGAGCAAAATAGAGAAGATGCATTAGCGCGATTAAAAGCACTTATTTTAGAGGCGACTAAAGTAGAAAAGGCTCGTCGGGCAACAAAGCCTACAAAGGGCTCGCAGAAGAAACGTCTTAATCAAAAGACCAAACGTGGTCAAACTAAAGCGCTGAGGGGCTCGGTAAATTGGTAATAGGCCATATCATTTATCGTATATGTATTAAGCGATTTTGTCTCAGTCACTACTTAATTCACTCTTAAACCAATTACACAAACGATACAAAAGCACCAGTTTCAAATCGAGCTTATTGATATTGTTTTACCGCGCCATGAGCTGGTGAAACTAGCAGAACTCATTGATTGACAGCGCTTAGAGGTCGAATTTAAATAGCACTATGGCGATAAAGGCGCAGGTGCCAAGCCTATCCGTCTACTTGCGGGTCTCGAATACCTGAAACAAAGTCAAAAATTGTCTGACAAAAACACGGTGACCATGTGGTACGAAAACCCGTGTTGCCAATATTCTTGTGGCATGCGGTTTGTTACGCCTGGACTGCCTTGTTTTGTTCGGTGACACTATTACGATAAGTGAACGTAGACAGCACAAAAAGTAGCGCGCTATACCCATGCTAAGCAATTTAAACGCATGAAGAAATCACGGAAAACAGAAAACTATCTCAGACGGGTGATGAAATATATCTTGAGGAAAATCACCGAACAACAAAGCCAAGAGTTTATCCATGCCCTACAATAGACTGAGCGGCTATTAAAGCAAGAAAAAACGAGTAAAAACAAACTCTATAGCCAACATAAACCCGGTGTTAAATGTATTTCTAAGGGAAAAAGCGAGGAGCCGTATGAGTTTGGTCTTAAAGTGAGTGTCGCAACCACATTGTATGAGAGCACACCACAAACTTCTCTCACCCTGTTATTCGATATAGTAAGGAGTTTAATGAAGTGTGAATATTTTGTGTTGATCTGTGGTTTTTTATTGTGTACCTTTTATACAAGTATACAAGGATTGCTTTTATAAGGTGACAAGGAAGGATGAAGCTGCTCAACAGGTTATTCGTGCTAGGGGTGTTTATTTCTGCGTGTGTTTCTCAATATGCGCAGGCAAAAACTTTTAATCTTGATGAAGGTAAAGACCATTATCATGGTCCAATGGAAGATGGACTAAGCAATAAATTTATTCGTTCGGTCATTGTCCCCCCTCAGCATGGAACTTTTCAAAAGGTACTTGAAACATCCGATGGTAGGGCAGTAATGGTTAGGTATATACCCAACCAAGACTTTTGTGGCAGAGATTCTTTTCAATATGAAATAGTATCTCCGTCTGAATATATACCATCAGACCCCCGTCCAGACCCACCCGCTGAGGCATATACTGCCAAACCTGAAAACTTGATTGCAACAACTAGGAAATATTCCACTTCTGATTATCGCCCCTTTAGTTTAGGCCCAGTTAAATATACTGTAGATTATATAGAAACAGTAACCTACAACGTACGTTGTATAAATGACCCGACCTTATTGGAACTGCCAAGTTCGGTAGATGTAAATGTTGGAGGCACAAAAACGGTAGATATTCATGCCAGTGATGTGGACTCCTCCGACTTTTCAATCGCGGTTGTGTCTAGCAGTAACAGCGCACTTTTGCCCATTGGGAATATCACGTTAACGCAAAACGAGCAAATACGTTACGAGGGCGGGCTGTATCAAGCCTCGTGGCAAATGAATATTAAGCCGCTCGCTGATATGGCTGGATACGCCACTGTTCAGTTACAATCTACAGACAGTGCGGGGCTTACTAAAACCTATACAGTAGATATTTATGTCCGGCCATTCAAATTTTCAAAT
>NZ_NKHF01000067.1 GCF_002744175.1 Pseudoalteromonas piscicida
TTAATTTGATTGGATGTAGCATATTTGTTTCTTTATGTGTTTTGGTTAAGGTTTTGATTTTTAGTTGTATTCTATTTTTGCTGAGATTATTGTAAATATCATGTTGATGGTTGTATGGTTTTTTGTTATTGTTTTTTTGTACCTGTATTTGTGGGTACACATCTGATATCAACTTTCTCAATTAGTGTTCTATTTCAAAGCATGAAAATACTGTTGATAACACCGCTGCCACGTCTTGCTATTGCCAACTAAATCCATATCGAAAGGTGAAAATTAACGATTTAGTGATTTTAAATTAGAGTATTTAGCGCAGCTAGTGCTTGGTGTTCTCCTAAAGTGGAACAAGTGTTAAGTGAAGTTGATATTAAGAATTAAACAAAAAAGGAAATTAAAAAATGAAGCATGTGTTGAAGCCTCTGTTGATTGTTGGTTTAGCCTTATCGCCTGTAACTTTTGCAAATGAATTGGCAGACAAAGTTTCGCTGCCAAAACTTGCGCAGAGTGTGTCAAATTTTGAGAAAAATATGAAGCAGTATGAGTATCAGGATGAAGAAGCCTATATTCAGGAGTATATTTTGGAGTTTGGTAATGGTGAACCTGCGGACCAGTGGGCAAGAGCATCATTTTGTCAGGGCCTGACTACTGAGTATATTGTTACTGTATATACGTCGAATATCTACCGTGCAGGTACGGGTTCTCGTATCCATATGAAGGTCAACTGGGGAGCGTCGAGCTCTCAATGGACCCGCCTGGACAACACCTCAAGAAACGACTTTGAGCAAGGCTCTATCGACGACTTTTACCTTCATCTACTTAACAGGGGCTCTATCGTTGATGCATCCGTGAGCATCAAAAGCGATGGCTCTGGTAGCAAAGCAGGTTGGCATTTGGATCGTATTGAAATAGAAGACACCTGTACTGGCGATGTGGGTACTGCTAGGTTTAATCGATGGATTTCCAAGTCTGTGGGCCTGAGTTCAACAAGACCTGTCAACTAAAGAAATATAGACCTGACACCCATCTATAATCTCAATACAAATAATAGTGGGTGTCATCGTTTCTGTTTTATATATTTACTCGTAAAGTTTCTCTGTTGCTTCTTTAAGCCCTGTGTGGGGTAAAAACTGATCTGTGATAGTTAGAATTGAGTGCAGGTTATTTTTTAATTTATCAAGCTCTATGTTACCTGGCTTAATAGCCGTTTGTAATAAATGAATGGCCATGTCAGCTAATAGAATACGCTGTTTTTCTAGCCATTCTTCATCGCCTTTGGTAGCGGGGTTGCCGAGGTAGCTATTTTCTACTAGGCTATGCAATTCCCAGCTAGTTTTGATTAACTTATTCCTTTCAATATCATTCACTGCCGACCTTCCGAAATATATAAATATAATGACTCCCACATCGTGCTAGCCTTCTCTTTTTGTGGGGTTGCTTGATACAAAGCGGAGCCATAATTAATTTGTTAAATAACTAAACAGCTGAGGCTAGCATGAAAAAATATAACATACTTTATATATGAACGAATACATATAAGCATTCAATGAAGTCACCATGTTTGCTCAAAACCGCCTGTCAGTAAAAGCCTATACCAACTTTTCTAAATGGTAAGAGCTGCGCTGAGCAAATACTGTTGGAGGAATATTTTCCTCCAGTCAGCTGAGCTTATCTAGCTAGAAGCGAGGCAATGGACATTCGGGGTTTCACCGGGTTCGATGATATTAATATTAACCTCCTTTAAGTCACCGATTATGGGGTTTAAAGCCTTATCAAAACGATTTGCAGCGGCTTTGATTTTTTCGGCATAGTCGTCAATGGCATCGAAATTGGCGGCGTGACTTTCAATTACTGCTTCAATCTGTTTGGCTTTGTCTTCTTGCTTAGCCAGTAGCGCTTTGTTGATCACAAGTCGATCGTCGTCTTCTTGAATGGCCTTTTTACTAATGACTTCCATTTCTTTGCTTAGCAGTGCGAGCTTGTCTTCAATATCTTTCATTGGAAGCTCTGAAGCTGACATATCAAGCTCTGCTGCTTTGAGTGCTTTGTATGCGGCAACCTGTTCGGAGTCCATGGTGTGTTTGATTATTGGGTTACAGTCTTGGTAAGCGATAAGCTGATAGCCGCCTTGGGTTTGTGGCTCAGTTGGATTTGCATTGGAGTAGCCAACGCAGGCACTCAAAGCCAGTGTTACCGAAATAATAAGTATTGATTTTGTGGTTTTCATAAGCACCTCGAGAGAATAAGTCTGATTTACAAATTTAGTCGTGGTGCAGTTTGAAAAGGTTGATTCTAGATGCGCAAGTATTAGTAACAAAATATGAATCGGACAATGAGCTTAGGATGAGTTACCACTTTTATCAGACGCTTGGCATTGATCCTGTGCTATTTCTGCGGCGTATTTGGCTTTAACTAGTTCAACATAGTGGTTGAGGTTTTTATCTGGGCTTACGGTAAAGGTCAGTTCACTTTTATGTATCGCGGTGATGCGGTCCAAGCGAAATTCACGGTAATCACTGCGGAGCTGGCAAAATGCGACCAGTGTCCATTTTCCACCCCAATAAACCAATCCGAGTGGCTCGATAATTCGTTGGGTTTGTCGCTTTGCAACATCTTGATATTCAAGTTGTACACACTGCTTAGCCGCGATGGCGAGCCTAAGTGTAGCGCTAAAAGATTGTTGTTGTGGTCCGTGTTTAAAACTTGAAACCAGATAAGGGGAGTGGTCATGCTGTTGTTTGAGGTGAGCGGGTAACACGGCCTCTATTTTGGCAATGGCCGCTTTTGCATGTGCGCTTAGTTCGGGATCCGTCCATGCTCCAACCATTTTACTGCCAAGCAACAATGCGGTGAGTTCATCATAGCTAAACATCATAGGGGGTAGTGGGTAGTCACCAATAATATAGCCGACACCAGCTTCCCCCTCAATTGGCACGCCAGAACTTTGTAAGTCCTGAATATCGCGATAAATCGTCCGCTCTGAAACCGTAAAGTGATCGGCCAATGATTTAGCAGTAACCGCTAATCGTCGACCCTTGAGCAGATCCACTAACTGAAAGAGACGTTCTGATTTATGCACGAGTTTTCCTTGTTATTCAAATCTCAGATTAATTAACCACTGCATGGCGTTTGAGAGAGTACATTACTGTGACTAATGGTGACACTCTCGCTGTCTATATATTGCGTTAATCTTTGGCACACCTCGGTTTTTGGGAATTGCGCCGAAACCGCTTTTGCATGCTCCATCGATTGCCAATAAATAATATCTAAATACTCGCCAGTCTGACTGTCTTTAGTCAACGAACGATATAGTAACCCAGGTTGCTGTTCAACCCACTCGGTAAAAGCAGGGTTTACACCCATAATGTCACTCTCTGTAGCACCAAGAGCCAATTTAAATTTTACAATCTCTACGACATTTTGTTGCATGGTCTTTCTCCTTTTTGAGTTCAAAAAGAGTAAACCACGATGTTGTGTCAGGGAGTGTCAGTAGTGTATATATATACAGTGTATTTTTTATCGAGGGCCTGTTTATCTTTCAAGTTTGTTTTTGCAGCAGCTTGATTGGTATTTATACAAGGCAGAGTCTGCGTAGCATAGTTGTTCTATGTAAGTCAGGCGATAAAGACTTTGTGCTCCTGCAAAGTCACCTTACCCCACATCCTTGTGGGGCAACACAGTAGAAATACCAATCAAGCACTGCCCTTTGGGTTCACCTGAGTGCGCTTTGTTCATTGTTGCTCAACTTTTGCCTAGATTACTAGGCGGCAAGTCGAGCGTCGCGACCAAAACACACTCAGGAGAACAAAAGTCAAACAGCAAAGATCAACAGGCCCTGGCAAAACGAAGGATCTGTATTAGGATTTAGGGTACTGCAATTAGCAGAATCAACTGTGTAAAGGATAAGGAAATGAAATTAAGTACAAGCATACTTGTAACCAGTTTGGTTGCATCCGCTATCTGTGCTTCACATGCATTTGCAAAGGATATAATTGACAGCGATATCAAAAGGCTACGTTTCTTGGCAAAGCAAGTCGCACCGCAAAGTACCACTGGGTCGTACACTTTTACTATCAACTGTCATACTAACCCCAGCTTACTAAAACGTGCAATTGAGCAAGTAAGGTGGCCTGTCGATGAAATTACCTTTGCTATTCAAGGACAATGTCAGGGCCCAATTAAGATCGCGCGACGTGGTATCACTATTTCTGGGTCTGATAATACTCAAGATGTTGTCTCTGCGGCGCTAAGCGGCGTGCAGCCGACCATATTAGTGGAGTCTGGTTCGGTTAAGCTCAATAACTTAGGGCTTGTTAGCACCGCTCAGCAAAGTAGCGTAACGGTGACGGCGCAGGGAATGGCAAGATTGGATAATGTCACAACTCAAGTGCAAGGCACTGAGCCTGAATACCACTATATCGTGACAGATAATAGTAATCTTTACTTAAGTAATCTTAATCAAGCTAAAGTAAAAATAGCTGGGGGTGCTTTTGCTGAATTTGTATCCGCTAATCAGGCGATGACGGCATATGTGTTTGACACCGCGAACGCTAGAAGTACGCAAGGAAATCAGTTCGACGCAGTGCAAGTTGCTGGAAACGGTTACTTTTTAGCAGACGGCCAATCGCATATAAACCGACTGATGATCTGGAGTAAAGGCGCAGCCGAAATCGACCAGCAAAGTAGCGTTGGTGAACTAATGATGGGCGGCCAAACCTTGTTTGCTGCTTATAGAAACTCTACTTTGTCAGGGCCTTACAGCTTCTTTGGTAACGTGGTTTTTGAGTTGGAACACTCCTCTGCGACAAATTGGGTTACGCAAGAAAGACCACATTCGCTGTTTTCCGGTAATAATGCTGTCGTAAATGGCGAGCTATTTCCAAGTTGGAGTTGGCAAGGACAGGCACCACAACCAGAGCAACCTGTTCTTAAAAACAATGAGTTAGCTCATTCCTTATCCACCTCAGGGTGATTAATAAATGCTACTACGCCGCTTAGTATTATGATTTACTACTAAGCGGCAGCGATTAATCTCAGGGCAGAAAAATAAAATGAACCATCAACAAGTACATGACTACTTACTTGCAAAACCCTATACCAGCGTAAGTCAGCCTTTTGGTGAAGGCGTTGATGTATATAAGGTAAAGGACAAAATGTTCGCGACGTTGGCACTTGGTAAAATGGGTAAAGAAGATGAAGCACATCCCCATTGGCGCGTAAATCTAAAATGCGACCCTGACGAAGCGCAAGCGCTACGCGATATTTTTAGTGCGGTATTACCGGGTTACCATATGAATAAAAAACTCTGGAATACGGTAGTGCTCGATGGTTCCATTCCAACTGGAGAGCTTGAACGGATGATGGATAACTCATTTCGTCTGGTGGTCGAAAAAATGCCTAAAAAGCAACAGAGTATTATACTGGCACAACATCAATAGCGCGGCTTAGTGGCTCGAATAGCTTGGTGTACAGCACTAATATTTGGGTTAGTGAGCGCTTGATTAGCGACGACAAAATGTACTGGAAGTGAAAAATCCAGCAATGTCGAAAGTGCAACGCCAGCCTGTGGCTCAGCCACGGCACTGCGCTCAATAAAGCTCGCGCCAAGCCCAGCTCTAACGAGTGCCAAACGAGAGCGTTCGTCTGCGGCGTTAATATTTACCGTGTTTACTGCACTTAACCGTTGGCTAAGTTGTGTATCAAAAGGGCAGTTTTTGCCCATGCGTATCCAAGTCATTTGGGCTAACGCGTTTTGCTGCGTAGGTTCAGGCCAAGATGCTGGATAGGCGGTAGTAACTGCAACTTCTCCTAAGGTGACAGCGCTAATATGTTCTGGCACATCACCATAAATAACTCCACCATCGAGCTGACCATCTCTGAGCTTTTCCAGCACGGCACCACTTGAGAGTAACTCAATGGAAAAGGTAAGGCTTGTGAAGTGCTGGTTTAAGTTTTTAATTAGCGTATTAAGAAGTGCTGAACTGTCTAATGGGTGGTTTAACCCAAGTTTAAACTCGCCAATTAATTGAGTGTTGGCTGTTGTTGCGGTATTCACCAGATCACTGGCGCTGGCTAGCGTTAATTTGGCTTTTTCTAACAGGAGCTTGCCTTGGTCGGTGAGCTGCATCCCTTTACTTGAGCGATAAAACAAGACCGTATTGAGTTCTTCCTCGAGAGATTTGATGTGGGCACTGATAGCAGGTGGCGTAGTATATAGTCGTTTCGCTGCTGCTGTTAGGTTTTGCGCTGCTGCAACAGCAACAAACGACCGTAAGTGGTAAAATTCCATCGCTAAGCCCCATCAAATAGTCAATATCACCAGTTTACGTGAGCTTGCGTTAATTGCCTATTCTGAAATGCTGAACATTGCCTTCAAAAACTATGAATTCATTAAATTTGTGTAAGCACGTAACGTAACGGCTCTCAGTGAAAGTTAATGGTCTAACTTGGAGTCATATAATGAAAATTGAAGTATCCCAGTATTTTGCAATGAAACTGGCTTGTGAAACGGATTGCGCTGACGTGTATCAGTCAATGCTAACTGGACAACAGGATTTCGTGTTGATTGATGTAAGGTCAAATGAAGCCTATGCCAAAAGCCATGCCTTAGGAGCGGTGAATATTCCTACTTTACAAATAAGTGAGCTCACTATGGCTCAATATAGTAAAGCAATGCCTATTGTTGTGTATTGCTGGGGCCCTGGGTGCAATGGCGCGACAAAAGCTGCATATAAGCTTGCTCAAATGGGGTATCAGGTAAAAGAAATGGTAGGTGGTATTCATTACTGGGAAGACTTTGAACGTTACCCCGTTAATCGTAGAGTATCTCAGGCACAAAATTGATTTAGGTGCATTTTTCTTCGTCTCATGATTATACTGTTATTTGCTCTCGGTACATTTTTCTGTGTAACGTGAGTGAATAACGATAATAACAAGGAAAATATCATGTCGAAACTAGCCCACTGCGCCATATTTGGTAGTGCTTTATTTAGCCTGTCATCATTTGCTGCTGACTCAACTCAAGATCATATTCAACAAGTGACACAAAATATTCTACCCAGAGTTCAATTAGCTGGTGAAAAATACCAACCAGTTGAATTACTAACGCGTCTTAAAGAGACACACTTGCCAGGCTTAAGTGTTGCAGTTATCAAAGACGGTAAGGTGGTATGGGCGGAGGGCTTTGGCATTGCCGATAAAAAACAAAGTCGCAAAGTCACTACTGAAACCTTATTTCAAGCAGGATCGATCAGCAAGCCAATAGCTGCACTGGCAGTATTGAAGCTGGCGCAAGATGGTAAAGTCGACTTAGACACAGACATCAATCAGTACCTGACTTCATGGAAAGTACCAATAAATGAATTTACCAAAGTAAACCCGGTTACTTTGAGGCAGCTAATGACGCACACCTCTGGCGTAACTCAACATGGTTTTCCAGGTTATGTTCGCGGAAGTAAAATCCCAACGGATGTTGAGGTATTAAAGGGAAAGGGCAATACCGACTTAGTTACGGTTGATACTCTACCAGGCAAGGCTTGGCGATATTCAGGTGGTGGTTATACTGTTATGGAGTTACTGGTAGAAGATGTTACTAAGATGCCATTTGAAGCATATGCTCAACAGGCAATTTTAACCCCATTAGAAATGCACAATAGCACCTATGCACAACCGCTACCAAAAGCGCTATGGCCTAAAGCAAGCGCAGCGTTTGATGAAAAAGGCGAACAAATTGTAGGTGATTGGCACGTTTATCCAGAGCAAGCGGCGGCGGGTCTTTGGACTACTCCATTGGACCTCGCCAAATACATTTTGGCCGTGCAACAAGCGTATGCTGGTAAAACCGTTGGACCAATCACACCTGAAATAGCAAAGCAAATGCTTGAAGTGCATCACGATGTATGGGGGTTAGGCCCTGAACTTGAACAACACAAGCAGGGACTTGTTTTTACTCATGGTGGCAAAAACAAAGGTTTCAGTAACCGTTTTGAGGCTTATGTTGACAGGGGAGATGGCATGGTATTGATGTCAAACGGGGATTCTGCAAGCTCTGTATTTGGGGAGTTACGAATAGCGATTAGCGAATATTATGACTGGGATTTTCTGCAGGCTAAAAAAATAAAGGCGATTGCGCTCACTGATACAAAGGCGAAGCTATTGGAGGGTACTTATGCCTATGACCAAGATCATCAGTACAAAATGAAAGTGACCCGAGACGGCACGCAATTCGCAATTTTAGATATGAGCAGAGATAACTTGATGGACTTTGTTGCCGTAGATGAAGATACCTTGATTGGGTTAGAAGACGGTGCAGATGTAACCATTGAAACGAATGACAAGGCACAGGTTACAGCGGTGATCTGGCGTGGATTGTATCGTTTTGAGCGGATTTAAGCGGCAGTCTCACTTCAACCAGTAGCCCGCCCAGCGGGCTATGACTGGCACTGATTTCGCCGTGATGGGCTTCAACAATATGTTTACTAATTGCCAGCCCTAACCCAGATCCCCCATGATCTCGGCTTCTCGATACTTCACAGCGGTACAGCCGCTCAAAAATTTGCTCGAGTTCAGCGGTTTTTACCCCCGGGCTTGAGTCCTCAATTTTGATCACAACAAAAGGCCCACAGACACTTGTTTGGACGGCGCAACACCCACCTGAGTCGGTGTAAAAGTGACTGTTTCGCAGTAAGTTGAGCAGTACTTGTTTAAGGCGCTGTGGATCACCTTCAATCGGTAAAGCTTGTGTAGACAGCTGGCACTTTAGTGTTTGCTGTTTTTGCGTAAAAATAGGCGTTAATTCGGTACAGCAATCACGGGTAAGGGCGTTAATATCAAGTGGCCTGAGTGTAAGTGACATAATATTGTTGTCAAACTGAGCGGACTGATAAATATCAGAGATCAAGGTATCAAGCTGATCTATTTTGCTGTTTACTTTCTTATAGGCGGTATCGAGATCGGGCTCTATATTACATTGCATAGCCTCGATAGTTAACTTTAAACCTGTGAGGGGCGTGCGCAATTCATGTGAAATATCGGCGAGTAATTGATTCTTTTGTTCAAGAGCACGCTCAGTCATATGCTGTTCTAATGCTTCTAATTTGTGCTTTTGGCGTTGGCGAAGAAGGTATATGGCCAGTCCTGCCAACAATAGCAATACTATGGAAACGGCAAGGCCGCGTTGCAGCTTTAAGTTTTCTAAGTTTGCCTGTTGTAATGATTGCTCTTTTTGCAACAGGCTTAATGCTTGCTCTTTTCTTACAATTTCAATATTGAGCGCCATTTTATAGGCTCTATTTTTATCACTGACTTTTTTAAGTTCACTTTGCGCTTGTTGGTATAGCTTAAGCTGAGTTAATGCTGCTTCAAACAGACCTGCTTGTTGATAGATAGCAGCAAGTTGTTTATGGATGTCACTTTGCATTTGTGTGCCCAGCTGAGGCTGAGTTAACAGTAGCTCTAATTGCGACTTTGCTTCATCGGCTTTTCCTTGGGCCAAATAAACATTGGCCAACGCAAGCCTAACCGAGCGCTCGGTTCGGTGCGCCCCTGAATTTATCGCCAATGCAAGCGCTTCATTGGCACTTTCAAATGCTTGGTCAATGTCTTTTAGCGCCAACTGCACATTAACAAGGTTACTCAGTTGCCACGCTGTATCGCTATCAGCCTGCATTTTTTTCGTTAATGTGAGTCCTTTAAGTATAAACGACTGAGCCTCCTCGTATTGACCTTGTTGGCATAACACTTGTCCGATTTTGCCGTAACTATTGGCAATGTGGCGAGGGTTTCCGAGTTGTTGGTCAACCTGTAATGCTTGTTTAAAGTGAGACAGCGCAAGTGGGAACGCCTCTAAATCACGATATAGCTCACCAATATTATACAGTGAGTTTGAAATTCCTTGTTGGTTATCACGTTGGCGCTGTAACATCAGCGATTGCTCATGAAAGCTAATGGCTTGCTCAATTTGTCCCATATAATCGTATATGATGCCGAGCTGGTTATAAAAGCTGGCAAGGCGAGGTGTGTCATCTAAACGCTGAGCGATCTCAATGGCCTGTTTGGCATGCATTAGCGCAGTCGAGTAGTCAGCCTTGAAGCGATAAATATGCGCTAAGCGGTCATGGATATCAGCGTTCACACGCTCATCTTGTAACGGGTCGGTTAATGCAAGCGCTCGCTCGAGTTTTTCTTGAGCTTCCTCTGCGCGATTTTGAGCAAGTAAAACCGTAGCATGACTTAGTAATAGTTTACCTTGTGCATCGGGGTCTTTAATGTCATCAATAATTTGATTAAGTGTTTCGATAGCCTCATAGGCGCTATCGTAATGACCGAGCAAAGCATGGGCTTCTATCTTCATCAAGCTGAGACTAAACCACGCACTGGATAGATAGATTGGATCTGCCTGTTTGTTGAGTAGAGTTTCTATTTCTTCTAGTGCTGCTGATGGATTATCAGTTAACAATTGTCTTACGGTATCGAGTGTGGGGAGCAAAGCACTGGACTGGCTTGTAAGTGGTGTGAGCAGAAGTAGGAGCGAAAATAATTGTTTTACTATCAGCATTCTAATTTTATTTTGCACTTACCGCTGCTCCAAAATGGCTTTTATTGTTCGCAGTATAGTTGAAGAGTATGGAATAAAGATAGAGTGTATTTACTCTAGAGCTTGCTGACTTTACTGTTAGAGTTTTGTTCCCTTGAGCAGATATTGAGCGCAACATTCGGCTTATCGCTTAGTAATCCAAGTAAAAGTTTAACAGCTGTTATCTCTTGCTACCGCGTTAAATTTACTTGCAATAGGCTAGCTATTGACGCACAAATTAGCCTTGTTATTGACAAGATTTTCTCGTCCCAAAATAGCTCACTGAATTAAGCGAATTGGGATAAGAAACAACTGCTGCCTAGGGTGATATTAGGCTTTTAAGATTCAGGTTAAACACCAATAAAGCTGTTAAAAACACACTTAAAAGATCAACTGCCCCAGTCATTAGGATTCAAACTGTATCTTCTGCATATGTGTGATCAGCATAGGGAAGAAGGTGTTAAAGCCAGCTTCTAAGGTTTGATAATGCTTAATAATGTCAGATCCACTGCCCGAAAATTGGTTTTTAAAGCGTATGCGGTTGGCTATATTATCCAACGCAAGGCCAACCCCAGATACCGATTCGTAGGTGGCAAACCAGTCATCTCGTGTCAGCGCTGACACCACTTGTTGCATACTCATTGGCATGACACCCAACTTGCTTTGTAGTAAAACAAAGCTGTGCTGTTTGAAATCATCAAGTGGGGTTGTGTGGTATTGATCCCAATGTTTAATCAAAAAGTGGTCGTATAAAACGTCAAGGGCGATCCCAGCAAAGCGACGACGTTGGGGTGAAAAAAGCAACTTGGACTCTTTTACAATTGCATGGCTATCTGTGAACTTATCAACCTGTAAATGCGTTTTCAGCCCTTGCTGAACCGGCTTAGGTAACGCGGCTATGTTCACACCATTTTGAAAGTCACCCAGCAAATTGCCAAAATGTGATGCAGCGTTGGGCTGAGCAAAATATAGGTGGGCCAGGTAATTCATGTCATGTTCGTCAATCAAATAAACTGGCCATATTTTACCCTATACGTGAGTATGAACAAGTTTAGATACAGTCAATTCAGGAGGGAGCCACCTGAGTGCGGTTATACTGGCAGGACTATCAGACAGAGCAAACAGGAGTGGGTTATGGCTATCACGGCAGAGCTAAAGCAGAAAACCAAACGTTTAGTAGAGTCAAAAAATATGCTCAAAGGGATCACCTTTGCATCGTTTTTAGAGTCTACTATCGTGCCTATTCCTCTGGAGGCCGTTATGGTGCCGTTAATGCAGGCAAGGAGAGAAAAGCTTTGGCTCATTGCGTTGATGGCGACACTTGGGTGTGTAGTGGGGGCGTTGTTTGGCTACGCGCTCGGATACTACTTATTTGATATGGTAGGCGATTCTGTTATTGAACTGGTTTCAAGCCAAGCTCAGTTTGAGCAAGTGAAAGAGCAGATGCAAAACCAGGGGTTTTGGTTTGTACTGACTTTAGGCATTGCTCCTATTCCATTTCAAATAGCTATGTTGGCGGCAGGGGCCACGCAATTTTCACTGGTGCAATTCTTAATCGCAACTTGTATTGCACGGGCACTGCGTTACTTTGGGTTGGCTGCGGTGGTTTACTTCGCTGGTGATAAAGCCGAAAAACTGATTAAAAAACACAAGGTAAAAGCCATTGCGCTGACAACCGCCATCGTTCTGGTAGGCTGGTGGATCACTAAAGGTTAGCGCCTGATTTACTTCCACTTTTTTATAAAGTGAGTGGGTTACCTTATACCAAATGTATTAAGTAAATGCGCTAATTGAAGCACAGAAATAGCGTTAGTAGCTCGGAAAAAATTTAGCTATTCAGTTGTTCTAAATGCGAAATTTTTAAGCACGCTAATATGCTATTTCATCCTTCAAATTGATTAGAGAATTAATTCAATTGGTATTATACATTACCGTGGTGCTTATATTGGATATTTCCCTTTAAACCTGCCAATACTTTGATTGTTGAGCGGTTGTCTAATCTGCAACTTACTAGCCGTTGCTGAGTAATAGTCCTTTTTGTAAAACTGCAATGCATCTTCCTGCCACACAATATCAAGAAATTGGCAAAGCGCTGTCATTACCTCGCAGGGGTGATTGACGAGTGATTCATAACTGACAATTTTGATTTGAGCTGGGTGTTTGTGCTGTGCACAGTGTAAAAAGGCATAGCTCTCATCATACATATGTTGAATATCAGCAAAGCGAAATGCGTAGCCATGAAATGGACTATTGGTCTGATAGAGTTGACGATAGTTCGCTATGCAGGTGTCTGTACGGTCACGTTTCATAACGACGAATTTGGCATTAGGAAAGGCCTTTGCCAGCAAATCCACAAATAAAAAATGAAATGGTTGTTTGTCTACAAAACGTTTCGTTGCAGTAAAGGCTTGTGTGACGAACTGAGCATACTGCTGGGTAACTTTGGCGCTTTCATAGGCCCGCGTTATGTTGTGGGTATTGCTCTGATAGTCGTGTGAAAACTTTAATGATTGCGGCACTATGCTGGTTTCCCCAAGCGGTTGCAATGACAAGGTCGCTAGCAATTGCTCCATTAAACTGGTGCCAGAGCGTGGCATTCCAATCACGAATACAGGGGCGATGTGATGGCACTGTGCAAACGCAATTGGCTGGTTCAACAGTGCAGTGAGTGTTTGAAAATATGCCGTGGTTTGCTCTGGAATATAGGATACCAAGCTGGAAATAGCCTGTTTACTGGCTGTAAAGTGCTGCCAAGCTTCACTATATTGCGCTTGCTTTTCATATTCTAGTGCAACAGCATGGTGCAAGCGTTGCAGTTCTGCCGGGGCTGCCTGTTGTGTAATTGCTGTGTTTAGCTCAGCAATACGAGCGGTTGCTTGGTGTTTGGGGGAAAGCTCAGAGTAGGCTAGTTGACACTGAGCATCGTTTGGAGTGCGTTTAACTAACACCTCAAGCAAGGTTTTGGCGTTGTCAATGTGACCAGACATCTTTAAATGCATGGCATAATTGAGCGCCAGCGCTGGTATATGTGGCGACAACTGATAAGCCAATTGAAAGTGCCTGCCTGCATCCGTATATTGATTTAGCCGGAGCAAAATATTGGCTAAGGTGTCGTGCTCTATTGCTGATAACTGCTTCGTTCCAATAAGCTTGGTAATATAACGCTGCGCCACCAGCGGATCGTGAGTGAAGAGGGCCAGCTTTGCAGCGCTCAAGTAATATCGAGGCAATGCTGATAAGTTAATGCATTTATCGTAGATTTTGAGTGCTTTAGTAAGGTTCCCAAGCACCGTATTCAACTCAGCTAGTAATGCATAAGCCTGATGATCACTGGAGTCTTGCTGAATACGAGTGAGCAAAGCTTGATGCGCCAGCTGAAACTGACGCTGTTGAATATATTGTTGGATTTGATGGTTTGGTGTCATAGCAAAATCAGGAGAGTGAAATTAACTTCACTCTCTATCTCAGAGTTTTTCTGATTATAACTCAAACTGATAGTCTAGCTTGATACCTAATGTGCGCGGTGTAGTTACATAGTGTCCGTATACACGCTGTTGTTCAGGAAGTGCTTTATTCAGCGCAGCAAACTTAGCTTCTCCTGCCCAAGATTTATCACGTCTTACCGATGTGAACGCAAACTTATCAAACAAATTATCTACATATACAGTCACAGCCCACTGATCGCTAGATAGTTTTGCACTGAGGTTAGACAAAGCAAATCCAGGTAACACCTCGCCATCCGCCTTTAACCCTACTTTGGTGTATACATCACTTTGTGCCGTGATCCCGTAGTTGACGTTCAGCATTTTGTCGTCAAAGACGGTTTGCTCATAGCTTAAGCCAAATGAGAACTGTTGTTTGGGAGCACCTGGCAAACGGTCGCCATCTTGACCATCATAATAGGGCTGGTAAAGTGCGATTTCTTCAGCGCTATAATCGCCTTCTTTGAATACTGCAAATAACGCTGGTGCATCAGCCGTGAGTTCAGCTTTAGCATACGAATAGGTGGCATATAGTGTCCATTGATCGTTTAAAATGGCACGTGTTGACAACTCAATACCGCTAGAGTTAGCAGATCCTGCGTTTGAAGTAATGATCTCTTGGCCATTGACGGTAACCGACGAGATCTGTGCATCTTCCCAATCCACACTGAATAGCGCTGCGTTAAAGTGTAACTTGTTGTTAAACCAAGTAGATTTGACGCCTAGCTCATAGTTGGTGGTGGTATCTGGCTTATAACTTAGTTCATGTGGCAATGCACAAATTATCTGCTGATCTGGCAAGGTTTCAGGGCAAGACTTGATGCCATTACCTCCACCTAATCTAAAGCCCTCGCTGACGGTGAAATAAGTGAGCACGCCATTTTCTAGGGTGTAATTGGCATTAAACTTAAACAAGCTACCATTGTCTTTCGCCTCGACTTGTTCGTACTTAACCTTGTCTAGGCTTGGTAAGCCTCCTGAGAATAGCGGCGTTTCGGCAGCCGACTCGGTTTCAATGTCATAGCGGTAAAAGCGAGCGCCAACAGTGATGTTAAAGTCTTCAGAAAACGCATAACCCAGTTCACCAAACAAGGCTGACTCTTTGCTGGTGGAGTTAGCCAGCGCAAGGTACTCTAAGTCTTGCTCGATATTGTCTATTTCGTCGCCCCAAAACTCGGTTAGGCCCGGCGTGTACTCTCTGTCGTCAGAGCTGATTTCTTGCTTGCTGTAATAGACCCCAGCTATCCAGTTGAACGCCTCATCGCCTTTAGAGACTAAGCGGATCTCCTGAGTGAAGGTATCTTGATCTGTGGTATCTTTTGTCAGCGCAGTAAAGCTTGGAAAGTCAGCATAGCCAGGCCAAATATCATATAGTAAATCGGTTTGGTCACGTTGCCCTTGTTGCGCTTTACTTGACCACCCAGAGGCAGAAACTAAGTCTGCAAACCCTAAGTCAGCATTGATTTCAAGACTGAGTAAATCATCTTCTTGCTCGTTCGGTTCCACAACTCGATAGGCCGACTCATATGGCTTGATGTTATCCACGAGCGGGTGGCTTGCTGCAAGGCTTTGATATTGTGAAATGGAGTTGGCACCATTATCTTGCTTTTGATGGAAGTAATTTAGTGTGGTGTCGATATTGTCATTGACCAACCAACGCAAAGAAACACGAGTGGTTGTGATGGTTTCATCGTTGGCATCTTTAACGGCAGCAATATTTGCTTCAATCTCATCCGTGTTGTTCCATTTTGGATCTGGAGTTGAAACGCCAGGCTGTTTCACCACATAACCATAATCCATAAAGCCTGGGTTATGGTAGCGATTTACACTTGCGCGAACTGCAAGCTCATCAATGATAAGAGGTAGGTTAAACACTGCACCGAGTTCATGACCTTGGCTATCACTTTCGTTAATACTGAATAAATCACCACTTAGTTTGCCCTCAACAATATCAAGGACCGGTGCTTTAAGCATTGTTCTGATTGCTCCACCTAAGGTGCCAGCACCATAGAGTGTCCCTTGTGGACCAATTAACACTTCAACGCGCTCAATATCGGTTAAACGCAGGTCAACATTAATTGGGATTTCACCTAAGTAAGTTGCCACTGTGCCTGAGTCAGACGCTCGCTCTGATGAATTGGTATTCAGTCCTCGTACAATAATAGGCGAGCCTTCACGGCCGCCTTGTTCCGTGATTGTGAGGCCAGGCACCCATCGAGCCACATCTTCTAGGTCACCAATATTTTGCTCACGCATCACGTCACTGTCGACCGCTGTAATGTTTAACGGTGCTTCTTGAACCGTCCCTGCGCGTCGCGTAGCCGTCACTTGAATACGCTCAATTGATTTTTCTTGAGCGATGTTGGTTTCGGCTTGTACTGGATTAATAGAAAAAAAGCTCGAGCTCACAGCGAGTGCGACTAAGCTTGGGTGGCGCTTACTCATGAAATATGGGACCTTAATTAACAAGTTTATACGTGACGAAATTTCAATCTTGATAGTTGGGTATCTATGCACTGGAGTGCATCTTGATACGAGACTTAGAGAGAATTTCATACAGCAGATGGTAGGCTAAGTCATATATTTCTGCGCTTTACCATCATGAAATTTCCGCGCATGCTAACATGTTTATTCTCATAAAGTGAATAATTATTTTGTTTTTGTGGGTGTTTATTTATGTGAGTGATAGTTTGATTTGCGAAATTTTTTAAATAGCTTAGAGTATTAGCGCTATAACCTTCTTTTATACATCGATAATCTTAAGGAAAAACAATGAAAAAGCTGATGTTTGCATTGTTGGCATCTTGTACATTAATGGGGTGCTCTGACAGTGAAGTTGGAGATGTGTCACTCGGTTTATTTACGCTCAAAGATATAAAATTAGACTCAATGGTTGACCCTGTTGTCACGGGAGTAACTTGTCATGTGGCGAGTGTAGAAGACGACCTGAGCTTCTCAGACCCCAGTGACAGTTCAATTTCTTGTCGCCAAACCAGTGAAATAACGCCCGCGATGCTTGCCAATATTGATAAAAGTGATTCTGGTGAAGTGGTGTTTAAAAAGTCAAAAAGCGTATTTTTTAAATCAATGAAAGTGAGAAGGATCTTTGATGCAAAAAACCAGACTTTGATGTACTTGGCGTATACCACAAAGGAAACCTCAGGCAGTTTTAAGCATAGTTTATCGACCGTGCCACTTTGGGGCACCCAAGCGTATCAAGAAAATGTGACTAAGTAATTATCCGAAGCTCAGGTTATTTAGCTGTTTTAAAAGGATTTTTAGCGAAGGTGATACGGTATTTAATTCTTAAAATTGATTAGAGAATTAATTCAATTACTATTAAACCTTTTTATTCACGATTTCGACTAAGCTTATAGAGAAGAGAGCCGAGGAGAGGTCGTGATGTTAAAAACACGCTTTTTGGGTAAAACCGTCAATATGATATTTGCTGCCATGACTTTGTTGTTTGTTATCTTAACACTCACAACGGATGCCCATGGCGTATCAACACAAACCGAACAAGTAGAAGCATTTGAGCAAGATGAAGTTTTGTCTCGACTTAAACAAAAGTAAGTCGCCCCTATTGTTATTTTGCTTGATAAGTTAGCTCAAAGGTAAAGCAAGCCCACGCTAAGGCGTATATTGGTTCGTGTGCGTTAAGGTACTCCTTTGCTGATTAACGCATGTTTTTTGTGTCACTTTTATTACTCCTACTCACGTTTAGACGCTGCATTGACTAATGCAAAAGCTCTAATTCCGATAATCACTCCAATCTCACTAATAGTGATCAATGACCTTTCATTAAATTTGTAATTATTTTGTTGCTATATCGTCAGTCTGGATTAGTTTTAATAGAGGATTGAGTAAAGGTAGAGTAGTTTGCAACAGGAGCCTTGCAAGTGTCTACCTGATAAAAAATAGAGACTAATAAACCAGAACCCAGGTTAACAAGGAAGAGATATGGCATACCAATTTGATAACTTTTATAGCCATGGTGCAATTAGCTTTGATGATTTCATTAATTGTGTCACGAGCTTATACACCGGACCTGATTGCCTAGACGATAATACGTTGCGGCTACTTGCCGAAATGCTGTATAGGCTAGGGCAAAATAAACAATTTTTAGCAGCACAAGTCGCCGGCAGTGGGAACTATAAACATCTTGCTAGGGGGCTGGTAGATAACGACGATTTATACGTTTTGTACCAGAATAAACAACCGTTTTTTAGAGTATGCGCGCAAATCTGGCACCCCACACCTAAACGAGGGAGTCTTACCTGCTTTTTACCGCTGTTACGAGACTATAATTTTACTGCGTTGACGACTAACTATTTTGGCCCAGGCTGCGGTAGCAAGCTTTATCAATATGAATTTAGACATGACTTACAGCGTGGAGAACATTGCGGCCTCACATTTCAGCAGTTTTATCAGTTTACCTCCGAAACAGTCTTGTACACGGAAGCTTCAAAAGATGCGCTTGCACAAGCGTTACCAAAAAGTTTAAGCATCACGATTAGCTTGCAGCTAGAGCAAAAAGCACACCCTTGCTTTTTATTCGATAAATCATCTGGACGAGTACGCCGATTAATTTCAGATACCATGACTGAGACTGTTAAAAAGCCGGAAGTCATGTTGCTAGAGAGCTGAAAAGCTATCTGATGCTGTTTTGCCTTTAATAGCTGTAACCATGACGTAAATATGTTAAGTGTATAGGCACAACAATCATGGTGTTCGCGCTCTATCATAGCCGTAATTATCCAAAGCGGTATATTGATTTCCTAGAGAAAGCGACCACACAGTTTATATCAGTTTACTATCTAACCTGAGGCTTGGATAAGGAAAAAGCTAACTAATTGCTTTTAAATTACATTAAGTTATTTCCTTATCTAGCCAGAGCATTCTGGTGTTATCGGCAGAGTTTCTCGCCTGACAATAGATCAATTAGTTAAGCAAATTGATATTAAACTGACCCTATTTCTATGACAATAATTATAACGGAGTGGCGTAATAATGAATAAAATAAGCATGGTGGCACTTTCTGTGGTGCTTGGACTGAGTGGGTGTGCGCAAGATAAACCGGTAACAGAAACTTCTTCCGTTGTTCAAGCAGGTCAGTCGACAACGACCCGTACCGAGATAAATAAAGTCGTTGACCAATATACCAAGCAATTTATTAACCATCAGCCAGCCCTAGCCACTTCTCTTAAATTACCTACCAGTGAATACGGAAATTATTCAAGCCGTCTTCCTGACTACTCTTTAGTTGGTATGCAAGCGCTGCAGGTTGATATGAATGCGGCTGCGGACAAGCTAAAACAGTTACAGTCTACCACCACACAGCCAGATGACTTGTTACACCTTAAAGTGAATGAAGTGATTGCACGCTACTATGCTGGTGATAAAGGCTTCTCTGCTGGCTATATTGATACATGGGGTGGACATCTTCCGTACGTGGTGAATCAGCTATCAGGCCCGTTGCTTGATATTCCTAATGTACTCAAAGATCAGCATGCGGTTGAAAGCGAGCAAGACGCTAAAGACTACTTGGCAAGGTTGGCAGCTTTTGTTGAGGTGACCAAGCAAGTAGCGAGTAAGGTCAAAGCCGATGCGAAAAAAGGGGTGATTTTACCTAAAGTACTTTTTCCAAATACACTTGGTTATTTAGATAATTTTACTGCACCAAGTGGAGCTGAACATCCACTGGTTTCTTCATTTAAAGATAAGCTGGCAGACATCGAAGGCATGGATGAAAAGTCGATTGCGGATTATGTTGCACAAGCAACAACTATCGTCGAGCAGAAGCTGTACCCTGAATTTAAAAATGTGTCTGCGATTATGCATGATTTAGAGCGTAAAGCTCCCGAACATGTTGGTATTTGGGCACAGCCTAACGGTGAAGCTTTCTATCAACACGAGATCACTTATCTTGCAGACTCTGATATGAGCGCGGAGCAAATTCACCAAGTTGGATTGGCTGAAGTTGAGCGTATTTCCAAGCGAATGGACGAAATCCTTAAGCAAAATGGCTACGCTGAAGGCTCGGTTGGTGATCGCATGAAGCAGCTAAATGAGGAGTCTCGCTTCTTGTATGCTGATTCGGATGAAGGGCGCGAAGCGTTGCTATCTTTTCTGCGCGCAGAGATAGGGACGATTTTGCAAAAGGCGCCAGAGTATTTCTCAACTATTCCACCACAGCCTGTTGAGGTGAAGCGTATTCCAAAAGCTGTTGAAGCAGGAGCACCTGGTGGATACTACAATGGACCTTCTCTTGATGGTAGCCGTCCTGGGGTATTTTCTATTAATCTGAAGGACATGAAAGCAGTGCCTAGTTTTGGCATGAAAACCCTGACTTACCATGAGGCGGTGCCAGGACACCACTTCCAGATTGCACTTAATATGCTGCAAACTGAAATCGGCTTAATGCGACAAAATGCTTCATTTAACGGGTATGTAGAAGGGTGGGCATTGTACTCAGAACTATTAGCATATGAGATGGGCATGTATAAAGATGATCCTTTTGGTGATTTAGGGCGTTTGCAGGCGGAAGCGTACCGTGCGGCTCGATTGGTTGTCGATACAGGCCTTCATTATAAAAAATGGACGAGAGATCAAGCGATAAAATACTTTGCAGATGCTACCGGGACTGCGATGAGTGATGTTGTCTCTGCTATTGACCGTTACATCGCGTGGCCTGGGCAAGCGCTAGGTTACAAATTAGGTATGCTTAAACTCGTTGAACTAAGAGAGCATGCGAAACAGGAGTTGGGTAATAAGTTTGATATCAAGGCTTTCCATGATGTGATCTTGCTAAAAGGCGCAAGACCAATGGTGCTAGTGGAAGAAGATATTAATACTTGGATCCACTCGCTTAAGTGATCCCTTCGGTGCGAATAAAGGTGGCCTTTTTGGCCACCAGTTTTACCACCTACCGCGTTTGTATGTCTTGGCTTGTACTAGACATGCAAGCATGATCCCCGACAAGATTCTTACCCTGAGTTTAGGTTAATTTACAGTTTGGTTTTTCCTCTGCATGTTCCAGTATTTCTTCACTGCGACTAAGATCTTTTTGTTTTAAATCAAGACCTGATTTGCGCTCATTTTGCACAGGTTCGAACGCCAGTTTCGCGAAGAGTGCAAAGTGATCTGAGCCTATATTCGCTAGCCGCTTAATATCAACCACGGTGAAGTGATGGCTAGAAAACAAGTGATCCAAAGGCCATCTGGCAAATGGGTAATCGGCATGAAAAGTATTAAACATGCCTCGTCCAACTCGAGGGTCCAATAGTCCGCTTATTTTCCTGAATAACCGAGTGGTTGGGGACCATGCCACGTCGTTTAAATCCCCCGTGACTATGGTTGGTAATGACTGTTTTGCGACCCGTTTGGCGACCACCACTAATTCAGCATCACGCTCTATGGCTGTTTTGTTTTCGGTCGGGCTAGGAGGGGCCGGATGCAAAAAGTGAGTTTGAATAACCATGTTCGGTGCGAGAGTGAGTTTTGCGTGTATTGAGGGGACGCCTTCCTCAACAATATACTCACAGGATGCATCATCTAGTGGGTAGCGAGAATAGACGTGCATGCCATACAAATTTGACTGCGGACACTTTACACTATACGGCAGTATATCTACTAGAGAGTCTAGTTGTTGTTGCCATATATCATCGCTTTCAAGTGTGACCAGAATGTCGGGCTGTAGAGTTCTGACTTGCTCTAGCAGCAGTGCAAATTGACGATTGCCTTGCAGTACATTGGCAGTGAGTAAACTGATGGTATGGGGGGTTGTTGTTGCTGGTTTGATCTCAACAGGCCACAAGGGAGTGTAAGGCAAAATCCACCATAACTGGAAACACAAACAACAGGTTATGCTTAGAAGCAAGATGACGGTTAAGCCATTAATCTCCATATACCAGAGGATAAGTAGAAGCAAACTTGCCGCTATTGATGCTAACTGTAACCTTGGAAACTCCATCGCTCTGACACTCCAGTGTGGGTGCTTAACAAGAGGTAACAAGGTAGCCAGTAGGACAAACCCGCACAGCGCAACAATAGCCCAATTCATGAAAATCCCTATAAAGTATATAAAGTTAGTCAGTATATTTCATGTTAGCTGAAATCGCTGTGAATAGTATCGAAGTTGATATTATGCTCAACTTCGATACGGGTTCAGGGGAACGTTAAGGATTAGTTTTGGTACGGGGTATTTTCTGCAAAGTATTCATGGCTATCGGCATTTTGAATCGCTTGATTTGGGTTGGAAATCGCAAGGCTTTTCGCTCCAGATTGTCCATAAACGATATCATCAGTACCCGCGACAGCATTAAAGTGACTTAACTCGTGGACGATGGTGCCTGCTCGTGAATCTGTTCCTAACTCGTTTGCGCTCCAGAATGCGCGGCATAAGTAGACTTTATAAGGCTGGTTTGGGTATACATAGGCAAAGTAAGATTTGTTACAGCTACAATCGAACGTGAGATCTTGGTTATCGATAGCATCATTAATAGCGTTGAAGTTAGATTTTACCGTAGCGTAGCGGCTATTCGTCGCTGTGCCAAACCACGTTTGGTAACGCGTTGATGGGTTACTGGCTGAGTGGCTGTTAAGATAGGCAACTGAATTATTGGTAATTTGGTCTGCGGCATTCAATGCAGATAAAATACTGGTTTTTTCGCTGTTGCTACAACGACCTGTAAAACAAGTACCGTCGCTACAGTCAGCTGCGCCCGAGCCTGGTTTCGCATTAACTTGAACATTTCCTTTGCTCATTGCAACGCCTTCGAGCCAAAGACTAACTGAATTAGAGCTCAGTTCCGCCACAGTTTGGTGTTGTAATGATTGCTGACCCATCATTTTACGGTCTATCTTTTGTACCTCTTTTTTTCCGAAAAGATCAAAAGACTCAACATCATAGCTTATTTCATAGTTGCCTGGCTGACTTAAGTCATACAGTCCTGAAAGCTCAAATGATTTGGTTAATGTTTCGCCTGACTTTAGTTTGATGAAGTCTGCTTCTGTTGGTGCCGGGCGTTTGTAGTGGGGGCCGAAAAAGTTAACCTCTTTACCATCACGGGTAATTTTAAAAATATGCTCTTCTTCAAGGTCGGTGTACCAGCTCAATATTTTTTGGTTTCCCTTCCCTTGGTTCGTGATATTGAGGGTCGCAATCACATCGCCATTTCTTTTCGTGTCAACATCTACGCTGACTGTAAGGTTTTTATTCATTGCTTGAGCGTTGAGCGAAGCAGAGATTGCAGCAGCAAGCAGGCCTGTAGATAGTGTACGTGATAGTAATTTCATAGTTTCTTCCTGTTGAGGTCTCTTCCTTTCTTTTTGTGATAGTCACACAAGGAGGAGTGTACATGTTGTCATTTTATTGTCAGAGAGGATTAATTTTCTCTTCACTTTTAATTAACAATATAATATTCGATGTTTCAAGTAGAATTTTTCAAGTAGTAACAAAAAGGAAGCTAAAATAAAATTACTAATAATTTCAGATAAATGTAATGTTGTTGAAAAGTATGGATAAGTTTTGTTCAAATTGGGATGAGCTTGATTTGTGAATAAGTTGTTTCATTCACGTTGGTTTACATTAGCGTAGCTGGAGACAGTATTTAAAGCGGGTAAATGGGTTGGCACTGAGTCATATGGGAAGTTTTCAGTGCCAAAGTGCGCAATGTTTTTAGAGATCAGTAATGATTTCTTCAATGGCCAAACGAGACTTAGGCAGCTTGGCATTAAAGTCGTTTTCATCTTTATAGCCAAGTGCAACCAACGCTAACGGGTCGAAACCTTGTGCCGTTAACCCCAATTCCTTACCTAGGATCTCAGCATCAAAACCCTCAATTGGTACAGAATCTATTCCCAAAAGTGCCGTGCTCAGTAGGAATTGCCCCAAGTTTAAGTAAACTTGTTTGCCAGTCCATGCTTTGATTGCTTCATCGCTAGTTTGATTTAAACCAACAAAGTAACGACGGCCATTGTTCATTTGTGCTTCGATTTCAGAGCCTTTTTCAAATCGGCCATCGACGCTTTCTTTAGCTAGCACTTTATCTAAATGTGCATCATCGATATTTTGTTTAGCTGCAAATACAATAACATGTGACGCGTTAAGTACTTTGGCTTCATTAAATTTGTAATTCTCTTGTGTGCTTTTAGCCACTCGATTTTTGCCAGCCTCTGTACTTGCGATAACAAAATGCCATGGCTGAACGTTGGTACTAGATGGGCTCAGCCTTAGCACTTGCTTAAGTAGTTCAATATCTGAATCACTAATTTTTTTATCAGGATCAAAGGCCTTTGTGGAATAACGATTGTTGATTGCATCGCGTAATGTGTACATATCAGACTCCTAAAATTGCTTTCAAGAGATAATAGGGTTTTACATAATCAATAAAAAGATGATAATGAGCTAAATAGTTTCAAAAATTTTTTGAAAATGAATACACAAGATTTAATCGTCGTGATGAAAACGGCTCAGCTTGGCAATATTAGTGCGGCAGCGGCGCAGTTAGATATGCAGGTTGCCACGGCGAGCGCGGCGATAAAGCGGGTGGAAAAACAACTTGGCTTTCAACTCTTTGTGCGCTCTACGCGCAGCTTAAGGTTATCAAAGCAAGGTGAAACTTACTTGCCAATTTGCGAGCAGGCACTGGCACTTTTGGATAATGGCAAAAAACAGGTGCTTGATAACGACAACGAAATTGACGGTGAGCTAAGGTTAACCGCACCGTCAGATTTTGGTCGTAATATTTTGTTGCCGTGGCTAGACGAATTACTGGATGAATACCCTAAACTTGCCCTGAAACTTATTCTTAATGATCACAATCTCGACTTCTATCGTGACGGTGTTGATATTGCGCTGCGCTATGGTGCGCCTGAAGACAGTAGCTTCTACGGCTTTAAAATCTGTGATGTGCCACTGCTACTTTGTGCCTCTACGGAGTACTTAGAAAAACAGGGCACGCCAAAGGATCATGAGGAATTAAGCGAGCATCAAGGGCTATTCTTTTTGATCAGAGGCAGTAAGTTTGATACGTGGAAACTGACGAAAAATGAACAAACTTACAAAGTGGTGCTTAAAGGGCGTAGAACCAGTAATGATGCGGATGTGGTAAAGCGCTGGTGTGCGCAAGGTGCGGGTATTTCATTGCGATCCGCGATAGATGTTGCAGACCAACTAGAGCAAGGCGTGGTGCAAAGTATATTAAATGACTACCGCGTTGAATGTAAGCCGCTGTGGTTGATCTGCCCGTCAAAGCAAATGATCAACCCAAGCGTGAGAGTGCTGCGCGATAAACTAAGAATGTACTGCCAAGCGCTTGTAGAAAAGGCCGAGCGGTATAAATAACGCACTAGGGCTTGACTGAAGCTGTATTCTTAGGCTTTTCGGGTAAGTGGGTTGGGTAACCAAATAGCGCCAACCATTTGCTCTTTAAGGTGTTTGCTTGTGAAAAGCAGTGGAACATATGACGCCACTGAGCAAAGTTAACCTCTAAAGGGGTCTGCTTTGGTGCCGCACCTCTTATTCCATAACAAATTGTGATGTCCTCACGCTCCTCAACAAAGGTGCCAAAAAGCTTATCCCAAATGATCAGCACCCCAGCAAAGTTTTTATCTATATAGTCAGGATTACTGGCGTGATGGACTCTATGGTGGGAAGGCGTATTAAAGATCCGCTCAACCACTCCTAACCTATTAACCGTTTGTGTATGGACAAAAAATTGAAAAGCCAAGTTGATTGCGACGATGGCAAATACCAAGGTTGGGGTAAATCCAATAAGTATCATAGGCAGCCAGAACAGCCACATACCGACAATAGGGTATAGCAAGCTTTGGCGAAATGCGGTGGTAAAATTCATGTTTTTCGAACTGTGATGTACTACGTGTGCACTCCAAAGCCAGTGAATACAATGTGATGCCCGGTGAAACCAGTAATATAAAAAATCTTGCAAGATAAACCCAAAGAGCAAAGTGAAGAGATTGAGTTCGATTGTGAATAAGGCAAATTGATGAAGCCAGTAAAAGAGCGGCATCAGCACAAGCAAAGCCAGCGCGTCGCTACCTTGATGGAGCAACGCAAGTAGGGCATTGAGTATTGAGTCTCGCCAATCATAGTATGCGCGATGCTTAATATATTCCCAGGCAACACAAAGTAAAAAGACGGGACTGAGTGCCAGCAAAATTAGCGATACATCAATCATATACAGCTCCTTCTTTAGCCAAAGCTTTGGTACTTTATATGTACAAGCGTAGCGGGTTAGTCATTGACAATCCTGCCAAACTGCGCCAACAATTTGTCCAAATACGACAAAAGGAACTGCAATGCACTCCACTTCGTTTGTATATTTTTATAGTGCGTGGGTATATCTCCATCACCATTTTACCGATGACAAGAGACTGCAAGGCGAGTTTGCTGAGCTAGTAGCGTCACGGCCTGAACGTGTAACACTCATTGAGTATGAGCGGTTGCTTGAGGTAGGGCGGGAGCTGAGCGGCGATCCCTCAATTGGTTTTGAACTGGGTAAAGCCATTCAGTTGCATGACTATGGAGCGCTTGGTTACTTGGTCGAAACCAGTAAAGACTTGCAGCAGGCTATAACCTCATTATTGCATTACGACGCCATTGTCGCCGATATTGGCCTCGCCGTATTCACAAGTGATAGCGACAATGCCAGGTTAACTTGGCAACCAAAAACCTCGCTGGGTAAGCAAGCCATTTTGCGCAATATGACCGCTTGGGTGAGCGCTGC
Source organism: Pseudoalteromonas piscicida (assembly GCF_002744175.1). Lineage (GTDB taxonomy): Bacteria > Pseudomonadota > Gammaproteobacteria > Enterobacterales > Alteromonadaceae > Pseudoalteromonas > Pseudoalteromonas piscicida_B. The sequence goes on from NZ_NKHF01000067.1 coordinate 26,799, forward strand.
AAGGCAGCTTTTGCGATCAACTTTATCGCCTAACCAACTCCAGCTTAGCTTTAGCGTGTGTGACTCAGAATTGCAGCGTTTGCAAACGTGGTTTGGCTGCCCCGTTTCACAAAACTGCTCTGACAATGCACTGTTGTTTCCGTTAGACTTTCTTACCATGCCAGTCGCTACCGTCGACAGCCTAATGCACGAACATATTGAGCAAGCGGTTGCTAAAAGCGTATCAGCGCTCTGTGATAATCATGATTTAAAAGCGCGTGTTGCCAATTTACTGGCGGCAAAGCACTCACTGGCTGGAGTCAACCAAGCAAGTATGGCTAAGGCATTAAACATGAGTGTGCGTTCGATGCAGCGTAAGCTAAAAACACAACACACTAGCTTTAGAGCTTTACTCGACCAAGAGCGAAAGCACAGATTTGAGCAACTCATTGGCAACACTAGATTGCTCGATATTGTAGACGCGCTTGGTTTTACAGAGCAAAGTGCGCTGAATAAGGTTTGTATAAAATGGTACGGGAAATCACCGTCAAAACTGAAGGGAAGAGCTAAAGGTGAGTAAGTTTTGATTTGTTAGTCAAATTCCCAGCTTCGGTGCAAATAGGTATTGGGTGTTATCGATTTCCTATTTACGAATCCTCCTGACTTGGCTTGTTAGCACTTTTCCAATCCATTTCAACTAAGCCGAACAACGTAATTTCAACGTGAGCTTTAACGCTACTTGGAGGAACTATTATCGGCTTGTTTTTATATTTTTTGATTGTAACAGTTCTAATTTCACTATACTTTTGCTTCAGTGGGTACTCTTCATCTAATTCAATACTTTGCTCGATGTTAAATAAAATATGTACTAACTCATTATCCTCTACCTTGCTAAGATACTTAATACTTTCCGTGGTAACGCCAGATAATGAGCCAGTATAGAGTTGATAATAATCAACGAAAAAATATTTGACCAAATCTCCAACCAACCATTCGGATAGATCTTCTTCTGGGATTCCCATTGCAATAAATTTATTTTTGAATTCAGCCTTACTTTCTTTATTTAGATGCCCTTTTTCAAAGCGTATTTCAATAAAATCAGATAGAGTCAATTCGTGATTTTTTGTGTATGCAGAAACTTCAATAAACTTTTCTACATTCTCATAATCTTTTGTAAGAACAGCTTCCAAGTACTCTTTTGCCAACTGGATAGATTCGTTATTTGCTTGCACAGAAAAACTCCCTACTATTAATAGATCGCTGACACCCACCTCAAATGAGTGTGTTCTAAAAATATCACTTAAGTTTTAATACTGAAACGTAGTGATAGGTGTCATTGTTCCATTTTTGAAGAACGTTAATCAAGCCAATTCAATTTGGTTTTGGCTGCCAATATAATGACTGTGCAAACCTAAAGCGGGGCTGCTACCTGGCAACCCCCTTGTAGTTAGTACTTTCTACGATTGATAGAGAAAGTAACCGCCGCATCACCATTATTCAGATCAAAAGAGTTGAGCTTTCCTGAGCAGATAGCACGATCACGGTATGATCCACCCTCATTTTCAGCAATCACTTTTTGCGGCACCAATTTTGCCACTACGGTAATCCTTCATGACCACCAACCTGAAATGACAACGAGGCGCAATGCTGCTATCGGCAAACTGATACTCAAGGTCAACAATGCGAACAACACTTGGATAGTTGCTCAGCACACCAAAACGATCTTGAGTTTTTGCAGGCAAGTGTTGCCAGTGGTGCGGGAGTGTATCGAGAAGACTCAGCATCATTGCTAGTCAGCTTAACGTCGTAGCCGCTCGTATCATTTTCGATAGTGACACAGGTGTTTGCCATCGCTGAGCTACTTAAGACCAGTGCTGAAACCAGCAAACCTTATTAAATATAAATTAATCCTTTATATTTTATTGTGATCAAAACTCCCAGTTTCATAGGGAGTTACAGCAGAAAGCCCCCCATACCGGTCCTTTTTAATAGCTAAATTTGATAGGGAGTCACCATCTAGTTCTATTTCGGTGCCTATTTGACCAGCGTTGAGCCCAAGCTGCTTGCCCAGCTGCTCCATCTCTTTTTCCATCTGTGGCAAAACTTCTGTTTTTAGCTGTTTTGCCGCCTGAGCATAGCGCTCTTTCTCTTCGGCGGAAGAAGCGTTTTGGGCAATTTGCTCAAACTCAACAATACTCTCCTTGGTCCCTTTTACATCACCAACCCGGAAGTTGTAACCAAAATACATATCCAT
>NZ_NKHF01000079.1 GCF_002744175.1 Pseudoalteromonas piscicida
CACCTAGCTAGATAAACACGAAAAACCATGCATTATTTGCCGTAGAGTTTATAAGCAAGGGTTTTCTTTCTTTCCGCAAGTAATCGATTATATTTAGAGTTTCTCTCTCTTTCTCGTGCTAATTCTTGCTCTGCTTGAGCTATAGAATCCGAGCTGCTTTTGATATTTTGCTTTTTGCTCCTTATGGAGCGCTCATTCTCGGCAATCTGCCTCTCATACTTCAGGATAGCATTAGCGTATGTGTCTATGTTGCCAAAATTTTCCAAACACTCTCGCTCACGGTTTTCTGGCGCCCCCAGCCAGTCTGTATAGCTTGAATAGCAAGAGTTAGCCTTTCGCTCAGTGCAATTTACATAAGATTGAATTTTGGCTAGTTTGATTGATGCACTCATTATGCAGCCACTGACTTTCCCTAAAAACGCAAAAAAACCATCACTTTCATTACTACAACCGGTATCAGACAATGCCTCTAAAGCATTTACCGCAGTTGAATCTGGAGCATAACCTTCATTTCTTAATTCGTGAACTGCTCTTGAGCAAGCTTCGCTAGCCAGAAATCTTTTTGAAAATGTATCCAATTCGTCGCTAGCAAGTAGCATTGCCGCATCACATCCGGCAGACATCGAACAAAATGCAAGCGCATGTTCTTTAGCCTCCGATCGACTACTGCAATATGGTGTTGGTTTTGGACCAAAATCAGGCCTTATACATTGACCATTAATGAAAACATCAGAATGAGAAGACAAGTAGGCTTTTGATCGTGAAATCCCGATTCGTGCTCTTTCTATGTTTTGTTTGTTATCACGTATCGAATTATTCGACTTGGATATGCTTGATTTGTAGTTCTCAATATTTTCATTCTCTCTCGCTATTTTTGATTCCAATATGGCGATGTTATTCCTGCTGCTTGATATTTCGTGTTCGTAACGATTGACTTCATTTCGAACATTGGAGGCGCAACCGCCCAAAAATCCAATTGCAACCACAAGAACGAGTATTTCCTTCATTTCTGTTTTTCTCCTTAGACATAATGACTCTCACACGGTGCTAGCCCCGCTTTCGTGGGGTAGCTTAATTCAAAGCCAGAGCCATAATTAGTTTGTCAAATAACTAAACAGCAGAGGCTAGCATGAACAAACATAGCATACTTTTTATCGGACTTGATACACATAAGGAATTCAATGAAATAGCCGTTAAAAACTAGCTCACCATTTTGAATCTAAATACCCTGATATAACGCTTCACTTTGTTTATAAAGCTGGTGATATGAAACCGCATAAAAAGCTTAGAAAAGTGGGAAGAAATACGCCTTGCCCATGCGGCAGAGGCAAGAAATATAAACGTTGCTGTATGCCATAATTCTCATGTAGATTTAGCGGTAAAATTGAGTGATTTGTGAGCCCCGCATTCATATGAGGCTAATTTGTGTTAGGTTTTTTAACAGATTAAAATTGTATTTAATACCCATTTCGGGGCACAAATAAGCTGGCTGAACGGCCGCTTTGCAGAATAAAGGTAATATTGGCGGCTGTCTCTTACTCGCTCATTGCAGCCATACAAATATAGACTAAAAGCTGTGAGCTAACCGCGGCACTTGCTCTCTTATTACACCTTAAGACATCAGCCAATTAACTTGTTTTCTTATTTCGCGCAGGGGATCGCAAAGCATAACGGCGCCAAGGGCGCGCGCAGAACCTCGTTACTAGGGCAATAAACCAAAATTACAGAAGCGTGAAGAGTGGCTGCTCTTTTGTGATAAAAATAAAAAAGGCCAGTAACGGTTTCGTTTCTGGCCTTTTACAAATTAACTGGTTGCTTTACTCATCTTTGCCGTATGTTTTTCGAAGAATGTAGACGTAGGCATTGATAAAAGCTTGCTCTTGAAATTTCTTCAAGCCCGTATCTTCATAATCAACAGGGATAGGGTTTCTTTTTAATTGCTCTTTTACTTCGGTGCCCGATAGCAATTGCACGTCAACATCTGCAATAAGCTGGATCGCAGCTTCCATTTTGAATCCTGCTGCGCTTCCTGCAAATTTACCTTTGTGTGGACGCTGGCGGATAGCTATCGAGTCGACACCGTAATCTTCTACTAGTTTTGCAAAGTCGAATTGGAACTTGCGCATTTCTTCAAGTTCTGCCCCTTGGTTGCCTAAGGTAAAACGGCGCTGGCGAATGTCTCTAATATCAAAAACATCATCTTCTTTCGTTAGCAAGCAAAGTAGCGCTTCGCTGCCTGAAATTTCAACCCCAAGTGTTCTCATTTTCGTGTCCAGATTATGCAAAAATTGAATTATCTCACAGTGTTATTTCTATTGCTATCGCTGCATGGTCAGAATAACAAATATCTTCATCCACACGCTTTGGATCTAAGTGTGCATCAAAACTATGGTAATGGAGCGATTTTACATTTGGTGATTCGCAGTTTGGATTAAATTCCTTTGAACACAGAATATAGTCAAGCACGTTGCCTTGACCTTGATAATAGTGGCTGGGAGGCTTGCTTTGATGGCTGTTGTCAGCGTAAAAAAAGCTGTCAAACAGTCCCACACTATCGAAACCGTTATGGGCGATAACAGGAGGAAATGCTTGGGTCATAAAAGAAAGTGCTGGGCTTTCAAGTGCATCATTAAAATCTCCCATTACCAATGTGGCGGCTTGTTTTTCTCGTTGTGTTTTAAGCGCGTCGTAATAAATGATAGAAGCTTCAAGTGAACGAGATATTTGGGACTGCATCGTACCCACGGTTTCGTGGAGCAAGGTGAGTAATGGGTCGTCCTGATGCGATTCGCCGAGCATATGGGCCATGGAATGAACGCGCTGAGACTTCAAGTGGACAGCATAGCAAGCGAGTAAGCCAAACCCTGGAATATCGAATTTACATTTTATCGGTGTACGGTTAAACCTAAATTGATGCTGGTTGTTTAGGTATTCAAGCAGCTCTGGGCAAGGCTCTAAGGGGGCAAACGACTTAAAAGGTAACTTGGATGCGATGGCGACTACAGGTTTAAATAGCACAGAAGGATACACATGATCTGGGCTTGGAGAGTCAACCGTTGCAAAATGAACCAGTCCTAGGTCTTCGCATATCATTTGCAGGCTATCTGGCGTAAAGACTTCCTGAAACACGATCACATCGGGATTAATATGCTGAATTAGCCCAGTAATAAACTGGGTTTTAGTCTGCCACTGAGTTTCGTTATAGTGCTCATGAAGCTGATAGAACGAATAGGGTGGGGCCGCAAAATTTAATAGATTAAAGGTTGCAAACCGATAACGCTTTTTTGCCACAACAAATCCCAAAATACTTTTTACAAATTAGTATATTAATTTTAGCTCTAGGCTTGCACTTCGCCAAGTAACACGCGAGAATAGTGACTCTTATCCTGAAGTCCTCGGATGAGCCGCGATGATTACGCAAGACAATGCTTATTCGTAAAAGCGTTGATAGGCACACTTTAAAATTAATTATATACATGTGATGCATTGTAGGTGTCACCACTGTAAATAGGATTTATCATGCCAGTTATTACTCTCCCTGACGGCAGTCAGCGTATTTTTGAAAACCCAGTCACTACTCTAGAAGTCGCTCAAGACATCGGCCCAGGCCTTGCAAAAGCCACTATTGCTGGCCGTGTAAATGGTGTTCGTGTTGACGCTTGTGACATTATTGAAAGCGATTCAGCACTTGAAATCATCACTGCAAAAGATGATGACGGCCTAGAAATTATTCGTCACTCTTGTGCGCACTTAATTGGTCACGCTGTAAAACAGTTATTTCCTGAAGCAAAAATGGCGATTGGTCCGACCATCGACAATGGCTTCTATTATGATGTTGACCTTGACCATTCATTGACTCAAGAAGATCTTGAAGCAATTGAAAAGCGTATGTTGGAACTTGCTAAGACCAACTACGATGTAGTGAAGAAAAAGGTGAGCTGGCAAGAAGCTCGCGATGCATTCGAAGCTCGTGGTGAAACCTACAAAATGGAAATCTTAGACGAAAATATCGCAAAAGATGACCGTCCAGGTTTATATCATCACGAAGAATATGTAGATATGTGTCGTGGTCCACACGTGCCAAATATGAAATTCTGTCAGCACTTTAAAATTATGAAAGTGGCTGGTGCTTACTGGCGTGGCAACTCAGAAAACAAAATGTTGCAACGTATCTACGGCACCGCGTGGGCAGACAAAAAGCAATTAAAAGCCTACCTGAAGCGTTTGGAAGAAGCTGAAAAGCGCGACCATCGTAAAATTGGTAAAGCATTAGATTTATGGCACTGGCAAGAAGAAGCGCCAGGCATGGTATTTTGGCACAACGATGGTTGGAGCATTTACCGTGAGCTAGAAGACTTCGTACGCGAAAAGCTACGTGAATACCAATACGAAGAAGTAAAAGGTCCGTTGATGATGGACCGTGGTCTGTGGGAAAAATCAGGTCACTGGGATAAATACTCAGACGCGATGTTCACTACGGAGTCTGAGAAGCGTGAATACGCGATTAAACCAATGAACTGTCCAGGTCACGTACAAATTTTCAACCAAGGCTTAAAATCATACCGTGATTTACCATTACGTATGGCTGAGTTTGGTTGTTGTCACCGTAATGAGCCATCGGGTGCACTACATGGTTTGATGCGTGTTCGTGGATTTACACAAGACGATGCGCACGTATTCTGTACAGAAGAACAGATTATGGACGAAGTATCAGCATGTATCAAAATGGTGTATGATACGTACTCAACTTTTGGCTTCGAGAAGATCGTTGTTAAATTATCGACGCGTCCTGAAAAACGTATCGGTGAAGATGAAATGTGGGACAAAGCAGAAGCAGCACTTGCAGATGCTTTGAAAGCCAATGACATCGAGTTCGAATATTTACCAGGGGAAGGAGCGTTTTACGGTCCTAAGATTGAATTTACCCTGTATGACTGTTTAGAACGTGCATGGCAATGTGGTACAGTGCAATTAGACTTTGCATTACCAGGCCGTTTAGGTGCAACATATGTTGCGGAAAACAACGAGCGTAAAACGCCTGTTATGATCCACCGAGCAATTCTAGGCTCACTAGAGCGCTTCATTGGTATCTTAACGGAAGAATACGCTGGTCAGTTCCCAACTTGGCTTGCACCAAAGCAAGTTGTGATCATGAATATCACGGACAAACAAGCCGATTATGTTCACGAAGTTGTACAAAAGTTAAATAAACTTGGAATAAGAGCTTGCGCTGACTTGAGAAATGAGAAGATTGGTTTTAAAATCCGCGAGCATACTTTAAAACGTATACCTTATTTGCTAGTTGTGGGTGACAAAGAAGTTGAGCAACAAGAAGTTGCAGTCAGAACCCGTACTGGTGAAGATTTAGGTAAATTCTCGGTTGACGATTTCATCGCGAAAGTTAGCGAAGAGATTAAAAATCGACTATAAATATAAACTTGCGTGTACTTTACTTTTTCTGGTACACGCATTTACTTTTGAATTTTTTGGAGGAACGTACCATTAGAGGCGGCAAAAAAGGGCAAAATAACGCTCAGAAAAATCGTATTAACGAAGAGATTACAGCGAAAGAGGTTCGCTTAATTGACGCTGAAGGCGAGCAGGCTGGCATTGTCTCAACAAGAGACGCACAAAACATGGCGGATGAAGCAGGCTTAGATCTAGTTGAGATCAGCCCAAATGCAGAACCACCAGTTTGTAAAGTGATGGACTACGGTAAGTTCCTTTTTGAAAAAGCAAAAATCCAAAAAGAACAAAAGAAAAAGCAAAAGCAAATTCAGGTTAAGGAAGTTAAATTCCGCCCTGGTACAGATATTGGTGATTACCAAGTTAAGCTTCGTAGCCTTCGCAAGTTCTTGGAAGGTGGCGACAAAGCTAAAGTCACTATTCGCTTCCGTGGTCGTGAAATGGCACACCAAGAAATTGGTATCGACCTGTTAAACCGTATCAAGACTGAGTTGGAAGACATTGCATCTGTAGAGTCATTCCCGAAGAAAGTAGAAGGCCGTCAGATGATAATGATGATGGCACCTATTGCTAAAAAGTCTTAATCTCGGCATAATACGCATCGAATTTAACGCAGGTTCCAAGTGCTTCGGCCACCTGCGTTATCCGGTTTTAAAGTAAGGTATTGATCCTTCACCGGTTTTAGGTAGTAAGTTAGGCCTGCAAGTGAGTTTATCTCCGCCTACTTACATAGTGTTAAGCAATATCATTCGGAGTTATTGCAAATGGCTTATAAGCTAAAATCACACAGAGGTGCTGCAAAGCGCTTCAAAAAGACTGCTTCAGGCGGTTACAAGCGTAAACAGTCGCATCTTCGTCACATTCTGACTAAGAAGTCTTCAAAGCGTAAATTACACCTTCGTGCTAAGTCTATGGTTCATAAGAATGACCTAGGCCTAATCGATCGTATGTTACCATTCGCTTAATAGAGGATATCAGAAATGGCAAGAGTTAAACGCGGCGTAGTAGCACGTGCACGTCACAAAAAAGTATTAAAGCAAGCTAAAGGTTACTATGGAGCGCGTTCACGCGTTTACCGCGTAGCTTTCCAAGCGGTAACTAAAGCTGGTCAATATGCTTACCGTGACCGTCGTGCTAAGAAACGTACTTTCCGTCAACTTTGGATTGCGCGTATCAACGCAGCTGCACGTCAAAACGGTCTTTCTTACAGCCGTTTCATCAATGGCCTTAAAAAGTCATCGATTGAAATCGATCGTAAGATCCTAGCTGATATCGCAGTATACGACCAAGTAGCTTTCGCAGCACTAGTTGCTAAAGCAAAAGACGGTCTAGCTGCTTAATAAGCAGAGCATGAGTTAGTCTTAGTACTAACTTTTGTATTGAAAAGGAGCCTCTGGCTCCTTTTTTAGTTTCTAAGCGATTGGCTATCGATTCTTCATCAATACCTTGTCTAACATCCGACTGCTTAGTAGGCGTTTTAAATAGCCCATCAAATATGTTGGAAACGTTACGTAATACCTTGCTTTCGGGCGAGGGGCTGTGAGTGCATGAAGCAATACTTTATAGACAGCATCTGGTCCCAAGGTAAACTTTTGCGGTGCATCTTCAGCGCCTAAACGGTTAAGCTGTGCCTGATATTCTTTTTGATGTGCACTGTTTGCGTGGTCAATATGCTGTAAAAAGGCCGCTTTAGCGTTTTCCCTAAACTTTGACACGATTGGACCGGGCTCGATTAAACTGACTTGAATATTGCTGTTGCTCAGCTCCATACGTAAGGTGTCGGTTAATCCCTCCAATGCAAATTTACTGGCGTTATACGCACCACGATAAGGTAAGGCGACTAGTCCGAGCACTGAAGAGTTGTGAATGATTCGTCCAGCACCTTGTTTACGCATTTGTGCCACGGCCAGACAAGTTAAGGTATGCCAGCCGAAAAAGTTAACTTCAAATTGTTTTCTCAGCACTTCGGTAGGCAAATCTTCTACCGCTCCGGGTTGACCGTAGGCACCGTTGTTAAATAGCGCGTCTAATCGCCCGTTTGCGATGGCAAGAGCTTGCTCAAAGCCATCTTTGATACTTTGTTCACAAACCAGATCTAACAAGATGCAATGAATGTTTGTGCCCTCAAACTTATTCAAGTCTTTTGCATTTCTAACTGATGCGATGACCTGAAATCCAGCTTTTGACAACTGCAATGCACAGTAATAACCAATTCCGGTTGAACAGCCAGTGATTAAAATCGATTTTTGTACGCTCATTTGGTCCCTAAAGTGATTGTTATCTGCGATTAACTGCAAATTTTTGTTGAATCACCGCACATTGTAAGCCGATAGATAAAATATTGATATAATTGGCGGATAAAAGCAGAGGAATAGAGAATTATGATGAGTTCCAGCATTATTATGCTTACTGCAATGCTAGGTATGAATGGTCATTTGCCGCCATTAATGGAATGGCAGGGGAACAGCGAACAATTATTACAACAACAAGGTCCTTTGACGACAGATTTCGAGCTTAGCGGGGGAGTAGACTCTCCTAGCTATGCTGACACCATGGCATTTGTTGACCGCTTGGTCGCGGCTAATCCTACTCAGTTTAAATTAGAGACGATAGGATTTAGCGATAGCAATCGTGCGATTAAAATGATTGTGGCAACCGAGCAAGGAGGCGAAAAATCTAAGGTCATCAATAACGGTAAACCAACTATATTGGTTCAAGCGGGCATTCATGCTGGTGAAATAGATGGTAAAGATGCCATGTTTATGTTGCTTCGCGACATTGCAACGGGCAAGCGTCGAGATATCTTAACCAAAGTGAATTTGCTGTTTATTCCGATTTTGAATGTTGATGGTCATGAAAGACGCGGTGAGTATAACCGCATCAATCAACGTGGCCCAAGGGTCATGGGTTTTAGAACCAATGGCAGTAACCTAAACCTTAATCGCGACTACACTAAATTAGACACCCCAGGGGTTAAAGCGGTAATGGGCGTTATTAATGCCTATAATCCAGACCTTTATATTGACGTACATGTGACTGATGGTGCGGACTATCAATATGATGTTACCTATGGTTTCAACCCAAGCTTTGCTAGCGAGTCACCAGCTATTGCTGAGGTGCTAGAAAATCAGCTGACTCCAGAAATAAACGCAGAGCTGAGTGCCCAAGGGCACATTCCTGGCCCTCTGGTATTTGTAATGGATAAGCGAGACTTTAAAAAAGGTCTTGCGGGTTGGGTTGCAACACCAAGGTTCTCGAACGGATGGGGTGATTTAAAAGGCCTGCCAACGATACTGGTTGAAAACCATTCATTAAAGCCATACAAACAGCGGGTTTTAGGAACCTACGTGTTTATGGATGGGGTGATTAAGAGCCTAACTAACAATATTGGTGCGTTACGTGAGGCCGTGAAAAAAGAAGCTGAGTTTACGCCTAAAAAATTAGTGGTAGAGCGTAGTTACGCCAAAACACCTGATCATATCCAGTTCAAAGGAATAAAGTACAAACAGTTCGAAAGTGCTTTATCTGGCCACGTAGAGGCCAAATATTTAGGTGAGCCGGTAGAATACCAAAAACTTCCCATTTATTGGCAAAAGGAAGTTACAAAAACCGTAAATGTTCCTGAACAGTTTTATATTCCACCGGCATATCCGCATGTCATAGAAAAGCTTAAGCTGCATGGTATTGAGGTGGAAAAACTGCCAGAGTCGTCAGTTGTTGAACATGTTAGCCAAGCAAAAGTGAACGACTACCAATTTGACACTATGCCTTTTGAAGGGCGGTTTAGGGTAAAAGCGTCGTTTGATATTCATCCACTGGAAGAGAAAGTCGATTTAAGTGGCTGGTATAAAGTGGAAACATCACAACAATCTGGAGAGTTGGCGACTCACCTATTACACCCAGAAGCACCGGACTCATTTTTTGCTTGGGGAGAGTTCAATACGATTTTTCAGCGCACAGAATATGTTGAAAATTATGCGCTTGAACCGTTTGCTAGAACAATGTTAAAACAAAACCCGGCAATGGCTTTGGCTTTTGATAAAAAAATACGTGAAGACAAAAAGTTTGCCAATGATCCAAAAGCGAGAATGGACTGGCTTTATGCACGAACGCCATTTTATGATAACGCTTATTTAAAATATCCAATTTTGATGGCATTTGGAGCGAAATAACCATGCAAGTGCTGACGATACCAGTTACTCCATTTATGCAAAATTGTCGGGTATTAGTGTGCCCGCAAAGTAAAGCCGCAGCAATTGTTGACCCAGGTGGCGAGCCGGAAAAGATTATCGCAAGGTTAACGGCTGAGGGTCTTGAGCCAACAATGATATTGCTCACCCATGCCCATCTTGATCACGTAGGTGCCAGCACCGCGTTAGGCGAGCACTTTGGCATTGAGATCATTGGCCCTCATGAGGGGGACCGATTTTGGCTTGAGGCACTACCGATGCAATCACAGATGTTTGGCTTTGCCAACCATGCGTCATTTTTACCATCAAAGTGGCTAAATGATGGTGATAACGTTAAAGTGGGTCATCTTGATTTGGAAGTGAGACACTGCCCAGGTCATACACCAGGACATGTTGTTTTTTATGAACCGGTTTCACAGCAAGTAATCGTGGGAGATGTCTTGTTTAAAGGCTCTGTTGGCCGCACCGATTTCCCTAAAGGGGATGCAGCGCAATTAAAACAATCTATTGAAAATAAATTGTTTACTTTGCCTGATGAGGTCATTGTACATTCGGGCCATGGTGAAAACACGTCAATTGGCTTTGAAAAGGCGACAAACCCTTTTATGAGTGGCCGATTTGGGTAGAATAGGGGACCTTGCATAGTATGCATAAGCGCGAAGTTAGTCTACTATGCTTCAGGGAATAATAATCAACATTGGCCTTATAAGCTAATGTGCTAAATAAACTAGAATAGATATGTCATTAAACCAAGTAGACCGCCAGATCTTGGCATTGTTACAGCAAGACGCAAGTCTTTCTACCGCTGAAATTGCAGATAAAGTAGGACTTTCTCAGTCACCTTGTTGGCGACGCATCGCTAAATTAGAGCAAGATGGTTATATCAAAGGTAAAGTCGCCTTGCTAGACGAGAAGAAACTCGGATTTGATATGCTGGTTTATGCACACGTTCGTTTGTCGAACCATGGCCGGAATAATCTTGCTGAATTTGAAAAACTCATCTTGAGTTACGATGAAGTGACAGAATGTTATTCAATGGCTGGGACCATGGACTTTATGTTGCGCATTATTTCAAAAGGGATTGAAGGCTATGAGCAGTTTGTTCGAGACAACCTTCTTAACCTTGAATTTGTCCAAGAGGTTCATTCAAACGTAACGATGACTTGCGTAAAACGCAGTACTTCTTTGCCACTTTAATGCGGTATCACTGTCTGTTTGTTGGCTTACAATGAACAGACAGCTGTCATCTATTATCCGTCCTATCATCCAGCTGTCACTGTTCTATACTAATACCAATTAGTCTTAATACTTGCTCAATTTGAAGGAGCAAATCTGACGCTAACTGCGTTAAAAATTTCTCATTTAGAACAGCTAAATAGCAAAATTTTTGCGGTGTTATCGACAAGATTCTCTCGCCTCAACATAGAGCACTTAATTAAGCTAATTGGTATAAAGTAATCTGAACTTGGAATAACAGCTTGTGCTTTCGTCGTTGTTATCCTTTACTACAGCGTTAAATCTGCTTGTACTATCAATTTGTTTTAGCGGCCTATCTTGTCTGCTATTTGTTTAAATTGCTGCTTTTTGCTAGAATCCGCAGCCTTTGTGTTCATTGTCAATTCAGACCAGAGGAAATAGATGTTTAATCTGATCAGCAAAGCGCCAAGCTCTGCTAAAAACGATGTACTATCTGGGCTAACAGTTGCACTGGCGTTGGTGCCAGAGGCTGTAGCTTTTGCTTTTGTTGCGCAAGTCGACCCACTGGTTGGTTTATATGCGGCATTCATTGTAGGTCTTATCACCTCAATCTTCGGTGGCAGACCGGGTATGATTTCTGGTGCAACCGGCGCCCTTGCAGTGGTGATGGTTAGCTTAGTGATAGAGCATGGTGTTGAATATCTGTTTGCAACCGTCTTATTGATGGGCTTTTTGCAGATACTAGCCGGTATATTTAAACTCGGTAAGTTTATTCGAATGGTGCCTCACCCCGTTATGCTTGGCTTTGTAAACGGTCTAGCAATTGTGATTTTCCTCGCACAACTTGGTCAGTTTAAAGTCCTTGATGAACAAGGTAACCTCACTTGGATGCAGGGTGAAACGCTGTATATTATGTGTGGATTGGTTGCGCTAACAATGGCAATTATTCAGTTTTTACCTAAGTTAACAACCGCTATTCCTTCGAGTCTTGCTGCTATCTTGGTGGTAACAGGAATCGTGATTGGTCTCGATTTAGACGCTAGAAATGTACTAGATTATCTTAAAGATATGTCTGGAAATGCAGATGCGACTATCGCAGGCGGATTCCCAGCTTTCCATATTCCAGATGTGCCTTGGACACTTGAAACACTTAAAATTATTTTCCCATACGCATTAGTGTTAGCCGCGATTGGCTTAATCGAGTCTTTGCTAACACTAACGCTAATTGATGAGATCACAGAAACACGTGGTCATAGTAATCGTGAGTGTATCGGCCAGGGTGCGGCAAACGTAACTTGTGGTGTGTTCGGTGCTATGGGTGGTTGTGCCATGATTGGGCAGTCAATGATCAACATTAACTCTGGCGGGCGCAGTCGCTTGTCTGGGATCACAGCCGCGTTGCTATTATTAGTGTTTATCCTATTTGCAGCGAGCTTAATTGAAATGATCCCATTAGCCGCGCTAGTGGGCGTTATGTTCATGGTTGTTTTGGGTACGTTCGAGTGGTCTAGTTTTAGATTGATAAGAAAGATCCCTAAATCCGATGCTTTTGTGATAGTTCTAGTATCCGGTGTGACTGTGGTGACAGATCTTGCTATCGCGGTTTGCGTGGGCGTGATTGTGTCTGCTTTGGTGTTTGCATGGGAACATGCTAAACATATTTACACCAATAACTATATCGATGAACAGGGCTCAAAAGTATATGAATTGCACGGTCCATTGTTCTTTGGCTCAGTGAAAAACTTTGCCGATCTGTTTGATGTAAATAACGACCCTGACGATATTATTGTTGAGTTCAAATATAGTCGAGTTGCCGATCACAGCGCGATTGAAGCGATCGATGGACTAGCAGAGCGCTACAAAAAAGCGGGTAAAACACTTCATCTACGCCACCTGAGTCAGGATTGTAAAGTACTGCTTGAAAAGGCAAAAGACTTGGTTGAGTTAGATGGTCAAGCTGATCCTACCTACAAAGTAGCATCTGACAAGCTAGCTTAAGGATGCACTAAGCATGATGCTCATATAAATTAACTTGTTAATTTATTTCGAAAAAAGGCACTGCGGTGTCTTTTTTTATTTGCGGCAGGGCGTGTAAAAACTGAGACCATCAGCAGTGAATAACGACGACGAGCTGAGATATAATCCAGTTAAGATAGAAGAGGTATAATCATTTTGAAGTGGCAATCACTGGTTGATAACAGGCAGAGATTTTTCTGGGTATTACAAATAGCCGGTTGGCTGGGCTATGCGCTGGTGAATTACATTGGCTCTAAAGTATTTGAAATGCGTGACATTTATGTGTTCGTTATTGCATTAAATGCCTATGCTGGTTGTTTGATGACAGTACCGCTGCGCTATCTATATCGAAAAATTTGGAATGCCAGCCCAGTGGTGTTGATATTGGTTGTTTTCACTGCCTCTTACCTTACCGGTACTTTGTGGGCTGTAGTACAAAAATTCAATCACTGGGAAATCTATCGTCATGGTTATCGCCCTGACGAGTGGTTTTATTATTTGCAGCAAGGGTTAGACTCGGTTTATATCATACTGTGTTGGAGTGGCTTATATTTTGGAATTAAGTACTACCAGCTGTTACAAAGCGAGCGACAAAAAGCGTTAAAAGCAAACACGATGGCGCATGAAGCGCAATTAAAAATGCTGCGTTACCAGCTTAACCCGCATTTTCTGTTTAATACCTTAAATGCGATTTCAACATTGATCTTGGTTGAAGAAAACAAAGATGCAAACCAAATGGTATCAAGACTCAGTGACTTTTTAAGGCATACACTGAACACAGATCCCATTAAAAAAGTGCCGCTTGAACAAGAGCTTCATGCACTCAAACTGTATCTAGAAATTGAAAAAGTTCGTTTCGATGAGAGACTATCCATAGAGATGGATGTTACCGAGGAAGCCGAACAAGCGCTTGTGCCTAGCTTAATTCTGCAACCGCTGATTGAGAACAGCATTAAATACGCTATTGCTCATATTGAGCATGGCGGAAAAATTGAAATTAAAGCACAGGTGTTTGCAAAGGAACTACTCTTAGAGGTAGGAGATAATGGCCCTGGCGCCGAACTTGAAGACGGGCAACTAAAAAGTGCACAGGGAGTGGGTTTAGCGAATACCAAAGATCGCCTGAAAACCTTGTATGAGAATAACTATTCATTTGTGCTCTCAGATAATGAGCCATCGGGTTTAAAGGTAAACATTCGCGTTCCATATGAAAGGGCGAAGAAGTAATGAGCAAAATAAGAACACTAATTGTAGATGATGAACCGCTAGCAAGAAAAGGCTTAGCGGTAAGGTTAAGAGATTTTACTGAAATCGAAGTCGTAGAATTGTGTGGCAGTGGTCAACAAGCTATTGATCTGTGTAAATCAGAGGATATAGATCTAGTCTTTCTGGACATTCAAATGCCGAATATGAATGGTTTTGAAGTGGCCAGAGCATTGAGTGAAAGTGTAAAACCATTGCCTGCTATCGTATTTGTAACTGCGTTTGACCAGTATGCTGTTAAAGCATTTGAAATCCATGCGCTAGATTACATTTTAAAACCCGTTGATGACAACAGACTAAAACAGGCGGTGGAAAAAGTGCAAAGCTATTTAAAAACACAACAAGACAATGCGCATAAGAAAAAGCTAGCCAGCTTTGTTGCAGGGATCACTGGTAATAACTGTGAAGAAATCCTTAAGAAATTAGCAACAGGAGACACAATCGAAGATAAAAAGTTTCCAGAATCACTGGCTGTAAAGGAGCAAGGTGAGATCATTCGTGTCTCTACGGCGTCTATCCAGTGGGTTGATGCGGCTGGCGATTATATGTGCCTACATTGCAGCGATGGTCAAACACATATCTTACGCAAGACAATGAAAGACTTAGAACAAGAATTAGACCCGACATTGTTTGTACGTGTACATCGCTCCGCCATCGTAAACACTAAGCAAATCAGCAAACTAGTGACTCAAAGCAGTGGTGAATATTTATTAGTACTTGAAAATGGTCAAGAGCTAAAAGTAAGCCGGAGCTACAGAGATAAAGTGAAAGCGGCATTAGCGAGCTAATAAGCAAGGTGATTGAGACTCAAGCCGAGTGATTTGCACTGTTTCCCTGCTTTATAGTGTATTTTTTAGTGCGATCACAACAGCGGTATTGCTAAGGAAAGAAGAACTAGGCAGCGTGGCTACCTAGTTCGTAGTTGACTTTATACCGTGACGATTTTTAGTGTGTTACTGGCACCGATAGTTTCCATCTTGTCACCATGGGTGATGATCACTGTGTCACCTTTTTCCAGTGAACCAGCTGCAACTAGAGTATCTAGCGCTTCTCTAACCGTGGTGTCATCTGAGCACTGTGTTGAATCGAATCTTACTGGATACACACCGCGATATAATGACGCTTGACCCAATGTCGATTGATGACGAGAAAGTGCATAGATAGGCAAACCAGAACTGATGCGTGACATTAGTTTTGCCGTGTTGCCTGACTCTGTTAATGCAACGATCGCTTTCACCGAATCAAGGTGGTTCGCCGCATACATTGCTGATAACGCGATGGTTTCACAGGTATCTGCAAAACGGCTATCAAGACGGTGTTTAGAGATATGGATTTGCGGCTGAGATTCCGCGCCCAAACAAACTCGAGCCATCGCTGCAACCGTTTGCTCTGGATAATCACCAGCCGCGGTTTCTGCTGATAGCATTACCGCATCGGTGCCATCTAGTACCGCGTTTGCTACATCCATCACCTCAGCGCGGGTTGGCATTGGGTTATCAATCATTGACTCCATCATTTGCGTGGCGGTGATAACCGTACGGTTTAATGAACGAGCGCGGCTGATAATCTGCTTCTGTTTACCTACTAGCGCAGCATCACCGATTTCAACACCTAAATCACCACGAGCAACCATTACAGCATCAGAAGCAAGAACGATATCGTCAATGGCTTCGACGGTTTCAACCGCTTCAGCACGTTCAATCTTTGCAAGTAGTTGAGCGTTTGATCCCGCTTTTTCTGCAAGACCTCTTACATAACGCATGTCATCGCCACTGCGTGGGAAAGATACTGCAATGTAATCTACACCGATTTGCGATGCAGTGATCAAGTCTTCTTTGTCTTTATCTGTAAATGCAGGGGCGGTTAGTCCACCACCTAGGCGGTTAATCCCTTTATTGTTAGATAGCACGCCACCCACTTTCACGCTCGTATGTACTAAGTGACCTTGTACATCTTCTACGACTAGTTGGATAAGACCATCATTCAGTAGCAATAAATCGCCTTGTTTTACGTCGTTTGGTAATTCTTTGTAGTCTATACCAACAGCGTCTACATCGCCTTGTCCAGGCTCCATTTTGGCGTCGAGTGTAAATCTTGCGCCAACTTCTAAAAATACTTTGCCTTCTTTAAACGTTGAAACGCGAATTTTTGGACCTTGCAGATCGGCAAGGATCGCTACGTTTACACCTAAACGGTTAGCAATTTCTCGCACGGCTTCGGCTCTGTTTTTATGATCCTGAGCAACCCCGTGTGAAAAGTTAAGTCTGACTACGTTGGCGCCTGCACGAATGATTTTTTCTAAGTTGTTATCTCTATCCGTCGCTGGCCCAAGTGTTGCGACGATTTTTGTGCGTCTAAGCATCAGATTCTCCTGTAAGCTTATCAAGGTAAGCAAAAACGTATGAATGTGTTAAAAGTAACTTGTAATTGCTGTTTTTTTACACATTTCACATTGTAAAATCACAATTTAACTCATTAGAGCATAAAGAATTATGCAAATACCCTTTTTAACACTCGAATTAAGTTATATGATCTATATGTCATCATTATGACACCGGTGTCAGTGGGCGTCAATCTCGAATATTTTACCTTCTAGTTTAGGGGAGTATTTGCGGTGCATCATCCAATTGGTGAATTCGCTCCGCTGCCACTATGATTGCTATACAGTGAATTGTGTTAGCTGTCATACTTTTGTGGCCAACAACAAGTTAATCAGTGAATAGTGTGTCTCGCTGGTCAATCAGGGTCGCTCAGGTATAATGCACATACACGAACGCATAAAGTTTTGATGTTACCGAGGAGGAAACTAAATGCAGGTTGCATTAGTTGGTTTGGGTGTGATGGGTAAAAACCTCGCGCTAAATCTAATTGAGAAGGGGATGACCTTAGTCGCTTATGACAAGAACCCCGAAGTAGGTGCGGAATTATTAAGTTGCGCACAGTCGTTAGGTATGGCGGAGCGCTTACACATAGTGTCTGATCTCGGTGATATGATCAGAAGGTTAGAGACTCCCCGCTCGATTTTATTACTCGTTCCAGCAGGTGAACTAGTAGATAAAGTTTGTAGCGATTTGGTTGAAGCGGGAGTTGAGAAAGACGATATCATCGTAGATTGTGGAAATAGCAACTACAAAGATGGTATTGCTCGTAAACTGAAATACCAAAATAAATTCGAATTTGCCACTATGGGCATCTCTGGTGGAGCTGAAGGGGCACGCCATGGTCCTGCGATGATGGCTAGCGGCTCAGAAGGTGGTTGGGAGCGCATCGAACCTTGGTTCGAAAAAGTGGCTGCAAGCTACAATAATGAGTCATGCTTTGCCCGTGTAGGGCAGTCAGCTAGTGGGCACTTTGTAAAAATGGTCCACAATGGTATTGAATATGCCCTAATGCAGTTGCTCGCCGAAGTGTATCAATTACTTCGACTCGGCACTGGTCGCTCTCCAAAAGAAGTGGCTGAAATTTTCGAGTCTTGGTCCGAAGGCAAACTAAACAGTTATCTTCTTGCTATCTCAAGTCATATTCTTAGCTTGGAAACAGAGCAGGGTGAATCGCTAGTTGATCTTATTGATAACAAAGTAGGTGCCAAAGGCACAGGCCTTTGGACGGCGCAAAACGCGTTGGAACTAGGCATTGCAGTGCCGTCGCTTGTCGCTGCAGTTCAGGCGCGTCACTTAACTAACACCATTGATACTCCAGCTGCAAAAGAGATGACATACGCGAATAAATCGACGCAAACAATCGACGTTGATTTAGACGAGTTAAAAGACGCGTTCTATTTTGCAAGTCTATTATGTTACCGCCAAGGCCTTGCCCTTATTAAGGGCGCTTCACGTGCGCACCAGTGGAAGGTTGATCTTAACAAAACACTGCAAACTTGGCGTGCGGGATGTATTATTCGTGCCGACTACCTAGATGACATTGCGCAAGGTGTTGAGTTTATCGATACCCTCGAAAAACCGGCTCTTGCGCTACGTAGTATTGCCGGTAAAGCGGTGGCAAGTGGGCTGTCTTTCCCTGTACTTGCTGCTACGCAAACGTATATTGCTACTTTGAGTACGCCGAGCAATGGCCATTTAGTACAGGCCCAGCGTGATTACTTCGGTGAACATGGGATCAAAACCCACAGTGGTGAAACGTGCCACTTAACCGACTTGGTCGAGATCGAAGCAAAAGTTAGATAACTAACTGTATATTTGATAATAAAAGCCGCAGTCTGCTGATTGCGGCTTTTTTATTGGCACTCACCGGTTAGCGGGTGAGTTCACCGCGCAAACTATCCTGCATGAGGTGACGAATGGTTTCTAGTTCAAGTTGCTGGCTAAATAGATAATGCAATTTAGTCAAACAAGCCTCTAGCGTCATGTCATAACCACTGATCACACCGCAGTTGAGTAATGCATTGCCCGTTGCGTATCCTCCCATATTCACTTTACCTTGTATGCATTGGGTGAGGTTGATGATGACTACGCCTCTATCGCTGATCGCTTTTAACTCCGTTAAAAATTGCGTATCTTGAGGTGCGTTACCAACGCCAAAACTGAGTAAAATAAGGGCTTTCATTTCACCTTGCATCAGGTTTTTAAGGATTTCCGTAGAAATACCTGGATACAGGTGCATCACGGCAATGGGTTGTGGAGAAATTTTAGTGACCTGAAGGCTTTGCTCTACATAGGGGCTTAATTTCCCCTCGAGCAGTTGGATATTTATTCCAGCTTGTGCCAGTGGTGAAAGGTTAGGTGAAGCAAAGGCATCAAAACCGTCGGCATGTGCTTTTATTGCTCGGTTACCACGATATAACTTATTGTTGAAAAACAAGCTCACTTCAGCAATAGGGTAGTTGGCGGCCAAATACATGGCATTCAATAAATTGACTTGGCCATCAGAGCGAAGCTGAGACAAAGGAATTTGTGAGCCTGTGACAATCACCGGTTTGGTTAAATTCTCAAACATAAATGACAGCGCAGAAGCAGTATAAGCCATTGTATCTGTGCCATGCAGCACCACAAAACCATCGTAGTCATGATACTTTGACTGAATATCATCTGCTATTTGTTGCCAATGGTGAGGCGACATATCTGAGGAGTCAATTAATGGGCAGTATTCATGAATGTCGAATAACGGCATTTCATCACGAGTGAATTCAGCATTATTTTTTACGGTATCTGTTAAGTAGCCAGCAACAGGCACATAGCCACGACTGGATTGTTTCATACCAATCGTACCGCCAGTATAGGCGATGTATATTTTTTTTCTTTTCATAAAAAAGCCCAGAATAAAATCTGGGCTTAGTATATCAACTGCAGCATCACAATTGCAGTGCTTAATCAAGTTTACTCAGCGGTCACATTACACACTAAGCAAAGGGTATAAACATGGTTAGGATCATTAAGTTGTCCTAGCATCTGAGTTTGTGTTTCTACCGTCTTTGTTACTTGGTCTAAGGTATTTAGTGCTGCTCTAGTAAAGACAGATTGTTCAGGTACGATTGCACTTATTGCATTTTGAACAAGCGAAGCACCAAATATCTGTTGCATTAACTGCTCTTGCTCGGTAAGCGCTTGTTCAATCGTGATCACATCGTACATTTCTAGGTTCGCCAATTTAGCAGCAGCTTCAATAGCATCGTTTTTATTACCTAGCTTATCGATAAGTCCAAAATCAAGAGCTTGCGTTGCTAGCCATACGCGGCCTTGAGCAACTTGGTCAACCGCTGACTTTTCAATGTTACGCTCTGTCGCAACCATGGAAATGAATTTGTCATAAGCGTCTTCAACGCCCATTTGAATAAGGTTTTTATAACCACCTTCCATTCCTCTAAATGGAGATTGACCTTTAAGTTCGGTTGTTGCAACACCGTCAGAATAAATACCAAGCGAGTTTGCCGCATTTTCAAAGGTCATGATCATACCAAATACGCCAATTGAGCCTGTGATGGTGCTTGGCGATGCCCAAATTTCATTTGCTGAGGCTGCTATCCAATAACCACCTGATGCGGCAACTGAGCCCATAGAGGCTACCACAGGTTTACCAGCAGCCTTTAGCGCGACTACTTCATTACGTATGGTTTCAGAGGCAAACATGCTGCCACCGCCTGAATCAATTCTTAGCACTACCGCTTTTACTTTATCGTTTAGTCGCGCTTTTTTCAGCAGTGCAGCAGTTGAGTCGCCGCCGATTGCACCTGCTTTACGTTTGCCGTCGGAGATTTGACCTTTAGCAACGATCACGGCTACTTTTTCAGTGAATGGGTTTTCAGCAAATTCTTTAGGCGGAAGCGTCGATAGATATTGATTAAACGAAACTTGCTTAAACGATTTACCCTTGGCATCTAATCCCACTTCATCGATAAGCTTTTGTGCAAATTCCTGATTGGTAGTTAGCGCATCAACCCATTGGTTGTCGATTGCGTATTGTGCTGAATCGCCTTTAACGGCTTCCATTTTATCGGTGATTGCGGCAAATGTTTCATCAAAATTGGCAATGTCAAAACCACGATTCTCGGCAACTTCTCTTTTGTATTGCGTCCAAAGTGGACTGATCCAGCCAAGGTTAGATTCTTTGGCCTCTGGAGACATATCGCTACGGATATATGGTTCAACTGCTGATTTGTATGTGCCAACACGGAATATGTGTTGAGTTACTTTTAATTTGTCCAATGCTTCTTTGAAATAAAGTGGATACATACCAAAGCCAGTAATATTTACGCCACCGTATGGATGTAAAGAAACTTCGTCTGCGATAGACGCTAGGTAGTATTGAGCTTGAGTATAATATGCACCGTGAGCGTATATTTTTTTGCCAGCCGCTTTAAACTGTACTAACGCATCTTTAATATCTCGCAATTTGTCTAGATGTGCGCTGTGAAGACGTTGTAAGTCAAGGTACATTACCGTGATCCTATCGTCTTTGGCAGCTTTGGAGATAACGTCGATCACATCGTCCAACAAGATTTCCTGAGGTTGCTCTGAGTTGCCAATTGTACTGCCCATCGCCGCTTCAAATGGGTCCACGTATGTCAATTGTTCGACTATGATCCCGTTTAGATTCAAGCGTAAAACACTTTTATCTTCAACCTTAACCTGATCTTCACCCGTAACAACACTTATCACAATGGCGATAAGTATAAATAAAAACAGCAGGTTAAGAATCAACCGTCTGGAGAAGTTTAGTGTGGCCCAAATGCCCTTAAAAATATTCGCTATCAGTTTCAAAATGATCCCTTATGCTTAACTTCAATACAACTCTATGTATTTATCATATATCAGAGTGAGTTTCATGAATAATAGAAAAACGTAACTAAGTATTTTCATGTTTGAAATATCACCAATGAGGCATGGATCGTTAATTTCTTTCAGCTTAAGACTTGCCAAATAATAAAAAAACGTTAATGTTCACAGGTAAGACCAGTTTTGTGGGGCGGCAAATGTTAGAACAAGAACTACAACTTAAACATACGAGTTTGCGTAATCGCTTGGTAATGGGCTCAATGCATACCGGGCTAGAAGAAGGGTGGCATAACAGAAGGCGTCTTGCTGCGTTTTATGAAGCGCGGGCGAAGGGCGGTGTAGGGCTGATAGTAACCGGAGGATATAGTCCGAACCTTAGGGGTAAGCTTACGCCGATTTCCTCTTCATTCAACTCGCTATATGACGTTATAAAACACAAAGCCTATACGGATGTAGTGCATAAACACGGCGGAAAAATTTGTCTGCAGTTATTACACGCCGGGCGTTATGCCTATCATCCGTTTAATACTGCACCGAGTGCGATTAAGGCACCAATCAATCCTTATACGCCAAAAGCGATGAGCCTAAGTGCTATCAAAGGCACGATTAAAGACTTTGCTAAATCAGCTAGATTAGCAGAGAAAGCCGGATATGATGGCGTAGAGATCATGGGCTCGGAAGGTTATTTAATTAATGAGTTTATGGCTAACCATACAAACAAACGTACTGATGAGTATGGTGGCAGTCTTGAAAATAGAATGCGTTTAGCAACGGATATCGTTAAGGCTGTGCGAGCTAAGGTGAGCGATAAGTTTATCATTGTATTTCGCTTGTCTGTGATGGACTTAATCCCCAATGGCTCGACGGCAGAGGAAGTCACTCAACAAGCCAAAGCGCTTGTTGCAGCAGGTGTGGATATACTCAATACAGGGATTGGCTGGCATGAAGCGCGTGTACCGACCATTGCTTCTATGGTTCCACCGGGTGCCTACCGTGAAGCGTCTAATCGTTTGAAACAAGCCGTCGATGTTCCCGTGGTGGCGGTAAACCGTATCAATACTCCTGAGCTTGCCAACGACATACTTGCAACAGGAGACGCGGATCTTATTTCGATGGCACGCCCGTTACTTGCGGACCCTGATTTCTTTAATAAGTACCAAGCGCAGCGCTCAGAGCAAATTAATATTTGTATTGGATGTAACCAAGGCTGTTTAGACCATGTTTTTAAAGGCAAGCGCGCTACATGTTTGGTGAACCCGCAAGCAGGATATGAGCTAGATTACCCTCTTGATAAAGCCAAAACCAAAAAACAAGTGCTTGTGGTCGGGGCCGGACCTGCCGGATTGTCGGTCAGTTATTATCTCGCTAAAAAAGGGCATCAAGTTAAGCTTATCGATAAAGGAAGTGAGCTTGGTGGTCAGTTTAATTTGGCGATGCGGATCCCAGGAAAAGAAGACTTCCAGCACACACTTAACTTTTACGTGAGTGAAATTAAGCGTTTAGGAGTTGAGCTCTGTTTAGAAACACCTTACCAAGAGTCAATGGCGGCGTCATTCGATGATGTGGTGTTTGCAACTGGAGTTAGCCCTAGAATGTCAAAAATTGCTTGTGCCGATGGCAAGCGGGTTTTTGCTTATGATGAAGTGATCAAGGGTCAAGTCGAGCTAGGTAACAAGATAGCGATATTGGGCGCAGGTGGTATTGGTTTTGATATGGTCGCGTTTCTAACCGAGCAGCGTGAGCAGTCGATCCCAGACTTTAAGTCACAATGGGGGATCGAATGTGAGCCTAAGCCTTCTCAAGAGCAAAGACCTATTTATATGTTGAAGCGCTCAGAGGGTCGTTTTGGTAAAGATCTTGGCAAAACCACAGGTTGGATCCACAGAGCAGTCGCTAAACATCATAAGGTTAAACAAATTGCCCAGTGTGAATATGTGAGTTTTGACAATAACGGGCTCACAGTGAAAGTTGCCGGTGAAGAGCAGGTGCTTGATGTGGACACGGTAATCGCCTGTATTGGTCAAGTTTCAAATGACTCGCTGTTCGACAAAGAAGCACTACCTGAAAATCAACATGTGATTGGTGGTGCAAAGCTTGCGGCAGCGATAGATGCCAAGCGCGCGATCGCTGAAGCACTTCAAGTAGCACGGAAAATTTAATGTAATAACATCAAGCTATCTGCGGTCTATACTAATAATCTATTTATTAACTATGGACCGCAGCCTAGATGCCAGCCAACTTTCTAACACCATATCGACGTTTACAACATATCTCAGAATACTTTTCGGGTTTGGCCCCTTTATTGATCCGGCTTATTTTAGCGCCTGTGATGATCATTGCTGGGTATAACAAATTGAATCTATCGAATCCAGAAGCTACACCGCTGCAACGCTTCTTGGCCGATCCTAATGTGGTGGCTTGGTTTGGCAATACACAGTGGGGATTGGGTTTACCATTGCCAGACGTATTGGCATTTTTAGCGGCCTGGACGGAGTTTCTAGGTGGTTGGTTGTTGCTGATTGGCTTAATGACTCGCTTGATATCAATCCCGCTGATGATCACTATGGTGGTCGCGGCCACCACCGTTCATCTTGATAATGGCTGGTTTGCGATAGCACCGACTAATCCAGATACCAGTGCGGCAAACGTCCCGCTGTGGCTCGGCTTTGATGAAGCAAAAGTTAGCCTTGAGAACAGCAAAGCAGCACAAGAAAGATTAGATACCATAAAAGAGCTCGTAGCTGAGCACGGCGAGCCGAGCTACCTGTATGAAAAAGGCAACGTAGTCATTTTAAATAACGGCATTGAATTTGCGGCAACTTACTTTGTTTTACTATTATCGTTGTTTTTTACCGGCGGAGGGCGTTACGTCAGCATAGACTATTGGGTAAGAAGAGTGATAGAAAATACCAATGGACATTAATGTCTGCTCAATTTGAGGGAGTAAACTTGACGCTAACGGCGTCAAAATTTTCTTGCCTCATAGACTACTTAATTAAGCGAATTGGTATAACAAGCATAAAGCAAACTATTAGCTATGAAGTTGCAGCAAGGAGGCTGATACAAAGCACTTACGTTGCGTAGTCGAATCAAAAGGGAAGTGATAAACTAAGCGCACCTAAATCACGCCCATTTTGAAGGCACAACACGGGACGAGTTAATGGATGCAATAGAATTACTCCTAACACGCCAATCAGATAGTAACTTATCTTTTCCTGGACCGAGTCCAACACAATTAGAGATCATCAAAAAAGCAGCGCTAAAAGTGCCAGATCATGGAGGCTTAACTCCGTTTAGGTTTATTACCGTAGAGGAAGAAGGCCGAGATAAGCTGGGTGAGATTTATTATCAAGCAGCGTTAAAAGAGCAGCAAGAACAGCGGATTATCGATAGAGCAAAGGCGTTGCCACAGCGTGCGCCGATGTTGATTATTGCAGTCTCGCCTTATCAAGAACATCCAAAAGTACCACGTATTGAGCAAATTCAAAGTGCTGGTTGCAGCGTATTAGCGATGCAACAGGCTGCCTTTGCCCAAGGATTGTCAGGTGTATGGCGCACGGGTTATTTTGCCCAAAGCCCTGAAGTTAAAAAACAGCTAGGGCTTGACGAAAAAGATGAAATTGTCGGCTATCTTTATCTAGGCACACCGACAGTACAGTGTACTAAGCCCGTGAGACACAAACCAGAAGACTTCTTTAGCAGTTTATAAGGAAACATAACCATGGCATTACATGTTATTGATCACCCATTGGTTCAACACAAGCTTGGATTACTCAGAGAGCAGGGGATGTCGACTAAAAACTTTCGTGAAATTGTCTCCGAAGTGGGCAACCTCCTCACCTATGAGGCAACGAAAGACTTGACCCTCAGTGACCAAGTTATATCGGCTTGGGATGGCAATGAGTTAACGGTAAAGCGTTTAACAGGAAAGAAAATTACCTTAGTGCCTATTTTACGCGCAGGGCTAGGGATGTTGGATGGTATTTTACAACTTATTCCTGCGGCTAAGGTAAGTGTCGTTGGTTTACAACGCAACGAAGAGACGTTAGAGCCGGTTCCTTACTTTGAAAAATTGGTAGGTAATATAGACGCAAGACTTGCATTGGTTATTGACCCGATGCTTGCAACCGGTGGTTCCTTGGTTGCGACAATAGACATGCTTAAAAAGGCTGGTTGTAAAGAAATCCGAGCCGTTGTTCTTGTTGCAGCACCTGAGGGAGTAAAAATGGTTGAAGAAGCGCATCCTGACGTTGAAATATATACCGCTTCTCTTGATAGCCACTTGAATGAAAAAGGTTATATCGTGCCGGGTCTTGGCGATGCTGGTGACAAAATTTTTGGCACCAGAGCCTAGGTAATCGGAGTTTGGAGTAACAATCTGCGTAATGGCAATTGTTGCTCCTAGTTAAAACAATTCAATAGCAAACTTCTATCTTGTTTTCGCGGATGTTGATAATTTGACGTCATCAGGTGTGGTAGCGGTGTTATCGGCCAATACTTCTTTTCGTCTAAACAGCACTATGAGCTCGTATGCTTTAGTTGATTAGCTAACTTCTCATCCCGAGTTTAGGTTAAATAATTACGGGCTAACTACAGATTTATTGATTTAAAACAAGCATACAAAAAAATTCTATAGCAGAACGAGTTGTTCACACTTATTGTACTTTGGACAATAAAAAAACAATAAGGATAGACGATGTATTTGCTACGCATATTTTTGTGGCTAAGTTGCTTTTGTGTATCAGCAAGTGAACTCACTAGCATCGAGAACATAGAAACATTTGCAACTAACTATCACCTAGACCTCAACATCAATACGCAAACGAGCAGTTTATCAGGTAGTGCCACGATCACCGCTAAAAACCAGGGCAAATCACCTGTCAGCGTAATTCCGTTAAGACTTT
Organism: Pseudoalteromonas piscicida; assembly: GCF_002744175.1. Classification (GTDB taxonomy): domain Bacteria; phylum Pseudomonadota; class Gammaproteobacteria; order Enterobacterales; family Alteromonadaceae; genus Pseudoalteromonas; species Pseudoalteromonas piscicida_B. The sequence continues at coordinate 26,266 of NZ_NKHF01000079.1, forward strand.
ATAGATTGCTTAGCGTTACGGGGGTTACCAGTTCAACAGGTAAGCCGCTCAACTATACACAACGCGTTGTGAGTAATCGTGATGATACGTTATTTCAGGCAAATTATATTCAGCTATTGCTGCCAGACGCGATTCTACCTGAGCAAGAGGTAGTTTTTACTGTGAATTACTCTGGACATATAAAGGGTTATACAGAAACAGGCATGGGCTATATAAAAGATGATATCTCTCCTGAATTTTCTATTATTCGTATGGACGCATACGCCTATCCGCTAATCACAGTACCTGATGACAAGGTGAATCGCGCATCGAGATTTTGGCAAAAGCGATATAACTACACTGCTGATATTGAAGTGGATAATGGCTTAGTTGTAGCTAATGGCGGAACCCTTATAGGTGTAACAGAAAATCAAGGCCGAAGGGTATACTCATACAAAAACCAGAAACCCTCTTGGAGAATGGACTTCATGGTTGCGCCTTATACCGTTACCAAAGGGCATGGCTTTAAGTTATTTACGTTACCGGGTAATAAGCATGCAACTCACTATATAGAAAAGGCAAAGCAAACCATATCCTTATATGAAAACTGGTTTGGCCAACGTCAAAGTACCGGTGAATTTAGTTTTATAGAGATCCCAAAGGGGTTTGGTGCTCAAGCTGACGTTAGCGCAATTATCCAAGACAGTGAAGGGTTTGTAGAGGTCACTCGTCTCTATCATGAACTTAGTCATTTGTGGGATCCACGCTCAAATGAAAGCTACTCACCGCGCTGGAATGAGGGTAAGGCTACCTTTTTAGAGTACTTAACTGATTCACGCTTGAACAAAATGGCGTCTTTAAGCTCACATATGACAGATGTGCTAAAACGTGCTCAAAAACAATTTGCTAAACAACCGAAATATTTAACCACGGCATTTGAAGAGTATGGAAAAGTAGGGCTTAACGCCTACTCCGTAGGCGCATTATTTTTTGCGCTTTTGCATCATGAACTAGGAGAAGAAAAGTTCAATCATCTTTTGCGTAGTTTTTATGTAGCACATGTGAAAAGCGGCGCATCAACAAGTGATTTTATTTTTGCACTACGTGACTTAAATGACCCCGACATCGATTGGGTTTTATCTCGGTGGGTGAATAGTCTCGCGTTTATAGAAGATATCTCAAACGCCACTAGCTTTGAGCATTTCATTACCTTAAGTCAAAGAAAGGATAAGATATAAGGCAACCCAATAAAAAAGCTACCAACAGAAGGTAGCTTTTTGGTTTCTATAAAAGAAAGGAATCGGTATTAAAAGTAGCCTCTGATCCCAAGCTTGACGTTGCGGCCTGGTAATGGGGCTTGCTCTTTAATGAATGAGCTGTGGACGAAGCCCAGTTCATCCGTTAAGTTGTCTAAGTTTACATAGCCAACCATATCGTTACCCATCAGCTCAAAGTCATAATTAAATGACATATCAACCAGTGTGTAACCTTTGGTTTCGCTTTCGTAGCTAGCAATATTGTCTTGGTCAAAGTAATGCGTAACAGTGAAGTTAGCGGTTAGGTTTTCGTAACTGTGCTCGTAATCAACCCCTAACTTATTACTCGGAATACGTGGAAGGTAGTCGTCATTATCTAGTTTTGCGGTGAGCGAATCACCAAAGACCTTAACGCGTGAATAGTTACTGAGTTTATAGTGAGCATCAAACTCTAAGCCATATAATTTGGCATCGCTGCTTTCAAACTTAAATACAGGTACTGCACCTTCATGTTCATGATCAGCAACCTCTAAACCATGCTCCGGACTGAAGATATAATCCGTTAAGGCTTGATAGTAGAAGTTTTCAATGTCGTTATAGAAGAAGTTAACAGTATAGCCAAAGTTGCCAGAGAACTTTCTAAAGCTGATATCTAGGTTATTTGATGTCTCTTGTTCTATGTCTTGTGGCTCGAAATGTAGATGGTCGCCCTCTAGTTCATAGCCTAGACCAAGTTCGTAAGTGCTTGTCGCAATATGGATGCCGTTTGATAGCAATTCAGCCGTAAGCGGAGCACGCTCTGAACGAGATAACGAAACCGCGACATTGTGCCCATCAGCGTAATCATACACACCGCCAATAGACAGACTTAGATTTGTCATATCAAGATCATAGGCAATGAAGCCAGCATCTAAATTACCACCATGTCCATGATCGTGCTCATCTTCGTGGTCATGGTCGCCATCGTCTTCATGGGCATCTAATTGGTTACCCTTACTCGACAATTGATAGTCTTCGACTCGACCACCTAATTCTAAGGTGAAGTCACCGAAGCGTCGTTCTTCGAGGATGTACAGCGCATGGGTCTTAGTATTAGTCGATGGCGTAAACGCTTCATCGCCATCTGCGGCATAATCACTATCAGAGAAGTGGTAACCAACTGTGCCATGCCATTGTCCTAAACGATGCTCAGCAGTTAGGCGTAGTTCAGTAGTATCATTTTTAAATACTGTGCCGACAGTACCGTCTTCAATTTCAGCATGCTCATAATCGGTATAACCTACGCGCAAACCAATAGACTCTAGCCAGTCGCTATGCACGGCATAGTTAACTAGGCCTTGCCAGCGGTCTTGTTTTACTGTTGCAAATACAGATTCTTCTTCATGAGCATGAGCTTCTTCTTCATCATGATCATGGGCATCTTCTTCGTGGTCGTGGTCATGATCGTGGCCAATATGTGAATGGGCTGGAATGCCATAGTCAGTATCAACACGTCCGTAAGAGAAGCCGACGGTCAAATGGTCGCCTACATAGCTAGTGCCGAGGTTGAACTGTTCAGAATCGATAAACGTGTTATCTACTTTGCTTGCATACTCAAGCGCATGTTCTTCATGCTCATCTTCATGACCGTGTTCGTCGTGTTCTTCGTGACCGTCATGGTCTTCATGTTCATCATGAGGAAGTGCAAAATTAGGCGTCTCATAATCTCCACCTTTACGTTTTACGCCGTCAAAGTGGAAATTAAAACCATCGAAGCCAGACTCAAGTAAGACAGCAAATGTATTGGTGTTCGAATTGGTGTCGTGGCTATAGTCGGCTGCGCCTTGTAGGTGTTCAATAACATCCGTTGGAATGCGGTTATCTACCACGTTTACAACACCGCCAATCGCGCCAGAGCCGTAGAGTAGCGTTGCAGGGCCCCTTAATACTTCGATTTGTTGGGCAGCTAAAGAGTCATTAGTATTTGCATGGTCCGGGCCGACGCGAGAAGCATCACTACTATCTAATCCATTTTGGGTAATTTTAACTCGAGGGCCATCTAAGCCTCGGATGATTGGGCTGGAACTAACAGGTCCAAAGTAGCTGGCATTGATACCTGGTTGCCCTTTTAATGTTTCTCCAAGCGTTGGCTTTGCGTGATTTTTTAACTCATCACCACTTAACACACTCACAGGAGATGTCATCTCCATGCTATTTTTGTGTAATGCAGAAGAATAAACAACAATTGTCTCTACCGAAGTAGGCTCTAGCTGAACACGGATAAACCCCTGTTGCTCTGTTACATTGATTCTGTTGTCTCTGTAGTTTGGCTTAGAAATATGCAACTGGGAGTCAGTGTCTACAGCAATGGTGAACTGTCCATTCTTGTCTGATTGAACTGATTTGCTTTTACCATGGAGGTGAATGGTTGCATTGCTAAGTGGTTGATTATTTGCGTCAACAACTTTACCTGTAAGCTGTGCAGCATAAGCTGGAGAAGCGCCTAATAATGAAAATAACGCGCTGGCGATAAGAGACTGCTTAAACATATTTATTTTACCACGAGTTAGGTTGTGTACTGAACGAGTTAGCCTAGTCGGCAATAGAGTTATAATATAACACTACAAATTGGGTGAATCAATAACGTTATACTATAACTTAGTTGTTGTTGAAATTAGAATTACAACTATAGTTAATATATCAGCCCACGTAGGTAGACACCGATGAACAAGCCATTTGTATTTAAGGCTAGGATTAAAGTCGCTGATCTATTTCACCACAGCCATCATGAAGAAGCGTTTACAACGGCAATGCTGGCGAAGGAAAGTAGTGAACATTTTGCCATGAAGCTGTTGGGAATTTGTGCATTGTCCTATGATAAGCCAGCAAAGTGGAGCAAGGTAGCCAAGAAGTACTGGCCTGATGTGTGGCTCGAAGACGACAATGAGCAAGTAGAGGTGGCTTTGTTTATTGGCGCGTTAGAGGTTGATGAAATCATCAAATACGAAAAGCTTTACGCTAAGGTTGTGGTGCTTTGCATAGATGGTGAGCATTGGTTTGAAGAGCGCAGGGCACAGTTACAGTTTATCGAGTCGTTTTCAGTGTTTAACATACCCAGTAGTTTCATAACCGAGTTATGCGAAATGCTGACGCGAAGTTTACATTGGGACGTTATTTTTGAAACTAGCGCCATCAGTGTGACCGACGGCGAGCACTATATTAGAGCGCAAGTTACAAAACTTATTTAACTTTGATAGCTGCCTGCGGTTAACGATTAAGGAAGTTTTATTTTGATATTGCTGACAGGCTTGCTGCAACACAGCAATACCTCTCCATCTCTTACAAATGCCAACGGCTCATTTGAATACTGAGTTTGGCCTTCAATGAGTGTTGCACGACAAGCACCGCAAAACCCCTCGCGACATTGATATGGCACTTCCACTTTTGCTTGCTCTAAGGTTTCAAGGATCGAAGACGAAGAAGCCACATGTTCCAGTGGCTTCTCAATATTCTCAACCTGAATGAGGAAGGAGGGCTTTTCAACCATTACAGGTCGAAATCACCAAAGTCAGAGGCGTCTACTTGAGAGTCGATTTGTCCGACCAAGTATGAGCTTATTTCTGCTTCCTGAGGGGCAACTTGAACATTATCAGAAACCAACCAAGCATTAATCCAAGGGATTGGGTTCGATTTTGTCTCAAATTGTGAAGGTAGGCCAACGGCAGTCATGCGAATGTTAGTAATATACTCAACATACTGACACAGGATATCTTTATTCAGGCCAATCATTGAACCATCTTTAAAGAGGTATTCTGCCCATTCTTTTTCTTGCTCTGCGGCTTCAACAAACATATTGATTGCTTCTTCACGGCACTGTGCTGCAACAATCGACATTTCTGGGTCGTCTTTGCCTTCTTGCATAATATTGAGAATATGCTGAGTACCAGACAAGTGCAGTGCTTCATCACGGGCGATTAGCTTGATGATTTTCGCATTACCTTCCATCAGCTCACGCTCTGCGAAGGCAAATGAGCATGCAAAACTCACATAAAAGCGGATCGCTTCAAGAATGTTAACCGACATGATGCAAAGATAAAGGAGCTTTTTAAGTTCGAACAAGTTGATAACGACTGTCGTACCGTTTATTTCGTGCTTACCTTCGCCGTACTGATTATAAAGGCTTACCTTTTCAATCAGCTCGTCATAATACTTGGTAACAGCATCCGCTCGTTCAACAATTCTGTCATTGCCAACAATATCATCAAAGATAACTTCAGGGTTTTGCGTCACATTACGGATAATGTGTGTATAAGAGCGACTGTGAATCGTTTCGCTAAATGCCCAAGTTTCAATCCAAGTTTCAAGCTCTGGGATAGAGACGATTGGCAGTAGCGCAACGTTTGGAGAGCGACCTTGAACACTGTCTAGCAATGTTTGATATTTTAGGTTGCTCAAAAAGATATGTCTTTCATGCTCAGGAAGCGCTTGAAAGTCCAATCTATCTTTACTTACGTCTACTTCTTCTGGACGCCAAAAAAACGATAGTTGCTTCTCAATTAGTTTTTCGAAGATCGGATACTTCTGCTGGTCATAGCGAGATACATTAACAGTTTGTCCGAAGAACATCGGCTCTTTTAGTTGGTCGTTATGATTTCTGCTAAACGTAGAATATGCCATAAATGTGTTACTCAATACCTAAAAAAGCGGGTGAAGACCACCCGCATAAAAAGTTATATCTTACAAGCGCCGCCTTCACAACCATCATCTTCTGCTTCAGGTTTTAATTCATCCTGAGCGTCTGACGCACCGTCACGAGTGTTATGGTAGTAAAGTGTTTTAACACCGAGTTTGTATGCGGTTAGTAAGTCTTTTAGCAATAGCTTCATAGGTACTTTACCTGCTTCAAACTTACTTGGATCATAATTTGTGTTTGCAGAGATAGTTTGGTCAATGAACTTCTGCATAATACCTACCAGTGTTAGGTAACCATCGTTTGACGGAATATCCCATAGTAACTCGTAGTTATCTTTTAAGCGGTCATACTCTGGCACCACTTGTTTTAAGATGCCATCTTTACTGGCTTTAACACTAATGTGTCCGCGTGGTGGCTCAATACCGTTCGTTGCATTTGAGATCTGCGACGAGGTTTCAGATGGCATTAAGGCAGACAGCGTAGAGTTACGCATACCATGCTCTTTAATGCTTGCTCTTAATGCATCCCAATCAAGGTGTAGTGGCTCTTCACATACCTTATCAAGATCGCGCTTATAAGTATCGATAGGCATGATCCCTTGCGAGTATGTTGTCTCGTCGAACTTAGGACAAGCGCCACGCTCTTTAGCAAGCTCATTTGAAGCTTTCATCAGATAGTACTGAATTGCTTCAAATGTTTTATGGGTTAGACCATTGGCACTACCATCAGAGTATTTCACCCCATTTTTCGCCAGATAGTACGCGAAGTTGATAACACCAATGCCAAGTGTACGACGACCCATAGTCGCATTGTAAGCCGCAGGAACGGGGTAATCTTGATAATCTAATAAGTTATCAAGGGCACGAACTGCAAGCTCTGCTAACTCTTCTAGCTCATCCAAAGACTTAATTGCACCCAAGTTAAATGCAGAAAGCGTACAAAGTGCAATTTCACCTTCAGGGTCATTGACATGACTAAGTGGTTTAGTCGGTAATGCAATTTCAAGACATAAGTTTGACTGGCGAATTGGCGCTACTTTAGAGTCGAACGGGCTATGTGTATTACAGTGGTCAACGTTCTGTAAATAAATACGGCCTGTGCTTGCACGTTCTTGCGCAAACATTGAGAATAGCTCAATCGCTTTAATGCGTTTCTTACGAATAGAGTCATCTTGTTCGTACTTAACATATAGTGCTTCAAATTTATCTTGATCTTCAAAGAATGCGTCGTATAACCCAGGTACATCCGATGGACTAAATAACGTAATGTAGTCGTCCTTTATAAGACGGCTATACATCATTTTGTTAAATTGTACGCCGTAATCCAGATGGCGAACACGGTTTTCTTCAACACCACGGTTATTTTTCAGTACCAATAGGTTTTCTACTTCCAAGTGCCAAAGCGGGTAGAATAGGGTAGCAGCGCCACCACGTACACCACCTTGTGAACAGCTTTTAACAGCGGTTTGGAAGTGCTTATAAAAAGGAATACACCCTGTGTGGTAAGCTTCGCCATTTCTGATTGGACTACCAAGCGCACGAATACGACCTGCGTTAATACCGATACCAGCTCGTTGACTCACGTATTTCACAATCGCAGACGATGTCGCGTTGATTGAATCTAGGCTATCAGCACACTCGATGAGTACACATGAACTAAACTGGCGTGTTGGCGTACGAACACCTGCCATAATTGGCGTAGGTAAAGAAATCTTAAATGTAGAAACCGCGTCGTAAAAACGTTTAATGTAGTCTAGACGTGTTTCTTTTGGGTAGTTTGCAAATAGGCTTGCTGCAACCAATACATATAAAAACTGGGCGCTTTCGTAGATTTCACCGGTCACACGGTTTTGAACTAAATATTTGCCTTCTAACTGCTTTACAGCAGCGTAGCTAAAGTTCATATCGCGGCTATGATCTATATAGTCATTTAACTCATCGAATTCAGCTTTGGTGTAATCGGTAAGCAAATGCTGGTCGTAGCGTTTATCTTCTACTAGCTTCACAACGTGATCGTGTAAATGCGGAGGCTCAAAACAACCATACGCTTTTTTACGAAGGTGGAAGATAGCCAGACGAGCAGCAAGATACTGATAATCTGGAGATTCTTTTGAGATCAGATCAGCAGCAGCTTTAATAATCGTTTCGTGGATATCACCAGTACGAATACCGTCATAAAACTGGATGTGTGACTTTAACTCAACCTGAGAAACTGAGACGTTATCAAGGCCTTCTGCGGCCCATGTAATGACACGATGGATCTTATCTAGATCTAACGGTTCTTTGCGACCGTTTCTTTTGCATACAGATAGCTGTTGGTTCATGTTATGTGCCTGTATTCCTTAGGAACGCGCTTTTGATATCGCACGATTAAAAATTGTTTAGCAAACCACCACTATATATGGTGCCCTAGTGGCTAGGGATCACAAGATAGTGGGGTTGACGTAAATTTGCAAGAGAACAACTTCGGTAGAATTGTGGATAAGTTTGGGATAATTTATTTATGTAAGTATCCACTAACCTATGAATAACCACTTATCTGCCCACAAAGAAAAATCAACCGAAAGATGATGCTTTTAAGCAAAAATAAAAAAAAATTCCAACTGATTTTTTTCTACACAAAATTCGTATCTATTATAGCAAAAGCACAATATATTGTGTTTTATTTTCCCTCTAGCACTAAATATGCGATAGCGCATCCAGTGGGTTAGTAAGATAAAGATCCGCTTTCCAAGATTGTGCTTCCGGCTCGGAAGGAATAAAACCCCACATTGCAGCCGCACTCAACATTTTTGCGGATTTTGCAGCAATTATATCTCGTTCCGCATCACCTACATATAGACAGTGCTCTGGCTCTAGCCCGAGTTTTGATGCTACAAGCAGCAGCGGTTCGGGGTTGGGCTTAGCTACAGAGAGCGTATCACCACAGACAACTGTCTCGATATTTGCAAGTTCGGGTATCTGTTTTAGTAACGGGTGTGTTAAAAACTCCGGTTTGTTGGTCATGATGCCAACTTTGATACCCTGTGCTGCAAGAGCATCAAGTAAAGCACCAATATTGGCAAAGCAATGAGAGTGGACCGAAAGGTTATCCATGTAATAATCAAGTACCTCTTTGCGCAGTTGTTTGATATCGAATTTTGCCAACGAATCACCAAAGCCAACTTCAAGCATCGCTGCAACGCCGTTAGAGATGGCGCTACTATATTGTGACTTACTAACAACGGGCATCTGATGAGCCACTAAAACATGATTTAATGCAGCGCCTAAATCATCGCTGGTATCAAGTAGGGTTCCATCTAGGTCGAATAATACGGCTTGGATCATGCTAATTTCTCAAAGTGCAAAATGTAGTTGACTGAGACATCTTGAGTTAACGTGAATGTCTTACCGATGGGATTGTAATTAATGCCAGTTGCAGCTCTAACTTTTAAGTCGTATTTTTCAGCCCAATCTATCAAGGTAGAGGGACGAATGAATTTATCGTGTTCGTGAGTGCCCTCAGGTACCATTTTCAACAATTTTTCTGCGGCGACAATGGCTAACAAGTATGCCTTTGTGGTCTTATTTAAGGTTGAGAAAAACACATGGCCACCGGGCTTAACGAGTTGGGCAACGGAACGAATAATTGATTCGGGATCGGGAACATGCTCAAGCATTTCCATACAAGTAACCACGTCAAATGTGCTGCCATTCGCTTCGGCAAACGCTTCCACGGGCACTTTTTGATAGTTAACTTGTACGCCGGTTTCTAATGCGTGCAGTTTGGCGACGTTTAACGGCTCTTGTCCCATGTCGATACCGGTGGCATTGGCGCCCATTTTCGCCATGCTTTCTGTTAATATGCCGCCGCCACAGCCAACATCTAATACCGTCTTTGCGAACAGTCCTTGACACTTATCATTTATAAAATCTAACCGCAGTGGGTTGATATCATGTAATGGCTTAAATTCACCTTCTCGATCCCACCAACGCTCAGCGATTTCTTCAAATTTGGCGATTTCATTAGGGTCTACATTTTGATGTTCGGTCATAAAAAACTTCCTCGTCGAATTGAGCGCATTATAAAGGGGATTAGATAAAAATAGCACCTGTAAAACGCTAAAAAGTGTGGTAGCATGCTTTACGAATTTTATAATAAACAACGCCCCCGCTGGTACTCTGAGGCAATTCGGCTATTTTTGAAGCGCGTTTATTTGGCACTTCAACATAAAAGCAATTTGATATTCAGAAAAGCAACTCTACATATCGTTGTAGTGTGACACAAAAGGGGTGGACACTGAAGGAAAGTGGAGTCAAATGTCTGATCTCGCCAATGAAATCCTGCCAGTCAATATCGAAGATGAATTAAAAAATTCATACCTTGATTACGCGATGAGTGTAATCGTTGGTCGTGCTTTACCCGATGTACGTGATGGCCTTAAGCCCGTGCACCGTCGTGTATTGTTCGCGATGAACGAACTTAAAAATGACTGGAATAAACCTTATAAGAAATCAGCTCGTGTAGTTGGTGACGTTATCGGTAAATATCACCCTCATGGTGACAGTGCTGTATACGATACAATTGTACGTATGGCGCAACCTTTCTCTCTACGTTACATGTTGGTAGATGGACAAGGTAACTTTGGTTCTGTTGATGGTGACTCTGCCGCTGCGATGCGTTATACGGAAGTTCGTATGGCGAAAGTTGCGCACGAGTTGCTAGCGGATCTTGAGAAAGAAACCGTAGATTATGTACCAAACTATGATGGTACAGAACAAATCCCAGATGTTTTGCCAACAAAAATACCAAACCTACTAGTGAATGGTTCATCCGGTATCGCTGTTGGTATGGCTACCAATATCCCACCTCACAATTTAACTGAGGTGATCAATGGTTGCTTGGCTGTGATCCAGAATCCAGACATTACCATTGAAGAATTGATCGACTATATTCCAGGTCCTGATTTCCCAACTGCTGCTATTATTAGTGGTAAAAAAGGCATCGAACAAGCCTATAAAACGGGCCGAGGTAAAATATATATCCGTGCAAAAGCGGAAATTGAAGTCGATGAGAAAAGCGGTAAAGAAACCATTATCGTTCACGAAATCCCTTATCAAGTAAACAAAGCGAGATTGATCGAAAAGATCGCAGAGCTTGTTAAAGATAAAAAAGTGGAAGGGATCAGTGCACTACGTGACGAGTCTGACAAAGACGGTATGCGTATTGTCATTGAAATCAAGCGTGGTGAAGTAGGCGAAGTAGTACTTAACAACCTATATGCGCAAACCCAGTTGCAAACTGTGTTTGGTATTAATATGGTTGCACTAGACAACAATCAGCCTAAGTGTTTCAACTTAAAAGAAATGCTAGACGCGTTTATTATCCACCGTCGTGAAGTGGTTACCCGTCGTACTGTATTTGATCTTCGCAAAGCAAGAGATAGAGCGCATACGCTTGAAGGCTTAGCAATTGCGCTTGCAAACATTGACCCAATCATTGAACTTATCCGTAAGTCACCAACGCCTGCAGAAGCGAAAGCCGCATTAACTGCTCGCCCATGGGAACTTGGTAATGTTAAGTCGATGCTAGAGCGTACAGGCGAAGAAAACGTTGCACGTCCAGACTGGCTTGCAGAAGAGTTAGGGATCCGTGACGGTCAATACTATCTGTCTGAACAACAAGCTCAAGCGATCCTAGACCTAAGACTACATAAGCTTACTGGTCTTGAGCATGAAAAAATCCTTGCTGAATACAAAGAGCTACTTGAACTTATCGCAGAGCTACTTTATATCCTTTCTTCTCCAGAGCGCTTGATGGAAGTGATCCGTGATGAGCTAGTAGAGATCAAAGAAACTTATGGTGATGAGCGTCGCACTGAGATCACTGCGGCTGCACACGATATCAGCCTTGAAGATTTGATCAACGAAGAAGATGTTGTGGTTACGCTTTCTCACGAAGGCTACGTTAAGTATCAGCCACTTAGCGACTACGAAGCCCAGCGCCGTGGTGGTAAAGGTCGCTCAGCAACTAAGATGAAAGATGAAGACTTTATCGAGCGTTTATTAGTTGCAAATACGCATGATACGATTTTATGTTTCTCAACTTCAGGCCGCTTGTATTGGTTGAAAGTGTATCAACTACCATTGGCATCTCGTGCTGCGCGCGGTAAGCCTATTGTTAACTTGCTGCCACTCGAAGCTGATGAACGTATCACTACTATTTTACCAGTGCGTGAGTACGCAGAAGATAAATTTATCGTCATGGCAACAGCCAGCGGTATCGTTAAGAAGACACCATTGACAGCGTACAGCCGTCAACGTGCAAGTGGTATCATCGCTATTAACCTAAATGAAGGTGATAGCCTAATTGGTGCTAACATCACGACAGGTGAAGACGACATCATGTTATTCACCGAGCACGGTAAAGTGGTTCGTTTCAACGAGAAGCAGCGTGATTCAGAAACTGGCGAAGTGAAGCGCGACCCTGAAACTGGAGAAGAGCTGCTAGCTTTACGTCCTATGGGTCGTACTGCGACGGGTGTTCGCGGTATTAAGATGCCTGACGACGTCAAAGTAGTATCATTGATTGTTCCTCAAGGTGATGGCGCGATCTTGACGGTTACCGAAAATGGTTACGGTAAGCGTACACCGCTTGAAGAGTATCCTGCGAAGAGCCGTGCAACTCAGGGGGTTGTATCAATCAAAGTCACTGAAAGAAATGGCTCTGTGGTTGGTGCGGTTCAAGTTGATGACAATGATGAAATCATGTTGATCTCAAACCGCGGTACGTTAGTAAGAACGCGTGTAAAAGAAGTTTCTACAGTAGGTCGAAACACTCAAGGCGTTATTCTGATCCGTACCATGGAAGACGAGAAAGTAGTCGGTCTTCAACGTATCGAAGAAATTGAGGTAGAGGACTTACCTGAAGGTGAAATCGTTGAACCTGAAGGCGAAGCGGCTCCAGCAGCTGATTCCGGTGCCGAAGAATAAAAAATCTTACCTGTAAAAAGCGACTTCGGTCGCTTTTTTTATTTCTGTTATTTTTTTCAATCTGTTCCTCTATGACAATAGCTCGAACCCTGATAAATTAAGGCTACGAATTATCCGGCATTTGTCCGGGCAACTTACTGTTCATCCACAAATATATGATAGCAATTCGTCAGTGAATTGGATGGACGAGCTTATTTGGAATGAGGAAAAATATGACCGTTTATAATTTTTGCGCGGGTCCTGCGATGTTACCTGTAGAAGTTATGAAAAAGGCGCAAAAAGAGTTTCTAAACTGGCAGAACCTAGGGGTGTCTGTGATGGAAGTGAGCCATCGTTCAGCACCTTATCTGGAAATGGCGAAACAATGTGAAGCGAGTTTACGCCGCTTAATGAATATTTCTGACGAATTTGAAGTATTGTTTATGCATGGCGGCGGCCGTGGTCACTTTTCCGCTGTGCCGCTAAACCTTCATATTGACGGTTTACCAGGCGTGTATGTTGAAAATGGCATTTGGTCTACTGGGGCGACTAAAGAAGGCGCAAAATTCACCCAAACACATGCCATCAATATCCGCACTGACGAAAACGGCCAATTTGATATCTTGCCTGTATCTGAATGGAAATTACCGGAAGACGCTTCATTTATTCACTATTGCCCGAATGAGACAATAGACGGCATTGAAATCTTTGATGTACCAAAACACCCGAGCGCACCGATCGTTGCTGATATGTCTTCTAATATCCTTTCGCGTGAAATCAATGTAGATGATTTCGATTTGATTTACGCAGGGGCACAAAAAAATATAGGTCCTTCGGGTCTAAGCATCGCTATTGTTCGTAAAACGCTCTTAAAAAGAGAAGGGTTACCAAGACCAGCTATTCTCGATTACGCCATTGAGGCTGATCAACAGAGTATGTATAACACACCTCCTACCTTCGCTTGGTATCTTGCTTTTGAAGTATTTAAATATCTTGAAAGTATAGGTGGTGTAAAAGCAATGGAAGCCCACAATAAAGAGAAAGCAGCCATTCTTTATGATTACATCGATAGCTCAGATTTCTATTCAAATAAGGTTGCTACGCACTGCCGTTCATTAATGAATGTACCATTTTGGCTAAAAGATGACAGTCTGAATGCTAAGTTTCTCGCAGAAGCTGAGCAAAATGGCTTAATTGCACTAGAAGGCCATCGTTTCGTAGGTGGTATGCGAGCAAGTATTTACAATGCAATGCCAATTGAGGGGATTAAAGCCTTGGTTGCATTTATGGATAAATTTGCTCAGGAGAATAGTTGATGGAACAGCTTACGCTTAAGCCAATCACTGCGGTGAATGGTAGCGTCACACTACCAGGCTCTAAGAGCCTTTCCAATCGTATTTTATTACTTGCTGCGCTTTGCGAGGGTACCACAAGAGTAACTAATTTATTAGACAGTGACGATATTCGACATATGCTAGGGGCGTTGTCTCAACTAGGTGTCTCAGTGACCCTAGAAGAAAATAACACTGTGGCAATAGTTAAAGGCAGTGGTGGGGCGTTTACTACGCCAACGGAGCCTTTGTTTTTAGGTAATGCCGGAACTGCTTATCGGCCTTTGACAGCGGTACTAGCAGCAGTCTCTGGTGAATATGAACTGGTTGGCGAACCACGTATGGAAGAGCGACCAATTGGCCACCTTGTGGACGCTATGCAAGCGCTTGGTGCCGATATTCAGTACCTTAAAAATAAAGATTACCCACCGTTAAAAATAACTGGAAAGCCGCTGGCAGGTGGAGAAGTAGAGATTGATGGTAGTATCTCAAGCCAGTTTTTGACGGCTTTACTCATGGCTGCACCGCTGTTTAGTGGTGATACCAAAGTGGCAATCAAAGGAGAGCTTGTTTCCAAGCCATATATCGATATCACGATTGGTGTGATGGCCCACTTTGGCGTACATGTAGAAAACAATGATTATCAAAGCTTTGTGGTAAAAGCAGGGCAAAAGTACCAATCGCCTGGTGCCTTGATGGTTGAAGGAGATGCATCTTCAGCTTCCTACTTTATAGCCGCAGCGGCAATCGCTGGTGGAGAAATAGAAATTAAAGGAGTAGGGAAGCAAAGCGTTCAGGGAGATATAGGGTTTGCTCACGTTATGGAGCAAGTTGGTGCAGAAATTGATTGGTACGACGAACGCATCATCGTCCGTAAGGGCCAGCTAAATGGTGTAGATATAGATGCGAATGCGATCCCTGATGCAGCAATGACACTGGCTACAGTGGCATTATTTGCTAACGGTAAAACAGCAATTCGTAATATCTATAATTGGCGAGTAAAAGAAACCGATAGGTTAGCTGCAATGGCCACTGAGCTTAAGAAAGTTGGCGCAGAGGTAGTAGAGGGGCATGATTATATCGAGGTAACACCACCTACTCGTTTTAATTTTACTGATGTCGATACCTATAATGATCATCGGATAGCGATGTGTTTTTCAATGGTTGCTGTTGGTGGCCAGCCGATCATTATCAATGATCCAAAATGTACCGCTAAAACATTTCCTACCTATTTTTCAGTGCTAGAAAGCATTAGCCAACACTGATCTTACCTTGGTGCCGAATCGTTTCGGCATCAAAAAATGTTGCTTATATTTACTTCAGAACATGCTTGAGTTGGAAAATTGTGCATATTTTTTAGTCAGCAAATTGCGCGCAAAGCCCGATGTTACCTGTCTTTACTTGTACTAATAATTTGACATATAACAAAAAATGACAGGTAAATAAGGATATATTCAGCAAATTGACGTATACTATGCGCCGTCAAATTCAGGTGAGCATTTTTAGGAGGTTTAAATGCAGGCAGCTATGCCAGTGATCACCGTAGACGGCCCAAGTGGTTCAGGCAAAGGAACTGTTTGTCGCTTGTTAGCTGAAACATTAAATTGGGAAGTGTTGGACAGTGGTGCGATTTATCGCGTGCTTTCTTTAGCAGCACTACACCACCAAATTGCCACAGATAACGAGGAAGGATTAGTCCCACTCGCTGCCAATTTGGATGTGCAATTTTCAATTGATAAAGAAACTAAAAAAAGCAAAATTGTACTTGAAGGTGAAGATGTTACGAACACCATCCGCAATGAAGAAGTAGGCGCGGCAGCGTCAAAAATTGCGGCACTCCCTCGTGTAAGAGAAGCGTTACTGCGACGCCAGCGTGCTTTTAGAAGCGAAGTTGGTTTGATAGCGGATGGACGTGATATGGGAACGGTGGTGTTCCCTGACGCAGAACTCAAAATTTATTTAACTGCAAGCGCTGAAGAACGTGCTCGCAGACGATTTGTTGAGTTGAATGAAAAAGGCCATGATGTTACACTAAGTGGTCTGTTAGAAGACATTAAAGCTCGCGATGATCGCGATATGAATCGCAAGGTTGCCCCATTAGTGCCTGCCGGCGATGCAATTGTTGTTGATACAACAGAGCATAATGCCGAGCAAGTGTTCGAACAGGTTATGTCTTTTATTCAAGACGCCATTGTGGCAGGTAAGCTTCCGAAAAGTTGCTTGCCTAAGTAATATTTTTTAATGACACAGGCAGGAAGCTAGTGTTTATTTAACAACCCCATGCAGCATGGTTGCTAATTGGTAATTTAACTTTATAGAGACGTATTTAGTATGTCAGAAAATTTTGCGCAGTTATTTGAAGAAAGCCTACAGGGTTTTGAAGTTGAGCAAGGCTCAATCGTTAAAGGTACAGTAATCGCTATTGAGAACAACGTTGTTCTTGTTGACGCTGGCCTTAAGTCTGAAAGTGCAATCCCTGCAGAGCAATTCAAAAATGCTGCTGGTGAACTAGAAGTTGCAGTAGGCGACGAAGTAGACGTAGCACTAGATGCAATCGAAGACGGTTTCGGTGAGACTATCCTTTCTCGTGAAAAAGCTAAGCGTCACGAAGCTTGGATCCGTCTTGAGAAAGCTTGTGAAGAGCAAGAGACTGTTACTGGTGTTATCAACGGTAAAGTTAAAGGCGGTTTCACAGTTGAAGTTGATTCAATCCGTGCATTCCTACCTGGTTCACTTGTTGATGTACGTCCAGTTCGCGACACAGCTCACCTTGAAGGTAAAGAGCTAGAGTTCAAAGTAATCAAGCTAGACCAGAAGCGCAACAACGTTGTTGTTTCACGTCGTGCTGTTATCGAGTCTGAGAACTCACAAGAGCGTGAAGAGCTACTTCAAAACCTTGTTGAAGGTCAAGAAGTTAAAGGTATCGTTAAGAACCTTACTGACTACGGTGCATTCGTAGACTTAGGTGGTGTTGACGGTCTTCTACACATCACTGACATGGCTTGGAAGCGTGTTAAGCACCCTTCAGAGATCGTGAACGTAGGTGACGAAATCAACGTTAAAGTACTTAAGTTCGACAAAGAGAAAACACGTGTTTCTCTAGGTCTTAAGCAACTTGGCGAAGATCCATGGGCTGCAATCGCTGGTCGTTACCCAGAAGGTGCTAAGCTTACTGGTCGTGTAACTAACCTAACTGACTACGGCTGTTTCGTTGAAATCGAAGAAGGCGTTGAAGGTCTAGTACACGTTTCAGAAATGGATTGGACTAACAAGAACATCCACCCTTCAAAAGTGGTTTCACTAGGTGACACTGTTGAAGTTATGGTTCTTGAAATCGACGAAGAGCGTCGTCGTATTTCTCTTGGTCTTAAGCAGTGTAAAGCTAACCCTTGGCAAGAATTTGCTCGTCTTAACAACAAAGGCGACCAAGTTTCTGGTAAGATCAAGTCAATCACTGACTTTGGTATCTTCATCGGTCTTGAAGGCGGTATCGACGGTCTTGTACACCTATCTGACATCTCTTGGAACACTCCAGGCGAAGAAGCTGTACGTGAGTACAAGAAAGGTGACGAAATCACAGCTATCGTTCTACAAGTTGACCCAGAGCGTGAGCGTATCTCTCTAGGCGTTAAGCAAATTGACGCTGATCCATTCACTAACTACCTAGACGCCAACAAAAAAGGTGCTATTGTTAAAGGTAAAGTGACTGAAGTTGACGCTAAAGGCGCAACTGTAGAGCTAGGCGAAGGCGTTGAAGGTTACATCCGTGTAGCTGACATCGCGCAAGAGCGTGTTGAAGACGCAACTGCTGCTGTTTCTGAAGGTGACGAAATTGAAGCTAAATTTGTAGGTGTTGATCGTAAGAACCGTACTATCAGCCTATCAGTTAAAGCTATCTTCGAAGCTGAAGAGAAAGAAGCTCTAGAGAAGCTTAAGAAAGAAGAGCCAGCGTTCGAAAACGCAATGGCTGCAGCTTTCAAAAATGCTCAAAAAGACTAATTAATCAGTCTTAAAACTAGGAAGGGCATATAGCCCTTCCTTTTACCCTTAAGGAAACATTATGACAAAGTCTGAATTGATAGAACAACTTGCACTGCAGCACGCTCACGTTCCTGTTAAAGATGTAGAGAATGCGGTAAAAGAAATCCTTGAACAAATGGCTGGCTCATTATCAGACTCGGAGCGCATTGAAATCCGTGGTTTTGGTAGTTTCTCGCTTCATTTCCGTTCACCTCGTACTGGTCGTAACCCTAAAACTGGCGAAACAGTAGAACTGGATGGTAAATATGTCCCACACTTTAAGCCAGGCAAAGAACTGCGCGATAGAGTAAACGAAAGCTTAAATAATTAAGTCTAACGGAGCAAAACTTGGTTGCAGTATTGAAAAAGGGATTAGCTGTTGTTGCCATACTGATTGCATTTTTAGTTGGAACGCAAAATCCACAAGTAGTTAATGTCAATTTTGTAATTGCAAGTGCAGAGTTACCGCTCGCAACCTTAATGAGCATCTGTTTAGCGCTTGGTATAATTATTGGTTTACTTGTAACAGCGTCGGTTTTATCTAAGCTTAAATGGCAAAATCATCGCCTAAAAAAAAGTAATAGTAAGCTTAGCCAAGCAGCCGAACGCTAGTTATGATCGAGCTGCTGTTTTTATTATTACCTGTAGCTGCTGCTTACGGTTATGTTATGGGTAAAAATAGTGCAAAAAACCAAGCCTTAGAGCAAAGTAGACAGATCACCTCAGAATACAGTAAAGGCCTTAAGTTCCTATTAGATAGAGAAGAGGACCAAGGTCTTGAACATCTTACCAAACTCCTAGAAGTATCTGCTGACTCAGTCGATCATTATTTAACGCTCGCCTCTTTATTTAGAAAGCGGGGAGAGTTAGATAGAGCAATAAAAATTCACGAATTGTTACTTAAACAGCCAAACCTTGACGAAGAAGTGGTAAAGTCGTGCCGTTTAGAGTTAGCACAAGACTATATATTAGCGGGGTTACTCGATAGTGCTGAAGAACATTTGGTCATTCTCGTAAAGTCGGGTTTTAAAGAGGCACTAGACCCAATCTTAAATCTTTATTCTCAAACTAGAGACTGGCGAAAAGGGGTTCATATGTATGAAGCACACCCCGAGCTATTCAAAAAATCATCTCACTGTGCAACGATTGCAAACTTTTATTGTGAAGCAGCGGATCAGGAAAATAATCCAAGTTTATTTGAAAAGGCAACTTCACTTGCCCATGAAACCGTTAGGCCACTTTATGAAATGGGCAAAGATGCCTATACACATGATGATTATGTAAAGAGCATATACTACTGGCGTAAACTAGTGAGCCAGTTTGTTTTTATGGCGCCTTTAGTGCTTGAAGATTTAGAATCCTGTTATGTTAAATTAAACATTCAGGAGCAGTTTTTTGAGCTGATGTCTGAGCTATTAGAAAAAGGTGGCGTACTAATAAGAATTAAATTTTGCCAAGGTTGGTAAGTCAGGGAAAGATTTCTGAAGCAATAGAGTTTCTAACTGATAGTTTAAAACGTGAACCATCAATTAGGGGCTTTAGTTATTTACTGCAACTCATCAGTGGCAAAGATGCTAAAATAGATCACGTACTACAAGAAATAGATAAATTGGTTAAGTCATATATCGCTACTAAGCCAAATTATCAATGTGGTCACTGTGGATTTACAAGCCATACAATGTATTGGTTATGTCCCTCCTGCAAACATTGGGAGTCTCTTGCTCCTAGCCGTGGCTTAGACGGTTATTAAGATTTTAATTTGGCCAAATAGGGTAACTATGTCGACACAAGATTTAAAAAAGGTTTTGATTGCGCTTGATTATGATAATGAAGAAGCTGCATTGTCATTTGTTTCTCAGCTTTCACCTGACGAATGCCGATTAAAAGTGGGTAAAGAAATGTTTACCTATTTTGGCCCTCAGTTTGTAAAAAAACTGGTAGATATGAATTTTGATGTGTTCTTAGACCTGAAGTTTCATGATATCCCAAACACAGTTGCAAAAGCCGTAACTGCAGCAGCTGAACTTGGAGTGTGGATGGTAAATGTTCATGCAAGTGGCGGTCATGAAATGATGTCAAAAGCAAAAGAAGCATTGGCAGCTTACGGTGACAAAGCGCCGTTACTTATCGCTGTGACTGTATTAACTAGTATGGATCAAGGTCAGCTATTAAAGCTTGGTATCGAAAAGACACCTCAAGAGCAAGTGTTATACCTTGCGAAACTAGCGAAGGAATCAGGCTTAGATGGAGTGGTTTGTTCTGCACAAGAAGCTGAACTATTAAAGGCTCAACTCGGCGAAGAGTTTAAACTGGTTACACCAGGTATCCGACCTGCAGGTGCTGATGCTGGCGATCAAAAACGTATTATGACACCTGAAAAGGCAGTGAGAGCAGGTAGTGACTATTTAGTGATAGGGCGCCCAATCACTCAAGCAGAAAATCCCGCAGCTGCATTGAAAGCGATAAACCAAAGTATTTCACTTTAAATAGAAAAGGCCAACATTATCGTTGGCCTTTTCTATTTATGATGCCTGTGTAGTCGAGTCGAACCTTTTAGTCTTTATTATCCGCCGTTTCAAAGTTCAAACTAAATTGACCATTTCGTTGTACTGAGAAAACCGCTTTTTGCCAGTTTTCTGCCTGATTTGATGTCGCATTTTCGAACACAGTTAGAAAAAGCGCGAAAATTTCATCACTTATAGGGATAACATGTGCTTGTTTCGGTATGTTTGTATCATAATAAAAAGCCGAGCACCTTGGCATATTGTCATCATGATAATCTAATACAAGCCGTGCTTCACTCCATGGCTCAAATATTTGCTGGTATAGATATTGCCCCAATTGCTGAGGAACTAGTCGATCTTCTTCTCGCATTACATCTCCTTGTTATGTCGCTATTAAATTATGTTTTAACTCATATTTTACTAAATTAATGAGTAGGGGAGTAGTTCGTACACTAGTAATTATTACATTGAATCCTGGTGTGACGCTTTTTACTGTTTTAATCACGTAAACTGGCGCAGAAGTTTGTTGTGAATAAACAAACATCCAGCTTAGGAGCCATGTTTGCGCACTTATGACCCTAATTTAGTAAGTAACTAAATTAACGGGAATTATGGAGCAAGTTAACTAAAAATGAAA